>MSHM01000017.1 GCA_001941225.1 Oscillospiraceae bacterium Zagget12
TTGCGGCGCTTGTTCCCAAGGCTGAGATAGAGGGCGAAATGGGCGACGCGCACGTCGGTCTTTTGGCAAGATTGATGTCGCAGGCGCTTAGAAAGCTGACGGCGATTATTTCGCGCTCCGGCACGGTTGTCATTTTCATCAATCAGCTCAGAGAAAAGGTGGGCGTTATGTACGGCAATCCGGAAACCACGCCGGGCGGACGCGCTCTGAAATTCTTCGCGTCTGTAAGACTTGACGTAAGACGCTCCGACGTTATAAAGAACGGCACTGAAATTGTCGGCAACAAGACCAGGGTCAAGGTTGTAAAGAACAAGGTTGCTCCGCCGTTCAAGACCGCCGAATTCGATATCATGTACGGCGAGGGAATTTCCAAGGAGGGCAATATCCTCGATTACGCGGTTGAAAGCGAAATAATAAAGAAATCCGGCGCGTGGTTCAGCTATAACGGCGAGAAGATAGGTCAGGGACGCGACAACGTAAGAAAATATATGGTTGAGAATAAGGAATTCACCGCCGAAATAGAAAGACAGGTGCGCGAGCTGCTCTCAAAGGGACAAATGCACGAAACCATTGTATCGGAGGACGACGAAGATAACGATGCGTCTGTAGAGGAAACAAAAGAATAATCAAGTGTATAAATCAACAAAAAATTGTTTGAAAGAATATTGCTATAAGTTAATATTAACTAAAATTTATCTCAAAATTAAAAAAAGCATTGACGCGGGACGAAATTTTTAGTATTCTTATTACAAGATTAATAATTCATTTGGTTTTAGAAAGATGTAATAAAGACAGGGGGCACAATTCATGGTTTCAAGTGAAGTGGCAGTTCAAAATTCAGTAGGTTTGCACGCAAGACCTGCAACGTTTTTCATTCAAAGAGCTAACGAGTTTAAGTCGAGCATTTGGGTTGAAAAAGACGAAAGACGAGTAAACGCAAAGAGTCTTTTGGGTGTTTTATCTTTGGGTATTGTTAAGGGAACCACAATATCTATAGTTGCCGACGGCAGCGACGAGGAAGAGGCGGTAAGCACTTTGGTTGAGCTTATTGAGTCCAATTTTTCCGAATAAATTTTAATAATTTGTTGAATAAATAACTCTGCATTTCATTTGTAATGTGTAATGTGGAGTTATTTTTATCTAAAGAAAGGAGGCGGCAATATGTTTGATTTTGAGCTTGAGCTGAAAAATCTTCCCGAGGAGCCGGGCGTGTATATAATGCACGACAGCGACGACAATATAATATACGTCGGGAAAGCGAAAATACTTAAAAACCGCGTGAGGCAGTATTTCCAAAAGAATGCGAACCACACGCCAAAGGTGCTTGCGATGGTGTCGAACGTGGCTTATTTTGAATATATTGTCACCGACTCCGAAACCGAGGCTTTGGCGCTTGAGTGCAATCTCATAAAAAAGCACAGACCGAAATATAATATACTTTTAAAGGACGATAAGCACTATCCGTATATCAAGGTGACGATAAACGAGCCTTATCCGAGGGTTTTAAAGGTCAGAAAGCTGCAAAAGGACGGCGCGAAGTATTACGGTCCATATGTTTCGGGAATTACGCTTAAAAACACGCTGGAGCTTGTGCAAAAGCTGTTTAAGCCGCCTCTTTGCCGCAGAAAATTTCCGGAGGACATCAGAAAAGGCAGACCTTGCCTCAATTATCATATAAACAACTGTTTCGCGCCTTGTACCGGACGCGTTACGAAAGAGGAATACAGGCAGGTTTTTTTTGATATATGCAGGTTTCTTGACGGCAACCACAAGGAGCTTATAGCCGACCTCACAGAGCAAATGACGGCGGCGTCAAAGGATATGCTCTACGAAAAGGCGGCGGATTTAAGGGATAAAATACGCGCCATACGTGAAATAGAGGAGCATCAAAAGATTATCAATACCGAAAAGCAGGACGATAAGGACGTTATCGCGCTTGCGAGAGAAGAGGGCATAGCGTTCTGCGAGGTATTTTTCATAAGAAACGGCAAGGTTATAGGACGCGAAAGCTATAAGATAGACAACACCCAATACTGCGCAAACGAGGAAATTCTCACGGACTTTGTAAAGCAGTTTTACCGCGGCAGCGAGTATATTCCGGGAGAAATTCTGACCGAATACGAAATAGACGACCGCGAGGCAATTACCGAATGGCTGCGCGGCAGGAAAAAGAAAAAGGTAATAATATCCAATCCCAAACGCGGCGAAAAGCTTAAGCTTGTGGAGATGGTAAAGAAAAACGCAGATATAGCGCTCGGCAATTACAAAATCAAGGTGATGAAGGAGCGCGAAAAGAACACTCTGCTTGACGCTATGCAGCAGCTTATGGGACTTGAAAAAAGACCGAACAGGATAGAGGCTTACGATATTTCCAATATTCAAGGCGAGGATAATGTCGGCGCGATGGCGGTGTTTGAAAACGGTAAAAAAGCAAAGCGCAAATACAGACGGTTTAAGATAAAATCCTTTGAGGGCGCTGACGATTACGCGTCAATGCGCGAGGTGATATACCGCCGTTTTCGTCACGCGCTTGAGGAGGAGGACGAGATAAGGCAGGGCAAGCTGCTCCGCCGCGACGCGAAGTTTCTTCCTCTTCCGGACCTTATACTGCTTGACGGCGGCAAGGGACATCTTAATGTCATAAGCGAGCTTTTGGAAATGATTGAAACGGATATACCCGTGTTCGGAATGGTCAAGGACGACAGGCACAGAACAAGAGGACTTATATCAAAGAACGGAGAAATAGAAATCAGTCCGACAAGTCCCGTTTTCAAGCTTGTGACGCTTATTCAGGACGAGGTTCATAACGCGGCGATAACATATCACAGACAATTACACGGAAAAATCGAATCCGAATTGGATAAAATAAGCGGAATAGGAGAAAAAAGACGCAAAGCCCTATTGACTACTTTCAAAACTATTGATAAAATAAAAGAGGCGGGTGTTGACGAGCTTGCGAATGTCAAAGGAATGGATATAAAATCCGCCCAAAGCGTGTATGATTATTTTCGGAGGGACGAATAGTGTTTAAGCTGAACAGAAAAAACGGAGTTTCATATTACACAATCACGTCCTTTGAGGAAACCGGACTTGTAAGGCACGGCTTTTCCACGAGAGAGGGCGGCGTCAGCAAGGGCTGCTATTCGAGTATGAATTTGCGCTTTCATTGTGACGACAGCCGCGAAAATGTTTTGGAGAATTACAGAATAATAGCCGATACGCTCGGTATGGACAGAGATCGAATGGTGCTTTCAAAGCAGGTTCACGAGGACGTTATACACACTGTAACCGAGGCGGACGCGGGCAACGGCATTGTAAGAGAAAACAAATTTGAGAGCGTTGACGCGCTTATAACGGATAAAAAGGGTATTCCCCTGATTACGCTGTTCGCCGACTGCGTGCCGCTGTTTTTCCTCGATAAAAAACAGGGCATTGCCGCGCTGGCACATTCCGGCTGGAAGGGCACGGTAAAGCGAATAGGACAGAAAACCGTCGAAAAAATGAAAAAGGATTACGGCAGCAAAGCGGAGGATATTCTGACGGCTATAGGACCGTCAATACAGGAGTGTCATTTTGAGGTGGGCGATGAGGTCGCCGAAATATTTATCCGCGAATTCGGCGCCGATACAGCCGTAAAATACGGCGAAAAATATCATGTGAATATGCAAAGGGCGATAGAAAAGCAATTTATCGAAAGCGGAATTTTGCGCGAAAATATAGACAACTGCGGCATATGCACATACTGCGAAAGCGATTTGCTGTTTTCGCACAGAAAAACCAACGGAAAAAGAGGCAATCTCGGTGCGTTCATCGAGCTTATATAGATTTGGAGATAAATAATGAACAGGATAAAAAGGATAATTTCAGCCGCCGCGGCAATCTGCCTTATAATATCGCTGGCAGGCTGCGACGCTGTTGACATAATAAAGGAAAAGCTGTCTTTGGAGGAAACACAGGGCGGCGGAACCATAGTTGAAAATAACAATACCGTGGAAATATCAAACAGCATAAGCGTGGGAATACTTGATTTTGACACGTTTAATCCGCTCCTAACCGAGTCGGAAACGGTCAAGGAATGTATGCAGTTTGTATACGAGCCGCTTTTTGATATAAACGAGATAATGCAGCCGTATCCGATACTTGCCGAAAGCTATACGATTTCCGCGGACGGCAGAACCATAGATATAAATTTAAAAAATAATATATTATGGCAGGACGGCTCGAGCTTTACCGCGTATGACGTGGCATACACGTTCAAGCAGATACTCGCGGGCAAAACGACCTATACCGGCGTCTTGTCGGACGTAGAGGATTACACAGCAACCGGCGATTATTCCGTAAGGATTGACCTTAAGCGCGCCGTACCGAGCTTTGTTTCTCTGCTTACGTTCCCTATAGTCCGGTATCAAACGGATATGGATTTGGACGCGAATTATATTCCCGTGGGAACGGGTGCGTTCAAGTACGAAACGCAGCTCAGCACCGGAAAATTATCCTTTGCGGCGTTTGAAAATTACCATAACGGCAGAGCGGATATAGATAATCTGTATGTGTATACCGCGCCGGATTTGCAGAAATACGAGTCGATGTTTGAGGCGAGTGAAATTGACCTGATAACGGATAACACGGTTGACCTTTTGGAATATACACCGAGGGGCAGCGCCAAGAATAACGAATATCTCACCAATAAAATGACATTCGTGGGATATAATTTGCAAAATAAAATCCTGTCTGGAGCCAATACCAGAAAGGGACTCGCAGAGCTTATAGACAAGGACAGCATAGTTAATTCAACCATTTATTCAAGAGGAGAGGCGAGCGATTTGCCGATAAATCCTTCGTCCTTGTATTATTACGACACAAACACAAAATTCAAAGCCGACGAGCTTTTGGCATTGCAATTTCTCGGCAATGACGGTTGGGGAGTAAATATCGACGGAAAATATGTAAGGACGGTAAACGGCGAAAGGCAGACGCTGAGCCTTGAAATATTAACCAATGCCGACAGCGCGGAAAAGGTGAGCATAGCTGAAAAAATAGCGGACGGCTTTAATTATTTCGGAATCCCTACGGAGGTGAATGCGCTCCCGTATGAGGAATATATGGCAAAGGTGGACGCCAAGGACTACGACTTAATGATAGGCGAGGTGGAAATAGGCGCGAATCTTGATTTGTCGCCGCTTGTATCTTCCTCCGGAAATTATTTTTCGTACAGCAACGCGGATTTGGACGCGCTTACGGCGCAGATGGGAATGACCCGTGACGAGGAGGAACTTAAGGCACTCTTTGTGCGGTACGGCGATATTATACTGAACGATATGCCGTTTAGCGTATTGTTTTACCGAAAGGGCAATGTATCGTCCGGCTCGAAGATAAAGACGGAGATAATTCCGACTGTCGGACAGGTGTACAGAAATGTTGAAACGTGGAGCGTGACGCAATGACGGTTATAGTGATAGGTGCGGGCGCGGCGGGGCTTATAGCCGCCGGCAAAGCCGCCGAAACAGCCGATAAGGTTATATTGATTGAAAAGAACGATATTGTGGGTAAAAAGCTGCTTATAACCGGAAAGGGCAGATGCAATATCACAAATTCCGCCGATGTTGAGGATATGATAAATCAATACCCGAGAAATTCAAAATTTCTTTATTCGGCATTGTATACCTTTACAAATTATGATATAATTAATCTGATAGAGCAAAACGGCGTAAAGACAAAGGTTGAAAGAGGCGGCAGAGTATTTCCGGTAAGCGACAAGGCGCGCGACGTGGTAAACGCCCTGAAAAAGTACGCATTAAAGACAAACGTGACGCTGCGCCGCGACACGGTAAGGTCACTTACAATAAAGGACGGCGCGGTAAAGGGAGTGAAAACAGCGCACGGTGATTTGACGGGCGACAGAGTGATAGTCTGCACGGGCGGCAAATCATACCCTAAAACGGGTTCAACGGGTGACGGGTATAAATTCGCGTCGCAGGCGGGACACACGGTTATAGACGCCAAAGCGTCGCTCATACCTGTAATCACCGAGGAAAAGTGGGTAAAGGACATAATGGGACTATCCCTGAGGAATATCATAATAACCGCCTTTAACGCCAAGAATAAAAAGGTGTTTTCCGATTTCGGAGAAATGCTGTTCACGCATTTCGGAATTTCCGGACCCGTAGTTTTGTCAATGTCGGCATATCTGAAAAATATCGGAAGTGAAAAATATAAAATCGAGATTGACTTAAAACCGGCGCTTACGGACGAACAGCTTACGGCGAGAATTATTCGCGATTTTGAAAAATACAACAAAAAACACCTTATAAACAGCCTCGGCGATTTACTTCCGAGCGCGCTTATACCTATTATCGTGAGCTTATCCGGCATAGACGCGCATAAGGCGGTAAATGAGATAACGAGGGAGGAACGCGCCGCTCTTGTAAAGCTGCTTAAGCATTTTCCGCTTACGGCGGTCGGCGTAAGACCCGTAGAGGAGGCTATTGTGACGGCGGGCGGAGTAAAGGTAAGCGAGATAAATCCGTCAACTATGGAATCAAAGCTCGTAAAGGGCTTGTATTTTGCCGGAGAGGTAATAGATTTTGACGGCTATACCGGCGGATATAATTTGCAGGCGGCGTTTTCAACCGGTTACCTTGCCGGTATGAATGCCGCGGAGAGTATGGAGGGATAGACGGTGACAGTGGGCAGCAGAGAGGTCTGCAAGGCGGCGATACAGATTGCGCTTACGGATACTCGAGATGAAGAAAATATTTTAAAAGCCAAAAATGCCGAGCAGGGAATACGCTCTGTGGCGATAGACTTCGGCAGCGATTTCGGCAGCGCGGTGCCGAAGATACTTGAGAGAGCCGTTGTGGCGGCAAAGCGCGAAAACGTAATCGGCTCCACTCACGCGGAGGAGGGCGCGGTCGCGGGCGCGGCTCACGAGGCATTGCAGCAGATTATAGATAAATGCGTCGGACTTAATCTCGGCGGCAAGATAGGCATCGCAAGATACGGCTCGCATATAGGTGTATGCGTATTTTTCGCGATAGGTCTTTTGAATTTGAACGATGTGGCTATAGGAATGGGTCACAGAGCGGTTTAAATATTAAATAAGCATATGATGAAAGGAAGTACATATTTATGGCAGTAAGAGCGATAAGAGGCGCGACAACCGCGTCGGAAAACACAAGAGAGGCGATAATCGGCGCGACGCTGGAGCTTATCGAGGAAATTGAGGAGAAAAACGATTTGAAACGCGCCGACTCAATATCGATAATTTTCACGGTAACGAATGATTTGACGGCGGTTTTCCCCGCGGCTGCGGCAAGAGAAATGGGACTTACATTTGTTCCTCTTTTGGATATGGCGGCGCCGGCTATAGACAACAGCCTTGAAAAATGTATTCGCATTATGATATATATAAACACGGATAAAACCAAGGAGGACATAACTCACGTTTATCTTCGCGGCGCGAAGGTGCTGCGTCCCGATTTGGCTGAATAAGGAGAAAGCTATGAATTACATATCAGTGGCAATAGACGGACCCGCGGGTGCCGGAAAAAGCTCCGTTTCAAAAGCCGCGGCGGAAAGCCTGGGCTTTACGTATATAGACACCGGCGCTATGTACAGAGCGGTCGCGCTTTTCGCGATAGAAAACGGCATTGACGTAAAGAATGACCGTGAGACGCTCATAAATCGCCTTGACGAGGTCGAAATAGACATAAGGTATACCAGTGAGGGTCAACGCGTTTATTTAAACGGAAGGGACGTTTCCGGACGCATACGCAATGAGGACGTTTCGGTGGGCGCGTCGGATGTCGCCGTTATACAAGAGGTCAGGGACAAGCTTGTCCTATTGCAGCGCAAAATGGCGCAGAGCGCCAATGTCATAATGGACGGACGCGATATATGCAGCTATGTTCTTCCGAATGCGCAGGTTAAAATTTTCCTTACCGCGTCTGCGGAATCGAGAGCAATGAGAAGATATGAACAGCTTAAGGAAAAGGGCGCGGAATGTGATTTGCAAAAAATCAAGGAGGATATGGAATACAGGGACAAAAATGATTCGGGCAGGGCGGTAGCGCCGCTCAAAAAGGCTGATGACGCCGTTCTTGTAGACACCACCGAGCTTAATTTTGAGCAGTCCGTAGAGAAAATAAAGGAGCTTATAAAAGATGTTTTATAGGATTTGCTATGCCATAGTGCGGTTTGCGCTGCTGTTTGTATTCAGACTTAAATTTGTCGGACGTGAAAATCTGCCGAAAGAGGGCGGAGCGATTGTCGCGTTTAACCATACAAGCAACTGGGATCCTGTCGTGGCGGGACTGAGCAGCGGCAGAAAGCTGCGCTTTATGGCTAAGGAGGAGCTTTTTGAAAACCCCGTTTTCGGCGCGCTGATAAGCAGATTGGGCGCGTTTCCGGTTCACAGGGGCAAGGGAGATATAGGAGCTATAAAATCATCGCTCAAAATCCTCTCCGAGGGCGAGGTAATGCTTATGTTTCCCGAGGGACATCGTATAAAGGACGGCAGAAAGGTAAAAGCTAAGCCCGGAATAGCGCTTATCGCCCAAAGGGCAAAGGTTCCGGTCGTTCCGGTGTGTATTTCCGGAAAATACGCGTGGCTGCATAAAATAACGGTTACATACGGCAAGCCCATATCCCTTGAGGAATATTACGGCAAAAGGCTTGAACAGGAAAAAATACAGGAAATAGCGGACGGTATTTTAGACAGAGTGAGAGCTTTGGACACGGGCGGCGCGAAAGGAATAACGGAATGATAAAGGTAGCTAAAACGGCGGGATTTTGTTACGGCGTAAAGAGAGCTGTTGACGGAGTGTACAGAGAAATCGAGAACGGCAAAAAAATCGCCACTCTCGGACATCTTATCCATAACCGCCAGGTGATAGAGGATTTGGAGCGCAAAGGCGTGTATTCATATGACAGCGTATCCGATATACCCGAGGATTACACCGTCGTTATACGCGCGCACGGAGTGGCAAAAAGCGTGTATGAAAATATGGGCGGAAGAGAATATATAGATTTGACTTGCCCGTTTGTTTCCAAGATTCATAAAATCGTATCGGAGCATCACAAAAAAGGGTATAAAATAGTAATTGTCGGAGATAAAAATCACCCCGAGGTAATAGGCATAAACGGGTGGTGCTGCGGCAACGCAATCATAATAAATGATAAAAACTATGAAATTGACGAAAATTTACGCGAAAAAGACATCTGTATTGTAGCACAAACCACAATAAATAAAGAATTTTTTGGTGAAATCGTACAAAATATAAAAAAAACTTGCAAAAGTACCCTGGTTTTTGATACAATATGTAGTGCGACGAAGGATAGGCAGAAAGAGGCAGCTGAACTTTCCGAAATTTCGGATATGATGATTGTCATTGGCGGACGTGAAAGCTCCAACACGCGTAAGCTGTATGAAATTTCAAAGCGCAGTTGTTCCGAAACCTATCATATCGAAACATTTGAGGATTTACCTCAAACAAAAACATATAATAAAATAGGTATTACCGCGGGAGCGTCCACGCCGGGCGGTATTATCGAGGAGGTAGTAAAGGCTATGAGTGAAAATCTAAAAAATGAGGAGAACTTTGCGGAGCTGTTTGAACAGTATGAGAGCAAAACTCTGAATAACGGGGACATTGTTGAGGGAACAGTTGTAGAGGTTCGAAATAATGAAGTCATCGTTGATCTGGGTGGCTTTAAGTATAACGGACAATTAGCGGCTGATCAGCTGACTGATGACCCGGCACTTAAGCCGTCTGATGTTGTAAAAGAAGGCGAGACAATTAAGGTTTACGTTGTTGGCGTAAATGACGGCGAGGGAAAAGTAGTTTTATCAAGAAAGAAATTGGTAGCTATGGAAAGCTGGAACAAAATCAAAGCGGCTTATGAATCGGGCGAAACTTTGGAAGGAAAGATTATAAAGGCCGTTAAGGGCGGAGTTATCGCTCTTACAGATGGTTCGCAGGTGTTTATTCCCGCGCGTCAGGCGTCAGGCAGATTTGTACAGGACCTTCAGAGCCTTGTCGGAACAACAGTAAATTATAAGATAATCGAGATTGACGAAAGAAGAAAGCGCGTCATAGGTTCTGTAAGAGTTATCCTTGAGGCGGCAAGAAAAGAAAGAGAAGAGAAATTCTGGTCGGAAGTTGAAGTCGGCAAGAAATATCAGGGCACTGTTAAGTCGCTTACATCATTCGGAGCATTCGTTGATATCGGCGGAGTAGACGGCCTTGTTCATATAAGTGAGCTTTCGTGGAATAAGATAAAGCACCCATCGGAAGTTGTAAAAGAGGGCGATGTTCTTGATGTTTACATCAAGGATTTGAACACGGAAACAAAGAAGATTTCTCTCGGATTCAAGAAGATTGAGGACAATCCGTGGACAATCGCACAGTCAAAGATAAATATCGGCGATGTTGTTAAATGTAAGATTGTACGTATGATGCCGTTCGGCGCGTTTGCGGAAATTATGCCGAATGTAGACGGTCTTATTCACATTTCGCAGATTGCGGACAGAAGAATCGGCAAGCCGGAGGACGTGCTTACAATAGGCGAAGAGGTTGAGGCTAAGGTTACCGACCTTAACTGGGAGGAAAAGAAAATCAGCCTTTCAATACGTGCGCTTATTCCGGTACCGGAAAAGGAAGAAAAGGCTGAGGAAGAAATTCCGCAGGTTCCGCAGAAGGCAGAAACTCTTGTTTATTCAACAGACCCGGACGTAGAGGTTGAAGAGGCAATCGAAATCGAGCCTGAGGAAACTACAGAAGATACCGCAGATGCCGAATAATTCTAAAACCTATAAGGCAGGGGTAATATCCTGCCTTTTTCTAATGATATGAAAAAGGGGTATTGAATAATGACTAAACTTGACGAGTTCAAAAACAGTGTGAAAAATAAAAAAGTCACGGTTATAGGAATAGGAATATCAAATTTGCCGCTGATAAAATATCTGTCCGCTCTCGGCGCGGACGTTACCGCCTGCGACAGACGCTCAAAAGAGGATTTGGGCGCGAATTATACCGAGCTTGAGACGCTCGGCGTGAAATTCAGCCTGGGCGCGGACTATCTTAAAAATCTTTCGGGAGATATAATTTTTAAAACTCCCGGAATGAGGTTTGACGTGCCTGAGCTGCTTGACGCAAAGGCTAACGGCAGTATTGTAACAAGCGAGATGGAGGTGTTTTTTGACGTTTGCCCGTCGCATATAATCGCGGTGACCGGCAGCGACGGAAAAACCACCACAACAACGCTCATTCATAAAATGATGACGGCGTCGGGGTATAAAACATGGCTCGGCGGCAACATAGGAAATCCATTGCTTACGGACACCGATAAAATGTCCGAGGACGATTGGGTAATTCTTGAACTGTCCTCGTTCCAGCTCCACACGATGAGAAAATCGCCCGAAATCGCGGTCATAACAAATATAAGTCCGAATCATCTCGATATGCACAAGGATTACGCGGAATATATAGACGCCAAGAAAAATATTATGCTGTATCAGAATGAGGACAATGTGCTTGTTGTAAACGCGGATAACGAGGTTACGGCGCGTATAGGCAAGGAGGCAAAGGGTGAGGTCAGATATTTTTCAAGGCAAAGCAAGGCGGACGTGTATCTTGACGGCTCCGTTATAAAGCGCGGCACCGACGCGGTGCTTGATATTAATGATATAAAGATACCGGGAATGCACAATGTTGAAAACTATATGACGGCTATAGCGGCGGTAAAGGACCTCGCGGACGACAGCGTGATACGCGACACGGCAAAGACCTTTGGCGGCGTGGAGCACAGAATAGAGCTTGTCAGAACGCTTGACGGCGTGAGATATTATAACAGCTCGATAGATTCAAGCCCAAACAGAACAATAAACACTCTCCGAGTTTTTCCGGAAAAGGTAATAATGATAGGCGGCGGCAAGGATAAGGGAATACCGTATGACGATATAGGTCCCTCGCTTGCGGAGCACGTAAAGGTGCTTATTCTTATCGGAGCGACCTCCGATAAAATACAAGAGGCACTTGAATCCGAAATAAAAAAGACAGGAAACGGAAAGGATATAGAGGTAATCCGCGCAAAAACCTATGAGGACGCGGTAAATACCGCAAGAGGCAAGGCGAAAGAGGGCGACGTTGTGATACTCACACCGGCAAGCACAAGCTTTGATATGTTCAGAAACTTTGAGGAACGCGGAAATTTGTTTAAAAAACTTGTAAACGAGCTGAAATAGAATGAGAAAACTTATAAAAAAATTAAGTGATATGCGCGGCATATCGGGGTATGAATATTATCTTACGGATAAAATAGCGAAGATGTTTTCCGAATACTGCGACGAGGTGAAAATCGACCCGTTGGGCAGCGTTATAGCCGTAAGGCACTGCGGCGCTTATAACGCGCCGAGGCTTATGATAGAGGCGCATTGCGACGAAATAGGTCTTATGGTAACCTCGATAACCGAAAATGGCTATCTTACCTTTGCCAATGTCGGCGGAGTGGACGAAAGAACACTTCCTCAAACCGAGGTAACCGTGCACGGCAAAAAGGATATATGGGGTGTTATAGGTATAAAGCCCGCGTATCTTCTTGAGCAGGGTAAAACGGTTAAGATAAAGGATATGGCTGTGGATACCGGCTTGGACGCCGAAACGGTAAGGGAAATAATATCCGTGGGCGACAGCATAACGCTCGCTCAGTCCGTCGGAACGCTCGGCAAAAAGCAGTTCAGCGGAAAATCCCTGGACGACAGGGCAAGCGTCGCCGCGATAATGTCCGTAATGAAAAAAATAAAAGACGCGGACTTGAATATTGACGTGTACGCGGTTGCCGCCGTGCAGGAGGAGGTCGGCTGCCGCGGAGGAAAAACCACCGCATACGGAATAAATCCCGATATGGCGGTGGCTATTGACGTCTGCCACGGCGTGACGCCGGATAACAGCGACAATGCCTTTGAGGTAGGCACCGGCACGGTTTTGTCTGTGGGACCCAATCTTCACCCGAAACTTACAGACGCGCTGTTTGCTACGGCTAAGGCGCATAATATCAAGGTAAGCACGGACGTTGACGGCGGCAATACCGGTACCGACGCGTGGGAGATACAGACCGCCCGCGACGGAATACCGACGGCACTGTTGTCAATTCCGCTCAAATATATGCACACATCGGTGGAAACTCTTGCCGTATCTGACGTAAAAGCGACGGCAAAGCTGCTCGAGCAATTTATAAAGGAACAGAAGGGGGACATAAAATGGCTGAACTTCTGAAAAGGCTGTCCGAGGCAAACGGAGTAAGCGGCAATGAAACCGCCGTGAGGGAGATAATCGCGGCTGAAATCAAAAATGATATTGACGATATAATTATTGACAGTATGGGTAATCTTATCGCGTATAAAAAGGGCGCGGATTCCTCAAAGGCGATAGCCGTAACCGTTAATACGGACGAGGCGGGATTTATCGTAAGCGGCATAACCGATAAGGGATATATTAAATTCAAGCCTGTCGGAAATATCGACCCGAGGAAAATAATATCCAAACGCGTCAATATAGGCGGCAAAATAAAAGGCGTTATCGGTATGAAGGCGATACATCTTCAGACAAAATCCGAAAGAGAAAACGTCGTGCCGGTGTCAAAGCTGTTTATAGACATAGGCGCGAAAAATAAAGCCGACGCGGAAAAAAACGTCAATTTGGGCGATTACGTGACATTTGACACCGAATTTGAGGCGATAGGCGCCGCCGTAAAGGGCAAGGCTCTTGAAAGGAGCGGCGAGTGCCGCGCGCTTATACAGGCGCTTAAAGAGAACTATCCTTACGACGTTTACGCCTGCTTTTTGGCACAGAGCGAGGTCGGCGCGAGAGGCGCGTTTATCGCGTCGCATAGGCTGAATGTTGATGCCGTTCTGACTGTTTCCGCCGCCGATACAACCGATATGCACGGCTGTGAAACGGAAAGCGGCGGCACTGCTTTGGGAGACGGCGCGGTTGTAAATTATTCGGACAAAACGGCTATAGCGGATAGGAATCTGACCGACCGTATGATAAAGCTTGCGCGCAGGGAAAAAATCAAAGTGCGCGAAAGAGCTTTAAAAAACGCCGTCGGCGACCTGGGCGCAATGCAGACCGGGGGCGCGGTGAGCTTGGGCGTCGTTATTCCTTGCAGATATTCCCGCTCGCCGGTATCGATAATGTCAAGGAACGATATAACCGCCGCGACGGAATATATAAGCCTATTTCTAAACAGAATCGGAGATATGATATAAATGGATACTTTGAAAATATTAAAGGATATGACGCAGATAAACAGCGCGTCCGGAAACGAAACCGCGATAAGGGAGTATATAAAAACCGAATCGGAAAAATATTGCGATGAAGTATATGTTGACGCGATGGGTAATCTTACGGCTCATAAAAAGGGCGGGGGAAAGAAAATTATGTTCGCCGCTCATATGGACGAAATCGGAATAATAGTCACTGATATAGACGATAAGGGATTTATACGTTTTTCCGCTGTCGGCGGACTTAATATCCGCAATCTTGTAAATCTTCGGGTGCGTTTTTCAAACGGCACCGAGGGCGTTATAGGCGCCGAGGAGGATAAGTTCAAGGAAAAACCGGCGCTGAGTAAGCTGTATATAGACATCGGCTCGGCGGATAAAAAGACGGCGCAAAAACAAATATCCGTGGGAGATACGGCGGTGTTTGTCGGCGGATTTGTAAGATGCGGCGATAATGTTATATCAAAGGCGCTTGACAACAGAGCCGGCTGCGCGGTAATATTAAAGGCATTAAGTGAAATAAAGGAAAGCCCGAACGATTTGTATTTTGTGTTCACCGTTCAGGAGGAGGTAGGACTTCGCGGAGCAAAGACGGCGGCGTTTGATATTGAACCCGAAATTGCGGTAGCCGTTGACGTTACCGATACGGGCGATACCCCGTCCGCGCCGACTATGGCGGTGGAGATGGGAAAGGGCGCGGCTGTAAAGGTAATGGACCGCTCGATAATGTGCGATTCTCTTGTCCGCACGGTGATGATAGAAACGGCAAAGCGGGAGGGTATACCCTATCAGCTTGAAATAATGACGGACGGCGGAACCGACGCGGGAGCGATTCATCTTACGCGCGCCGGAGTAAAAACCAGCGGAATATCGATTCCGACACGGTATATTCATTCGCCGTCGGAAATGGCAAATATAAACGACATAGAAAATTGTGTCGCTCTTGTACGCAGCTTAGCGTCACAGCAGTGGTAAACGGAGGTGTATTTTGTGGCAACGTGGGGAGTGCATTTAAGAGTAGCAAGATTATTTCTTAACAGGATTGACAAAGAGCATCATAGGGAATTTGTAATCGGGAGCGTCGCTCCCGACTGCGGTTACGGAGAAAAGGACAGTTTCGGTGAATTTACGCCGCCGCCTACGGTAACGCATTGGTCGCCGAGCGGAATGAAACGCGACTGCCGGTATAAGGATTTTTACGACACGTATCTTACGGGAGAAAAAAACGATGATTATTGGTTTTATCTCGGCTATTACGCGCATCTTCTGACGGATATAATGTGGTCGGTAACGATGTATATGCCCACCCGCATTAAATACGCGGACGAGTACGCGAAAAATCCGGAATTTCTTAAGGTTATAAAGAAGGATTGGAACGATATAGACGCTGAGCATCTCAAAAGCCTCAGAGAGCACCCCGCGCTTGATATACTCAAAAACGCGGGTGAGGTCAAGGACTATCTTACATATTACGAGAAGAATCAGCTGACGGTTCAGATTAAATTTATCGCCGATTACTATGAAACATTTAAAGGCAATATCAACAGGGAATACGAGTATACAACGCCCGATGAAATAAATAATTTTGTCGAATGTGCGTATGAACTGCTATGTATGGTTTTGGAACAGCAGGAGCTTATCTGATTTCAGATAAGCTCCTTTCTGTATTTCGGTATGTTCCCGTTGTTGTTAAAAGCAATAACCGCGCTTGTGTGATTATCAATCGGAGTATCGAGGTCGGTGACTTGCCCGCCGCCGATAATGCCGCCGCGTATAACGGTTTGCGGCTCGGTATAACCGGCATCGCTCAAAAGCGCGGAAATCGGCATACCTATCGGAACACGGTAATTATTCGGTAAAAGTATATCATCGCCGGAAACGGTTACGATTTTTTCCGTAACGGGCATTTTTGTCCTAAACAGCTCCGATATGTTTAGGAGCGTTTCTGAGGAAATAACCGCGCAATTCGCGTTTTCGACATCGCGTCCGGTCAGCACCTTGACGAGCTTGTCGGCGCGGCTCTGCGGATAGCGCGCCTTTAATGAATACAGGTCAATATCCGTGTTGTATCTGAGGCGGTATTTAAAATCCGAGAAAATCTTTCTTGTGTCATTCTCAACGCCTATCGCGGCTTTTTTTATTCCCAGAATACGCAACGCGATATTCAGTCCGTCAAGAATTTGCTCCGTATTGCCGAGAGCCGCCGCCTGCGGCGATGAAACATACGGGTCGCTGTCGAAACAGCAGACAATAAGCCGGTCGGGCGTTTTTTGCAGAGAAAGCAGTATGTGAGCCGGAACGCCGCTTGCCGCCTCGCATATTCCGCCCTCGCGTATAATCCAGAGCATTTCGCGGTTTGTCAGCTGCCCGATTGCCTTGCCGAAATCCGCCGGCGGCGCACTCTCGTCCAGGAAATCGTTCTCTATTGAAATCATATTTTCGGATATATCCGTTACGGTGCCGGAAACCGCGCTGTATATCGGCAGAGCGTCAAAGCTGTCAAAATCGGCTGTTTTTTGACCCTTTAGTACGCGGTCGCCGACGTTGACAATGGGATTTAACAAAATTTTGCCCTGCCTCAGATTGTAAAAATATATGGGAGAGGGCAGCGGCGTTTTTATTTGCGCCGACGCGGAAAAACCGTTGCGCTTTTTGTACTTTTTCGCTCCTTTAAAAGAAATTGACATAATATGACCTCCCTTGCTGATAATGATTTTACCATACCTGCGCGGAAAAATCAAATAATTAAGACTTAAATCCCCAAAATCCCCAATAAATCCATCTTTTCGGCTTTGATTCCGTACGGGCACCCCTTGTGTTCACCCGCTCACCGCCGCGAACCCTAAGCCTTCCCCTTGGGGGGTGAACGATTTGCTTTGCAAATCGTAGGCTTAGAGCCGCAGGCTCGTAGCCGTTGCCAAAAAGGTGTCGGCGCAGCCGACGGATGAGGGATTGCGCTGTATAAAAAATTAAGCTGTATTTCCGGCAACGCTCTGCAAGGCTCCCCTAATAGTAGGGGCGCCCATTGGGCGCCCGCGGGCGGGCAATGCCCGCCCCTACAAACACAGCCGGCAAATCCGCCTCGTAGGGGCGACCCTTGTGGTCGCCCGCCCACCGCCTTATTTAAGCGTCAATCTTATCCTGTCCGCCACCATAGCGATAAACTCCGAATTTGTCGGCTTACCCTTGCCGGTATGGATTGTATACCCGAATATCTCGTTCATAATTTCGGGCTTTCCTCTGCTCCACGCCACCTCTATCGAATGGCGAATTGCCCTTTCAACTCGGCTGGCGGTGGTGTTATACGCCTTTGCTATTTCGGGATAAAGCTGCTTAGTTATGAAATTAAGCAAGTCCATATTTTCCACAACCATCATAATAGCACTTCTGATATACTGATAACCCTTTATATGCGCGGGTACGCCAAGCTCGTGAATAAAGTCCGTAACGACCGTTTCCAAATCAATCTCCTCATTCTTTTGAGTCACCGCAAGCGATTTCGGCGCGGCGGGCACGGCGGCAACATTCGGAACCAAAACAATATCCCGTATTACCTCGCATATGCGCTCGTCACTCTGCGGTTTTAAAAGACAATAATCTATGCTTGAGCTTACCGATGACGCCATATTAATAGCTATTGATGAAATGGAATATACAATTATTTTCGGCTTTTTCGGAAGAACCGTATTTTGCAGCCTTTTTAAAACTCCTATTCCGTCGAGCTTTGGCATCACCAAATCCAGTATTACCGCGTCGGGTTTGGTTTCAAGTATGAGTTCGTATGTTTCATTGCCGTCGTGCGCGGCGGCGATAACCGTCATATCAGATTGCTCGTTGATGTGCTGTGATAATTCCGTCACAAGATCCTCATTGTCGTCTGCTATTAAAACAGATATTTTGTTGTTCATAAATTAATCCTCCTATACGTAAAACTATAACAAAATCATAATCTGAACCGGTTAATATGTAAATATTTCCGGTACTTACATAATATTACCATAATCTGTAAACAAAATCAAGATATTTTTCAAATTTTTTCCAGAAAAATAAATTTATAGACAATAAAACGTAAAAAAAACAGATACATCACGGGAATGTATCTGTCAATGAATTATTCAAATTTACCTTTTACTTTTGCGCAAATACAGCGCTCTGAGTGAATTTGCTACCGCAATCAGAGATACGCCCACGTCTGCGAATATAGCGAGCCACATCGTGCTGAGTCCGAACACGCTGAGAATCATAACCAATACCTTTATGCCTATCGCGAATATGATATTCTGCTTAATAATTCGCATTGTTTTAGCGGAAATCTTAACCGCTGAACAGAGCTTTGACGGCTCATCGGTCATAAGCACCACATCAGCCGCCTCAATCGCACTGTCGGAGCCGATGCCGCCCATTGCGATACCTATATCCGAGCGCATAAGAACGGGAGCGTCGTTAATTCCGTCGCCTACGAAAGCGACACTTTTCTTTTCTGACTTGGCGGAAAGAATTTCCTCCAGCTTGCTTACCTTATCCTGCGGCAGCAGCTGCGAATATACGGTTTCAATTCCGATTTGATTTGAAACGTAATCGGCTGATTCTTTAATATCTCCGGTGAACATAACGGATTTTATGCCGAGCTTTTTAAGCTCGTTTACCGCCGAGGCACTGTCCGCTTTTATCTTATCCGATATTCCTATGTAGCCGGCGAATATGCCGTCTACGGATATATATACCGTGCTGCCGCGGAAATCGGATTTTACGAATTGAATGTTGTTTTGCGACATCAGCCGTTCGTTTCCGGCAAGAACGCGTTTGCCGCCTATAACCGCGCTTATGCCGGTTCCGGCTGTTTCGGTATAGTCGGAAATGAGAGCGGCGTCTATATTGCCATTGTAGGCGCTCTTTACGGATTCCGCAATAGGGTGAGTTGAATAAAATTCCGCGTATGCCGCATATTTCATCAATTCATCTTCGGGTATTTCCGAATAAATTTTATTTACCGCAAATGTGCCCTCCGTAAGAGTGCCGGTTTTGTCAAATACAACGGTGCTTAGCTTTGAAAAACCCTCCAGGCAGTTGCCGCCCTTGACGAGTATTCCGTTTTTGGACGCGCAGCCTATTCCGGCGAAAAATCCCAATGGTATGGATACCACAAGCGCACACGGACAGGAAACCACAAGGAATATAAGTCCGCGGTAAATCCAGGTTTTAAATTCACCCAATGAAAGCAGGGGAGGAACAAACATTACGATTACCGCAAGCAGCACAACTATCGGAGTATAATATTTCGCGAATGTTGTGATGAATTTTTCCGATTTCGCTTTTTTGCTTTGAGCGTGCTCCGCCATATCAAGAATTTTTGAAACGGTGCTTTCGGAAAATTCCTTTTCAACCCTTATATGAATGGGCGAACCCGTATTCACGCTGCCGCTTAATACGCCGTCGCCTTTGGCGGCGCGGCGCGGTACGCTCTCTCCCGTAAGCGCCGCCGTGTCGAGATATGTTTCGCCTTGCGAAATACTTCCGTCAAGCGGAATTTTTTCGCCGGGCTTTACCACTATTATGTCGCCTATATTTACGCTTTCGGGCGATACTCTTTTAAGCTGTCCGTCTTTTTCTATGTTGGCATAGTCCGGGCGTATATCCATAAGCTGTGAAATCGAGTTTCGGCTTTTTTCCGTTGCCCTTTCCTGCAAAGCCTCTCCGATTTGATAGAAAAGCATTACCGCGACCGCCTCGGGGTGCTCGCCGATTATGAACGCGCCGATGCTTGCGACGCTCATAAGAAAGTTTTCGTCAAACAGATGTCCCTTGAATATGTTTTTCACTGCGTGCCACAAAATGTCATATCCGAGAATTAAATACGAAATAATAAATAAAATATCCGATGTATATTTCCATAAATTCAATATAAATTTTTCGGACAACAGGGCGGCAATAAATAAAGCTCCTCCCGCAATCAATCTTATAATGAGAGCTTTGCCCTCGTGATGTACGTGGTCGTGACCGCAGCCGCAGGCTGAATGCTCGTGGTGATGCTCGTGACCGCAGCCGCAGACTGAATGTTCGTGGTGATGCTCGTGATGATGTTCATCGGCGCGGCATACATTATCTTTTTTCATAATTATACCTCCTCAAATGAATGTATGAATAACTGTTCATATGTTCATTATACGGTATAAGTATATATTTGTCAATAGTTTATATAAAAATTTTTTAAATAATATTTTGCGTGGGATTTTTTATCGAATAAAATCATCATTTACAACAAAAACTAATCAAAAACAAGTAGGAGATGATTTTATGAGTGTTAGAATAGGTAAACAAACGGTTAAGCTTGAAAACGCGCCGGTGATAACGGAAACGGCGTCCATAGTCGGAGTTAAGGAGGGAAAGGGACCTTTAAAGGATACCTTTGACAGAATTCTTACGGACGACACCCTCGGAGAAAAGTCGTGGGAAAAATCGGAAAGCACCCTGCAAAGGCAAACAGCTCTGCTCGCGCTTGAAAAGGCAAAGCTAAAGCAAAGCGATATAAATTACATTCTTGCGGGAGATTTGCTCAACCAATGCGTGGGTGCGCATTACAGCGTGCGCGACCTTGACATACCGTTTTTGGGACTTTACGGAGCCTGTTCCACAATGACCGAGAGTATGTCCGTGGGAGGTATGATAGTGGACGGCGGATATGCCGATTACGCGATGTGCCTTACCTCGAGTCATTTTTGCTCATCGGAAAGACAATTCAGGAATCCGCTTGAATACGGAGGACAGCGCACACCGTCGGCGCAGTGGACCGTTACGGGTGCGGGCTGCGCGGTGCTTTCAAGCAAGGGCAGCGGACCGAGAATAACCTATGTAACCACAGGAAAGGTCATAGACAAGGGCATTACGGATATAAGCAATATGGGCGCGGCAATGGCTCCGGCGGCTATTGATACGCTTATAGCGCATTTCCGCGATACCGGTGCGCGGCCCGATGATTATGATATGATAGCAACCGGCGACCTTGGCGTTATAGGCTCGGATATACTTGAGGAGCTGATGCTTGACGAGGGATTTGATATAAGGGAAAACCATAAGGATTGCGGCAAAATGATATACGACATCGAGGAACAGGACGTTCACGCGGGCGGGAGCGGCTGCGGCTGCTGCGGAAGTGTGTTCTGCGGATATATCTACAGGGAGCTTAAACGTCATAATTTGAAAAAAGTGCTTGTTATGGCTACGGGCGCGCTTATGAATCCGATGGTGGTGGAGCAGGGAGAAAGCATACCTGCCATTGCCCATGCAGTTGTGATAGAGAATTAGCGTGTAACAGAAAATTGAAAGGAGAGGGAAATGGACTATTTAAAGGCATTTATAATAGGCGGACTGATATGCGTTGTCGGACAGATTTTGATAGACAAAACAAAGCTCACTCCGGCGAGAATACTTGTAACATTTGTGGTCGCGGGAGTGTTTTTGCAGCTTATCGGCGTATATCAGCCGCTTGTGGATTTCGCCGGCGCCGGAGCGACGGTGCCGCTTACCGGCTTTGGATATAATCTTTGCAAAGGCGTAAGCAAGGCGGTGAGCGAGGACGGATTTATAGGAATATTTACCGGAGGCTTTACAGCCGCCGCGGGAGGAATAGCGGCGGCGCTGATATTCGGATTTCTTGTATCCGTTATATTCAGGTCGAAAGCCAAAAAATAATAAAATAGGCTGTTCAAATTGTAAAAAGTGTGTTATAATATCAATAATATTGACGAACGGAGACGGGATAAATGTTTGAGATAAACGGACACACAAAGCAGCTTGGAATAATCGGGTATCCTGTTGAGCATACGTTTTCTCCGAATATGCACAACTTCATATCCGAAACCATACATAATAACTACGTATACTGCGCGTGGCGCGTAAAGCCGGAAAATCTTAAAGAGGCTATTGACGGTATGCGCGCGCTTGATATAAAGGGATTAAATGTAACCGCGCCTCACAAGGTAGAGGTGATGAAGTATTTGGACTGCGTTGACGATACGGCAAGGCAGCTCGGCTCGGTAAACACCGTGGTAAACAGGGGCGGAAGGCTCTGCGGCTACAATACCGATGCCGACGGCTTTTGTATGTCGCTTGACAGGGCGGGAATAAAAATAAAGGACAGCCGCATACTTATAATCGGCGCCGGAGGAGTAACGCGTCCGACGCTTATTCGCCTTATAGATAACGGCGCCGCGTCGGTCACGGTTTTAAACAGGACAAAGAGCAAGGCACACGCGTTGGCTGAGGATATTTTAAAATGTAAGGGCTTTAAAATAAACACCGAAATTGACACTCTCAAATTTGACATAGTAATAAATACCACCTCCGCCGGTATGGAGCCGCAGGAGAATGTACTGCCGACGGATAATATAGAGGAAATAGAGGATTTGTCGTTTATCGACAGTAATACGGCGGTCGTGGATATGATATACAATCCCGACGAAACATTGTTTTTGAAAGAGGCAAAAAAGCGCGGGGCTTTGACCCTAAACGGTCTGGGTATGCTTATATATCAAGGCGTCATAGCGTATGAGCTGTTTACCGGAATAAAGTTGCCGGAGGATATGGGTGAGAGAATAAAAAGAGAGGTGTTCGGCAGATGAATATAGTTATCACCGGCTTTATGGCGTCCGGCAAAACAGAGATAAGCAAAGCAATAGCGCAGATGTCGTGCTACAGTCTTATTGACACGGACGATATGATTGTCCAAAAAACAAATATGACGATAAACGAAATTTTTGATAAATACGGCGAGGAGCATTTCAGGAAAATCGAGCGTGAAATTATAGAGGAGGCGGCGGAAAGCAAAAATGCCGTAATATCCACCGGAGGAGGTGTGGTTCTCGACAAGCGCAATATCGATATTTTGAGAAAAACGGGCGTGATAATAAACCTTGCGCCGGAATTTTCCGTGATAGAGGAGCGTCTTGAAAAGGCGAGGGAAACCAGACCACTTTTAAAGCGCGACAGCATAGAGGATATAAAGAAACGTTTTGAAATGAGAAAGCCGTTTTACGATAACTGCGACTACAAGGTAAATGTGATAAACGGAAGAACACCGCGTTCGTACGCTATGGAAATTTTAAAAATAATGGAGGACATTCAAGAATGAAGATGACGCGCGAGGCGGATTACGCTATCAGAATAGTTGCGATGCTTGCCGAGGAAAACAAGCAAATCGATGCTAAGGATATTGCCGAAAAAAATGATATACCCTATAGGTTCACCCTTAAAATTCTGCGTAAAATAGTCCAGTCGGGAATAATAAAATCACATCGCGGCGTAAACGGCGGATATACGCTTAACAAAAAACCGTCCGAGATAACCTTGAGAGAGGTTATAGAGGTCATAGACGGCAAAATCGCGATAAACGCCTGTATGGAAAATCCCGAAATATGCAAGAGCAACGGCGTATGCGCGATTCAGAAAAAACTGTATAATGTTCAAAAAATTATGACCGAGGAATTGGAAAAGGTTACTTTTGAAAATATTTCCGAGTAAAAACCCCGATGCAGATATGGAAATCTCTGTAAATATATTTCATAAAAACGTGTATGTAAAAAAATAAACCGCATATCTGTGCGGTTTATTTGATATTTGGTGCGGATAACAGGACTTGAACCTGCACCTCGTGAAAGACATGAACCTGAATCATGCGCGTCTGCCAATTCCGCCATATCCGCCCGACTGAATTATTATAACAAAAAATACATCAAATTGCAATACCCAAGATGAAATTTTTTGAAATTTTTCTTTGCGCACAAATTTTAGTATCGGTATTTTTCAAAAAATTTGCCGAGACGCTCCATATCCTCTTCGGACGCGCCGGCGTAGCCGATGATTACGGAATTGCCGCACTTATTTTCGGTCATATAATAATCGTCCATATCGTATAGCTTTATGTCGTTTTGCTCGGCTTTTTTTATTATTTCTTTCGCGTGAGGCGTCTTTAAGACAAGGTGAAGTCCGGCTCTTTCGCCCGTAATTGTGAAATCGGTGCCGTCAAGTATTTCCATCAGCCTATCGCGTCTTTTTCTGTAAATATTTTTCACCCTGCTTAAGTGTCTTGAAAAATATCCGTCCGAAATAAACCTATCAAGCGTGTGCTGCTCAAACCTCGGCACGGTTGACGAATACGCCGAAAAATGTTCGTCAAATTTTTTTAGGATTTCCTTTGGCAGCACCATATACGCTATTCTTATGGACGGCGCAAGCACACGCGAAAATGTGCTCAGATATATTACCTTATCGCTGACGGCAAGTCCCTGCATTGCCGGAACGGGCTTTACGGAAAAATTAAACTCGCTGTTATAATCGTCCTCTATTATATATCTTCCGTCCTTTTCCTCCGCCCACGACAAAAGCTCCGTTCTCCTGCCCACGGACATAACCGCGCCCGTAGGGAACTGGTGCGACGGCGTAACGTATACTATATCCGAATCGCTTTCCTTTAATTTATCCGTCCGAAGTCCCGTTTCGTCCACGTCTATATAATTTATTCTTCGATTGTTATTTTTTAGTATAGCGTTTATTTTTCTGTAGCCGGGATTTTCCAGCGCGAACACGCTTTTCTCATCAAACAGCTCCGTAAGCAGCATCGTAAGATATTCTATACCCGCTCCGACCACTATCTGCGCGGGTGAGCAGCGCACTCCGCGAAATTCGTGCAGGTATTTGGCGATGCTTTCGCACAGCTCATAATCGCCCTTGACGTCGCCGGCATTTAAATATTCCGGATTCGAATATAAGACCTCTTTTGACAGCTTTACCCACGTAGCATACGGAAACGACGCCACGTCAACGGTATTGGTTTTAAAATCCGTCTTATATTTCTTCACGGGTGCTTTTTCCTCGGCGTACTCAATTTCTCTGCCGCCCATCGGAGCCTCTATGCGGCATACATAAAAGCCGCTCCTCGGCACACTTCTCAGATACCCCTCCTCGACAAGTATCGAATACGCCGTTTCCACCGTGTTCACGCTTATTCCCAAATGCTTTGCCAATGCCTTTTTTGACGGCATTCGCTCATTCTCGGTTAAATTATTATTTCTTATTTCATTCGCTACATAAGAATAAAGCTGCTCGTACAGTGGTTTCTTAGATTCCTTATCGGCTGTAAATATAAAGTTAAACATAATCTGACCCCATAAAAAAGTTGTATTTTGGCACTTTTAATAGTGTCAATCAGTGGTATAATTATAACTAATCTAAAATAAAAAGTCAATAAACGGAGGAAAAAAATATGTCAACTCAAATGGAACTTAACAGAAATCTTGCCCAAATGCTAAAGGGCGGAGTTATAATGGACGTTACAACACCGGAGCAGGCAAAAATCGCCGAAGAGGCGGGCGCGTGCGCGGTTATGGCGCTTGAGCGTATTCCGGCGGACATACGCGCGGCAGGCGGTGTATCGAGAATGAGCGACCCTAAAATGATTAAGGGTATACAGGAGGCTGTTTCCATTCCCGTAATGGCAAAATGCCGTATAGGTCATTTTGCAGAGGCAAGAATTTTGCAGGCGATAAAGATAGATTACATCGATGAAAGTGAGGTTCTTTCACCCGCCGATGACAAGTATCATATAAATAAGAACGAATTCAAAGTACCGTTCGTATGCGGCGCAAAGGATTTGGGCGAGGCTTTAAGACGTATAAACGAAGGCGCGGCAATGATAAGAACAAAGGGCGAGCCGGGCACGGGCGATGTTGTTCAGGCTGTACGCCATATGAGAATGATGATGTCTGAAATACGCCGTATACAGAGCATGGCGGAGGATGAATTATACGAGGCTGCAAAGCAGCTTCAGGTACCGTATAATCTTGTTGAATACGTGCATAAAAACGGCAAGCTGCCGGTCGTAAACTTTGCCGCGGGCGGCGTTGCGACTCCGGCTGACGCGGCTCTTATGATGCACCTTGGCGCCGAGGGCGTATTCGTCGGCTCCGGAATATTTAAGTCCGGAAATCCGGCAAAGCGCGCGGCTGCTATTGTTCAGGCGGTTACAAACTACACGGACGATAACCTTATCGCGGAGCTTTCCGAGGATTTGGGCGAGGCTATGGTCGGTATTAATGAAAACGAAATCGCACTTCTTATGGCGGAGCGTGGTAAATAATGAGAATAGGCATATTGGCGCTCCAGGGCGCGTTTATAGAGCATAAATTCGCTCTTGACGCGCTTGGAATCGAGTCGTTTGAAATACGTCAGAAAAGGGACATCGAAAAACCGTTTGACGGTCTTATAATTCCCGGCGGCGAAAGCACAGTAATCGGCAAGCTGCTGCGTCAGCTTGATTTGTTTGAGCCGATAAAGGAAATGATTGAAAACGGTATGCCCGTTTTCGGAACCTGCGCGGGACTTATAGTTCTGGCAAAAAATATCGAGGGTGAAAATCCGCATTTGGGCGTTATGGATATTTCCGTGCGCCGCAACGCGTACGGCAAGCAGATTGACAGTTTCAGCAATGAGGCTCTTATTCCCGAAATATCTGCTGTTCCGTTCCCGCTTGTGTTTATACGCGCGCCTTGGATTGACAGCGTCGGCGAAAATGTACAGGTGTTTTGTGAGCTTAACGGTCATATTGTCGCGGCAAGAGAAAATAATATGCTTGTGACCTCATTCCACCCCGAGCTTACGAAAAATACCGCTTTTCACGAATATTTTATTAATATGATAAAAGGAGAATAGCCTATGCTGTTCTCCTTTTGCGTTTGCCTAAAAATAAAAATCCTTGATGAAAACATCAAGGATTTTATGGAGCGGAAGACGAGATTCGAACTCGCGACGTTCACCTTGGCAAGGTGACGCTCTACCACTGAGCCACTCCCGCATTTCTTATTACTCGGTTATTATAGCATATGAAAAATAAAATGTCAAGCTATTTTTTTAAAACTTTTTCAAATAAAATTTTATCCGATTTATTGCGTTATTATGTTGATAAATGTTTGATTTTATGTTAAAATAAATTCATATTGAGTTTAGTTTGATTAAAGGAGTTAAATCATGGAAAACGTAAGAAGAGTTTATGTTGAAAAGAAAGACGGATTTGACGTTGAGGCAAAGGGCACTCTTGCGGATTTGAGAGAAAATCTTTCTCTTTCGGGACTTGAGAACGTAAGAATAATCAACAGATATGATGTTTCCGGCGTAAGCGATGAGGAATATCAAAAGGCGAGAAATCTTATATTCTCCGAGCCGCCCGTGGATAACGCCTATGACGAGGAAATAAATATAGACGCGGGAAAGGTGTTCACTGTGGAGTATCTGCCAGGTCAGTTTGACCAAAGAGCCGCGTCCGCGGAGGAATGTATATCCATTCTGACGGGAAAGGAGCGCCCGACCGTGCGCAGTGCAAAGGTATATGTGCTTACGGGTGAGGTGTCGGACGATGAGCTTGAGGCGGTAAAGAGATATGTTATAAATCCCGTGGAGGCGCGTGAGGCGGCTCTTGAAAAACCGCAGACGCTTGAAATGGAGCATATAATCCCCGAAGACGTCAAGACGGTTGACGGCTTTATTGATATGGACAAGACCGCTATGGAGGCATTTTTGGGCGAAATGGGATTTGCGATGGATATGGACGATTTGGAGTTCTGCCGCGACTATTTCAAGAACACCGAAAAGCGCAACCCGACAGTAACGGAAATGCGTATGATTGACACCTATTGGTCGGATCACTGCCGCCACACTACGTTTTCCACTAAAATAAATAATGTGACTGTAAATGACGGCAAATATGCCGATGTTATAAGAGAGGCTTATGATGAATACAAAGCGGCTAAGGCGGATTTGTACGCGCCCGACAGAGATACCTGCCTTATGAATATGGCTACAATAATCGTAAAACAGCTCAAGAAAAAGGGACTGTTAAAGGAAATAGACGAGTCGGAGGAGATAAACGCCTGCTCTATTGTCGTGCCTGTTGATGTGGACGGAGTTGAGGAGCAGTGGCTTATAATGTTCAAGAACGAAACGCATAACCACCCGACTGAAATCGAGCCGTTCGGCGGCGCGGCGACCTGTCTTGGCGGCGCTATCCGCGACCCGCTTTCGGGCAGAAGCTATGTGTATCAGGCGATGCGCGTAACCGGCAGCGGCGATCCGAGAGTTTCCCTAAAGGATACCCACGCCGGCAAGCTTATGCAGAGAAAGATTACAAAGGGCGCATCGTCCGGCTACAGCTCATACGGTAACCAGATTGGTCTTGCGACCGGTCAGGTGCAGGAAATTTACCACCCGGGATATGTTGCAAAGAGAATGGAAATAGGCGCGGTAATCGGCGCCGCTCCGAAGAAGAATGTAATTCGAGAGGTGCCGTCAAAGGGTGATGTTATAATTTTGCTCGGCGGAAGAACGGGTCGCGACGGTATAGGCGGCGCGACAGGCTCATCAAAGGCGCACGATGAAAAAAGCGTTGTTACCTGCGGCAGTGAGGTTCAAAAGGGTAACCCGCCGGTTGAAAGAAAAATTCAGAGATTATTCAGAGATGAAAAGGTTACTACCCTTATAAAGCGCTGTAACGATTTCGGCGCGGGCGGCGTCAGCGTGGCGATAGGCGAATTGGCTGACGGTCTTGTTATAGACCTTGACAAGGTGCCGAAGAAGTATGAGGGACTTGACGGTACGGAGCTTGCGATAAGTGAGTCGCAGGAGAGAATGGCGGTAGTCGTAAGAGCGGAGGACGCGGATAAATTTATCGGATACTCCAACGATGAAAACCTTGAGGCTACAAAGGTTGCCGTTGTGACAGATGAAAACAGACTTGTTATGAATTGGAGAGGAAAGACAATATGCGATATTTCGCGTGATTTCCTTAATACAAACGGCGCTACCAAGAATACCGATGTTGAAGTGGTATTGCCTGATGAAAGTAAGAATTTCTTTAAGAGTGAGGCTGTTGCCGATGTAAAGGCGAAGTGGCTCGAAACACTTTCGGATTTGAATGTATGCTCACAAAAGGGACTTTGCGAAAAGTTCGACAGCACAATCGGCGCGGGCAGTGTGATTATGCCGTTCGGCGGCAAGTATCAGCTTACTCCGTCAGACGGTATGGCGGCGAAAGTGCCGGTAGAGGGCGGAGAAACCAATACGGCTACGATTATGACATTCGGTTATAATCCCGACCTTTCAAGCTGGAGCCAGTATCACGGCTCAACATACGCGATAGTCGAATCCGTTTCAAAGGCTGTCGCAATGGGCGCGGACTATAAGAAGATATACCTCACGTTCCAGGAATATTTTGAAAGACTCGGAACCGACCCTAAGCGTTGGGGAAAACCGTTCGCGGCACTTCTCGGCGCGTATATGACGCAGCTCGAGCTGGGTATAGCGGCAATAGGCGGCAAGGACTCGATGAGCGGCTCATTTAACGACCTTGACGTTCCGCCTACTCTTACATCGTTCGCGGCAGCGCCTGTAAAGGCTGACAAGGTTATTTCTCAGGAAATCAAAAAAGAGGGTTCAAAGCTTGTAATGTTCACCGTAAAGCGTGATGAAAACGACTTGCCCCGCTTTGACGAATTAAAGAAAATGTACGATACCGTTCACAGCCTTATCACGGACGGAAAGGTGCTTTCCGCAAGCGTTGTAAAGGGATTCGGGCTTGCCGAAACCGTTTCTAAAATGGCGTTCGGTAATATGATAGGCGTTGAATTTGACAAGAATATCACAAATGATATGCTGTTCAATGCTCCGCTCGGCTCAATCGTGCTTGAGGTAGAGGAGGATATGGACGGTGCGGTTATTGTCGGTACAACCGGAGGAAACGCGCTTAAGATGAACGGCGTTGAAATCACGCTTAAAGAGGCTGTTGACGCATGGAAAAAACCGCTTGAAAAGGTATTCCCGACAAAGGCGGGACACTTTACGGAGGAGCCTGAAACATACAGCTATTCCAAGCGTAATATCACTGTCGCGTCCGAAAAATTCGCAAAGCCGAGAATATTCATTCCGGTATTTCCGGGTACAAACTGCGAATATGACACCGCTAAAGTGTTTGAAAAGGCGGGCGGCGTTGCCGATGTATTTGTAATTCGCAATCTGACGGGCAGCGACGTTGTTTACTCGATGAAGGAAATGGAAAAGAGAATTAACAATTCTCAGATAGTGATGATTCCGGGAGGATTTTCCGGCGGTGACGAGCCTGAGGGCAGCGGTAAGTTTATCGCGACCGCGTTCAGAAATCCGCTTGTCAAGGACGCTGTTATGAATATGCTTAAAAACCGCGACGGCTTGATGCTCGGAATTTGTAACGGTTTCCAGACGCTTATAAAGCTCGGACTTGTGCCTTACGGCGAAATAAGGGATTTGGACGACAATTCACCCACGCTTACATTCAACACAATCGGCAGACACGTTTCGTGTATGGCGAGAACGAGAATTGCGTCAAACAAATCACCGTGGCTTGCAAACGTGGAAACGGGCGATGTTCACACAATCGCGCTGTCGCACGGCGAGGGACGCTTTATCGCATCGCCGGAGCAGGTTAAGGGGCTTGCCGCGAACGGACAAATCGCAACGCAGTATGTAAACCTTGAAAATAAGGCTACATACGATATTGATTGGAACCCGAACGGCTCCGTTTCGGCAATAGAGGGCATCACAAGTCCCGACGGCAGAGTGCTCGGCAAAATGGGACACAGCGAACGTATCGGCGCGAATGTCGCGTTCAATGTACCCGGAAATAAGGATCAGAAATTGTTTGAGGCGGGCGTAAAATATTTTAAATAATTGTAAAATCGGCAGGCTGCGGAGCAACGCAGCCTGTTTTGCAGATAAGGGAAAGGTGTTATATGAAACCAAAGTTGGGAGTTGTATTTCCGCAGATAACGGATAGAGAAATATCCGATCTGGAGGTGGAAAAAATAAGCGTTTCAAAAAGCAGAAGAAAAGTAACGCTGTTTTTGGGATCCGACGTGTCGGCGTATTTGGCGGCAAAGGTGGAGAGCAAAGTAAAATCCGCCTGTAATCTGGCGGAGGTAACAGTCAAGACGGACGCGCCGGAAAAAAAGCAGGACAGGAATGTGATGATATATGAGCTTTCACCCGAGGAAAGAAGAACAATGCAGGGTGACAATCCGTCGCAATTTCGCGGCAAAGCGAATGTGTCCGATATGCTTTACGGCAGACCTATAAAGGATAATATAATTTCAATCAAATCAATAAACGACAATTCCGGCAAAGTTACGTTTTCGGGGAAGGTGTTTTTTGTTGACGAGCGCGAAATCACCTCAAAGAGAACCGGCAAGATTCTTCATCTTATAACAATGGAAATAACCGATAACGAGGACTCAATATCCGCGAAGATGTTTATACCAAAAACAGATGATGACGCGCCGTTTAACAAGCTGTACGGAGCCTTGAAAAAGGGCGTTAAGGGCGGCGGAATATATGTTGCGGCGCGCGGAAGGGCGCAGTTTGACGAATACGCCGGTGAAACCATAGTAATGCTTAACGACATTGCTCAAATCGAAAAGCCGCCGGTCAGAAAGGACAACGCGAGGGAAAAGCGCGTTGAGCTGCATCTTCACACGCAGATGTCGGCAATGGACGCCGTATCCTCGGCACAGGATTTGATAAACAGAGCAATTTACTGGGAACACAAGGCGATAGCCATAACAGATCACGGCGTTGTGCAGTCGTTTCCGGACGCTATGAAGGCGTCGGATTACAATAAAAAAATAAAGGTGCTTTACGGCGTTGAGGGTTACCTTATTGACGACGGCAAAAAAATTCTATACGGCGCGGGAGAGCAGAATATAGATTCGCCTTTTGTGGTGTTTGATATAGAAACCACTGGACTCAGCAACAAAACCGACGCCATAACCGAGATTGGCGCGGTCAAGGTTGTAAACGGAGAAATAGTCGATAAATGGTCAACCTTTGTAAATCCGTGCCGACCCATACCCGAAAATATTGTTAATCTTACGGGCATAAATGATAAAATGGTAAAAAACGCGCCGAAAATAGAGGAAATACTGGGCGAATTTTTTGAATTTTGCAAGGACTGCGTGCTTGTCGCGCATAACGCGGCGTTTGATATAGGCTTTATAAAGACCGCGGCGCAAAAAAGCGGGATTGACTTTAATTTCTGCTATCTTGACACGCTGATGCTTGCGAGATGTATGTATCCGAATTTATCTAATTTCAGGCTTGACACGCTCACGCGCCATCTGCACGTAATTCTTGATAATCACCACAGAGCGGTTGACGACGCTAAAGCGACAGCCGATGTGTTTGTGAAAATGATAGAGGGGCTGAGGGAGCAGGGGAAAACAGAGCTTAAAAAGCTCAACACGGAATTTGACCTGCGCGCCGCGGCAAAGAAAAATAAGGCGTTCCATATTATAATACTCGCAAAAAATCAGACAGGCTTAAGGAATATTTATGAAATGGTGTCACAATCGCACCTAAACTACTTTTTCCGAACGCCGCGTATACCGCGCAGCCTGCTTGAGGAAAAGCGCGAGGGACTTATTTTAGGCTCCGCCTGCGAGGCGGGCGAGCTTTTCAGAGCGGTGATTGACGGAAAGACGGACGAGGACCTTAAAGACATAGTGGATTTCTATGATTATCTTGAAATTCAGCCGATAGGCAATAACGCGTATATGAAAACGGATTTCAAGCACCCTACGGTTAATACGGACGAGGATTTGCGGAATTTGAACCGCCGTATTGTGGCGCTCGGCGAAAAGTACAATAAGCCGGTTTGCGCCACCTGCGATGTGCATTTTATGGATATGGAGGGCGCGGATTACAGAAAGATACTTATGCACTACCAGGGGTTTTCGGACGCGGATAATCAGGCGCCGCTGTATTTGAGAACAACGGAGGAAATGCTTAAGGAGTTTGATTATTTGGGCAAGGAAAAAGCCTATGAGGTTGTTGTTACAAACACGAATAAGATTGCCGATATGATTGGCGATGTTCGTCCCATTCCCGAAAAGAAATGCCCGCCGGTTATTCCGGGCGCAAAGGAGGGCATTGTAAACGACTCGATAAAGCGCGCGAGGGAAATATACGGCGACCCGTTGCCCGAAATCGTACAGAAAAGACTGGATAAGGAGCTGTATTCCATAACGACATACGGCTTTGCGGTTATGTACAGAATAGCGCAGGAGCTTGTGCGCCGTTCCCTGGAGGACGGCTATTTGGTTGGCTCGAGAGGCTCGGTCGGCTCATCCTTTGTCGCGTATTTGTCGGATATAACCGAGGTTAATTCCTTGCAGGGACATTATATTTGCCCAAACTGCAAAAATGTGGAATTTATCGAGTCGGAAATCGGTCTATCCGGCTGTGACCTGCCTGATAAGGTGTGTCCAAAATGCGGAACACAGTATATAAAGGACGGACACGATATACCCTTTGAAACCTTCCTCGGTTTTAAGGGTGATAAGGAGCCTGACATTGACCTTAATTTTTCGGGTATATATCAGCCGGTAATTCATAAGTATACGGAAACATTTTTCGGCGAGGGAAAAGTATTCCGCGCGGGAACAATCGGCACCGTAGCCGAAAAGACAGCGTTCGGATACGTTAAAAGATACTGTGATGAAAAAAATATCGTGATGCGCGGCGCGGAAATGCACCGCCTTGCAAGGGGCTGCGAGGGTGTGAAACGTACCTCCGGACAGCACCCTGGCGGAATAATCGTTGTACCGCATGAAAACGACATACACGAATTTTGCCCTGTGCAGCACCCCGCGGACGACCCTAATTCGGATATTATAACAACGCATTTTGATTACCACAAAATTGACCAAAACCTTTTAAAGCTCGATGAACTTGGACACGATGACCCGACGGTTATCAGAATGTTGGAGGATATAACGGGAATAAAGGCAAAGGATATTCCGATAGGCGACAGTGAAACTATGAGCCTGTTCACGTCAAATAAGGCGCTTAATATATTGCCGGGCGAGGATATAGGAACAAATCCGGGAACCTACGGAGTACCGGAATTCGGTACGAAATTTGTTCGGCAGATACTTGAGGATACCAAGCCAACTACCTTTTCGGAGCTTGTAAGAATTTCCGGACTTTCGCACGGAACGGACGTGTGGCTGGGCAACGCGCAGGAGCTTATCCGCGAGGGCAAGTGTGACCTGTCACACTCCATTTGCGCCCGCGATGATATTATGATTTATCTTATTTCCATGGGCGTGGAGGAGGAACACGCTTTCAAGATAATGGAAATGGTGCGAAAGGGAAAGGGACTTACACCCGAATACGAGCAGGAGATGCGGGATAATAATGTTCCCGATTGGTACATCGACTCCTGTAAAAAGATAAAGTATATGTTCCCGAAGGCGCACGCCGTCGCGTATGCTATGTCGGCGTTCAGAATAGCGTATTTCAAGGTGCATTATCCGGAGGCGTTTTATATGTCATATTTCTCCGTCAGAGCGGACGATTTTGACGCGTCTATAATGGCGAGAGGCAAGGAAAGGGTAAAAGAGGAAATACGCTCAATCAATGCAAAGAAAAAGGACGGAACCGTTACGCCCAAGGAGGAAAATCTCATTCCGATTCTTGAAATCTGCGTTGAAATGTACGCGCGCGGAATAAACTTTGTGCCGGTGGATTTGTATAAATCCCATGCTGTAAACTTTTTGAAGGTGGACGGCGGAATATTGCCGCCGCTAAGCGCCTTGCCGGGACTTAGTGAAAACGATGCTTTGAGCATTACAAAGGAAAGAGAAAACGGCGAATTCCGTAATGTAGAGGATTTAAGACTTCGCACCGGCATAGGCAGAACTCCTCTTAATATCTTCGAGGAAAACGGCTGCTTTGACGATCTGCCCGAGGCGGATCAGGTATCCTTGTTTGACTAACGGAAAAGTACGTATCGCGTTTTTATGCGCCGCTCTTGATTGGGCGGCGCATTTTTAGCGAACAGCAATTTTTGCACATTAAAAAAGGGGACTGCGTAAAACAGTCCTCTTTAATGCGTTAAAAACAGGTTTTATTTAGCCAATTCTACAAGATGCGCATACTTTTCTTCTGCGTTCTTCTTAGCCTTTGCAAACAATTCCTTAGCTCTTTCAGGATTTGAACGAGCGAGCGAGTTGTAACGAACTTCGCCCATAATGAAGTCCTCATAATCCATTGTCGGAGCCTTTGAATCAAGCTGGAACGGATTCTTACCCTCAAGAGCAAGTCTCGGGTCGAATCTGAACAGATGCCAGTAGCCTGCCTGAACAGCCTTCTTTTCCTCTGTTTGAGCGATGCTCATACCGCCCTTGATACCGTGGTTGATACACGGAGCGTAAGCGATGATAAGCGAAGGACCGTTGTAGCTTTCAGCCTCAAGCAAAGCCTTAAGCAGCTGATTCTGGTCTGCGCCCTGAGCAACCTGCGCCACGTATACATAACCGTAGCTCATAGCGATTGCGGCAAGATCCTTTTTCTTAACTTCCTTACCCGCTGCCGCGAACTGAGCGATAGCGCCTGTCGGTGTAGCCTTAGATGACTGACCGCCTGTATTTGAGTAAACCTCTGTATCGAATACAAGAACATTTACATCTTCGCCCGATGCAAGAGCGTGGTCAACGCCGCCGAAACCGATGTCGTATGCCCAACCGTCACCGCCGAATATCCAGCATGATTTCTTTGAAAGGTATTCCTTGTCGGCAAGAACGTCCTTAGCCTCCTGAGAGTTGATATTAGCGATTGCCTTAAGCAATTCGTCTGTAGCAACCTTGTTTGCCGCCGCATCGTCCTTTGTTTCGATGAACTTGTCGATAGCCGGCTTAGCGTCCGCATTTTCCTCGGCAATCTTTTCAAGCTTAGTGATGTTTGATTTTCTCAATGTATCCTGAGCGATGAACATACCAAGACCGAATTCCGCGTTGTCCTCGAACAGGGAGTTAGCCCAAGCGGGACCGCGTCCCTCAGAGTTTACCGTGTACGGAGTTGACGGCGCAGAACCGCCCCAAATCGATGAGCAGCCTGTAGCGTTCGCAATGTACATTCTGTCGCCGAACAGCTGTGTAACAAACTTAGCGTAAGGTGTTTCGCCGCAGCCCGCGCAAGCGCCGGAGAATTCAAGATAAGGCATTCTGAACTGACTTCCCTTAACTGTCGAAACCTTGAACTTATCAAGAACCTCTTGCTTTTCGGCAAGCTTTACAAGATAATCGTAATTCTTCTGTTCCTCTGTATTTTCGTCAAATGACTTCATAACAAGAGCCGGATCCTTCTTGCCCGCGTTGTTTACAGGGCAAACATTAGCGCAGCTGCCGCAGCCTGTACAGTCATAAACCGATATAGCCATTGCGTAATACATACCGTTAAGCTGCATAGCGTTTTGATACTTGATGCCCTCAGGAGCGTTGTCAAGCTCTTCCTTTGTAAGAACAACAGGACGGATACAAGCGTGCGGACATACATATGAACAGTTGCCGCACTGGATACAAGTTTCGTTGTTCCAAACGGGAACGTCTATAGCAATGCCTCTCTTTTCAAATGCCGCAGAACCGAGAGGAACCTCACCTGTCTGATACGGCTCGAAAGCGGAAACAGGCAGCTGTGAGCCGCGGAACTGGTTGATGGGAACAAGTATGTTGTTTACGTAATCAACAAGCTTGCTGTCGCCCTCGTGCTTAACCGAAAGATCCTCTGCCTCGGCATTCTTCCAGCTTTCGGGAACCTCTACCTTAACAACCTGCTGAGCGCCCGCGTCGATAGCGTCGTGGTTCATCTTAACTATAGCGTCACCCTTCTTTGAGTATGATGCCGTAGCAGCGTCCTTCATATACTTGATTGCGTCCTCCTCGGGAAGAATACCCGACAGCTTAAAGAACGCGGATTGAAGAACCGTGTTTATTCTGTTGCCAAGACCGATTTCCTTACCAATCTTAACACCGTCGATTGTATAGAACTGAATATTGTTGTCTGCGATATACTTCTTAACCTGACCCGGAAGATGCTCTTCAAGCTCCGCAGCGTCCCAAGAACAATTCAAAAGGAATACGCCGCCCGGCTTAATGTCGGAAACCATATCATACTGTCTGATATATGACGCTTTGTGACAAGCGACAAAGTCAGCCTTGTTGATAAGGTATGTAGAAGTAATTGTCGGGTGACCGAAACGAAGATGTGAGCAGGTAAGACCGCCGGACTTCTTTGAGTCATAGTCGAAATAAGCCTGTACGTTCATATCTGTGTGGTCGCCTATAATCTTAACGGAGTTCTTGTTAGCGCCAACCGTACCGTCCGCACCAAGACCCCAGAATTTACAGCTTGTGATACCCTCGGGAGTTGTATCCGGATTTTCGTCGATAGCAAGAGAAAGATTGGTAACATCGTCGTTAATGCCGATAGTAAATCTCTTCTTTTCTGTGTTCTTGTATACGGCGATAATCTGAGCCGGAGTTGTATCCTTTGAACCAAGACCGTAACGGCCGGAGTATACGGGAACATTCTCAAACTGAGAATCACGAAGAGCCGCAACAACGTCAAGATAAAGAGGCTCGCCGATTGAACCGGGTTCCTTTGTTCTGTCAAGAACAGAAATCTTCTTAACCGTTGAAGGAATAGCCTCAACAAAATTCTTTATTGAGAACGGTCTGTACAATCTTACCTTTACAAGACCTACCTTCTTGCCGTTTGCGTTAAGGTAATCAACTGTTTCTGCGATTGTGTCGCATACGCTGCCCATTGCAACGATGATCTCCTCAGCGTCAGCCGCGCCGTAATAGTTAAACAGCTTGTAGTCGCTGCCGATTTTAGCGTTTACCTTATCCATATATTCCTGAACAACAGCCGGAATAGCGTCATAAGCCTTGTTTGACGCCTCTTTAGCCTGGAAGAATACGTCGCCGTTCTGAGCCGTACCTCTCTGAGCAGGGTGCTCCGGATTGAGCGACTTGCGTCTGAAGTCGTTCAAAGCGTCCCAGTCAAGCATTTCGGCAAGGTCAGCGTAATCCCAGCAAGCAACCTTCTGATACTCGTGTGATGTTCTGAAACCGTCGAAGAAGTGCAGGAACGGAATCTTGCCCTTTATGGTTGAAAGGTGAGCAACCGCGCCCAAGTCCATTGCCTCCTGCGGATTTGTTGACGCAAGCATAGCGAAACCTGTCTGACGGCATGCCATAACGTCCTGATGATCGCCGAAAATTGAAAGCGCGTGTGATGCCAAAGCTCTTGCGGATACGTTGAATACGCAAGGCAACTGCTCACCGGCAATCTTATACATATTCGGGATCATAAGCAAAAGACCCTGAGATGCGGTGTAAGTTGTTGTAAGCGCGCCCGCCGTAAGAGAACCGTGAACCGCGCCGGCAGCACCCGCCTCAGACTGCATTTCTACAACCTTAACGGTGCGTCCGAAAATGTTTTTTTGTCCGGCAGCCGACCATTTATCGGTAACTTCTGCCATTGTGGATGATGGTGTGATAGGATAGATAGCAGCGACGTCCGTAAACGCGTATGATGCGAACGCGGCGGCGTTGTTACCATCCATGGTTTTCATTTTTCTTGCCATCGGAAAAATTTCCTCCTCTTATTATTTGTCTTTAAGAAGGGTTTAAAACTTGTTTAAGCTCTCCTTTGTGTATTTGTTACATACATAACTATATAATATCACTTTTATCCGATAAAATCAAGGCATAGACACAATATTTTGTGTGTTTTGTGCATATTTTTTTAGATTGGCACTTACGTATGGTTTTTGGGACGGCATTTTTCGGGTCTGTTTAATAAAAATGCACAAAAGAAAAGCCAAAACACCGTAAAAATGTTTTGGCAGGCTAATTTATGCGGAGCCTTTTGTGAGCTTTTTCAGGAATATTTCTTCTTTCAAATCCTTTTCGTATTCCCGAAATTTTATATAAAGATTATAGCTCCTGTTGGATTTTCTTGTAAGCGGCACCGCGGAAATATCGCCGCCTTTTTTGATACATTCGTCCATAGCGATGTCGAATCCCTTTTTATAATATTCCGCCCAAACCCCAATAAGAAAAAGCCGTATTGATTTCATAAGTATTTTCATAATCCGCCTCCCGAAATTTATTGTAATGTTACTGCGGACAAAACCGTATAGGTTTTGTCTACCTCGTTCTTGGGTGCTCGAGGTGCCAACCTCGAATGAAAATCATTTTTGACGACAGGTGCGTCAAAAATGGCATAAAACCTAAAGTTTCGACGCAGGAGGAACTTTTGGTTTTTTCTTTAAAATAGTTGAAAAAAGCGTTTTGCAAAAACGCTTTTTTCGCTGTCTACAGGTATACCTGTAGACAGCCTGACACGATATTAGTATCTTCAAAAAGACTTTTATTAGCCATGTAATATTTGTTTTTCGGAACAAAATTTGCCGCGGCTATGCGGAAAAGACACAATGTAACATTGTTGTAAAGAATAGATAATACGTCTGTAATTGTAAAAATAGATATTGGGTGCTATAATGGGAAACGGTCAGCATAACCACAATATGTTGTGGTCGCGCTGAGAGGGGGAAATATTAACGAGAGGTACAAAGAATATGAAAGTAGTAAAAAAAGATAACACAAAGGAGCCTTTTAACGTACAAAAAGTGGTTGTGGCGGTAAACAAATCCGCATTCCGAGCGCTTGTAAAGTTTACGGACGAAGAGATTGATTTCATATGTAAATTTGTGGAGGCGCAGGCGCGTAAAATGGGCAAGGAGGAAATACAGATTTCCGAGATGCACAATATAGTCGAGGGCGCTCTTGAAAGGGTAAATCCCAAGGTGGCAAAAAGCTATCGGGATTACAGAAACTATAAGCAGGACTTTGTGCAGATGCTTGACGAGGTATATAAAAAGAGTCAGTCCATTATGTACATCGGCGATAAGGAAAATTCAAACACGGACAGCGCTCTTGTTTCAACCAAGAGAAGTCTTATATTCAATCAGCTCAATAAGGAGCTGTATAAGAAGTTTTTCCTTACAACCGAGGAATTGCAGGCGTGCCGCGACGGCTATATTTACATACACGATATGTCCGCAAGACGCGACACAATGAATTGCTGTCTTTTTGACGTTGAGAATGTTCTGCGCGGCGGCTTTGAAATGGGCAATTTGTGGTATAACGAGCCAAAGACGCTTGACGTCGCGTTTGACGTTATAGGAGATATAGTTTTATCTGCGGCGAGTCAGCAGTACGGCGGATTTACGGTTCCGTCGGCTGACCTTATTCTTGAGCCTTACGCGGAAAAATCATACGCGAAATACATAGAAAAATATACAAAGCTCGGTCTTGACAGGGGAAAGGCTGAGGAGGTTACCATGGCTGATATTCAGCGTGACTTCGAGCAGGGATTCCAGGGCTGGGAATATAAGTTTAACTCGGTTTCCTCAAGCAGGGGCGACTATCCGTTCATAACCGTCACAATAGGCACCGGCACCGGCAGATTTGCCAAGATGGCGTCTGTAACGATGCTGAATGTCAGAAAGAACGGTCAGGGTAAAAAGGGACATAAAAAGCCGGTGCTTTTCCCGAAAATTGTGTTCCTGTATGATGAAAACCTGCACGGAGAGGGCAAGGAGCTTGAGGAGGTTTTTGAGGCGGGTATAGACTGCTCGTCAAAGACGATGTATCCGGATTGGCTCAGCCTTACGGGCGAGGGTTACATATCCTCGATGTATAAGAAATACGGAAAAATTATATCGCCGATGGGCTGTAGGGCATTTTTGTCGCCGTGGTACGAAAAAGGCGGTATGAATCCCGCGGACGACAGCGACACGCCTATATTTGTCGGCAGGTTTAACATAGGAGCGGTATCGCTGCATCTTCCGATGATACTCGCAAAGGCTCAGCAGGAGAATAAGCCGTTCTTTGACGTGCTTGACTATTATTTAAATCTTATAAGGCAGCTCCATATACGCACATACGATTACCTGGGAGAAATGCGCGCGTCAACAAATCCTCTCGCGTACTGCGAGGGCGGCTTTTACGGCGGACATCTCGGAATACATGATAAAATCAAGCCTCTTTTAAAGAGCGCCACGGCGTCGTTCGGCATAACCGCGCTTAACGAGCTGCAGCAGCTTTACAATAAGCGTTCACTTGCAGAGGACGGAGAATTTGCAATAAAAACCCTTGAGCATATAAACGAAAAGGTAAATCAATTCAAGGAAGAGGACGGAAATCTGTACGCGATTTACGGCACTCCGGCGGAGTCCTTGTGCGGCTTGCAGGTGGAGCAGTTCAGAAAGAAGTACGGCGTGATAGAAAACGTATCCGACAGGGAATATGTATCGAACAGCTTTCATTGTCACGTAACGGAGGATATAACTCCGATTCAAAAGCAGGACCTTGAAAACCGTTTTTGGGAGCTTTCAAACGGCGGAAAGATACAGTACGTAAAATATCCGATAAGCTATAACAGAGAGGCGATAAAAACTCTTGTAAGGCGCGCTATGGATATGGGCTTTTACGAGGGAGTGAACCTGTCGCTTGCATACTGCGACGACTGCGGACACGAGGAGCTTGAAATGGACGTATGCCCGAAATGCGGCAGCAGAAATCTTACAAAGATAGAAAGAATGAACGGATATTTGTCATATTCGCGTGTAAAGGGCGACACAAGACTGAACAGCGCCAAAATGGCTGAAATTGCGGAAAGGAAAAGTATGTAATGCGTTATCACAATATAACAAAGGACGATATGCTTAACGGCGACGGACTGCGCGTGGTGCTTTGGGTAGCGGGCTGCGAGCACGAGTGCCGAGGCTGTCAAAATCCCGTAACTTGGGATATTTGCGGAGGACTTGAGTTCGATGATGACGCGAAAAAAGAAATCTTTGCCGAGCTTGAAAAGCCGTATATTTCCGGAATTACCCTAAGCGGAGGCGACCCTCTGCACACAATGAACCGTGCCGATACGGGCAGGCTGATTGAGGAAATCGCCGGAAAATTCCCGAATAAAACAATTTGGCTTTACACCGGCTATGAGTGGCAGGAGGTAAAAAATCTTCCGTATATGAAATATGTCGATGTGATGGTTGACGGTGAGTTTGTGGAAAGGCTTAAGGACAATAAGCTGCAGTGGCGCGGCAGTTCAAATCAAAAGGTAATCGACGTTAAAAAAAGTATTGAAATAGACAAGGTAGTGCTTGCGGCAAAGTAAAGGAGAAAGATATGCAGAGAGTGGCGCAATTTGAAAAAGTAAGCTTTGAGCAGTTCAAAAAGGATTGGATTGACACCTTCTATACCTCGGAGGGCATAGAAAAAACCTACGAGGATATAAAGCTCCCGAAAAGGGCTACACGCGGTTCGGCGGGATATGATTTTTACACGCCCTTCGCGTTTGACCTAAAGCCGGGAGAGAGTATTAAAATTCCTACGGGAATAAGAGTAAAAATTAACGACGGCTGGGTTCTTAAGCTCTATCCGAGGAGCGGACTGGGCTTTAAGTTCAGAGTGCAAATGAATAATACCGTCGGAATAATAGACAGCGATTATTATAACAGCGACAACGAGGGACATATATTCTGTAAAATAATGAATGACACAAACGAGGATAAAACCGTTTCGCTGAATAAGGGCGCGGGATTTTGCCAGGGAATATTTGTGGAGTACGGAATAACCTTTGACGACGACACGGAGGACGAAAGAAACGGCGGCATCGGCAGTACCGGAAATTAAAGAAATACCGAATGGGGACACTAAATTTTAGTGTCCCCGTTTTGCTTTTCCGGCTTTTTCGGCTGTACGCATTGTAGCGTCGGAGGCAGTGCCGACAAGGCTTATAAGCGAGTCCAAATCATACACCTTGGAATACTTTTTATAAGCATAATATCCTCCCTGAATGGTGTAGGTCAATAATATATCGAAATCCGTGTTGTGTTCGGGATATACCTTTTCTATATACGCTCTCAGCTCTTTTTCGATATTCATAGGCAATACGGACGATTGCTCGCCCGAAAATAATATTTCTATTAAATTCTGCTGCGCGTAAAATGCGTGAAACAGCTCATATGTGAAATATGAAATATTTGTGCTGCAATATTCGGGGTGCTGTATGCTTTTAAGCACCTTTTGAATAACCTCGTTTTGCAGCGTTTCGGACAAATCATAAATATCCCTGTAGTGCAGATAAAACGTAGCCTTGCTTATTTCGGCAAGCTCCGCAAGCTCTTTAACCGTTATTCTTTCGAGCGTTTTTTTACTCCTTATTTGCAAAAACGCGTTTGTAATAGCGCGAACGGTCTTTTTTGTTCTTAAATCCATAATAATATCCTTTTCAATTTAAAAAATATGTCCAATATTTTACCTATGAAAAATATTGAAAATTTTCATTTGACGTGAAGTATGATATATTTATTATAGTAAATTATCAGACTGATGTCAAGTATTCGGAGGTTGCTTATGGATTTTTACAGCTTTTATACAGGCTTTTGTTTTGACGCCTACAAGTTTTTGGGTGCGCATTATTCTCCGGTCAATACGGTATTCCGCACATTTGCGCCCAATGCCGCCGGAATTAATTTATTATATAACGGTCGGGAGATACCGATGCAAAGGATTTGCGACGGTAATTTTTATGAAACCACCGTTGAAAAGGCAAATGTCGGTGAAACCTATGAATATCGTATATATCACGCGGACGGAGGCTATACGGACCATTGCGACCCGTATGGTTTTCAATCGGAAATGCCGCCGCAGCATAAGTCGGTTATATGCGATTTGGGAAAATACAGCTTTGGCGACGATAAATGGCTTGAAAACCGCTCGGTATGCGCCGATATGCCTCTTAACATATACGAGATGCACTTAGGCTCATGGCGAAGAAAGGCTGACGGCGGATTATACTCGTATAGTGAGATAGCGGAGCCGCTCATCTCTTATTTGAAAGAGGCGGGTTATAACTACGTTGAATTTATGCCCATATGCGAATATCCCTGCGATGAAAGCTGGGGCTATCAAAACACCGGCTTTTTCGCGCCCACGAGCAGATACGGAAATCCCGATGATTTAATGCGGCTGATTGATAATCTGCATCAAAACAATATCGGAGTTATTCTTGACTTTGTTCCCGTACATTTCGCGGTTGACGAGTTTGCTTTGGCAAGGTATGACGGAGGCGCGTTATACGAATATCCTCATAACGCGGTCGGCGTCAGCGAATGGGGAAGTTATAATTTTATGCACTCGCGCGGTGAGGCGCGCTCATTTTTGCAGTCCTCCGCGAACTATTGGCTGTCCGAATTTCATTTTGACGGCTTGAGAATGGACGCCGTAAGCCGCATCATATATTGGCAGGGCGATAAAAACCGTGGCGTAAACGGAAATGCCGTTGATTTTATCAAGGTTATGAATAAGGGACTTAAAGAGCGTAATAAAAACTGCATTTTAATAGCGGAGGACTCCACCGATTACAGAGGAGTGACATTGCCGGTTGATATGGGAGGACTCGGCTTTGATTATAAATGGGATATGGGCTTTATGCACGATACATTGGAGTATTTTCAAACACAACCGGACCTTCGTCCGCAGCATTATCATAAGCTTACATTTTCGATGATGTATTTCGGAAACGAAAAATATTTGCTGCCCTTTTCTCACGATGAGGTTGTTCACGGCAAAGCGACAATACTGCAAAAAATGAACGGACAATATGAGAATAAATTTCCGCAGGCAAGGGCGATGTATTTGTATGTCGCCGTTCACCCGGGCAAGAAATTGAATTTTATGGGCAACGAATTCGGGCAATTACGCGAATGGGACGAAAAGCGTGAGCAGGATTGGGATTTAAGAAAATATCCGTCGCACGACGGCTTTTTCAGATTTATGAGCGATTTGAACAAGATATATTTGTCGCACAGCGCCTTGTTTGAAAGGGATTATTACAACGGCGGATTTTCATGGTTGGACTGCCACAGGGAATCGCAGTGCGTGTATGCCGTCAAGCGGGAAAGCAAAAGTGAAACCCTAATCGCGGTATTTAATTTCAGCGATAAAAAGCAAGAATACATATTGCCGCTGTCGAATACGAGGGCGAAAATTTTAATAAACACCGATTGGAATATATACGGCGGAACAGCCGAACCGGAGGCAAAGCATCTCCGATTTGCGGAAAACGGCATAGCCTTGGATTTGGCGCCGTTTTCGGGACTGCTTATTGAATCGGATAGGAAAGATGAAAATTAATATTTAACAGGGACACTAAAATTTAGTGTCCCTGTTTTGATTTCCATATTTGATATTATTCCGCGACGGGTATGCTAATTGTAACCTCGGTACCCTTATGAAATTCGCTGGCTATTTTAATTTTTCCGTTAAAGCAGGATTCAAGCGCCTGCTTTGCTATGGCGAGTCCGAGACCGGTGCCGCCCGTATCGCGCGAGCGCGCTCTGTCAACTCTGTAAAATCTGTCAAATATATGCGGCAGCTTATTCTCGGGAATACCTATTCCGTTGTCAACAACCTTTATACATATGTCGTTGTATACCTTGCTTGAATATACCTCAATTCTGCCGCCCTCGCGGGTATATTTAAGCGCGTTGCTCACGATGTTGATTATAATTCTTTCAAGGCTGTCATAGTCGCCGGAAATAATGGGAACCTCATTAATCGGGTGATACGTGAGCGACTGATTTTTCTTTTTTGCGGTCATACCCATTCTCTCGACAACGGATTCAAGCATTTTCCTTACGTCTATGGTTTCGGGCGGCTTTATATACGTTTGATTTTCGTCAAGCTCGGACAGGGTAAGCAGGTCGCTGATTATACGCGCCATTCTGTCGGACTCCGACGCGATTACATCGAGAAAGCGTATTTGCAGCTCTCGGTCAACATCCGGCATATCCGCGAGTGTTTCCGAGTATGATTTGATTGTTGTAAGAGGCGTGCGCAGCTCGTGCGAAACATTCGCGACAAAATCGCGTCTTGACTGCTCGAGCTTTTCCTGTTTGGTTACGTCGTGTATAATAACGATAATGCCGCCGACCTTGTTATCCACCTTAAAGGTGGCAAAGTTAAAGCGCAGATATTGGTTCGCAAGCTTAATTTCGCGCTCGACGCTGCCGTCGGGCTGCATATAAAGCAAATCGCCGAGGGTAATATTCGCGTTTATTTCCTTAAAAAAGCTGTTGAATTTTATATCGTCGAGATACTGGCGGTTAAGCAGACGCTTAGCCTCTCGGTTGAAGTGAATCAGCTTGCCCTTCATATCGAAAGCGAGAATACCGTCGTTCATATTCTGCAAAATTGTTTCTACCTTGATTTTTTCGCCCATAGCCTGGTCCGAGGACTGCTTTCGGGCGTGCGCGAGGTAGATAAGCGAGTTCGTGAGATTTCCGATTTCATCTTTGGATTCGGATTTTTGCAGCGCGGTTATATCGCCGTCCGCCAACTTGCGCGCCTGTGCGGAAAGCTGCTGAATAGGCACCGTCACCGATTTCGCTATAAGACTTCCTACTATCGCGGACACAATCAAAGCAAGCAAAAGCGAAATCCAAAGAATATTTATAATGCTCCTTGTGAGTGAAATCTGCATTTGACAGTTGTCGCTTATGTACACGACATATTTCACCGTATCGCCGTTTGTAAGAGGGAACGCGTAATCCATATATGTCTTTGTAATTCCGGTTTCGCGGCTTTCCTCGCCTGCGAGAGCGTTAAGAAGAACGGGCGTCGGTTCTATTTCTATAGCGCCGTTGGAGGATTGCAAAACCTCTCCGGTGGAACCGTCAAGTATGCAGTAAATTCTTGACGCGGTTATGCCCAAAGCGCCCGCGTGCGACGATAAAACATTGTTTATCAAGCTTACGTTATTATATGACGACTCCTCGATTACTATTGAGCTGCCGTCGTCGCCGCCCACGGGAATGGTTATTTCATTCGCCGCCGCCAGCAGGTCGTTTTTAATATCGGTAGTAAAGACGGCGTTTACCGCGTCAGAAAATTCCCTGTGATAGTGATTGATAATTCCGAAGATATTAAATCCGCCTATCATAAGCTCCGTCGCAAGCACAAGCAGCATAAATGCCAATGTTATTTTCCAGCGTATACTTTTAAACATAAAACAAAAAACCTTTCATTAATATTCAGAAACACCCAAAACAACAAATGTTTCGGGTGTAATGTTTCCGGTGTTATTTATTAAAATAATAGCCTACGCCTCTTTTAGTGATAATATATTTCGGCATACTCGGGTCGTCCTCTATTTTTTCTCTCAGACGTCTTACGGTAACGTCAACCGTGCGGACATCGCCGTAGTATTCATAGCCCCATACGTTTTCGAGCAGCTTTTCTCTTGAAAAGATTTTATCCGGCTGCATCGCAAGGAATTTAAGAAGTTCAAATTCGCGTAGAGTGATGTCGATTGTTTCGCCGTTTTTGGAAACCTCATAACGCTCCACATTGATTGTCAGCTCGCCCGAAATTATAGTGTTCTGACTTGCCGGCTCGGCGGGAGGAATGATTTGCGCGGCGCTCCTCCTGAGATTTGCCTTGACGCGCGCAGTAAGCTCACGCATTGAATACGGCTTTGTTATATAGTCGTCCGCCCCAAGCTCAAGACCGATAATTTTATCGACCTCATCTTCGCGGGCGGTAAGCATTATAATAGGAACCTGAGAGCGTTCGCGAACCTTTTTGCATACCTCAAACCCGTCCAAACCCGGGAGCATAACGTCAAGAAGTATAAGGTCGGGATTTTCGCTCAAAGCCATTTCAAGGCCCTTTACGCCGTCAAAGGCGGAAAGAGTTTTGTAGCCCTCTTTTTCGAGGGAGAATTTAAGAATATCATTGATGTTTTGTTCGTCCTCAATAATAAGTATTGTACGATCCATTTATTCCAATCCTTTCCAAAATGTGCGGCTGTATATTATTTTAAGAAATACATTACATTTTTTTCACCATTATTACATATATTTTATCAGAAATTAACAAAAACTTCAAGAGTATTTAGAAAAAAAATAAAAAAAACGAAAAATGTAATAAAAATAAAATATTATTTGGAAGATTTTATCAAATATTACAATTAAATGCTTATACAATAATTTTTCCGAATTTTCATAAAATTCTTGTATAATAATGAAATTTGTTATATAATGCTTTGTAAGGCATATCATAGCATTACATATGGGAAATGGAGGAAAAACAATGGCGAAGTACACGGAAAAAACGGTGCTGATGGACGCGGCGACCGTAAAACGCGCGGTAAGCAGAATGGCATATGAAATTGTCGAGCGCAACAAAGGCACGGAAAATCTTGTAATAATAGGTATTCAGACAAAGGGAGTGTCTTTGGCAAAGCTGATAGCGGAAAAAATAGCCGAGATAGAGGGCATATGTCCTCAGATGGGAAGTCTTGATATAACCTTTTACCGCGACGATCTTACAAGGCTTAGCGAGCACCCTATTGTTGCGGGAAATGACATTGCTTTTTCCATAGAGGATAAAAAATCATTTTGATTGACGACGTGCTGTATTCCGGAAGAACCATACGCGCGGCTATGGAGGAAATATTTGATATGGGACGTCCCGAAAGGATTGAGCTTGCCGTGCTTGTAGACAGAGGCGGACGCGAGCTGCCCATACGCGCGGATTATATCGGACGCGGCGTACCCACTTCGCACGATGAATATATCAATGTCGCGATAAACGATGAAAAAATAGAAAAAGTATCAATATGCGGCAAGGGGGAAGAATAAATTATGAAAAAAGATTTACTCGGACTAAAGGATTTGAGCGCGGATAATATCAATAATATACTTGAAACGGCGGAGACTATGAAACTTATACTCAGTCAGCCGAATAAGAAAACGCCTCATCTTCAAGGCAAAACGGTTGTCAACCTATTTTATGAAAACAGCACAAGAACAAGACTGTCCTTTGAATTGGCGGCGAAATATATGAGCGCGAACGCGGCGAATATAACCGCGAGCGGCTCCTCCGTGCAAAAGGGCGAAACGCTTATAGACACCGCCGAAACGATAAACGCGATGGGTACGGATATTCTTGTTATGCGCCACAGTATGAGCGGTGCGCCGCATCTTATCGCGCCGCTGCTCAGTGCGTCGGTTATTAACGCCGGCGACGGTATGGACGAGCACCCGACTCAGGCGCTGTTGGATATGCTGACCATAAAGGAGAAAAAGGGCGGCTTTAAGGGACTTAAGGTAGCGATTGTGGGCGACATAAATCACAGCAGAGTTGTAAGGAGTAATATTTACGGACTTACAAAGCTCGGCGCGGAGGTGAGCGTAGGCGGACCGAGCACGCTTATACCTCCGGGTATGGAAAAAATGGGCGTGAAGGTCTTTAAGAGTATTCACGAGGCGATAGTGGACGCGGACGTGGTAATGGGACTGCGTATACAGCTTGAAAGACAAAAAAGCGGACTTTTCCCGAGCCTCAGGGAATATTACAGATTTTTCGGCATAGATGAAAAACGCCTTAAATTCGCCAAGCCTGACGCGCTTGTTATGCACCCGGGACCGGTAAACCGCGGAGTGGAATTTTCATCGAGCGTGATAGACGGCGACCAAAGCGTAATAAACGAGCAGGTCACAAACGGAGTTGCGGTAAGAATGGCGGTTATGTATATACTGTCAAGAGGCGGATTTGCCGATTAAAGAGAAAGGAGATTATGATGAAAATACTTATAAAAGGCGGCAGAGTAATAGACTCTGCGAACAACATAGATAAGGTTACGGATATTTTTGTCGATAACGGCGTGATTTCCGACATCGGCGACGACCTTGAGCTTGAGGGTATAGAAATGGAGGTCATAGACGCGTCGGGCAAGATTGTATCGCCCGGACTTGTGGATATGCACTGCCATTTGCGTGATCCAGGACAGGAGTATAAGGAGGATATTGAAACGGGCACCAGGAGCGCCGCTATGGGCGGCATTACCTCGGTCGCTTGTATGCCGAATACAAAGCCGGTTATAGACAGCGAGGCGGTTGTAAGCTATATAAGAAACAGAGCCAAGGAGGTGGGATATGTAAACGTGTATCCCATCGGAGCCATTTCAAAGGGACTTGAGGGAAAGGAGCTTGCCGAGATAGGCGAGCTGAAATTCGCCGGCGCGGTGGCAATATCCGACGACGGACGTCCGGTTGTAGCCTCCGGACTTATGCGCAGAGCTATGGAATACGCGGATATGTTTGATATGACGGTAATTTCGCATTGCGAGGATTTGGGACTTGCCGACGGCGGACATATGAATGAGGGATATATGTCAACATATCTCGGACTTCGCGGCATAACGAGAGCCGCGGAGGAAGTTATGGTATCGAGAGATATTATAATAGCCGAGGCGACCGGAACGGCGATACACATCGCGCACGTAAGCACAAGAGGCTCGGTTGAGCTTGTGCGTCAGGCTAAAAAGCGCGGAGTGCGCGTGACGTGCGAAACCTGCCCGCATTATTTCACTCTTACCGAAAACGCGGTTGACGGCTTTAACACAAACGCAAAAATGAATCCGCCGCTGAGAACGGACGACGACGTGGAGGCGATAAAAGAGGGACTTAAGGACGGCACGATAGACTGTATCGTAACCGACCACGCGCCGCATCATATAGATGAAAAGAATTGCGAATTCGCGCTTGCGCTGAACGGTATAGTAGGCTTTGAAACCTCTCTCGGACTCGGACTTGAATATCTTGTAAAGCCCGGAGTGCTTACGCTGAACGAGCTTATAGAGAAAATGTCCGTAAATCCGTCAAGAATACTGGGACTGAGCAAGGGAAAGCTGTCCGTGGGCGGCTGCGCGGATATTACGATATTCAATCCCGACGAGGAATGGACGGTTGATATATCGAAATTTGAATCAAAGAGTAAAAATTCACCGTATGACGGCTTTAAGCTTTGCGGAAAACCCGAATATGTAATCGTGAACGGTGATATAATAGTAAATCAAGGCGTGTTGCTGTAACAGGAGGATAAAATTATGTCAGTGGATTTGTTGGTACAGAAGATTAAGGAAAAAGGCAATCCGTCGGTTGCGGGACTTGACCCGAAACTGGAATATGTGCCGGAGTATATAAAGAAGAAGGCTTACGCCGAATACGGACAAAATCTTAAGGGCGCGTCGGAGGCGATATGGGAGTACAATAAAGGTCTTATCGATGCCATATATGATGTTGTTCCGGCGGTTAAGCCGCAGTCCGCGTTTTATGAAATGTACGGCTTGTGCGGCGAGGAGGTTATGCACAGGACAATTTCTTACGCAAAGGAAAAGGGACTTTACGTTATTCTTGACGTCAAGAGAAACGACATAGGCACAACTGCACAGGCGTATTCAAAGGCGTATCTCGGAAAAGCAGATGTGGACGGCACCCTTTGCGACGCGTGCGATGTTGACTGCATAACCGTAAATCCGTTTCCGGGTTCGGACGGCGTAAAGCCGTTCATAGAGGACTGCAAAAAGTATGACAAGGCTATATTCACGCTTGTCAAAATGTCAAATCCGTCCTCCGGTGAATTGCAGGATTTGCTCTCCGACGGAGAACATATATATGAAAAAATCGCGAAATATGTAAACGAGTGGAATCAAGACACCATAGGCAAAAGCGGTTACGGCGCGGTAGGCGCGGTAGTGGGCGCCACATATCCCGAGCAGGCGGCGCAGCTGAGAAAGCTTATGCCGAAATCATATTTCCTTGTTCCGGGCTACGGAGCGCAGGGCGGCGGAGCGCAGGGCGTTGTTCCGTGCTTTAATGATGACGGCTTGGGCGCGATAGTAAACTCCTCGAGAGGTATTATGTGCGCGTATAAGAAAGGCGATTATAAAGAGGAACAGTTCGCCGAGGCGGCAAGAGCCGAGGCGATAAGAATGAAAGAGGACATAACAAGCGTGTTATAATTAAAATTTCTCCGCCTTTACGGGCGGCGGAACGGAGGTAAAAATGAAAAAGGTTGAAAACTGTAAGCTTATCCGAAAAAAGGAGATAGCGGACGGCATATTTGATTTTGTGATAGAGAGCGAGGACATAGCGAGGGAAACGCAATGCGGTCAGTTCCTGCATATAAACTGCGGCGAAAGCACGTTTTTGCGCCGCCCGATAAGCATATGCGATGCCGGCAACGGCGAGGTGCGCTTTATTTTCGAGGTAAAAGGCAAGGGTACAGAGGAGCTTGCCAAAAAAGAAGTCGGAGATTATATAGACGTTATGGGACCCCTGGGACACGGCTTTGAAATTAAACCGGGCGTTAAAAATCCCGTTATAATAGGCGGCGGAATAGGTGTTTTCCCGCTTTATAAGCTTGCAAAGGAATTAAAAACCGCCGATGTGTTCCTCGGATTCAGGAGCAAGGACAGAGTTGTTATGGAGGAGGAGTTTGAAAGAACGGCAAAGACCGTTATCGTCGGAACAGACGACGGCAGCTACGGATATAACGGATATATCGCGTCGGCTATGGAGCAATATCTGAGCTTTCATAATTGTGATATGATTTATTCCTGCGGACCTATGCCTATGCTGAAAGCCGTAAAGAAAATCGCGGAGGACAGAGGAATAAAGTGCCAGATTTCCCTTGAACAGCGTATGGGCTGCGGAATAGGCGCGTGCCTTGTATGCAGCTGCGAAACGAATAAAGAGGGCACCGATAAATACGCTAAGGTATGCACCAACGGACCGGTATTTTATTCTGAGGAGGTGACGCTCAATGATTAATACAAAGGTTAATTTCTGTGGCGTTGAATTTAAAAATCCGATAGTAACCGCGTCGGGAACCTTCGGGTTCGGTATGGAGTATAACCAATTTGTGCCGCTTGAGGAGTACGGCGGATTTGGCGCAAAGGGACTCACAAGAAAACCGAGAGAGGGCAATAAACCGCCGAGAATAGCGGAAACTCCGAGCGGAATACTGAACAGCGTCGGACTGCAAAATCCGGGCGTTGAATATTTTGCTGAGTCAATTATGCCGATACTTGAGGCGTATGACACAAATGTAATCGCGAATATGTCGGGAAACACAATAGAGGAATATTGCGAAATGGCTCAGATTCTCTCCGATACGGGCATCGCGATTATAGAAATGAATATTTCCTGCCCAAATGTAAAGCACGGCGGACTGGCGTTCGGAACAGACCCAAAGGTTGTGGAGGAGCTTACCGCGGCGGTGAAAAAGCACTGCAAAAAGCCGCTTGTCGTAAAGCTTTCGCCGAACGTAACCTCAATATCGGAGATAGCCAAGGCGGCGGAAAGCGGCGGAGCGGACGGACTTTCTCTTATAAATACCTTGCTCGGTATGAAGATAGACATTAACACTCGCCGCCCTATTCTGAAAAACAATACCGGCGGACTTTCGGGACCCGCGGTAAAGCCTGTTGCCGTCAGAATGATACACGAGGTTCACGAGGCTGTAAAGCTGCCGATAATAGGTATGGGCGGAGTTATGAGCGGTGAGGACGTAATCGAATTTATGCTTGCTGGAGCGTCGCTGGTGGCACTCGGAACGGGACTTTTCGCAAAACCCGATTTGATAATTCCGGTAAAACAAGACATTATGAAATATATGGAAAAGCATAACATTGACGATATAAACAGCATAATAGGCGCAGCCGTTATGAATTAGTTACAGACTAAAGGCTTGATGCCGCCGTGAAAAGCGGCGGCATCGCCGTAATAGGTGTTTTTGTATAGACTTTGAGGATTTTATCCTCTTTTTTTGATGTATTTGTAAAAAAATAAAAGCTTTTCGGATAAAAAAAGGATTTTTTTGATTGAAAGCCGTATTATATNNAATTAAATGTACGTGCGGGAAAATGACCGGTTCAAATGCGAAACAGGTATATTTTTCTGCCGAATGTGTGAAAATAGTACCATTGACAAAGGAAGGTGACGGTGTGCCAAGACGAATATCGGAGGATATAATAGCTAAAATTTGCGATGAAACCGATATAATCGACTATGTTTCGCAATATGTCAGCTTAAAAAAGTCGGGGCGGGATTACAGCGGCCTGTGTCCGTTTCATAACGAGAAAACTCCGTCGTTTCACGTCAGCCGCGAAAAACAGCTTTTTCATTGTTTCGGCTGCGGAGCAAGCGGAAACCTTGTTCAATTCGTAATGAGAACCGAAAATCTGGACTTTGTGGACGCGCTGAAACTTCTCGCCGACAGAGCGGGAATTATAATTCCCGAGGATAACGGAGATTTCAGCGACGCTAACCACGAAAAGAAAAAACGTATTTTTGAAATGAACAAGTGCGCCGCGAGATTTTTTTATCAATGCTTAAAGGATAAATCAATCGGCGAAACGGCTCGGCAATATTTTTCAAAGCGAGGTATTTCGTGGAAAACCGTCACTGTATACGGTTTGGGATACGCGCCGGACAGCCGCGACGCTCTTTTAAAGCATCTTGCGTCAAAGGGATTTAAGACAGGTGAAATTGTCGAGGCGGGACTTGCCGTAAGCCGCGAGGGAAAAATATACGATAAATTCCGAGGCAGAGTGATGTTCCCGATAATAGACGTCAGAGGAAATGTAATCGGATTCGGCGGACGCATAATGCATGACAACAAGGATATAAACGGATATAAAATTCCAAAATACCTGAACTCGCCCGAAACGCCTGTGTTTGACAAGGGGAAAAATTTGTTTTCTTTAAATCTTGCCAAAAACGCGAAAGCCGCCGACATTATCCTTTGCGAGGGATATATGGACGTAATATCGGTATACCAGGCGGGAATAAAAAATATTGTCGCCGCGCTCGGTACGGCAATTACGGAAAATCAAGCAAAGCTTATGATGCGCTACGCAAGCGAAATACTCATTTGCTATGACAGCGACGAGGCGGGCACAAAGGCGGCGCTGAGAGCGATAGACATTATAAGCGACGCGGGCGGACGCTCAAGAGTAATACACCTGAAGAACGCTAAAGACCCTGATGAGTACATAAACAAAAACGGAGTTGAAAAATTCAGAGAAACGGTGAATAAAGCCGTTCCGTCAACGGAATTTAAAATTTCGCTTATAAAAAAACGGTATGACATAACCGATACCGAAGGCAAAATACAATTCATTGAAGAAGTAGTAAAGGTGTTTGAAAAACTGAAAGACGCGGTGGAAATCGACGCGTATATAACAAAGGTGGCGGAGGATACAGGGATAAGCAGGGACGCGATATTAAGCAAATACCGCGAAAAAACCTCAAAAAATACCTACAGAAGAATCCCGCAAAAGAGCGAATATCAAAAGAAAACCGAGCGCCGCAATCGCGAAAACATAAAGGAATTTAAGGCTACAAGCGCGCTTATAGAGGCTGAAAAGAGATTGATAGGTCTTATATCGCAGAGTAAAAAGCTCTATAAAACAGCGTCGCGCGAGATTAAAGCCGAGGATTTTTCCACCGATGTTTACAGGCACCTGGCAAAAAGCATATACGATTGCTACGATAGCGGCATATCGCCCGACGCCGCGATGATTTTAAATGATTTCAGCGGCGACGATATAAGCGAGGCGTCGGAGGTGTTCTATAATTTGGAGGTCTACAACGGTGATGAGGCAACCGTCAGAGAGCTTTTATATACAATAAAACTGGAAAAGCTGAATATTCGCATAAATACCGAAACAAGTGCCGCGGCACTCGCGCAGCTGTTTACGGAACGCGAAAAAGTGATTGAAGAAAAAAATACTTGGGAGGAATAAGGATAATGCTTGAGAAAAAGAAAGCAATCAAAAAAGAGCTTGTTGAAAAGGGTAAGAAGAAAGGGGTTCTTACTTATAAGGAGGTTACGGAGTCTTTCGACGAGGTGGAAATCACGTCGGAGGAGATGGAGCAGCTGTACGACAGGTTTGAAAAAGAGGGAATAGAAATTGTCGAGGATATGGACAAGGAGCTTGAGGAAATCGAGGTATCAAAAGAAGAGCTTGAGGATTTATCCGTTCCCGAGGGTATTAATATCGATGACCACGTAAAGATGTACCTGAAAGAGATAGGCAAGGTCGATTTGCTTACCGCCGAGCAGGAGCTTGCTCTGGCAAAGAGAATGGCGGACGGCGAGGAGGCAAAGCGCCGTCTTGAACAGAACGGGGAAAGCGAAGATGACGAGCTTACCGAGGAGGAAAGAGAGAGAATTGATTTTCTTATTTCCGACGGCGAAAAGGCTAAAAAGAGCCTTGCCGAGGCAAATCTGCGTCTTGTCGTAAGCATTGCCAAGCGTTATGTCGGACGCGGTATGCTGTTCCTTGACCTTATACAGGAGGGCAATTTGGGACTTATAAAAGCGGTGGACAAGTTCGATTATACAAAAGGATATAAATTTTCCACATATGCCACATGGTGGATAAGACAGGCAATCACGCGCGCAATCGCGGACCAGGCAAGGACAATCAGAATACCGGTTCATATGGTTGAAACGATAAATAAGCTTGTAAGAGTATCAAGGCAGCTTGTGCAGGAGCTGGGACGCGAGCCTACTCCGGAGGAGCTTGCAAAGGAATTGAATATGCCTGTTGAAAAGGTGCGTGAAATTTCAAAAATATCCCAGGAGCCGGTGTCGCTTGAAACACCGATAGGCGAGGAGGAGGACAGTCATTTGGGTGATTTTATTCCCGATGACGATGCACCCGCTCCGTCCGAGGCGGCAAGCTTTGTTCTGCTAAAGGAACAGCTTGGCGATGTTTTAAAAACTCTTACGCCGCGAGAGGCAAAGGTTTTAAGACTGCGTTTCGGTCTTGACGACGGAAGAGCGAGAACATTGGAGGAAGTCGGCAAGGAGTTTGATGTCACAAGGGAGAGAATAAGACAGATTGAGGCAAAAGCGCTCAGAAAACTTCGCCACCCGAGCAGGAGCAAAAAGCTAAAGGACTTTTTGGATTGACAGCGATTAACAGCGCTTGACAGCCTCTGTCAAATATTACAATTAACATCGGAGGATAAAAATGGATTGGATTAAGGTTACGATATTCACCTCATCGGAGGGAATAGAGCCGGTAAGCGGCAGGTTGTATCAGCTCGGAATAACGGGAGTTGAGATAGCGGACGAGCAGGATTTTAAGGATTTCCTTGAAAACAACAAGCAGTACTGGGACTACGTTGACGACGATTTGATAAAGGAAAAAGAGGGTGAAACCACGGTCACGGCGTATGTCAGCGATAATGCCGCGGGAAATGAAATGCTGATGGCAATACGCAACACCATAGCGGAGCTAAAGCAGCTTGACGACGAAAATGAATTCGGCAGACTGGAAATTGAAATTAACAACACAAAGGAAGAGGACTGGGCGAATAACTGGAAGAAATATTTCCACCCGCTTGAGGTTGGCGAAAGGGTTATGATAAAGCCCGAATGGGAGGAGCTTGCAAAGCCGACGGACAGAATTGTATTCAATATAAATCCCGGAATGAGCTTTGGCACCGGCTCCCATTATACCACTCAATTATGTATAGAAAATCTTGAAAAATTCGTCAAGTCGGGCGTTAAGGTTCTTGACCTTGGCTGCGGCAGCGGAATACTGTCGATTATATCGCTTTTGCTCGGCGCGGACAAGGCGTTCGCGGTTGATATAGACCCGAACGCGGTTGATATTGCGTACCAAAACGCGGAGCTTAACGACATTGACAAAGCAAAATACACGGTAAAAGCGGGAGATATTATAACAAACGAGGCGTTACAAAACGAAATCGCGCGTGAAAAATATGATGTGGTTCTCGCTAATATCGTAGCCGACGTTATAATCGCGCTTGCGCCCAAGGCTAAGGAATATATGAAAGAGGACGGAGTATTTATCACATCCGGCATAATAGAGGACAGAATAGACGATGTAAAGGACGCGCTGACAAGGTGCGGCTTTAAAATCGAAAGCGTTAAGCAGAGAAAGGACGGGGCGTCTATCGTATGCGGAAACTAAGGGATAATATATTTCACGTCGGAACGGCAGGTGCAAACGCGTACCTTGTAATGGGCGAAAAAACGGCGTTAATAGACACTGTGCGCGAAGAATACGCCGATGTATACATACAAAATATCGAGGAAATAATACCCGTATCCGAGATTGACTATATAATATGCAATCATACCGAGCCGGATTGCTCCGGCGCAGTGAGTAAAATATTGGAAATAAATCCCGATATTGAGGTCGTCGGAACGATTGCCGCGATAAAGAATTTAAAAGAAATAACCAATACAACCTTTAACGAGCATATAGCAAAAAACGGCGCGGCGATAGACCTCGGAAACGGCGCAGTGCTCAGGTTTTGTATCGTTCCCAATCTTAACTGGCCGGACACAATGGCAACATATTCCGAAAATGACAGGGTATTGTTCAGCGGCGATATTTTCGGCTCGAATTATATCTGCGCCGCGGATAATTCCGAGGAATTCAATGACGCGCTGAAAGCGTACTTTGATGATATTATTTCACCGTTCAAACCGTTCGCGGCAAAGGCAGTGGAAAAGATTTCTTTATTTGAAATTGACGCTATATATCCGTCACGCGGAGCGGTTATAGAAAATAACGCGGACGCTGTTATAAAAAAGTACGCGGAGTGGAGCAAGCCTACTTCAAATACCGTGAAAACCGCGTCGGTTTTCTACGTGTCCGAATACGGCTATACCGCGGCTATGGCGGACACCGTTTGCGCCGCGCTCTCTGATTGCGGCTTTGAGGTTAAACGCTTTAACGCCGCCGAATGTGACGCGGAGGAAATGATTTGCGCGCTCAACGCGTCGGACGCGCTCGCGTTCGGAACGCACACGATAAACCGAAACGCGGCAAAACCTATATGGGATATTATTTCATCGCTGGATTTGGTTAATATGAAAGCTACGCCCTGTATGGTATTCGGCTCCTACGGCTGGAGCGGCGAGGGAATACAGCTTATTCATAATCAGCTCGCAATGATGAGGCTTAAGCCGTTTGAAAAGCCGTTCGGCAGTATTTTAAAGCCTTCGCGGGAAAAGCTTGGGGAGCTTGAGCGATACACGAGGAAATTCACCGACTGCACTTTGCCGACTGCGCGCGGATAAAATAAATATCATTAAAATGAAAATTTCTATTGATTTATTACCGAAAATAGTATAAAATAATATATAATAAGGTATGGAAATTTATTAATATTTTAGGAGGAAGAACAATGAGCAATTTAAGTTTTGACTATTCAAAAGCGCTCCCGTTTGTCGGCCGGCACGAAATCGACAATATGGCGGGTTATGTTAAAGAGGCGCACGATATGATTCATAACAAAACAGGAGCCGGAAATGATTTTTTGGGCTGGGTAAATTTGCCGACGGATTATGATAAAGAGGAATTTGCAAGAATAAAGAAAGCCGCGGAAAAAATCCGCTCGGATTCCGATGTTCTTGTTGTAATCGGAATAGGCGGTTCTTATCTCGGCGCGAGAGCGGCGGTGGAAATGCTCCAACATTCGTTCTATAACGCGCTTGACGCCGATAAGAGAAAGGGACCCGCCGTTTTCTTTGCGGGAAATAATATCAGCTCTACATATATGGCTGATTTGCTTGAAACCATCGACGGCAAGGATATTTCCGTAAACGTAATTTCAAAGTCGGGAACAACCACCGAGCCGGCGATAGCTTTCAGAATATTCAAGGATTTGCTTGAAAAGAAGTACGGCAAGGCTGAGGCGGCTAAGAGAATATACGCTACTACGGATAAGTCGCGCGGCGCGCTTAAGACGCTTGCGGATTCCGAGGGATATGAAACCTTTGTCGTTCCCGATGATGTGGGAGGCAGATATTCGGTTCTTACAGCGGTAGGACTTTTGCCGATTGCCGCTGCGGGAATAGATATTGACAAGATGATGCAGGGTGCCAAAGAGGCGCAGGACGAATACGCAAACCCGAACCTTGCGGAAAATCAATGCTACCAGTACGCGGCTGTAAGAAACTGCCTTGCAAGAAAGGGCAAGACTGTTGAAATGATGGTTAATTACGAGCCTGCTCTTCATTATTTCGGTGAATGGTGGAAACAGCTTTACGGCGAGAGCGAGGGCAAGGACAACAAAGGTATATTCCCGGCGGCGGCTGATTTTTCAAGCGATTTGCACTCAATGGGACAGTATATTCAGCAGGGACAAAGAATTCTTTTTGAAACGGCTTTGCTTGTTGAAAATCCGCGTAAGAATATTGAAATTCTCGCTACAGAGGATAATATTGACGGTCTGAATTTCCTTGCCGGCAACACAATCGATTATGTAAACTCAAAGGCGGCTCAGGGAACGGCGCTTGCGCATACCGACGGACAGGTTCCGAACCTTGCCGTTACAATTCCCGCGCTTGACGCTTATAATTTCGGTAAGCTTGTATATTTCTTTGAAAAGGCTTGCGGAATTTCGGGTTATCTTTTAGGCGTTAATCCGTTTGACCAGCCGGGCGTTGAGGCGTATAAGAAGAATATGTTCGCGCTTTTGGGAAAGCCCGGATATGAGGACGCAAAAGCGGCTCTTGAGGAAAGACTGGCTAAATAAGTTAAAAAGAGAGTAAAATCTCAAAATATAAAATTATTATCAAAGGAGGAAGATTAACATGGTTGAACTTCTTATTGGAAAAAAAGGCACCGGAAAAACAAAGGCGCTTATTGAAAAAGTAAATAACGCTTTGACAGTGGCAAAGGGTAATGTTGTGTATATCAGCAATACCGCTGAAAATATGTTTGCCATCAAATCAAAGGCAAGAATGGCGGATACGTCGGAATTTAATATAGATTCGTATGATGAATTTCTCGGATTTATCTGCGGAATTATAAGCCGCGATTTCGATATTACAAATATTTTTGTTGACGGTATATTCAAGATTGTCGGCACCGATAATCTTGACGGCTTTGAGGAATTTTTGAACAGACTTGAGTCAATGGGACAGAAATTCCATATCGATTTCGTGATTTCTGTCAGCATAGACGCTGATTCCGCGCCCGATTACATAAAGAAATTAGTGTAATATAAGGCGCACAGCCGTTAATAACGGAACCAAAATTCAGGGACGGAGGCGTCCCTGAATTTCTGATTTAATTAATTTGGAGGTTAAGCACATATGCAGTATCAAAGTACGAGGGATAAAAGCATTTCGGTAAGCTCTGCTCAGGCTATAAAAACGGGACTCAGCGCCGACGGAGGTTTGTTTGTGCCCGAGAGTTTCCCTTCGGTCAGTTTAGAAGAAATAAAAAATCTTGCGTCAAAGTCCTATAATGAAAGAGCGTATTTTGTTTTGAGCAAATTTCTTACGGACTTTACGGAGGAGGAATTGAAAAAGTGTATAGACAGCGCGTATACAAAGGAGAAGTTTGAAACAGACAGTATCGCGCCGGTTTATAAGTTGAATGATTCGGCTTATTTCCTTGAATTGTGGCACGGTCCGACGTGCGCATTCAAGGATATGGCTCTGCAAATTCTTCCGCATCTTCTCACAACGTCTATGAAAAAGACAAACGAGGATAAGGAAATAGTTATCCTTGTTGCCACATCGGGCGATACGGGCAAGGCGGCGCTCGAGGGTTTCAAAGATGTTGCGGGCACGAGAATTATCGTGTTCTATCCGGATAACGGCGTAAGCGAGATTCAAAAACTTCAGATGGTTACGCAGGACGGCAACAACGTAAGCGTAGCGGCTGTAAAAGGTAATTTTGACGATGCGCAAAACGGCGTGAAGAAAATATTTACCGACAGCGATTACAAAAATCTTCTTGAAAGAAATCAGTTTAAGCTGTCGTCGGCAAATTCAATCAACTGGGGCAGACTTGTTCCGCAGATTGTATATTATTTTTCCGCGTATGCCGAGCTTTATAAGAATAAGGAAATAGAGGCGGGAGAAAAGATAAATGTTGTTGTGCCTACGGGTAATTTCGGAAACATTCTCGCGGCGTATTACGCCAAGAAAATGGGATTGCCGATTAATAAGTTTATCTGCGCGTCAAATGAGAACAATGTTTTGACCGACTTTATAAAAACCGGTGTTTACAATAAAAACAGAGATTTCCATACGACAATTTCGCCGTCAATGGATATTCTGATTTCAAGCAACCTTGAAAGATTTTTGTATGACCTTACAGACGGCAGCGACACCGTGATAAAAGAATGGATGAACGAGCTTAATACAACGGGCACCTATGAAGTCACGGCGGACGTAAAGGAAAAAATGCAGAGTATGTTCTGCGCGGATTGCTGCGACGACAGCGAAACAATGGCGGCAATAAAGAAGTGCGCCGAGGAATATGACTATGTAATGGACACACATACCGCCGTGGCAAAGGCTGTATACGATAAGTACACCGCTCAAACGGGTGATAGCACAAAAACCGTTATCGCGTCAACCGCAAGTCCGTTCAAGTTCAATCAAAGCGTGCTTATCGCACTCAAGGACCACAACGCGGTTATCGGCAAGGACGAGTTCACGCTATTAAAGGAGCTTTCGGAAGAAAGCAATATGAAAATTCCGAAATCCCTGTTTGAGCTTAAGGATAAATCCGTTATGTTCGACCTTGTATGCAAAAAAGATGAGATGCAGCAAATAGTAAGCGATTTCCTAATGGTTGAATAATTAAATTTGGGGATAATTTTTAAATATTTCAAAGGAGGGTGTATATGCGCTCGATAACCGATACAAAAAATGCCATTATAAACGGCGAATATAACGATAAGCTGAAATATTTGTATTCCTGCGGCGACGGCGATGTTAAGCGGTATGCGGAAAGATATATTGACGTTATAAACGGATTTGAGGAAATTTTCGGCGCCGGCGGCGATATAGCGCTTTTCTCGGCGCCCGGAAGAACCGAGATAGGCGGCAATCACACCGACCATCAGCACGGCTGCGTGCTTGCCGGAAGTGTAAACCTTGATGTCATTTCTGCCGCGCGTCCGAACGGAACAAACACGGTCAGAATAAAATCCAAAAATTATAAAATGGACGTTATTGAGCTTGACGACCTTGAAATACACGAGGAGCAATTTGATAAGGCAATCGCGCTGATACGCGGCGTCATCAGAAAATTTGTTGACAACGGATATGAGGTAAAGGGCTTTGACGCGTACACCACGTCGAACGTGCTTAAAGGCTCGGGACTTTCTTCCTCGGCGGCGTTTGAGGTGCTTGTCGGAACAATAATCAACGGTCTGTTTGCGAACGGTGAGGTTAGTCCGATTGAAATAGCCAAGTTTGGGCAATTTGCGGAAAATGTGTATTACGACAAGCCGAGCGGACTTATGGATCAGATGGCGTCGTCCGTCGGCTCCGTTGTGGCGATAGACTTCAAAAGCACGGAGGAGCCTGTTGTAAGCAAGGTTGACTTTGATTTGCAGAAACACGGTCACGCGCTTTGCATAATAGATTCCGGCGCCGACCACGCGGACTTAACCGATGAATACGCGGCTGTTCCCGCCGATATGAAGGAGGTTGCCGCATATTTCGGCAAGGAATATCTTCGCGAGGTTGATAAGCGGGAATTTATGGATAATATAAAAAATATCCGTGAGAAAATACATAACGACAGAGCGGTTCTGCGCGCATTGCATTTTTTCAATGAAAACGAAAGAGCGCAGGCGGAGGTTAAGGCACTGCAAGATAACGACTTTGAGCTGTTCAAAAGGCTCGTGAGGGAGTCCGGACAGTCGTCATATATGTATCTTCAGAATGTGTTCGCGCCGAGTATGCCGAAAAATCAGGCGGTATCGCTCACGCTGGCACTTTGCGGCGAAATCCTCGGCGAAAGGGGCGCATACCGCGTACACGGAGGCGGCTTTGCCGGTACCGTGCAGGCATTTGTGCCGTTTGATATGCTGTCGGAATTTAAGAGCAAAATCGAGTCCGTTCTCGGAGAGAATATGTGCCATATTCTTTCGATACGTCCTGTGGGCGGATATGAAATTAAATAATTGAACGTAAAAACAGATTGTGAATTAATTCCGGTCTGTTTTTTTATGTCGAAATATTTTTTTTGTTCGACAACCGTCTTTGACATTTTTCACACATTATTAGGAGTATAATACCTTTTAGAGGTGAGGTTATGGTTATATATGCCGATGTTATATTTGCCGTGAACTTTGTATCGGCATATATTATGCTGTACATTATAGGCAAAGCGGTCAATAAGGTTAAAATCAGGAAAAAGCGAATAGCGGCGGCGGCACTCGAGGGCGGCGCGTCGGCTGCGATTATATTCTGCGCGGAAATATCGGCGGCAGCGGCGTATATACTGCGTGCGGCATCGGTGTTTTTAATGGTGTTTACAGCGTTTTTTGAGCTTAGGAAACAGATACTTCTGCAATTCATCTATTTTACGCTAATCAGCGGAATAATGATGTTTTCGATGATTTTGCTCTCCTCCGCCGCCGGAGTCACCGCCGCGCTGAAAGGCGGAATTATGTATTTTGACCTGCCGGCAAAAACCTTTACATTGCTGTTCGCGGCATCATATTTATTAATGATTTTTTTTGTAAAGGTGTTTAAAAACAGGAAAAATAAAAAATACTATATTATGAATGTGACACATAACGACAAAACAATAACCGTTTCGGCATTGTTTGACAGCGGAAACCTGCTAAAGGAGCCGGTAACGGGTAAATGCGTGAGTATTATTGAATGGAAAGAAGTAAAAAAATTGTTCGGGGTAGATTATGACTTTTCCGATATAGAAAATCATACCGATGATATGAAATTGTGGGTAATACCGTTTAATTCCATAGGAAATCCTACAGGGATATTGTTCGCGTTTCTCGCCGATAATGTTGCAATTCCGGAGGAAAATAAAACGATTGACAAGACCTTTATAGGAATTTACGGGAGCAGCCTTTCAAAAAGCGATGAGTATCACGCGCTCATAAACGCGGCTTTATTGTAAAAATAAAAAAAAGGAGTATGGAAATGGAGCTATTAAGAAAAATCAGTTCAAAATTTATGTTTGCCGGTACAAATCCGCTGAAGTGCGATGAAATTTTCTATATCGGAGGGAGCGACACTCTTCCGCCGCCGCTGAAAAAGGAGGAGGAAACAGAGCTTATAGAAAGGCTCGCGTCGGGTGATATGTCGGTCAAATCAACGCTTATAGAACGCAATTTGCGCCTTGTGGTGTATATAGCGCGAAAATTTGAAAACACAGGAATATATGTCGAGGATTTAATATCAATCGGCACGATAGGATTAATTAAAGCGATAAACACATTCAATCCGATGAAAAATATAAAGCTTGCGACATACGCGTCGCGCTGCATTGAAAATGAAATATTGATGTACCTCAGGAAAAACTCAAATACCCGCAGTGAGGTGTCCATAGACGAGCCTCTGAATGTCGATTGGGACGGGAATGAGCTGCTGCTTTCCGACATACTCGGAACGGATAACGATGTAATCTGCAAAAACATAGAGGACGAGGTTGACAAGTCGCTGCTGGCGCAGGCGCTTGAAAAGCTGTCCGGCAGGGAGCAGCAGATAATGAAACTGCGTTTCGGACTCGGCAGCGAAAAGGAAAAAACGCAAAAGGAGGTTGCCGACTTACTCGGAATTTCGCAATCTTACATATCCAGGCTTGAAAAACGAATAATCGGCAGACTGAAAAAGGAAATAGCCAAAATGAGCTGACTACATAAAACGCGTCATATCTTGTACATAATCGCCGCAAAGCGCGGCGGTTCCAATCAAGGAGGAAAAAGATATGACAAACAAAGTGGAAATATGTGGGGTAAATACATCTAAACTTCCTATCCTCTCGAGAGAGGAAAAAGACAAATTGTTCATAAAAATCAAAGCGGGAGATATGCAGGCGCGCGAAACCTTTGTAAAAGGAAATTTAAGGCTTGTGCTTAGCGTTATACAGAGGTTTAACAACCGAGGAGAAAATGTTGACGATTTGTTCCAGGTCGGGTGCATAGGGCTTATAAAGGCGATAGATAATTTTGATTTAAGTCAGAATGTGCAGTTTTCGACATACGCGGTGCCTATGATTGTCGGAGAAATACGCAGGTATCTGCGCGATAATAATTCAATCAGAGTGAGCCGTTCCCTTAAGGATATAGCGTATAAGGCGATGCACATAAAGGAAAAATTGATAAGTATGAATTCCAAGGAGCCCACAATATCGGAAATAGCCAAGGAGCTTAATTTACCCAAGGAGGAAGTGGTATTCGCGCTTGACGCTATAGCGGAGCCGATTTCTCTGTTTGAACCGATATATCATGACGGCGGCGAGGCGATTTTCGTAATGGACCAGGTAAAGGACACAAAAAACCTTGATGAAAATTGGCTCGAGAGCATCGCGCTCAGCGAGGCTATGAAACACCTTGACGAAAGGGAAAAGCATATACTGAATTTAAGATTTTTCCAAAGCCGCACGCAAATGGAGGTTGCGGAGGAGATAGGCATATCTCAGGCGCAGGTTTCAAGACTGGAAAAAAGCGCGCTGAAACAGCTTAGGAAATATGTGTAAGAAAAATTCTCGATTAAATAAATTACGATAAAATCCGAAATGACCTGTTTCGGATTTTTTTCTTTAATTAAACGATAAATTTTTATCAATAATGTCAAAAAAATTGCTTATCGGCTCTTGCATTTATGACAAATTTCAGTTATAATAAACATATATGGGCATATAAGTGTATTTTGATTGAGGAAATTGGAGGAATGAAAATGATAAGCGAGGCTTTTCAGAATATTGTAACGCAAATGGCGGATGTTTTTCCAAAAAGATTCGGTATTGTGGATTCTCACGGCTTGATATTGGCAAGCACCGGCGCGGAGCCGAACGCGGAGGTTATTGAAAATTTGGTATACGCGGCGACAAATAACGATAAACTGTTATTTAAGGACGGATATACGGTGCGCTCTATGTCAAATAAGCCGTATTCGGAATATGTCGTTTATGTTGACGGTACGGACGAGGCATCGAAGTACTGCTGTAACTCGCTTGTCATTGCCGCCAATAATGTCCGCTATTATTATGATGAAAAATATGATAAAAATAATTTTATGCAAAATATCATTTTCGATAATCTTCTTTCATTTGACCTTCATCAGAAAGCGAGAGAGCTGCACGTTGATATAGATATACCGCGGGCGGTATTTTATATAAAGGTTCTCGACGAGGGCGAAAACGAAATTTATGATGTTTTAAGGAATATGTTTCCCGATAAAGAAAGAGATTTCCTCATCAATATAGACTCCGCCAACATTGTTCTGATTAAGGAGCTTAAGGAGGTTGAAACCTCGGAAAAGCTTGAGGAAACAGCTCAGCTGATTGTCGATACGGTAAGCGCGGAAACTATGCTTACAATATGCGTCGGATTGAGCACGGTGGCGCATAATATAGACCAGATTAACAACGCATATAAAGAGGCGCAGATAGCGCTTGAAGTCGGCAAAGTGTTTGACGAGGAAAAATATATTCTAAATTATGATAACCTCGGCATCGGCAGATTGATTTATCAGCTGCCCATTAAATTGTGTGAATTGTTCCTCCAGGAGGTATTCAAAAAGGGGGATATATCAACCTTGGACGACGAAACAATTCTCACAATAAACAAATTCTTTGAAAATGACCTTAATGTAAGTGAAACGTCAAGACAGCTCTTTGTTCACAGAAATACACTTGTATACAGACTTGAAAAAATTTATAAGCTTACCGGTCTTGATCTCAGAAAGTTTGATCAGGCGATTGTGTTTAAGGTAGCTATGATGGTTCATAAATATCTTGAATCGAACTCTATGAAGATATGAGAACAGACTTTGGGGGGGGGTTAAAAGCCCCCTATATTTTTTTGAAGGAGAAATTTGTATGGGAAATAAAAAGAAAATCGTTCTGACCGCCGTGATTACGGCTGTTGTCACGGCTGTTATCAGCTGCAAGGTCACATCTTATGTAAAGGATACCGTCGCGGTATTTTTGCCGTCGGCGAATGAAGATGCTGCGTTTTACAATAAGGTGAGAGGCATTGAGCAAATTCTTGACAGCAGCTATTTATATGATTACGATAAGAACGAGCTGCGCGAAACGGCGCTTGCCGAATATGTAAACGCGCTTGACGAGCCGTATACGAGCTATTATTCCGCAGAGGAATTTTCGTCATATATTGAAAATATCCGTGACGGATACGTGGGAATAGGAGTCATTGTAGCCGTGAACGAGGACAATCAAATAGAGGTCGTCGCACCGTTTGAGGGCAGTCCGGCATATGATGCCGGATTACAGCCGGGAGATATTATCAAAGCCGTGGACGGAACGGAATATGACGGCAACAGCTTGAACGATGCCGTGAACAGCATCAAGAACGGCAAAGAGGGAACAATCGTCAATATAACATTAATTCGCGGCGATGAGGAATTGAATATTGATATTGAGAGAGGCGACATATCCTCCGAGTCCGTAAACGCGGAAATGTTGGAGGACAATATAGGATATATCCGAATTACCGGATTCAATATGGAATCCGAAAACGGCGAACACAGCACATATTCTGAGTTTAATGAAAAGTTTTATGAATTGCAAAACGAGGGTATGACAAAGCTGATAATCGACTTGCGCGATAATCCCGGAGGCGTGCTTTCCGAGGTGTGCGATATAGCCGATATGCTGCTGCCGGAGGGTACGATAACCTATACGGAGGACAAGTACGGCGAGAGAGAATATTACAGCTCCGACGCCGAATACGAGGATATACCGATAGTTATATTAATTAACGGAAACAGCGCGAGCGCGTCCGAGGTACTCACCGGAGCACTGAAGGATTACGGAAGGGCGACCGTTATCGGAACCACAAGCTACGGCAAGGGAATAGTGCAGAAGGTATACACCTTCTATGACGGATCCGGAATAAGCTTTACAACGTCAAAATATTACACGCCGAACGGCATCTGCATACACGAGGTGGGCATAGAGCCGGATATTACCGTGGAAATGCCCGAGGAATTTGAAAATATGTATGCCTCAATGATAGATTATGAGGACGATGTCCAGCTGCAAAAAGCGGTTGAGGTCATAAAGGAGAAGTAGATAAATGGTGTCATTAAAAAAGTGGCCGTGGATAGTGTTCGGTTCGGTGCTGTCTATGGTTTTGTGGACGTTTATAAGCGTCAATACGAGTATATTTACAGACAGCGACGGTTTTAACTATTTCCTGTATATCACGTCATATATATTGGTGATTGGAATATGGGGATTGACTATTGTTGATTTGAAAATATCCGACAAGCTTTATAAGGCGATTTCCGTTCTTATGTTTGCCCTGACGCCGTTTTTCTGTATGCAGATTGCGATGGTGCTGTCCGGCGCGGCGGAATATTCGTTCAAAATATATTTTATAAATATATTGTTTTATCTCGCGGTAATGGCGATTATTCTTGCCGTGACGCGGAGTATGCGTTATTCGGCGATTATCGCGACGATTTTAGCGTATATATTCAATATGGCGAGCTTTGTGGTAAACATTTTACGCGGTACGCCGCTGATACCGAGTGATTTCCTTGCTATAGGAACGGCGGCGAACGTGGCTGAAAATTATAACTTTCAGATGAGGTATCCGATTATCGCGGCGACGGTCATAGCTGTTGTGGTGATAGCGTTAATCGCGAAGTTTTCGTTTACGCCCAAGTTCAGATTTAAAAACACCGTTTTCGCGGTAAGCGGCGCGGCATACGCGGTCATATTTGTGCTGTGTTTGGCAAGTATTGATTATTCCGATTACGGCACGGACGTTTTCGACCAGTATCACGCGAACAATATGGACGGAACGCTGTACAGCTTTTATATTAATGTGCGAAAAATGATACTCAGCAAGCCGGACGGATATTATGAGGAGGACGCCGCGCAGCTTTTGGCAGCCGCGCAGTCTGACCAAGCCGAGCAAACCGAGCTTATCGCCGAGGAGGATACGCCGAATATAATAGTAATTATGAATGAGAGCTTTTCGGATTTGAGCGTTGTGGGCGATTTCGACACAAGCGAGGACTATATGCCTTTCATAAACAGTATGACGAAGAACACCGTCAAAGGACAGCTTTTGGTATCTCCGTTCGGAGGATATACCTGCAATACGGAATTTGAATTTCTTACCGGACTTTCAATGGGACTGCTGCCGAGCGGCTCCACGCCGTATCTGCAATATTTTTCAAAGGCTTATGATTTCGCGCTCCCGTCGTATTTGTCGAATTTGGGCTATGAAACACTTGCAATTCACCCGTATTTGGCAAGCGGTTGGAACAGAACAAAGGTATATGACCTAATGGGCTTTGACGATTTTATAAGCATTGAAAATCTTGACGAGCTGGTCGATGAAAGCGAATGGGAGTATATACGCAATTATATAAGCGACAGAACCTCATATAAGGCGGTTATAAACAGCCTTGAGGACAAGGACGATGATGATAAGATGTTTATTTTCAACGTCACAATGCAAAATCACGGCGGATACACCTATGGCGGCGGAGAGTTCCCGACGGTCACCGTTACCGATATGCAGGGACATTATAAGGAAACCGAGCAATATTTGTCGCTTATAAAAGAGAGCGATGAGGCGTTTGAAGAGCTGATAACATATCTTAAAAAATATGACGAGCCTACCGTTGTGGTAATGTTCGGCGACCATCAGCCGGCGATAGAGCAGCAGTTTTACGAGGAGCTGTACGGTCAGTCGATTTCAAATCTCACATCGGAGGAGGTGCAAAAAAGATATAAGGTGCCGTTTGTAATATGGGCGAACTATGATATAGAAAGCCGCTCGGACGTCAAAACAAGTCCTAATTATCTGTCGGATTTACTTCTTGACACAATAAATATGCCGAAGAATGAGCTGGGCAACTTCACCTCTCAAATCAGCGAATCAATACCGCAGATAAACGCGATGGGTCATTATGACAGCAACGGAATTTGGTATACAAACGATACCGAAACCGATGAGGAATTGAAGAACTATGAATTTGTAGAGTATTATATGATGACAAAAAAGGAAAGATAGACGTAAAAAAGCGTTCGCGGTGCGGACGCTTTTTTTATTTCCGCGTTAATTCAGTATTTCGCCGAAAAAGTCCTCTGTCGATATATCGCTCGGACGGTTATAGCGCTTAAGCAGAAAAAGGGAATCGCCGTCGCGGGAAATATTGTTTATGCCCTCGTTGCAGGTAAAGCTGACGCGGAAACCCATTTCCTTTAAAATATCGGTTGTTTCCTCGCTGTACGCGCCGAACGGGTATGTGTATATAACGGGTGAAAATCCTGTTTTGGTTAAAAAACGGTCCTGAGCTTTTTTTTGTGTCCTCATAAAATATCCGCTTGTATTCCTCCAAGCTCTCGCTTTTATTCTTTTTTGAGCCGTTCCTGCCGTTGGTATTGGAATGGAAATCATATGAATGATTTCCTATTTCGATGCGGCTGCTTAAAAGCATATCGTACACATCGCTCCAACGCAGATAACCGTAGGTCATATTTGCAATATTGCTTTCCGAATACTCGTCCGTATAGCTGCCGACCACCGATATAACAGCCTTTGCGCCGCGTTTTTCGAGAATAGGCTTGACATATCCCAAATTATTGTAAAACCCGTCGTCAAAGGTGAGCATAACGGGTTTATCGGGCAATTCACCGTTGTTGTCGGTAAAGTCGATAAGCTCCTCGGCGGAAACAAAGGTATACCCGTTTTCGCGCAAATACAGTATATCGTTTTCCAAAGCGTCCGGCGTGATTACGTATTTGCCGGATAAATCGGTGTCCTTAAGCACACTGTGATACATTATTATCGGCAGTGAAACGCTTTCTTTTGCGGAGGACATTGCAGAGGTATACGGCGAATAAGAGAAAAACATAGTTAAAATACCGCCGTAAAGCAGCGACACAAAAAGCGCCGCCGAAAAGATTTTGAATTTGTTTACCATAAAAACACCCCTTATCAAATATTATGATAAGGGGCGATTTTTAATTACAAAATTATGCTTTGTCTATCGAGCCGAAAAGCTCCATCTTTTCCTTTACGATAACCTTGATAGCCTCTGTGCCGGGAGCAAGCAGCTTTCTCGGGTCAAAGCCCTTACCTTGAAGGTCCTTGCCCTCTTCAATGTATTTTCTGGTTGCCTCCTGGAAATAGAGCTGACACTCTGTGTTTACGTTGATTTTAGCAACTCCGAGGGATATAGCTGTTTGAATCATATCGGCGGGAATACCCGTGCCGCCGTGAAGAACAAGCGGTAGGTCGCCTATAAGCTCCTTTGTTTTAGCGAGCGCGTCAAAGTCAAGACCTTTCCAGTTTTCAGGATATTTGCCGTGGATATTGCCTATGCCCGCGGCAAGGAAATCAACACCCAAATCGGCGATTTTTTTACATTCCTCGGGATCGGCGATTTCGCCCGCACCCACAACGCCGTCTTCTTCGCCGCCGATTGAGCCGACCTCAGCCTCTATGGAAATGCCCTTCTTGTGGCAAACCTCCACAAGCTCCGAGGTTTTTGCAATATTTTCCTCGATAGGGAGGTGAGAGCCGTCAAACATTACCGATGAAAAACCGGCATCGATGCACTTATAGCAGCCCTCGTATGTTCCGTGGTCAAGGTGAAGAGCTACGGGAACCGTGATATTAAGCTCCCCAATCATAGCCTTAACCATCGCGGCGACAGTTTTAAATCCTGTCATATATTTACCCGCGCCCTCGGACACGCCGAGTATTACGGGCGAATTGTTTTCCTGCGCCGTTTGAAGTATTGCCTTTGTCCATTCCAAGTTGTTGATGTTAAATTGACCGACGGCATATTTGCCCGCCACAGCCTTTTTTAACATTTCTGTTGCTGAAACTAACATTTAAATTTCCTCCTTAAAATTAAATAAAATATATTTAAAATAAATTTATTTTCAATTTCCTATTATTATCGCGCGCGCGTTGAGCAGACCTATAAGGTTTTCCTCAGACGGCTCGATTATCTTTGATTTTCTGCATCTCGCGCAGGTTATGATGATATTTCCGTTTACAATATTAAATTCCGCGTCCTCACTGCCGCAGGTGCAGGAAATTTTGTGATTGTCTTTAAGGTGATGAAGTCTTTCGACTATGGCGTACAGGAGGTCGAAGGGTGAATTTTCTTCCTCGTCCAAATCGTCCATAACATCGGAATAAACGTCCGAGTTTTCGTCAAGAGTTTTTTCTACCTCCTTGCGTTCTCCGGCGAAAAATATATCAATACCGGCAATCGGACACTTGTAAGTGATTAGCGGTTTATTCCAAAAGCTCTCTTTCGAGATTGAATATGAGTGAGTTTCGCCGCAAAGCGGACATTCAATATCCAGTTTATATTTTGAGTTTTTTTGAGTTATATATACGCAGGTTTCGTGGCAGCCGTGAGTCGGGCATATAAGCTGAACCTTTTCCGCGCCCGAAAAGTTAAAAACAGACAAAGCCTTTGATGATATATTCGAGCAAAACGGACATATATATGCTACTATTCTTTTCAAATCAACCAACACTATATGTTCCGAACCTTTCCGCCCACAATATTTAACGGGTTAATCATATCTGTGGGCGGATAATGATTTTTAAGCCGCGCACGGCGGGTTATTTTGTACCTATTTTATTTTCTCTTGCATAGAAGAAGAGATATTGCTGAGCGTAGCCGCCCATATCGGCAAAATGCTTTTCGGCAAAGCGGGAAATTGTTTCAATGCTTTGCTCACCGTCGAAATAGCAATATTCCATTATGCGTTTTATCCACACGTCAATGGGGAAAGAGTCGGCTCTTCCCAGACCGAAAAGAAGTATGCAGTCGCTTACCTTGTTTCCCACGCCCTTTATTGACATAAGAGCGTTTTTTTGCATCGGGTGTTGAAAGTGATTTTATATACTCCTCCGACAAATCTCCGCTTTTAAATTTCAATGCGGCGTCCATAATATACTTATCGCGGTAACCCGCGCGGATAACAGCCAAATCATCTTTTGTGAGCGACGCGGTTTTGGAAATATCGGGAAAAGAATAATATGTATTGCCCATATATTCGATTTTATCGCCGTAGGCGTTGCAAAAAAGCTCAATAATGCCTTTTATTCTCGGGATATTGTTGCTCGCCGAGATTATAAAAGATATAACGGACTCCCATAAATCCTGATTCAGTATTCGTATGCCGCCGCCGTATGATATAGCCTCTTTCATAACCGAATCGCGTGAGAGCACCGCTTTTATACTGCCGTAATCTCGTCCCAAATCGAAATAGTCATACCACGTTTCGGCAAAATCCTTTTCCGAGGTGTTGAAGAAAGTGACCTCATCGCCGCTTTGCGATATTTTCAGAGCCTTGCCCTTTGCTATTCCGAAATATGTGTTATCATCAATCCGATTAAAGCGAAAGCATTGACCGCAGTCAAATATATGCCTTATATTGAAGTCTTTAAGTCCCGTGACAATAAGATTATTGTCTTTATATTTTATATCCATATGAATATTATACCACACCGTTATAAATTTATCAACTGAAAATTGAAAAAAAACAAATCTGCAATACTTTTTACATTTCATTATTAAAATCTATTGAAAATAAATTCGTCTTGTGATATAATATTGTCAAATATATATAACTAAGATAAGAGAGGGAAGAGTATGAAAACATTTAATACAACCGATATTCCTATGACCGATAGGATACGTCATCTTATTGACGAGTTGTTTGCAAAAATGCCCGAAATCGAGTCGGACAGAGCTGTTTTGCTTACGGAAAGCTATAAGCAAACGGAAAATCTTCCGACGGTAAAGCGCCGTGCGTTGGCGTTCGAGCATATTTTAAATAATATTCCCATAACAATACGCGACGGCGAGCTTATCGTCGGCAGTGCTACAAAGGCTCCGAGGAGCTGTCAGGTATTCCCCGAATATTCCTATGAGTGGCTTGAAAGCGAATTTGACACCGTTGAATTCCGCGAGGCTGACCCTTTCCATATTTCGGAGGAAAACAAGAATATCCTGAAAAAGGTATATCCCTACTGGAAGGGCAAAACCAACAGCGATTTGGCTTTGTCCTATATGGCGCCCGAAACGATAACGGCGATAGAGCATAATATGTTCACGCCCGGCAACTATTTCTACAACGGAATAGGTCATGTTACCGTTGATTATCCGAAGGTTATGAAAATCGGATTTACCGGCATAATCAAGGAGGCTCAGGACGAGCTTGACAGATGCAATGTGTACGATGCGGATTACTCGAAAAAGCATGAGTTTTTGGAGTCGGTTATTATATCCTGCAACGCCGCGATAAATTACGCGAGAAGATATGCCAATCTTGCATATGAGATGTCGCAAAAATGCAGCGACCCCGTGCGCAAGAGAGAGCTTTTGGTTATAGCAAATAACTGCGCCAATGTTCCCGAAAATCCGGCAAGAAACTTCTATGAGGCTTGCCAGACGTTTTGGTTCATTCAGATGCTTTTGCAGGTGGAATCGAGCGGACACTCAATATCCGCGGGACGTTTTGACCAATATATGTATCCTTATTATAAAGCGGGACTTGAGGACGGTACTCTTACGCGCGAATTTGCTCAGGAGCTTGTTGACTGTATATGGGTAAAATTCAACGATTTAAATAAGGTAAGAGATGCGGCGTCCGCAAAGGGATTCGCCGGCTACAGCCTGTTCCAAAATCTTACTGCGGGCGGACAAACCGTTGACGGAGTGGACGCTACGAATGATATGTCGTTCATATGTATTCAAGCGTCAATGCATACTCAGCTGCCGGCACCGTCGTTCTCGGTAAGAATATGGAACGGCACACCGAACGAATTTATGATTAAATGCGCGGAGCTTACAAGAACCGGTATGGGACTTCCGGCTTACTATAATGATGAGGTTATTATTCCGGCGCTTTTAAGCCGCGGACTTACCTTGGAGGACGCGAGAGATTACGGAATTATCGGCTGCGTTGAACCGCAGACACCGGCTAAAACGGACGGTTGGCATGACGCGGCGTTCTTCAATATGTGCAGACCTCTTGAATTGGTATTCTCAAACGGTATGGATAAGGGCGTGCAGGTCGGCTTAAAGACCGGCAATGTCGAGGAAATGAAAACCTTTGATGAGTTCTACGACGCGTATAAGGCTCAGTCGAAATATATGGTTCGCCTTATGGTAAACGCCGATAACTCAATAGATGTCGCTCATTCGGAAAGAGTTCCTCTTCCGTTCCAGTCATGTATGGTTGAGGACTGCATAAAGAGAGGAAAAACAATGCAGGAGGGCGGCGCACATTACAATTTCACCGGTCCGCAGGGCTTTGGTATCGCAAATATGACGGACGCGCTTTGGGCGGTTAAGACTCTTGTATTTGAGGAAAAGAAAATTTCCATGGCGGAGCTTAAGGACGCGCTTATACATAATTACGGCGAGGGACTTACACCCGAGGCGGCTCAGAACGCGACGCAGGAGGTTGTCGGTAACCTTATCGCCGCGGGCAAGAATGTGTCCGAAAAACAGATAGCGGATATTTGCAAGATGTTCCTTGAGGGCGAGCAGAATCCGGCTAAAAAGAGAAGATATGATGAAATCCTTGATATGATAAACGCACTTCCGAAATACGGAAACGATATAGAGGAAATAGACGCGTTCGCGCGTGACGTTGCGTACACATACACAAAGGAACTTCAAAAGTATGAAAATCCGCGCGGAGGTCAGTATCAGGCGGGACTGTATCCCGTTTCGGCTAATGTTCCGCTGGGCGCTCAAACCGGCGCCACTCCGGACGGCAGACTCGCGTATACTCCGATTGCGGACGGCGTAGGACCCAGACAGGGCGTTGACACAAAGGGCCCGACCGCGGCGGCAAATTCGGTATCAAAGCTTGACCATGCCATCGCGTCAAACGGTACATTGTACAATCAGAAATTCCACCCGTCGGCACTCAGCGGACGCGAGGGACTTCAGAATTTCGCCTCATATATAAGAGCGTTCTTTGACCAGAAAGGTATGCATATGCAGTTTAACGTAGTCAGCAAGGAAACCCTGCTTGACGCGCAAAAGCATCCGGAAAAATATAAGTCGCTTGTTGTCCGCGTCGCGGGCTACAGCGCGCTGTTCACAACGCTTTCGCGCTCTTTGCAGGACGATATTATAAGCAGAACGGAGCAGGCATTTAACGCGTAAAGGAAAATTTGATATGGAAAATTATATGAAAGCAAGGGGCAGAATATTTGACATACAAAAATATTCAATTCACGACGGCCCCGGAATACGGACTATTGTCTTTCTGAAGGGCTGCGCTCTGCGCTGTCGTTGGTGCTGCAATCCCGAATCGCAGGAGTTTGATATACAGACCATGATGTTTGAGGGCAAGGAAAAAATTATGGGTCGTGACGTTACGGTCGAAGATCTGATGCCTATAATTTTGCAGGACGTATTCTATTACAACCGCAGCGGCGGAGGCGTTACGCTATCCGGCGGCGAGGCGATTTTGCAGCCGAATTTCGCGCCTTATTTGCTCCGCGCGTGCCATGATTACGGAATAAACACCGCTATAGAAACCACGGGATTTGCAAGCTGGGATATTATACAGAAATATCTTCCTCATCTTGATTATGTGCTTATGGATATAAAGCATATGAACAGCGCAAAGCATAAGGAATTTACAACTCAGCCGAACGAGCTTATTCTCGAAAACGCGAGAAAAATCGCGGAGTCGGGTGTGAATTTGACAATACGCGTGCCGGTAATACCAACCTTTAACGCAACTCACGAGGAAATATATGACATTGCTATGTTCGCGGCGTCACTCCCGGGCGTTGAAAGACTGCATTTACTGCCGTACCATAGGCTCGGACAGGGCAAATATGAGGGACTTGACAGACCGTATTTCCTTGACGGAATTGAGCTTATTCCCAACGATTATATGAAACAACTTCTTGAAACGGCAAAAAAATCGGGACTTAAATGTCAGATTGGCGGTTAAATATGAATATTGAGATTATGAACGAGAGCCATTTTGATAAGGTTCTTGAAATGTCAAGGCTGTTCTATGCAAGCGACGCTTTTGACAGCGCGGTGCCCGAGGATATAATATCCGAGAACATCAGAACGGCAATAAGCGACGACGATAGTCTTGACGGATATGTGCTTATCGAAAACGGCGAGACAGCGGGTTTTGCGTATGTGACTTGCTATTATGAAACCGTGGTTGGCGGAATTTGCGCGCAAATCCTTGATTTGTACATTGACGAAAAATTCAGACGCAGGGGATACGCAACGCAATATTTTAACTTTGTGTTTGACAAATACAGCTATGCCAAGCGTTTCAGACTTGAGGTCGTTAAGGATAACGCAAGAGCGATAGCGGTATACAAACGTATGGGATTTAAAGAAATATCCTACGGACAAATGGCGATTGATAAAATATAACTACTCAAAATTAGTGCAAAAATAATGTCGAACTAAATTCGGCATTATTTTTTTGCGAAAAAATGTAAAACATACTTGACATTTTGATGTAATGTCATATGATATTGAACCGCAAATATTAAAAGAGGGGACACTAAAATTTAGTGTCCCCTTGAATTTAATGCCCTGTCAATTTATTGCTCGGATAAAAATTCTTTTGCCGCCGCAATGGCTTTTTCCACGATGTCCTTTGCCGGACCGCCGATAACCTTTCTGTCGTTTACGCAGGTTTCCATACTTATCGCGTCATAAATATCGTTCTCAATAATATCGGAGAATTCCTTAAACTCGTCCATAGTCAAATCATCAAGCGCTTTGTCGTGCTCAATCGCGTAGAATACCATTCTTCCCACAACAGCGTGCGCCTCTCTGAACGGCAGACCCTTTTTAACGAGATAGTCCGCTACGTCGGTCGCGTTTGTAAATCCGCCTTTTGAACCCTTTAGCATATTGTCTGTTTTAACCGTCATTGTCGCAATCATATCGCAGAACACCGGCAGACAAAGCTTTACGGTATCAATCGCGTCAAATATAGGCTCCTTGTCCTCCTGCATATCCTTATTATACGCGAGCGGAATACCCTTCATCGTGGTGAGCAGTCCCATAAGATGCCCGTATACGCGTCCGGTTTTGCCGCGGATAAGCTCGGCAACGTCGGGATTTTTCTTTTGCGGCATTATAGATGAGCCGGTCGAGAACGCGTCGTCCATTTCAACAAATGAAAATTCATGGCTTGACCACAAAATAAGCTCCTCCGAAAAACGGCTAAGGTGCATCATAATTATTGAAAGACAGCTTGCAAGCTCAATCACAAAATCTCTGTCCGAAACGCCGTCAAGCGAGTTCATTGTTACAGCGTCAAAGCCAAGCTCCTCCGCGACAAATTCGCGGTCGAGAGGGTAGGTGGTACCCGCAAGCGCGCCGCTGCCCAAGGGCATCGAGTTTGTTCGTTTTCTGCAATCCCTGAGGCGGCATAAGTCGCGCTTGAACATTTCAAAATACGCCATAAGATGATGCGCGAATGTAACGGGCTGAGCCTTTTGCAGATGCGTGTATCCGGGCATAATGGTTTCGGTGTGCTCGGACGCCAAATCAACGATTACGTTGAGCGCGTGTATAAGCATTTCTTCTATTTCCGCCGTTTCGTCCATAAGATACATTCTGATGTCCAATGCCACCTGGTCGTTTCTGCTCCTGCCGGTATGAAGTCTTTTTCCCGCATCGCCGATGCGCTCGATAAGAATTTTTTCGATATTCATATGAATGTCCTCGGCGTCTATTTCAAATTCGATTTTACCGTCCTCGATGTCGCGCAGAATGTTTTTCAGCTCCGCGACGATTTTGTCGCTGTCCTCCTGCGGGATAATGCCCTGTTTGCCGAGCATAGTCGCGTGAGCGATTGAACCCTTTATATCCTGCTTGTACATACGCTTGTCAAAGCGTATCGATGAATTGAAATCGTCAACCTTTTTGTCGGTGCTTTTCTGAAAGCGCCCGCCCCATAATTTTGCCATAGTTATCTCCATTCCGCCGCCTTTAGGCGGCACAAATTATAACGTGGAAAAGAAACAAGCAGATTGCCGTTATGATGAACGCCGACGTATTAGCATACTTCAAGTTCCGAATAATGGTTAGCTGCGCAGTTTATTTTTCACGTTATTACTCCTTTGTTATTTAAGATTGCATATATCTCGCATAATATTATATAATAAAGCGCGGAAAATGTAAATATTTAACCGAAAATATTTTCATAAAAAGAAAAATCGGAGCAAAGAAATCTTTGCTCCGATTTGGCTGCGGATCCAGGATTCGAACCCGGACAGAACGAGTCAGAGTCGTTAGTGCTACCTTTACACAAATCCGCAATGTAACCAACAAACGGTATAATACCATTAAAATGAGATTTTGTCAATACTTTTTAAGAAAAAAATGAAAAATCTTGATAAATATTTTCCGATATGTTAGAATATATATTATAGAAAAATGCTTTGGTGCGAGGGACCGGACTTGAACCGGCACGGGTTTAACCACACGCCCCTCAAACGTGCGCGTCTGCCTATTCCGCCACCCTCGCATTTCAGCGAAATGTATTATATCATTTTTCAGACAGTTTGTCAACAAAAAAATGATGTATTAAAGATATTTTTTTTGGAGTTGTTGTTTGGTGAAGAAAAATATTATGTTTATCATAGTAATAGCTCTAATGATGAATTTCGGCATAAGGGTATTTGCAATGGCGGAAAGCGCGGACTGCGCGTGCGTCATAAACGCTCAAACGGGAGATGTTGTAATTTCAAAAAACATCAATCAAAGGCACGCGATGGCAAGCACCACGAAAATTATGACGGCGATAGTGGCGTTGGAGAACAGCGAACCGGACGAGATAATCACCGTAAGCGCCAATGCCGCAAATCAAGAGGGGTCCGCGGCGTATATTTCCGAGAACGACCGCATTTATATGAAGGATATGCTCTACGGACTTATGCTTAATTCCGGAAATGACGCGGCGATGGCTATAGCGGAGCATATTGCCGGCAGTGCGGAGGATTTTGCGGAGCTGATGAATGAAAAGGCGCTGGAAATAGGACTGAGGAATACGCATTTTGCGAATCCGAGCGGCTTGGACGATGACGAGCATTTTACAACCGCGCTTGATTTGGCGCTTATCGCGAGATACGCAATGTTGATTCCGGATTTTCGTGAAATAGTGTCAACCAAGACCTATCAAATAAAGCCTATAGGCAGTGACGAAACGCTGTATCTGTCAAATCATAATAAAATGCTCAGCCTTTACGAGGGAGCAACCGGCGTAAAAAACGGGATATACCAAAGCGACGGGACGCTGCCTTGTATCCGCGGCTCAGCGGGACGGTATGGAGTTTATAGCCGTTACGCTCGGCGACGGCAATGACTGGAACGACCATATCGAAATGCTTGATTATGCCTTTGATGAACATTACCCGAAAAAAATAATAGAAAAGGGTATGAAAATTAAAATTGCCGAAATAGACGGAGAAAAGTACAGTATGGTTGCTGCGGAGGATTTCACCGTCGCTTTTAAGGAGCACGACAAGGTAAATTATGATATAATCTCTCATATGTCGGAGGATTTAAAGGCGCCGATAAACGCGGGCGAAAAGGTGGGATATTTGGAAATACGCTGTAACGAGCTGACCGTGGGCAGTGTGGATATAATATCCGAGTCGGAAATAAGGGAGGTAAGCGAAATACGGCTGAAAAACAGCTTTTATAACAGTTTTACACACGTAGTGAAAAGATTACTTGCATAATGCAGAAAGGAAAAACAATGGGAGAAACAGTAAGACTACAGAAATATATAGCGATGAGCGGAGCCGCGTCAAGACGCGCCGCCGAAACGATGATTAACGACGGAAGAGTTAAGGTGAACGGCAAAAAGATTACAGAGCAGGGAGTTAAGGTTGAAATAGGCGCGGACAATGTTTCATTGGACGGAAAACCGCTTAAGATAAAAAATAAAAAGTATTATATAATGCTTAACAAGCCCGTGGGATACGTGTCAACCGTAAAAGACCAGTTTGACCGTCCGACTGTGGTGGATATTATAAAAAACGATATTGACGATGTCAGGATATTTCCGGTGGGACGCCTTGATTACGAAACCGAGGGACTGCTTTTGCTGACAAACGACGGTGAATTTACCAATAAGGTCACGCACCCGAAATTTCATATGGATAAGACGTATATAGCGACAATAAAGGGAGGCATAAGCATAGGCGGAATAAACAAGCTGCGCAGCGGAGTTTATATAGACGATTTCAAAACATCGCCCGCGCAGGCTGAAATCCTTGATGCCGCTGACGGTAGAACGACCGTAAAAATAACGATACACGAGGGAAAAAATCGTCAGGTTCGTAAAATGTTTGAGGCTGTCGGCTGTACGGTTGTGGGACTTAAGAGAATAAAAATAGGCACCGTGGAGCTTGGAAACCTGCCCGTCGGCAGATGGCGCCACCTTACAAGCCACGAGGTAAATTATCTGATGAATTCATAAAAACGCAAACGGACTTTTTTCAAGGTCCGTTTTTTGTATATGATACACAAATTTGCAATATAAATTTTATGTTATTTTTGAAAGCTAACTTGTTAAAAAAACACTCAAAAACGATTGAAAAAAAAATCGGAATAAGGTATAATGTATAATAGGTATAAATTTTAAAAATTTTATCTCTAATTTTTCAGACAATGGAGGTTGAATCATGGGAACAGTTGATAAATTGACTGAGCTTCAATACCGCAGAAGTATTATTGAAAAAGGCGGCGGCGAGGCAAAAATCAAAAAGCAGCATGACAGCGGCAAGCTGACCGCGCGTGAGAGAATAAACGCTCTCCTTGACGACGGCAGCTTTGTTGAGATTGACGCTTTTGTAACTCACAGATGCACGGAATTCGGTATGGACTGCGTAGAGGCTCCGGGCGAGGGCGTTGTAACCGGCTACGGTACGGTTGACGGACGTCTTGTATATGTTTATGCTCAGGACTTCACGGTAATAGGCGGTTCACTCGGTGAAATGCACGCTAAGAAAATCTGTAAGGTTATGGATATGGCGGCTAAGATGGGCGCTCCGATTATCGGAATGAACGATTCGGGCGGCGCGAGAATTCAGGAGGGAATAGACGCTCTTTCGGGATTCGGAGAAATATTCTACAGAAACACCGTGAACAGCGGCGTAATTCCTCAGATTTCCGTAATAATGGGACCTTGCGCGGGCGGCGCGGTTTATTCACCGGCTATAACGGATTTCATATTTATGGTTGAAAAAACAAGTCAAATGTTTATAACGGGTCCGCAGGTAATCAAGTCCGTAACGGGCGAGGAAGTGACAAGCGAGGAGCTTGGCGGCGCGGATACTCACACGTCGAAGTCGGGCGTTGCTCACTTCAAGGCGGCAAATGACGAGGAATGTATCGCAAAGATAAGAAAGCTCCTTTCATATCTGCCGTCAAACAACCTCGAGGAGGCACCGTATGAGCCTTCAACGGACGAAATTAACCGTCTTTCGGAAAAGCTTGCATCTATTGTTCCGGACGAGGCAAACAAGGCATACGACGTAAAAGAGGTTATTGCGGAGCTCGTTGACAACGGAGATTTCTTCGAGGTACAGGAAAACTTTGCGATGAATATAGTTGTCGGCTTTGCGAGAATGAACGGACAGGTCATAGGTATAGTGGCAAACCAGCCTAAGGTAATGGCAGGCTCGCTTGATGTTAATTCCTCGGACAAGGCGGCAAGATTTGTACGTTTCTGCGACAGCTTTAATATTCCGCTTGTTACTCTTACGGACGTTCCGGGATATTTCCCCGGCGTTGAGCAGGAGCAGAACGGTATTATAAGACACGGCGCTAAGCTGCTTTACGCGTTCTCGGAGGCAACGGTTCCTAAGATTAACGTGATTTTGAGAAAGGCTTACGGCGGCGCGTACATAGCGATGAATTCAAAGAATCTCGGCGCGGATATGGTAATGGCGTGGCCGACGGCTGAAATAGCTGTAATGGGTCCCGAGGGTGCGGCTAATATCATTTTCAAGAATGACATTAAGGAAAGCTCCGACCCTGTTGCGACACGCAATGAGAAGATACAGGAATACAGAAATAAATTCGCATCACCTTACGAGGCGGCAAGAAGAGGCTACGTTGACGATGTAATCGAGCCGGACTCAACAAGACCGAGAATTATCGCGGCTCTTGAAATGCTTGCATCAAAGCGCGATTCAAGACCGGCTAAAAAGCATGGAAATCTTCCTGTTTAATCATTGAAAGGAGATTTTGAAATATGAGTGAAGGATTATTGACAGGTCAGAATCTGTCACTTTCGGACGCGCTGTCAATGGGCGGAGAAACTACGGTTATCGGTCTTGCGATAGTATTTTCGGTTCTTGTAGTGCTTATGATAGTGCTGTATTTGTTCAAGGTTATTTTTTATAAGGACCCGAACAAGAAAAAGACGGCGGATACCAAGCAGGAACCCGCGCCTACTATTGAGGCTGCTCCCGCAGTGACCGAGGAAACGGACGAGGAAGAGCTTATAGCAGTGCTTACGGCGGCTGTTGCCGCAAGCCTTAATACGTCTACATATAATCTGCGTATTAAGTCATACAGACGAACGGACAATAAGATGCCCGCATGGAACAGAGCGGGTGTTACCGAAACAATAAATAACAGATTCTAAGGAGGTAAATACAATGAGAAAGTTTAATATCACAGTAAACGGAAAAACATATGAGGTTGACGTTGAAGAGGTCGGCGGCGTTGCCGCACCGGCTCCCGCAGCTGCTCCCGCGGCTCCGGCACCTGCTCCGGCTCCCAAGGCGGCTCCCGCTCCCAAGGCTGCTCCGGTAGCGGGCGCTAAGCAGGTAACCGCTCCGATGCCCGGCACGATTGTATCGGTAAAGGTCAACGTGGGCGATAAGGTTGAAAGCGGAACGCTTGTTGCGGTTCTTGAGGCGATGAAAATGGAAAACGAGATATTCGCCGGTGTTGACGGTACCGTTGCGGGCATAAGCGTATCAGCCGGCGACAGCGTAAACAGCGGCGACGTAATAGTTTCCGTAAACTGATACGAGCGCGACTAAATTATAGAAAGTGGTGACAAAACAGTGTTAGAAAGCTTTTTAAATTTTTTGCAGAATACAGGATTTTACGCGCTCATTTCAAACGGCGGAACGTGGCTTTCAAGCGGCAGCGAGGCGATAAAGACCATCATTATGCTTGCGATAGCCTGCGTGCTTTTGTATCTTGCGATAGTAAAGAAATTTGAGCCGCTGCTGCTATTGCCTATAGCGTTCGGTATGCTGCTTACCAACCTGCCGATGATAAAGGATTCCAGCGCGATAATGATGCATACGGAATGGTTTACCGATTCGCAGTATTTTATAGACGGACATTCGATAGACGTCGGAATGATATGCCGCGAGGGCGGATTACTGGATTTGCTGTATCTGGGCGTTAAGCTGGGTATTTATCCTCCGCTTATATTTGTCGGCATAGGCTGTATGACGGACTTCGGCCCGCTTATTGCCAATCCGAAGAGTATTCTTCTCGGAGCTGCCGCGCAGTTCGGCGTATTCTTCACATTCGTCGGCGCGCTTGTTTTAAGCGCTCTTATACCCTCAATCAGCTTTGGCGTTAAGGAGGCGGCATCGATAGGTATTATCGGCGGCGCGGACGGCCCTACGGCGATTTACGTTACAAAGTCGCTTGCTCCGTCATTGCTGCCGGCAATCGCGGTTGCGGCTTATTCCTATATGGCGCTGATACCGGTTATTCAGCCGCCCATTATGAAGTTGATGACGCGTAAAAAGGACAGAATGATTGTAATGGAGCAGCTCAGACCCGTTTCAAAAACGGAAAAGATTTTGTTCCCGATTATAGTAACAATAGTTGTAGCGTTGATTATCCCCGATGCGGTATCGCTTGTCGGCTGTCTGATGCTCGGCAATTTGCTTAAGGAATCGGGAGTTGCGGACAGACTTGCAAAGATGGCTCAGAACGAGCTTATGAATATAGTTACCCTGTTCCTCGGCGTAACCGTCGGAGCAACGGCAACCGCCACAAGTTTCCTTTCGGCGCAGACCATCGGAATTATCGTTCTCGGACTTATCGCGTTCTGTTTCTCGACAGCGGGCGGTTTGTTCCTCGGCGATATTATGTGCTGGCTTACAAAGGGTAAGGTTAATCCGCTTATCGGCAGCGCGGGCGTAAGCGCCGTGCCTATGGCGGCGCGTGTTTCGCAGACGGTCGGACAGAAAGAAAATCCGTCAAACTTCCTGCTTATGCACGCTATGGGACCGAATGTCGCGGGAGTTATCGGCTCCGCCGTTGCGGCGGGCGTGTTCCTGTCGATGTTCAGCAATATTTGATATATAGGCAAAAGCGGTTTCGCATTTGCACAAATTACATAAAGGAGTGAAAATATAATGGCAAAAGGCAAAAAAGCGGTAGAAATTACCGAAACAGTCCTTCGTGACGCTCACCAGTCGCTTATCGCTACAAGAATGACAACCGACCAAATTCTTCCCATCGTTGAGAAGATGGACGAAATCGGTTACCACTCACTTGAGGCTTGGGGCGGCGCAACCTTTGATTCCTGCCTTAGATTCCTCAATGAGGATCCGTGGGAAAGACTCAGAAAAATTAAGGACAAGGCTAAGAAAACACCTATTCAGATGCTTTTCAGAGGTCAGAATATACTCGGATACAGACATTATGCCGATGATATAGTTGAATATTTTGTTCAGAAATCAATCGCGAACGGCGTTGATATTTTGAGAATATTTGACGCGCTTAACGATATACGTAATCTGGAATGTGCCATAAAGGCTTGTAAAAAAGAGAAGGGGCACGTTCAGGCTACCGTGTGCTACACCACAAGTGAATTCCACACAAACGAGAAGTTTGTAAAAATGGCAAAGCAGCTTGAGGAAATGGGCGCGGATTCAATCTGTATTAAGGATATGGCGGGACTTTTAAGACCGTATGTAACATATGACCTTGTAAAGATGATGAAGGAAGAGGTAAAAATTCCGATTCAGCTGCATACGCACTACACAAGCGGCGAGGCGTCAATGGTATACCTAAAGGCTATCGAGGCGGGCGTGGACGTAATCGACTGCGCTATGTCGCCGTTGGCAATGGGCACATCGCAGCCTCCTACGGAGCCTATGGTTGCGGCATTGCAGGGCACGGAATACGACACAGGCTACGATTTGGATAAGCTTATTGAAATCTGCGATTACTTCAAGCTGCTCAGAGAGGAATATATAAAGAGCGGACTTATGAATACAAAGGTTATGGGCGTTGACGTTAATACCCTAAAGTATCAGGTTCCCGGCGGTATGCTTTCAAACCTTGTATCGCAGCTTAAGCAGCAGGGCAGAGAGGACGCCTATGACGAGGTTCTTAAGGAGGTTCCGCGCGTAAGAGCCGACCTCGGTTATCCGCCGCTTGTTACGCCGTCATCACAGATTGTCGGCACACAGGCAGTGCTTAACGTGCTTATGGGCGAGAGATATAAGATGGTTTCAAAGGAAACAAAGGGACTTGTAAAGGGTGAATACGGCAAGTGTCCGGCTGAAATTTCCGAGGAAATCGTTAAGAAGATTATCGGCGATGAGAAGAGAATTACCTGCCGTCCGGCTGATTTGCTTAAGCCTGAGCTTGAGCAGATGAAGAAGGAATGTGCGGAGTGGATTGAACAGGACGAGGACGTATTGTCATACGCTCTGTTCGGTCAGGTCGCGGTTAAATTCTTTGAATACAGACGCGCTCAGAAGTATAAAATAGACGCGGATTTGGTGGATATGAAGAATAAGACATATCCGGTTTAATTGTAAATTAAAATACCGGACGGGTTACACGTCCGGTATTTTTATTAATTTAATGTTAGTGCCGCCTAAAGGCGGCGGAATGGAGATTAATATGAAATTAGGATTTATAGGCGGCGGAAATATGGGCGGCGCGATTATCGGCGGAATAATAAACGCGCGGATTGCCGCGCCGTCGGACATACTTGTTTCGGACGCTAACCCGTCCGCGCTTGCGAAAATAAGCGCCGAGTACGGAGTTAATACCACAAACGATAACAAAGAAACGGCGGAAAAATCGGATATATTGTTTTTATGCGTAAAGCCGCAGTTTGTATATTTTGTAATTAACGAGATAAAGGACAGCGTTTCGGAAAACACGGTAATTGTTTCGATAGTTGCGGGACAGTCAATCGAGGCTCTTACAGACGCGTTCGGCAGAGATATAAAGCTTGTGCGCGTAATGCCGAACACACCGGCATTGGTTGGCGAGGGAATGTCGGCAGTTTCACCGAATAAAAATATTTCCTCATCGGAAAGCGCGGTTATTGAGCAAATTTTCAACAGTTTCGGCAAATGCGAGATAGTGCCCGAAAACCTTATGGACGCGGTAACGGCTGTAAACGGTTCCTCGCCCGCGTACGTGTTTATGATGATTGAGGCAATGGCGGACGCGGCTGTTATGGGAGGTATGCCGAGAAGTCAGGCGTACACCTTTGCGGCGCAGGCTGTTATGGGCAGCGCGAAAATGGTGCTTGAAACGGGAAAGCACCCGGGCGAGCTGAAGGATATGGTATGCTCACCCGCCGGAACCACAATAGACGCTGTAGCGGTGCTTGAATCCGAGGGGTTCAGATATGCTATGATCAAGGCGATGGCGGCTTGTATGGAAAAGTCCAAAGAACTAGGTAAAAAATAAGAAAAATACAACAAAGCCACCGACTCTATCATATCGGTGGCTTTGTTGTATATGAACGTAACATTGTATACCAAACAATGTTATAACTATTATACACCAAAAATATTTAAATTTCAATAGAAATTTTATACTTTTATAAAAAAAGTGATTTTTTATTATTGTCAAAGTATGAAATATATTCTATAGGAGCCTTTTTATTGAAGATATACTCATATAAATCAATGAAATAGTCGTCCGTCATACTTGCGATATAGTCAACAACGATTTCATCGCAATTACTGTTTTCGGCATAATCATAATCCTTGAAACGGTTCGCATTGTTTACAAAGTCAATATGATGCCTGAATATCGGAGATGATTTCACACCGCTTTTCAAATCCGAAAGCAGACGCGTGTATAATTCCTCAAACATAGGACGGATTTTTTTGTCATATACGTCCGCGATTTTGTGATTTTGATAAATAATCTCATAATTATCTTTTTTGCTGTTTTTCAGCGCGTTATAATGCGCGTCGTCGAGCTTTAAATAGTCCTTGCCGTAGCTGTTTTCAACTATATTAACTATAAGATTGTTGATAATTGTCGCGTTGTATTTTCCTATTTCGCTTTCCTCAAATATATCCTCGCTGTCAATCAGCTTTGTTCTTGTCGCGTCCTGCCTGTCCTTGCCGATATACGCAATCATATCCGAAATGCGAACCGCACAGCCCTCGAGAGTCGACGGCACAAGCCGATTTATCGCCGATTTATCGATGTAGCACTCCTCAACCTTTTTATCGAATTCCTTAAAGCCGTCGAGTTTGGAACAATAATATTCCTTACATTCAAATTCACCGTTATGGCATAAAATACCGTCAAGAGTCTGCAAGCTGATATTCAGGCTGAAAATTTTATCCAGCACGCGCACGCTCTGCACATTGTGGTTAAAATATCTGCCGGTGTTCGCGTGATACAGCTCGTTAAGGAATTTTTCACCCGCGTGACCGAAAGGAGTATGACCGATGTCGTGTCCGAGAGCGATAGCCTCAATCAAGTCAAGGTCAAGCCCCAGCATTTTTCCTATATTGCGGGCAATACGCGAAACAAGCTGTACGTGCAGTGCGCGGTGGGAAATATCATCGTTTTTGTAAAAAGAAAACACCTGCGTTTTGTCGGCGTATCTGTTATAATACGGACTGTGCATTATTTTCTCCGTGTCCCTTACGAACGCTCCGCGCCATAGGCTCGCCTTGTCGTGGTTGGGGTTGCGGCGTATCGCCTTATCGATAAATCCCTGCCCGTTTAAAAGCTCGTCATTTATTCTTTGCTGTAATTCATCGGAAAGTTTTTCATAGTTTAACATTGTTTTCCTCCTTTGAATGATGTAATATATTGTATTATACCATAAAATCCCTAATATAACAATAAAGTAATGGTAAATTAATATTTTTTGTAGTGACAAAACGGCTTAAATGTGGTACAATTATCTTTAAGAATGTTTATTTACACTGCAAAGGATGCGATAACAATGAAAAAATTACTTAGCGGTATAACGGCGTTCGCTGCCGCATTGTTTATGACAGTAAACGTAATTGCCGCAACTTCAAGTATTTCCATAAAAAATGATGCCGGAGATGATGTTTCGTACACCTATGAAACGGACGGCACGGCTGAAACGGTGACGTCGATAAAATCATTAATGACCGAGCTTGATGGATTATCCGCTCAGGATTCCGTATTGCAAACGCTCACCGTAACGAGCGAAAGCGCCGATAATTCACCGGTTGAGTTTAAGCTGAGATTGTCCGTTGCGGAGAACGCGGACGAGGATATTGCGGTGGAATACGCCGCGCTTGATTATTACAGCATACAAATTACGGATACAGACGGAAATATAATATATTCCGACGAAGAGGAAACGGACGGAGCATACAAGGACATTCCGCTCGGGATATTAAACAAAAACAGCGGCGAGGAAAGCAGGATTTTTAACATCGCGCTGTCCGTAAACGAGAACGCGGATTTATCGCTTAAGGAAAGTGCGGAAATTTTGGATTGGAGTATTGTTTCCAATGCGTACATAGAGCCGGAAACCGAAACGGAAAACTCGGTTGAAGAAATTGCGCTTACCGAAGAGAACCGGGAGAATACGGAAAAAACGGGTACCGCGTATGAGGATAAATACGGAGTTGTAACTATGTCCGCGGGCGAATATGTCTGCGGAGAGGACATTGAATCGGGGTTGTATACGATGACGGGCAGCGGCAGGGTGCACATATATACCGCCGAGGACGCTCTTAAAGCCACCGTTGCGCTAAGGGCTGAAAATGACGATTCCTCAAACGGCGTCAGTGAATACGTTATAAATCTTTCCGACGGTGAAAGGATAGTTACCGAGGCTGATGTGAAATTCACTCCGTATACCGAGCCGAAAGCGACCGCCTCGCCGAGTCCGACAAAAGCCGAGGATAATGATTCCGATACGGCGGCATCTTCCTAAAAACCAATCCGAAAACGGGCGATAACATGCATACAGCAGTGCTTTCCGCTGCGGCGGTTATTGCATTGGCAGCCGCGTTTTATATTGAAATAAGGAAAAGAAAACAGCATTAAAAGAAAGGGCGTGTATGATGTGAAGAGAAAAATTACCGTCATACAGGCTCTTTTAGTTTTGATATTCATTCTCTGCGCGGGATATGCGGGAAAGTATTTTTATGATGCGAATAAGGCGCAGAGCGAGTATGACACACTAAGGCAGACAGTTGAGAACAGCGCTCCGGCGGACGCGTCGGACGGATATATTGAAAAACGCGCCGATAACGGAATGTTGGAAAAATATTACCTATTATATACGCAAAACAGCGATATGGTCGGCTGGCTGAATATACCCGATACAGCAATAGATTATCCCGTTGTGCAGTACACCGACAATGATTTCTATCTTCACAGGAATTTTGAAAAGAAAAACAGTTACAGCGGCATACCGTTTCTTGATTATGAGTGCGCCGCGGACAGCACAAATAAGATTATTTACGCGCACAATATGAAGAACGGCTCTATGTTCGCCGCATTGAACGAATATGCGGATAAGGAGTTTTATAACAGCCACAAGCGGATAAATTTTGATACTCTTTATGATGAGGGCGAATATGAGGTTATATCCGTTTTCTCCGTCAAGGTAGGCGTAAAGGACGAGTTTAAGTATTATGAATACACCGATTTGTCCGATGAGGAGCGCTTTTGCGAGTATACAGACAAATTAAAATCGCTTTCGCTGTACGATACGGACGCGGACGCGCAATGGGGCGACAGCTTGATTACACTGTCAACCTGCGCGTATCATACCTCCGATGAAAGATTTGTGGTAGCCGCGAAAAAAATAAAATGATGATTTTATATTAAAACTCTTGATATTTATGACGAAATGTAATATAATATTTATCGTTGTGGAAACATATGTCGCTATAGCTCAGTAGGATAGAGCGACCGCCTCCTAAGCGGTAGGCCGGAGGTTCGAATCCTCTTAGCGACGCCAAAACCGAAACACATCGAAAACGGTATGTTTCGGTTTTTTATTTGCCTAAAACCTCAAAAGCATATTAAACTTGCGCTTTAAAGTTTTTTCTGATATAATAATTCCATAAAGAACAAGGAGAAAATATATGGCACTATATACAATCGCGGATTTGCATCTGCCTCTCGGAATAGATAAGCCTATGGATATATTCGGGAAAAATTGGGAGAATTACGTAGAGCGGCTCGCGGATAATTGGCAGAGCAATGTACGTGAAAACGACACAGTTGTATTGCCCGGAGATTTTTCATGGGCGACCTATCTGGAGCAGAGCGTCAAGGATTTTGAGTATCTTCACCGTCTCAACGGCAAAAAAATACTGTTAAAGGGCAATCATGACTACTGGTGGACGACAATGAATAAACTGCGTGAATTTGCCGCGCTTAACGGCTTTGGCGATATAGAATTTCTACAGAATAATTCCTTTATGTACGAGGATATAGCCATATGCGGCACACGCGGCTGGATAAATCCCGCGTGGGACAATTTCAGTGGCGAGGATAAAAAGATATTTGACAGGGAGGTACAGCGTCTTGAGCTTTCTTTAAGGCACGCGAGGGACTACAGCGAAATTTATGTGTTCACGCATTACCCGCCGATGCCGCTGTCAAAGGAAACGAACGCCTTTACCGAAATGATGAAACAATATCCCGTGACAAAATGTATGTATGGGCATCTTCACGGTGCGGCGCACAGAAACGCCGTAGAGGGCATTATAGACGGGATAGAATACAGATTGGTGTCGGGAGATTACACGGCGTTTAACCCGATAAAAATACACGATTAGGAGCGTTAAAACTATGAAACTTATGCTTGCGTCCGATATACACGGCTCGGCGTATTACGCGGAAAAAATGCGCGCGGCTTATATTAATGAAAATGCCGAAAGGCTGATACTGCTCGGCGATTTGCTTTATCACGGACCGAGAAATGATTTGCCGAAAGACTATGAGCCAAAAAAGGTTATAGAAATACTTAACGGAATGAAAAATGAGATATTGTGCGTGAGAGGGAACTGCGATACGGAGGTTGACCAGATGGTGCTTGACTTTCCGATAATGGCTGACTATGCCGTTATATACGTTGACGGAAAAACGATGTATCTTACTCACGGTCATAAATTTAATCCCGATAATCCGCCTAAAATGAAGATGGGCGATTATCTTATAAACGGTCACACACATATACCCGCAAACGAGAATAGGAGAGATTTCATATATATAAATACGGGTTCGGTATCAATACCCAAGGGTGGGAGCGGTCACACGTATATGATATATGAAAACGGTGAATTTATATTAAAAGAGCTTTAAAATGACTGAAATATTCCAATAAAAAATGGCTTAAAACCTATGGTTTTAAGCCATTTTTTGGTGCCGATGACCGGGGTCGAACCGGTACGGAGATTTCTCTCCACGGGATTTTAAGTCCCGGGCGT
>MSHM01000018.1:0-494 GCA_001941225.1 Oscillospiraceae bacterium Zagget12
TAATAGCGCTTTCTTTGACAGACTGCCACGGGCACAGCCCGTGATTTTCTTCGGGCCAATAAGATGAACCAGCGTTTCGTATCTCTGGAAACGCTGGCTCACTGTATAACAGGTTTTATGTCGTAATCAAGTTGTCACTTTGACAACTCGCGGTGGTTCCTGTTGATTGTATTAGTTGTTCCAAAAACTGGAGCAACCACTCTATCCCGCAAGTTCTGATTTTCAGAACTNNACTTGCGGACGGCCTCTATTATGGCGCCATTGCTGTTTCTGATGTTAGCTGAATCAATACCATTCCTAATCTGCACAAGGTGGTAAGTTCTGACTATCAGGACTTACCCTTATCGAGCGAATAACTGCTTCTTGACCTCTGTGCTAAAGCTAACAAGCTTACTCATCATTGTGAAGATCATCCATTATCAACTCACTCAGCCCCTGCGACAGCACCTTGACCCGTAGTTGGGTGGTTTCCAATTCGGGATAATGATACCGCC
>MSHM01000018.1:535-8424 GCA_001941225.1 Oscillospiraceae bacterium Zagget12
ATCTCCCCAGCCTCCAGCTTTGCAGACTGTTCTTGCCACGAACAGAGCATTTGATGTAGTTCAGCTGCATCCCCCCATGCTGTACATCAACACGAAGAACGATCTGGTCGTCTAGTTTTGTGACCTTTAGTCCGCATACATCTTCCAATGTAAACAGCGTGTGCAGCAGACCGGTGTAGCTGTCAATATCCGGGACGGTCAGCACCTGGGGCGAGACATCCAGCACCTTTGCCAATCGGCTTGTAATGTCGGTCTTTGGCGTTCTGCTGCCGGACTCATACTGCGCCATGCGTACATCAGCGTTGCCTTCAGGGAACCCCACTGCCTGCCCCAACTGTTTCAGCTCCAATCCCCGCATTTTGCGGAAAAATGTATCCATTCCCCAATCGCCATTGTGGCTTCGTCCTTTCTTCTACGATGAACTTGAAGTGTACCCCAAGACGAGGACACAAATCCAAAGCGAGAACAGAAGCGGGAATCAAGGATGCGCGATTTCGCGGGAGGGGGCACGGGGCAAAGGATAAATGCCTGTGCGGCAGTAGTTGTAATACTCATTGGGCATGAGCTTGTCGAGCTGCCATTGCCCGCGGTCATTGTTGTAGTAGTCCATATAGTCGTCAATGCCCGCACCGGCCTCATCGAAGGAGCTGCAGTCGGCGATCTTGTCGGCAATCTCGTCCTTCATATGACCGAAAAAGCTCTCTTGGGACGCATTGTCCCAGCAATTTCCTCTGCGGGACATGGACTGACGGAGGTTTGAATCACTGAGTATCTGCCGGAACCTTTTGCTGGTGTAATAGCTGCCCTGGTCGCTGTGTATCAGCATCTCAGCATCCAGCGAAGCGCCGTGCTTTTCAATAAGCTGGTTGACCGTTTCCAGGACAAAATCCACCGCCAGGGAATCGCTGAGCGCATAGGCCAGAATCTGCATGGTGCAGGCATCCTTAATCACAGAGAGGTAAAAGAACACACCGTAGCAGGGGATGTAGGTGATGTCTGTCAGTAGAACCCTTCTCGGGCCGTGCTCTCTGAACTCCCAATTCAGGAGATTGTCGGCAACGGCATCCGTTTTGAGCGCTTTCATCATTCTGCGATAGGGGTTTGCCCCTCGAATGGGGCAGACGAGGACGTATTTTCGCATGAGCCGCTGGATTTTCTTGGTGTTCATCAGGACAGGCGGCTGCATATGCAGAAGCCTCATATAAATCCCACGAATCCCTTTGTCATATTCCCGGAAGCGATAAGCCTCCAGAATAAGGGCAAAACCGGCTTCGTCTCTGGCCTCCCGTTCGGCACGCTTTTTGCCGTGGTTTTTTCAGTTAAAGCAGTTCATCTCAGAAAAACTATGCATATTTCAAGATCACATAACACAGACTGGAAAAGATCTTTATTGCCTGGGTGTGTCAAGGTTTTTCATGCGATTCTCCGTGTATCATCTGTGCAGTTTTTAATAAAAACATATAGTTTAATAAGTTTTCCTTTTGTATCCTGAATTTTAGACTGTTAGAATATTTTAGTGCATTGCTCATAGCTTTCGTTCGACCAAGAAAAAACTGCCGCTATAAGATTTTCACATCAACAAGAGGCGTCTGTCATGGGAACATTCTTTCTACGTCAAGAACCAACTCATTGGAGCTATTCCACAGAATAATTGCAAATTTAATGCTATCCTATTCTTTTTATATTACTCCAACGAAGCACTAATTGCTAGAAGACATTTCCTCATCGAGCCAGATCCAAGTAGCTGTATAGACACGCACAGCTTTAAATATATCCTCAAGAATTGCCGCTTCATTTGCGCCATGAGGCGCACCAAAACGCTTTTTCCTAAATTCCAGCTCTGGCCCCAAATTCGGCCCATATCCAATCGCATTAGGAAGCAGTCTTGTATGTGTTCCGCCCGGTAATATTGCTGGCTCGAGCTCCCCCATTTCCAGCAGCTCATTTGCCAGGGCTGTCAGTTTCCGAGGAAGGCCGTTCATGGAATCAAGCGGAATATACAGCGGTGCCTCCACTGACAGCACACGTAGTCGAACGTTGGAATCATCGCAAATACCTTGGATATTTTCAAGCATCTTCGTCTGATCTGCGGTAATAGCGCAACGCACATTCAAAGTCTGACTCAAAACGCCATTTTCAAATCGTACAATTCCGCCAACAGCAGTGTTTTTCCCAGATTGCTCATCTTCATAATCCAGACCAAGGCCACTACCATAATAATCCGACAGCGCCTGATCAAGAAATGCAATCGCCGTTTGGGCAGAACCAGTCAGCAGGCCTGCGGCATTGAGAGCATGTGCCAACTTTGTAATGGCGTTTTCGGTCCCGGTCTCAGGGGATGCGGCATGACCACTGACGCCTACGCAGCTAATACGCACTCCGGCCTGACATGGTTCAACTTTTTCTATATCAAAACCGAGCAGGGCAAGCTCTGCCTCTTTAGGCTCAACTCCTGAGATCACGGCATAGGCAGCTTCTGGAATGCTGTTGGCAGACACGCCGCCCTCCAACGCAAGCAGATTTCCGTCTGAAATATCTTTTTCAAGCAGAAAGCGCATAATACCTTTTTCGCCATAGTGGATTGGAAAAGAGCAATCGCAAACCAAAAACAAGTCTGGAAGCCGGTCTGCATGAGTTTCAAGGAAATGAGGCATATCTGTCATACCGGATTCCTCATGGCAGCCCATCAGCAGGCGTATCGTATGCCGGGGATATATCCCAAGTTCCCGAAGACAGCGCAGCGCAGCCATAGCACTTACAACAGCACCTTTGTTGTCTACAGCACCGCGGCCTATAATCTGTCCGTCCCGTATGGTCGCCTTAAACGGTTCAAAGTCCCATCCACGACCAGCTGGCACCACATCCAAATGTCCCACCATAGCAAGCTCATGCGCCGTTTTCCCCGGTAAAATAGCACTCCCACAATAGTAATCATCATTCTCTGTTTCAAGACCATAGTGCTTCGCCATATCTAAAGCCATATCCAGCACTCGTGCGCATCCTTCTCCCAGTGGATAGGGTGCATCCGGCGTTTCCACAGCCACACTCTCCACAGAAATCAGCTGCACCAGATCCTGCACGATGCTCCCTTTGTTTTTTTCTATCCAGTCATCAATAGCCCAAAGCCAATCCCTGTATGTTTTCATCGTATTCCTTTCTTTATAAAACAGGGCTCGCCAAGCGAACCCTGTTTATCAGTTGATTGCTTATGTTTTGCTGAACGTCCCATTCCCAAATGGGCCAATAACGGCAATTTGCATCGCTCATATCATAGTTGAGCACGTTGCTGCGATAGGCCTGAAGCGTTGCCTCGCTGACAAGATAAATATAGGGAACCTCATCCACGATAGCCTGTTGCAATTCATCACAAAGTTGGGCAATTTCATCCATATCGCCAGTGCTCTTCATCGCCAGATAGGTCTGATAGAAGTAATCAGAGGATAAATGCGACATATCAATGGCATGACCTGGGGTATAGGCGTCGATAGGTTCTGTAGCGGTCGCGTTGCCAACCTGACCCATAATACCGATCTCAATATCACCAGAACTCAGCCCGCTGAACATGGTGGCAAAATCGACCGTTTCGACAGTAACCTTAATACCAATATTCTGCCAGTACTGTTGCACCATCATGCACATCTGCTGACGAACCTCACTGTTGGATGCCGCCGTTATGGTTATTTCCTGATCAAAGTCCCACCCGGCCTCCTCCAAGAGTGCCCTAGCTGCATCAGGATCATAAGGCACGTAACCGCTCAGATCCATCCCGTCATTATAATAAGGGTGATTGTCACCATATGGAGTATAGATGGCGCTACCAAAGCCGCGGAGCAAACTTTCAACGATCTCGTCACGGTTGATAGCCATGCTGAGAGCCTGGCGGACGCGGACATCGGAGAAGTATTCAATCTGCTGGTTGATGCAAAGATAACGATAGTTATAGCCATAGATCGGTTCAATAACAATATTGTCATCGTCCTCGAGAAGTTCATAGTCATTCAGAGAAACCGCGCTGAAGGCTGGCCCGGCTGTGAAGTCAATATCGCCGCTCATAAGGGCGGCCGCCACTGCGGAGGATGCAACAACTTTCACAACAAAGCGATCGATATTCGGCGAACCCAGGAAGTAATCCTTGTTTGCCGTAAACTCGATAGATTGACCATCAATCTGAGCAAGAAAACACATAGCACCACTGGTGACAGGCTCTGTATACCATATTTCGGAATCAGCAATGGTAAAGGGATCCATTTCCCCATAAATGTGCTCAGGGACAATGTAGATATTCTGGAGGCTGCTCATGAGCAGGCTGTCCTCCATTGAGAATTTCGTAGTGATCTCCAGCGTCTTTTCATCTACAGGGATTGCCATCAAAGAACCTTCGGAACTCATAATTCCGGATTGCTCAGTTCCTTCGATGTATGCGCAGTAGGTTGAGAAGTTGCAGAAACCCTCAGTTGCATAGAGGTTGTAGGTGTAGGCCACATCAGCGGCAGTAACCGGCTCACCGTCAGACCAATTTGCATCTTCATTGATATGAATTGTCCAGACAAGGCCACTATCGTCCACCTCCCAGGAGCTGGCTAGACGGGGATGAATTACACCGTCCATGTCAATGTTGACAAGTGTGTCATACATCAACGAACGGATAAAAATATCAATGTCGCCGGATCCTCCAGTGGCATTTAACGTTGTCCAGGCCGTTGTCACACCGGCGGTCAGAACTTTTTCGCTCTGCTGAATAGATTCTTCTCCATCGGCATCTTCGGCCTGAGATTCCGTCACAGGAGCCGAATCATTGGTTATGGTGGATTCAGCTGATCCCTGTGCGCCGCAAGCAGCAAGACAAAGAAGCATTACCACAGCAAGAAGCATTGCAAGGATTCTTTTTTTCATTATATTTCACCTCATTATTATTTTTTGGATCCGGCGTACCGTCTCCTTTTTATTGATTGTACAGATGGCAGGCCACCATATGTCCAGGCCGTAACTCTATATTTTTTGGACGCATTTGTGTACAACATTCCATTGCCTTTGGACAACGCGTATGGAAGGGGCACCCCTTGGGTGGGTTGATGGGCGTCGGAATATCACCCTTCAGAATAATACGTTCACGCTGGATCTCCACATCCGGGATGGGAATTGCAGACATAAGCGCCACCGTATAGGGGTGTGCCGGGTGAGCAAACAGTTCCTCCTTGTCCGCCAATTCCAAAACCTGTCCCAAATACATGACCATCACACGGTCGCTGATATGTCGCACAACACTCAAATCGTGGGAAATAAATAGATAGGTCAGTTCCAATTCCTTCTGCAATTGACGCATAAGATTGAGTGCTTGACTCCGCACAGACACATCCAGAGCAGACACAGGCTCGTCGCAGACAACGAATTCCGGACGAAGAATCAGAGCTCTTGCAATCACAATTCTCTGTCGCTGGCCGCCTGAAAACTCATGGGGGTAACGTTCCATCAGGCCCGAGCTCATGCTAACACGTTCCATGATTGTGGCAACTCTGTCCCGGCGTTCTGAACGAGTGCCGATTTCGAAGGCATCCAGCGGCGCCTGAATATTCTCCCTCACGGTCATACGAGGATTAAGCGAAGCATAGGGATCCTGAAATATAATCTGAAGCTTTTGTCGAAGCTGTCTAATTTCTTTTTCCGGCAACACTGTCAGGGAACGCCCCCGATAAAGAACTTGACCCGATGTCGGTCTCATAAGCTGGAGGATACTGCGTCCCAGTGTTGATTTTCCGCAACCGGACTCTCCCACGACGCCCAGCGTTTCCCCCTGATGGATCTGGAGGCTCACACCGTCCACTGCCTTTATAACATCCTGCTTTCGGCCTAGAGGTTTCTTTCCAAGAAAATACTTTTTCAGATCTATTGTCTCAATCAAAATAGGTTGATCATTCATTGTGTATCCCCTATACCTTTGCATACTTCAAGCATCGAACCTGGCTACCATCCACTGCATACAATTCCGGCCTTTTCGCGTAGCATATATCTCTGGCTTCTGTACAGCGGTTGCAGAACGTGCAACCTTTCGGAAGCATCCGCATATCCGGCACTGAGCCTGGGATGCTGTATAACTCGTCCACATCCCGATCCAAGCGGGGTATAGAACTGAGAAGCCCTTTCGTATATGGATGCAGCGGGTTCTTAAATAAGCTGCACTTATCCGCATATTCCACCACCTGACCTGTATACATGACCATAATGTCATCCGCCATATCAGCCACTACGCCCATATCGTGAGTAATTAGAATAATCGATGTTCCAAATTCCTGTTTTAATTCACGCATGAGGCTCAGGATCTGCGCCTGTATTGTGACATCCAGCGCTGTTGTCGGCTCATCTGCAATCAAAATATCAGGGTTGCAGGAGAGTGCCATAGCAATCATAACTCGCTGTCGCATACCGCCAGAGAGCTGATATGGGAATTCTTTGATTCGCTTTTCCGGTGCCGGTATTCCAACCTTTTTCAGGGCTTCTAGCGCTGCATCAGAAGCCTGTTTTCTGTTCATTCCTCGATGTAACATAAAGGGTTCCGCCATTTGATGTTCAATGCTCATAACTGGATTCAGGGAAGTCATGGAGTCCTGAAAAATCATAGCAATCTTATTTCCTCGGATTTTACGCAGTTCCCTCTTCGACATTCCAATCAGCTCACGTCCCTCCAATCGAATCGATGAGCCCGCCTCGATATTTGCCGTTTGAGATTTTAAAAGCTGCAGGATCGAAAGCGAGGTCACACTTTTTCCACAGCCAGATTCGCCTACAATTCCAAGCGTTCGACCCTTTTCCAGCTCAAATGATACGCCGTTTACCGCATGGATGATACCGCTGTCCGAACTAAATGTAACACACAGGTCTCTAACTTCTAACAGTTTTTGATTCATTATAAGCTCCTTCCCAAATCACTCACAGCTTCATCTTCGGATCTAGAGCGTCACGTAGACCATCACCGAAGAAGTTAATGCTGAGAATAGTCACCATGAGAAGTACTCCGGCAGGAACCCAAAGCCAGGGTTTATAGGTTAAAATGGTAATGGACTGAGCCTCATAGAGAATATTGCCCCAAGAAGCCGCTGGCGGCTGAACACCCATCCCCAAAAAGCTCAACGAGGATTCCTGCAAAATAGCGCTTGCGACGCCAAAAGTGAAGGCCACCAGAACAGGCGAAAAGGCATTTGGGAAAATATAGCGCCAAAGGATTGTCTTATTTTGGGCCCCAACTGCCCTAGCCGCTTCCACATAATCCTTTTCCCGTACAGATAACACACTGCCGTATATAACTTTGGAAAAGCGAGGCCAGCCCATTACACCAATTACAAGCATGACCGAAGTAACGGAGGGTCCAATCAAGGAGACTAGAACCAAAATCAAAATGAAAGATGGAACTGAAAGAAAAACTTCCGACAGTCTCATGATGACCGCTTCTATCATTCCCCGATAATATCCAGCCAACAATCCCAGTGGAATGCCAATTGCGGCAGAAACCAAGGTAGACAATATTCCAACAAACAGCGAAGTACGTCCACCAAAAAGAACACGAGCGAGGACATCTCGGCCCAGCGAATCTGTCCCAAGAATATGTCCGTTACCCGGAGCTGCCGTAAATCCTGCCGCTGTATCCATGGTATATGGATCCATTGATAGGAGGAACGGGATAAACAGAAAACAGACCAGCTCTAAAATAAGTACTATCAAACTCACCATGGCCAGCTTATGCCGACGAAAACGACGTAACGCGTCCGAGGCGAAGGAGTGATTCTGTTTTATATCCTTTTCTTTCATAATCCCATCACCTCAATCGTAACGGATACGCGGATCCAATATCCCGTATGATATATCCACCAGGATATTGCCTGATATGTAATGACCTT
>MSHM01000019.1 GCA_001941225.1 Oscillospiraceae bacterium Zagget12
CTGTCTAATGTTGTAAAAGAGCTTTTTCCGCCATTTGTTATAGATGAAAAAACCGAAACCTCCGAGAATAATAATGAATTATTAATCAAAAAACTATCACATAATTCAAAAACAAATTTTATTTTAATCGGAGACGGAGGTTCCGGAAAAACAGTTGCTTTAAGGAGCATATTTAAATATTTTATCGGTGACGGCACTCCCGCCATATATATACCGTTAAACAAAATTATGTTTTCCGAGAGAATAACTATATTATCATATTTAGAAGACGAATTATCGTTGACATGGGATGTCATTAAACGCTACGGAAGGTGTGAAACAAACAACAGACCGTTACGCATTTTGTTCGACGGCTTAAATGAAACCCAAGGCGATAGGAAAAAAATCCTTTCCGAGATTTGTGATATTATGCGTTGGAGCAATGTACAGGTTATTATTTCTTCAAGAAATGATTTTAGCGAAAGCTTAGCTCAGGATATTTCTTTTAAAAAAATAGAGCTAAAGCCCTTAGAAGAAAATGTAGTCAAGCTTGTTCTTGAAAATGCGGGGATTAATTATAAAGCAAATTCAAAAATTTTGCTGTTATTGTCCAATCCGCTGATGCTTACCCTCTATATGAATACCGATCCGGCAATAATGGATATGTACAAACCGTTATCCAAATACGAAAACTATTACAAAATAAATATCAGCAAAGAACCTGCCTCTTCCAGCGAAATTATATGGAATTTTTTACAGAGCCAGCTGTATCGCGCAGACGAAACACCATCGAGCCAATTCGTATATGATACTTTTGTTTTGATAGAATATATCCTCCCTATTATCGCAAATCATATGCTGATTAATAACAAAATTGAAATTTCCAAAGCTCAATTTCTTGAAATATTAACCGATATACCCAACAGAGAGGATTACAAATATTATTACAATAACAGAATTGCGGAAAATATTGAATTTGCTTTAGATGCCGATGAATATGAACTCAAAAAAAACAACATAAGAAAAACATTATTCAACAAATTATCGCTTATGGTTGAATCGGATGATAGGGAGTGTTATGAATTTTTTCACCAAAGCTTTAGAGACTTTTTTTCAGCTATGTTTATTTCCAAAAAACTCGAAATGCTGGCGAATAAAAAAACCACGGACCTTACCGAAATTTCAAAAATACAATATCCGCTTGAAGTATTAAAATATGCCTCCGATATTAGTATGGAAAACAGGGCAAAGCCCGTATGGAATGACAGCGGTATAGCATATCCCGGAAAAGAGGCATTGCTCGCAGCCTCATCTTTCTCAGATGCGGAAAAAGCGTTGAATTTGTGCAGACAATTACGCGGAGAAACGGCGCAAAATATTGTTTTCAACATTTTTAACATTATGTTTATCGGAAGGGATAAGAATTTATCAAACTGTGACTTCTCCTTTTTGGATTTAAAAAAATGCAATTTAAAAGGAGGTATATATACCGAGTGGTATAACGACGATATATATCCATCCTCGTTTGAACATTCTTCCATAGATTTGGAATCATTTATAAGCTCCGGTCACACCGCCGCGGTTTCCGCAATTTGCGAAGGAATGAACGGATTGTTTTCCGCCGATACCGACGGTAGTATCAGGCATTGGAATTATGAAAAAACAGATCCCGATTTAGTGATTGATACACAAGGAAGTGCGATTATCGGATTAAGCTATTCCGAATCACAAAATAAATTGGCAATTCTAAAACAACATAGTATATATTCATATGATATTATAACCGGCGAATTAATACAAATTGCCAATAGTAAAAATACATATCGATATATTAGATATACCGATGATGAACCGGAAATAACTTATGATACGGAGCCTCTTATATGGCTGAGTATAAGCGGAAGAAAAAAATACGATTATTTGGAAAATGATATACCTTGCGGGTGCTCAATAATAAATTCTTCCCATTCAACTATATTAAGAAGTTATTTATTCGGATCAATACATAAATATGATGTTCAAACCAACGAACTTTGCGATGAGCTTGACTTATTTAAAACAGCAAACGGCGCGGGAATAACTGATATGCAGTACAGCATTGATGAAACTCGATTTTTGGTTGGATTTGGCAAATACCTTTTTGAGTTTGACAGTAAATCATTATCGCAAATACATATGCTTGAATTTAAATCCTCGGTAAAATCAGTTTTATATACAAGAGAAAACAAGATTATTGCAGCTGTCAGCACAAGCATTATGGTTTTAAACAAGGATTTTTCACTGTATAAAGAATTTACCGGAGAATCGCTCCCGAATATCATCAAAACACTTGATAACGACGGAGAGTTACATTTTTTAGATACAACCGGAACCATTAAGCATATTTCCGGCGATATGAGAGTTTATCGAACAAGGAAACCATGGTTTAAGCCTATGGCTATTGCGTTTGGAGAATTCGGCAACGGTAATAAGCATACAACAATGTTTATGATAACAAACAACAAAAAGCTATCTAAAGATTCTTCCAAAAAGTGTGTCGGATATGACTTTAACAAGAATTACGTATATGAAATTAATAAGGAATATGAGATTTTTAATCTGTTTTATGAAAATGAGCAATCCGAATATGAAATTTATAAGCTGGCAAATAAAATTATTGCTATTAACAAAAAAACTTCCGAATCAATTCTGTTTGTGAATTATAAGGGAATTACAATTTACGGCTGTAATTTCAAAGATATTTCGGGTAGTTTATCAAGTCCGGACGGGCTCCATTTTCTATTACAGAACGGAGGTATAATCAATGAATAATAATATAGAAATAAGGTTTTATGATTTCTCAATATGCAAATGTAAGGTTTATGTCAAAGATAAAAATTCAAATATTGAATCCTCCGGTTTTGTAATTGCGGAGGTTAATAATTCTATCCTGGTATATAAACCCAATACATACGCTACCGATTACTGGCCGTGGACAGATATATCCTGGAAAGAATTAAAAAATGCAATTACTTACGAATTCAAAAATAAATTTAAGTCTTTTGGAGAATTAAAAGTAAACTTCCGCAAGGGAGATTCGGATAATAAATTCATAGCAGATGTAGAGTATCCGTTTTTGGATATAAACATAAAGGGCTGTATAATTACGCTCAAGGGAAAGCATCCCTTTGTCTATCTGCCGCCAAACTTCACTTGGCAATACAGTGATGTCTCTTGGATTGAAGTCAGAAAACATATTGTTGACCTCTTCAATAAAAGACAAAAGTCCTTTTCCTCAAGCGAGCCTCCCGCAAAAAAGGAAGTGCCGGAGAAATCAGAAAAAACGGACAATGTATTTCAAACAGTTATACATACGGTTGAAAGCAACGGAACAGCATTGTTTGATATAAGTATACCAAAAGCAAATTATGAGCTTAAAAACGGTGCAATTTATTATTTGAGCGACGAGAACATTCACGTTAATCTGCCCTCCGACTTTCCCGTTATACCTAAGGAAAATATAACCAGAAAGACGGCTGCTAAAGAAATTCGTACCAAATATTTGCAGGCAATACAAAATATCGAAGTTTCTACTTACGCCAAGGCAGAACCGCAATTTGAAACAAATTCCAACAAAAACAAATACGGTCGAATTAAGAATGCGGACGGAATCCCTTTTGCTTTTGTTCCCAATTCCGAATTAAGACCGGTCGGCGAAATTTCCGACATAAATAAATTTTATATAGCTAAAAATTTATTGAAAGCATTAAGTACCAACAATATTGGTGTTTTTGAAATTGACACACTGTCGCTAATAGAAAAATTCAGGTATCTTACCAGTACTATGATTATTGATTTGTTTGCCAGCGGATATATTTCACATGGTTGGCGAAATATTACCCAGGACAAATTAACAAGAATTTTCAAGAGATTATCCGCGCATAATTTAGTAAATGTATCTAAGCTGGTTCGTGTCGATGAAACCGAACGAAACAATATCACATCCGAGGCTGTTTATCGCATATTTTCGCTCGGCGAAACCGGAAATAGATTGTTAAGTGAGCTTAACAGAGCTCATCATTACAATCCTTTCGATGTTTTCCAAAACGGCAATTTTGTCAAATCAATTCTTGCCGCAAACCAGTGGTTGGTTTATTGGTTGAGCTCATATCCCAACGAAATAAAAGACAATTATGATACGTCAAAGGTAATCCATGCGCTGGGAGCCGAAAAAAGCGGCGCCAGAATTTATTCGATGGTACGATGCAATAAGACTGCAATCATTGGTGAACCCGTAAGACGTACATATGAGTTTGAGCAGGATTTAAATTCAAATGAAATTAAAGAAAAACTATGTCGATTGATTAAATTAATTGACTTTGAAGGAGATTTATATTCCAACAGCGGATATAGACCAATTAAATTTAACCTTGACGCTGATTCTGTAATATGTTATATATGTGAAGATGATGAACATATCAGAGATGTATGGAGCATACTGAAACCGATAGCAGCAGAACATTCAAACAAAAAGATTTGGTTTACAACAGATGCGCGTTTGTTTAATTATTCCTATGAAAACAACCGTTTTCTTACTTTTAACCAAAATGACGAAATTAATTTTGTTGATTTGCAAGCGGAAATGCAGCTGGGCAAGGAACGCGCATATGACTCTGACCTGCAATAAGCGTTGAGCCTTTATTCCGGATTACCGAAAGCAAACGCTGCATTTAAATAATTAAAAAACACGATTAACCCCAAAAAGTTAATCGTGTTTTTTCGTGAATAAGCTATACAAACGGCTTATAAGAGTATCAGTTTGTATTTAATCGTATCAGCGATTAGCCGAAATATCTCTTCAGCATACCCTCAAAGCCCTTGCCGTGTCTTGCCTCGTCCTTAGCCATCTCGTGAACGGTATCGTGAATTGCGTCGTAGCCAAGCTCCTTAGCTCTCTTTGCAAGGTCAAGCTTACCCGCCGTAGCGCCACATTCAGCCTCGGCTCTAAGCTCAAGATTCTTCTTTGTTGACGGCGTTACAACCTCGCCCAAAAGCTCCGCGAATTTCGCGGCGTGCTCAGCCTCCTCAAGCGCAGCCTGAAGATAGAACGCGCCTATTTCGGGATAACCCTCGCGAATAGCCTGTCTGCTCATCGCGATATACATACCGACCTCGGTACATTCGCCCTCAAAGTTAGCCTTAAGACCCTCATAAACATCTGCCTCAACCTGATCCTTAGCGCCCACGCCGATTACGTGCTCACATACGAAGTTAAGAGCCGCGCCCTCCTCCATAACCGTGAACTTTGAACCGGGAACACCGCACTGCGGACATTTTTCCGGCGGCTCGTTACCCTCGTGAACATAACCGCATACAGGACATACATACTTTTTCATAATTTTTTCCTCCTTGAATAATTTAAAATTTAATTTTTTTGGCAGTCCGAGCAGATACCGTAGAACACAAGCGAATAATCCTCTACCTGCGCGCCGAGCTTTTGTGCCGCCTGCTCTTCGGCGGCGTCCATTCCGTCTATATCAACATCGAGAATTTTGTCGCACCTGCGGCACACAAAATGATGGTGTCGATAAACAAATCCGTCAAAATGCTCCTTGTTTGAAGCCGTTCGGATTCTTATTATATCTCCGTTTTCGACAAGAACGGAAAGATTTCTGTAAACTGTTCCGAGACTGATATTCGGGAAATCCTTTCTCAAATTCTCATAAAGCCAGTCGGCGGACGGGTGAGAGCGCGTACTTCTGATCAGCGTTAAAAGCGCGTCACGCTGTTTTGAATACTTCATTTTGCTCATCTCCTTAAATCCACTCAAAGCAATAATGATAATCATTACTGTTTTTATGATTTAATTATAGCATCTGTCCGCATATTTGTCAATAGATTTTTTAAAAATTTTTATCTTTTATTTGCAAGGCCGAAAAGACAGAAAAAGCGTTTACAATGAAACGCTTTTTCGCTCGGAAAATCTTCTTTATTTATAGATACTTTTCTTCAAACTTGTCCCACGACATCGGCTTATCAAACAGATACCCCTGCACCTCATCGCAGCTTATATCCCTCAAAATATTCATTTCCTCGTCGCTTTCCACGTCCTCGGCGACAATCTTTATATTCTCCTCATGGCATATATCAACAATGGACCTCGCAAGATAGCTCGCCTTTCTGTCCGTGCGCATTTTATAAATCATATCGCCGTCAAGCTTGAGAATATCGAATTTTAAATCCGCAATCAGGTATAAATCCGCGTATTTGGAGCCGAAATTATCAATGGCAATCCTAAAACCGTGCTTTTTCAAATCCTTAAGCACCTCTGCCACGTCGCTTAGTCCGCCCGTTTCTCTCTCCTCGGTAACCTCTATAACAACCAATTCCTTGGGAACATCGTTGGTATACAGTATATTCATAAGATTTTCGACAAAGCTCTGCTTAAGCATTGTCCGATGCGACATATTCACGGATATGGGCTTTACCTTTTTGCCCGCCTTATGCCATTCCGAAATATATTCGCAAACGCGCCTAAACACATAAAAATCTATAAGATGAACCGTTTCCATCTGCTCCATTTCCGGAATAAAATCCATAGGAGTGATAATAATTCCGTCGTCGTCAAAGAAACGCACAAGCGCCTCGCTGCCGCAGAATTTGCCGGTATTTATGTCAAATCTGGGTTGGAACCATATAACAAATCGCTCGTCCCTGATGTATTTTTTTTACTGAATTAGGCATTGCGAAAACCATTGCCTTATCATTGCGCGCTCTGTATCTGCCGGGTTCCTTTCTATCCTTGTAAAACGCCTTTTTATCGCTGTACATCTCCTCGTCGGCTGTTTTTATAATGCTGTCTATGTCCTTGGAATTATCCGAGTAGCGATAACCTATTGCAGAGCTGTATTGCAGGATTTCAAGACGTTTTTTGAGCATTTCTGTTTTATCCGAAAATTCCTTTTCGTCAATGTCTGCGCACAGAACGACAAATTCATCGCCGCCCACTCTGTACACCTTATCATTGCCGAAGGTTTCCGCGACGGCTCCCGCGACGCTCTTAAGCACGGCATCTCCGGCATCATGACCGTATTTGTCGTTGATTTCCTTAAGGCTGTTCAGGTCGGTGTACAGCACGCCTATGCTTGTTTTTTCGGTGTCCGCTATTTTATTGGTATCCTCTATGAATTTATTTCTGTTATACATACCCGTAAGCGTGTCGGTATAGCTTATTTCCAATAATTTTCTTTCGGTTGTGTCCCTTATAACCACCGACGACACGAAATACGACATAACGGAGAACAGCATTTCACCGCTGATGATTTTTTCCTTCGGAGGATTATCCACGCCCATATATCCTATGATTTTACCGTCATTATCCAACGGCGCCGCCATCATACATTTCACATTACGGCGGGACAGCTCCTCATATTCCCTCGGAGAAATTTCCTTTATCTTTTCAATATCCTCTATCATAACGAGCTTTCCTGTTTTAAATTCGGAAATCCACCTGTCGATAATTTGAGCGTCCATATTTTGCAAGGTGTCTATTTGGTGCGGAAGTCCCTCTTTGCACCATTCATGAGTATTGCTCATTGTGGTACCGTTGTAATCGAATATATAGACGCGTTCCGCGTCCAAAAATTTGCCTATCGTTTTAAGCAGAGTATTTATAGCCTTGTGAAACGGCTTTGTCTGATGTGTTTCAAGCACGCAGCCCACAATAAAATTCTCCACGTCAAGGCGCATCTGCAAATCACTTCGTTCGCGCTCGTTTTCGGTAACGTCAAAAGCTATTTCCAGCTTTGCTTTTCTGCCGTCCCATAAAATCAGCTTATCCCGCAGCATATACGTCCTGCCGGTGACCGAATCCCTATAGGTCTGCGTATAAATTCTATCCTCAGACAGCTTATCCGCCGGACAGGCGCAGCATATACCGTTCGGGTTATCAAAAACCTCGCTGCAAAGCTTTCCCTCGCAATCTCCGAAAAGCCTTTTGCCCTCCGCGTTTAAATATAAAATTTCATTTGTCTTAGTATCTGTCACATACACCATTTCCGACAATGCGTCAAGAATACCGAAAAAATCAATCATATTAATCTCCGTTCCGCCGCGTTAAGCGGCATAGATTACTTTTGCGTTAAATACAAATCGTCGAGTATTTCCTTGCCCGTCCGCGTTTTGAATATTTTTTTGCGTATGCTTTCCACCGCGTCAAAATCCATACCGTCCTCATCTATATTGACCAAAAAATCAGCCTCCACAAGTATCTGATAGTCAATGCCGTCAATATCGGAATACGTGTGATGATGTCCCACAAGATATGAAACACGCTCGATAATTTCATCGTCATAACCCAGCGATTTCAGCATTTTCTCCGCTGCGGGAGGTCCCTCAATCTCCTGATAATGTCCGGAGGAGCTGTTGTATTTTTCCTCGCTGATTTTTATTCCTATATCGTGCACATATGCCGCCGTTTCAAGTATAAACCGCGTTTTTTCATCAAGACCCTCGGCAAAGCCGATTGCCTCGGCATAGCCGTGCACCTTGATAAAATGGTTAATTCTCTTTATATCGCCGGCGTAATATTTTATCATTTCCAATGCAAGCGTATTCATAATAGACCTCCGTTTTTGCCGCATTGCGGCGGCACCGAATTTAACGCGAATTAACGCGAAAAAGAAAATCGATTTTCCGTGTTATCATTCTTCAAATGGGCGTATCCTGTACGTAACGCCTATTTTTTCGCAGATTGCCGCACATTCGCGCTCCTCCTCGTCTGTCAGAGTTGTCGATACCGTTGACAAAACTACCTCTTTCACATAATGCTTTACGCTTTCGGCAAACCTCAGCATCGCGTCAAAGGATTCAATCCCGAACTTACTTTGCGTAAGCTCCAAATACCGCTCTCTGTTCGGAGTATTAAGGCTTACGGACACAATATCGATAAGTCCTTCAAACATCGGCGCGGTGCTTTTGCCGTGAATCAAATCGGCAAGACCGTTCGTGTTGATGCGGATTGTTTTATTATACTTTTCCTTTATAAATCGACAGACCTCAAGCACATCGTCAAGTCTTTCGGTCGGTTCGCCGAAACCGCAGAAAACAATTTCCTTGTATTTATCCACGTCAAACTTACCAAACTCGTTTTTAACCTCGTCAACGCTCGGCTCTCTTTCAAGCCACAAGCTGCCCGAATGATTCATCTCGTCCCTTGTACGCCTCAGACAGAACGTGCAGGCGCAAGGACATTTATTCGTCATATTTACATATAAATTATTATTCAATTCGTATAATATTACCATTTTTCCGACCTTTCCGATAAATACAGTAAGACAGACTATTGGCAAAGCCGCGCGGTTTTGTCTACAGTCTGTCTTAATTTGCGGGTATTCAAGCAGGCTTAATTACCCATATTCTTTTCCACCGTTACGGTTTTTGTAGTCTGATCCCAACCCACGGTGCTGTTCATACTCTCCGCCACAGCTCTCAGCGGAACAACGGTGCTGCTGTTTACTATTCTCGCAGGCACGTCAAGCTCAACCTCTGTTTCGTCCACAAACATCTTAGCCAAATCAATCTGCATTGTAATGCTTACATCGCTTACAGGGTCATAAGAAACAATGGTTTTTGTTTCCTCGTCCCAGTTTACGCTTGCTCCGAGAGCCTCAAAAATTGCGCGCATAGGAACAAGAGTACGGTCGCCCTCTATAAACGGAGCCGCATCCGTAAATGCAACCTCGTTTCCGTTTACAACCACTTTTATGTCATCGTCGGCCATCACCGCCGAGGAAACGGACAACGCAGCCGATACCGCCAAAACAGCGGCAACTATCTTCTTATTCATAGTACCTACCTCCATAAAATCTGTTTACAATAATATTTTTTGCAGACCAGCAAAACCTGATTTTTTTCTTTCAAGTTATTATATCACAGATTTTTTTTATTTTCAATAGGATATTTCAACTTCGGGCGTATATGAATATTTTTCCGCGTATCGGTATAAATCCGCGAGATGTAAAAACTCCGTTCTAAATCCGTAGCTGTCATCGCCTATTCCCTGCTTTGCAAGCTCGATAACGCTGTCTATATCTGCACTTCCCTTATACTCGGAATTGTTCAGTATCATTCCAAACTCCGCCAATGCCGCCGCAAAGCGGAAGTTTTCGCTCATATCCTCCGTGATTTCACCGCTTACGGGCATTTCCTTAAGCATACTTTCCTCGCCGTCGGGTTCCTTGTACCTTACCTTTACGGTCATAAGCTCATCGGAGCCGGTCACCTCGGAGGTCTGATATTTCAAATCGGAGCTTTCCGTGCCGTCCGCAGGCACTATCTCATAAAATGCCGTAACATTTGCGCCGCAGCCAAGCTCTCCCGCGTCCTTTGCGTCGTTTTCAAAATCCTCGCTGTTTAGAACCCTGTTCTCATATCCCACAAGGCGGTACTCCTTGACCTCGGCGGGATTGAACTCCGCCTGTATCTTTACGTCCTTGGCTATCGTGTAAAGAGTTTTGGGCATTTCGTCAACAAACACCTTTTTCGCCTCGCGCTCGCTGTCGATATACGCGTAATTTCCGTTGCCCTTATCCGCGAGTGTTTCCATACGGTTATCCTTATAATTGCCCATACCGAAACCGAGCACCGTCAAAAATATACCCTTACCGCGTTTTTCGGTTATAAGCTCCTCAAGCTCTCCGGTTGACGACGGACCTATATTAAAATCTCCGTCGGTGCAAAGAATTATGCGGTTATTGCCGTCTATGAGCGACTTTTCCGCCTGCTCGTAGGCAAGACTAAGTCCGTCCGCGCCGCTTGTGCCGCCGCCCGCCTGCAAGCCGTCAATCGCGGCAATAATTGTATCCTTTTCGGATACGGACGTGCTTTCAAGCAGGACTCTTGTTCCGGACGCGTATGTCACTATCGAAACAGTGTCGCTTTCGTCAAGCTCGTCAAGCAATAATTTCAGCGAATTTTTGACAAGCGGCAGCTTGTTTTCGCTGTACATCGAACCCGACACGTCCAGCAGGAACGTCAAATTTGAGGGCTGTCTTTCCGTCATTTCCTCACCCTGTATGCTAATCATTGTCAGCAAATTATCGCTGTTCCACGGGCACTGCGCCGTTTCCGCCGAAACCGCGAACGGCGTGCCGTCCTCGGGCAGAGCGTAGTCGTAATCAAAATAATTTATAAGCTCCTCGGTTCTTATCGAGCCGTTCGGAGGCAGCTGATTATTGAGTATATATCTTCTCATATTGCTGTAGGATGCGGTGTCGGTGTCGATTGAAAACGTGGAAAGCGGAGACGTCAAGGCGCTTTTGAACACATTTTCATCATTCGCCGTGTATTCCTCGGTGTTAAAGCCGTAATAATCCTCGTAAATTTCATCTGCCAAATCAGTCGCGCTCTCCGCGTAGGTAACTCCGGATAAAGCCAAACCCGAGCCGCCCATAACTGCCGATGCGCTGCTTGACGATACATACGCCGTGCCGTCCGCGTCGGATTCGGTGCTGTTTCTTTCCTCGATATAATTCATCGCGTTTTCTATCAGATACGCCGCCTCGCCGCGCGTTATGCTTTCGCCGATAAGCGCCGTTACTCCGTCCGATATGCCGTTTTCGACAGCCGCTCTCACATAGCCGCTAGGATATTCCATATCCCTATTTTCGCAGTAGGATATAATCATCTTTACAGCCTGCTCGTATGTGATTGTTTCGTCGGGTCTGAAGGTGCCGTCGTCAAAGCCGCTTATAACGCCCGCCTTAACCGCCTTGGCTATATACTCTCTGCCCCAGTAATCGTCCGCCACGTCGGGAAAGGCTATCTCGTCCGCGTCCTCTATCTCAAACGCGTCGGCGAATATTTTAGCGAACTCGCTCCTTGTGAGCGTTCTTTCAAGGTGCAGCTCGCCGTCCTCGTAGCCCTCGAAAATTCCCTGCTCCTCAAGTCTTTCGCCCGCCGTCTGAGCGTATACCGCGACAGCCGAAACCGCAAGCGCCGCCGCAGAAATCACGGCGATAATTCTTCTCTTCATAATGATTACTCCCTTCCTTTTGATTTCCCGTCCGCGCAGACGGGATATTTTAATTTAGTATTGAATTTACAATTTCCTCCAAAGCCGTCATAGGCGCGTCCGACGAGTAAATGCTGTACGCTATACCGTCGGAGGTGAAATTAACCGATGTACTTCCGTTTAATTCGCTGTACACGGGCGCGCTGTCCGTACCGCCGCTGTATGAATAATTCACCGTGACGGACGCTCCGCTGTCCGAGGCGAACACCGCCGAGCCGTAGGAGGAGCCGGCGGCGTAAAAGCCGGACGGCGCGGGAATATACACGCTCAAAGCCGCGTCCACGGATGAAGACGAGCTTACCGCTCCGCCCGCGGAGGACGACGGGCTTGATGCTCCGCCCGCGGACGTTACCGCGCTTGACGGCTCAATATCCGCTGCGCTTTCGGACAATGACGGCTCATTGTCGCTGTCAGCCGTTTGCGCGGTATCCGCCGATTGCGCGTTATCAGCCGATTGTACCGCCGCGCCTCTGCTCTCCGCCGCTGCGTCCGTAAAGCTCTCCGTCTCAACCGAGAAATCGCCGTCCGACGCGTATGAGCTTTCGCTGTTATCCGCCGCATCGGCTGTCGATTCCGAGCTAACAACGCTTGCGCTTTCGCCGTCACTCGCCGCGCTCTCGGTATTTTGAGCGGCGATATTTTCTGATTCCGACTTTGGAATATTGTTTGAAAACGGCGAATTGCCGTAATCTGCATTTGAAGTCTTACTTGTGTTTCCCCTCAATCCGCTTTCGGATTGGGTCTTACTTTCCGAATTGCTGTTATCGGGAGGGAACGCCGACGCGTCCGTTTGGGGATTTTGCGTTGGGAACGCTTGAGAATCTGCGGTTTCACTTGAGAAAGCCGCAAAGTCGGGCGTCGGCGTTTGCTTTATTTCGACAATTACACCTGTATCCTTGCTTACCGTTTCCTGCCAATACGGCACCGTAATAAGCGCCGTTGACACCACGACCGCCGCCGCGGCAACCGACGCGGCATATTTATAGCGGTTTTTACGCTTTAAAGGAGGCTGTTTTTTATGCGCGTTCGCGATAACCTTGTTTATTAATTCTTCGTCGGGTTTTATGTCGTTATTCGCGTCTTTATAGTATTTTCTAAACAAAGTCATAACCTCCTTTCAATTTTGTTTTAAGCTGTTTCCTGGCTCTGTGAAGTCTGGTTTTCACTGTCGGCTCGCTTATTTCAAGGCAGTCGGCTATTTCCTTAACACTCATATCCTCGTAATAAAAGAGATGTATCACCGCGCGGTAATGTGAAGGAAGACTTTGCACGGCAAAATAAACATCGCTTTTTTCGGGTGTGTCAAATGCTATTTCCTCTTCAAGAGGGATTGTTTTCCGAAACCACGCTGTCTTAAAAACACTCCTTGAACAATTTATCGTGACGCGTATAAGCCACGCCTTTATATGCTCGTCCGTTTCAAAACCGTCATTCTGTAAAAACCGTAAAAACACGTCCTGCGTCACGTCCTCCGCAATGCTCACATTGCGCGTCTGCGACAGGGCAAGCCGGTATACCATATCGAAATATTTACGTATAATTTCGTCAGATGAAACGTCCGTACGCGACCTTTCCTCTGCCATAAGTCCCCCTCCCTTCACTTATAATACTTTTTAAAAGACAAAAAGGTTTCAAAAGTTTTAAAAATTTTTTTCGCTTGGCAAAAAAACAAGGAACCGCCTGTTTTGGCAGTTCCTTAATAATCCTGTTATTCCGCAACGAACGGCAAAAGCGCGATAATTCTTGCACGCTTGATAGCCGTTGTAAGCTGTCTTTGATGCTTAGCGCAGTTACCGCTGATACGTCTGGGCACAATCTTGCCTCTCTCTGTAACGTATCTTCTGAGCTTTGCTGTGTCCTTGTAGTCTATATGCTCAATTTTATCAACGCAGAACATACAAACCTTTTTCTTAGGTCTTCTTGCTCTTTGTGGTCTGTCACTTCTTTCAGCCATTGTTTTTTCCTCCTTATCAATTTTTATCACCGCGGATTAGAACGGCAAATCGTCCTCGCTGCCGTCAAGGTCCGTAAAATCGCCCATATCAAAGTCATCTCCGAAATCGTCTCCGAAATCGGGCTGAGCCTTTTGATTTTGCCTCGGCGCGGGCGCGTTAAAGCCGCCGCCCTGATTATTGTTAAACCCTTGATTATATCCGCTGCCCTGAGTGCCCGTTTCAGCCTTGGAACCCGTAAAATAAGCCTCCTCCACGCTAACCTCTGTGGCGTACTGCCTTTTACCGTCCTGACCGTCCCAGCTCCTCGATTGAATACTTCCGACTACCGCAATCATACTTCCTTTACGGAAATATCTCGCGATAAACTCACCGGTTTGGCGCCATGCAACGCAGTTTATGAAATCAGCCTGCTGCTGAGCGTCCTTGCCGGCAAAACGTCTGTTCACCGCGATGGAAAACCTCGCAAGCGAAACACCGTTCGGAGTCTGACGCATTTCGACGTCACGCGTAAGACGTCCCATCAATATAACCTTATTCATAGTTACACCGCTTTCTTAGCTCAAAAAACGATTATTCCTCGTCTTTTCTGATAATGATAGTTCTGAGTATACCGTCTGTAATCTTATACTGTCTGTCAAGCTCTTTCGGGAAAGAACCGTCAGCCTTGAAGTTTACAAGATAGTAGAAACCTTCCGTTCTATCATTAATTTCGTAAGCAAGTCTTCTCTTGCCCCACTCGTCAACCGATTCCAACTCGCCGCTCTTTTCGATAAGCGCTGTAAACTTATCCTTAAGAGCGGTTACGCTTTCCTCGTCAAGCGTTGCGTCAATGATAAAAATTGTTTCATAGCTGTTTAGCATTTTTTCAGCCATTTTCTGCACCTCCTTATGGACTTTAGTCCCGCGGCACTCAGCCACGGGCAAGGATTGCCTGTTTTCACAAGCTTTAGTATTGTATCACCAATGCCTGAAAATGTCAAGCATTTTTTGCTTTTATTTTTGATAATTCGGAATATTTACGATTTTCTGTATTTTTCGCTGCTCAGTAAAAATTTATAAACCTCGCCCAAAAAGTCCAGACCCAATTCATTCAAAAGAGTTAAGTCAAGCTCAAAGCAATCGGGAACCTTTATATTATACCTACAGTCGGTAACTCCGTACATATAATCCATCGGCACGCCGAATATGACAGCCATATCCTTAACATACACGTAATCGGGACAGCGCTGTCCCGCCTCCCAATTAGCCACACTCGACCTTGTGACTTTGAGCTTTAACGCGAGGTCCATCTGCGTTAATTCCTTTTCTCTCCTGAGCTGTTTCAGCCTCATTCCGAACTGTTTACTGCTCGCCGACGCGTTATTCCTCATCGCTTTCCGCATTATCCGATTTTTCCTCTCTGCTTTCCTTTACGCGGTCAAATATCTCCATAAATTGGTCACCCGTGATTGTTTCCTTATTTATAAGGAACTCGGATATTTCATCGAGCGCGTCGCGGTTTTCCTTCAATATATTCATCGCCTTGTCGTAGCATTTTTTTAGAAGATCGACAATTTCTTTATCCACGTCAGTCTTTGTTTCCTCGGAGCAATTTGAAACACTTCTGCCGTCAAGGTACTTATTCTGTATGCTTTCAAGTCCCGCCATACCGAATTTATCCGACATTCCGTACTGCGTTATCATATTTCTCGCAAGCGACGTGGCGCGCTCTATATCGTTTGCCGCGCCCGTGGTCTTTATGTTAAACACAAGCTCCTCCGCCGCGCGTCCCGCGAGAAACACCGTTATCTGGTCAAGTATCTCGTCCTTGGACATCAGATAATGTTCCTCCTCCTCGGGCATCTGCATCGTATAACCCAACGAGCCCATAGTCCTGGGGACAATGGTTATTTTATGCACCGGCTGAGTATGTTTCTGAACCGCCGTCGCCAGCGCGTGACCTACCTCATGGAAGGACACGATTCTCTTTTCCTTTTCGGATAAAATTCTGTCCTTCTTTTCCTTACCGGCGATGATTACCTCAATCGCCTCCATAAGGTCCTCCTGCGTAACAGTCTTTCTGCCGCATCTTACGGCTCTTAAAGCCGCCTCATTTACCATATTCGCCAAATCCGCGCCCGCTGTGCCGCTTGTGGCAAGCGCCATCTCGTGCAGGTTTATATCCGGCTCGGTTTTCACGTTTTTAATATGAACCTTTAATATATCCTCGCGTCCCTTTAAATCCGGCTTTTCCACGATGATTCGCCTGTCAAAGCGTCCCGGTCTTAAAAGAGCCTTGTCAAGCACCTCCGGACGGTTTGTCGCGGCGAGAATTACAAGTCCCTTTGACGAGTCAAAGCCGTCCATTTCGCTCAAAAGCTGATTCAGCGTCTGTTCGCGCTCATCATTGGAGCTTATCTGATTATCCCTCGATTTGCCTATCGCGTCGATTTCGTCTATGAAGATAATACACGGCGCTTTTGCCGACGCCTGCTTAAAGAGGTCGCGCACTCTTGACGCGCCCACACCGACAAACATCTCCACAAATTCCGAACCGGAAAGTGAGAAAAACGGTACCTTTGCCTCGCCGGCAACCGCCTTTGCAAGGAGCGTTTTACCCGTTCCCGGGGGTCCCACCAGCAGCGCGCCCTTGGGCTGTTTCGCGCCTATGGCGTGGTATTTTGATGGGTTATGCAAATAATCCACTATTTCATCAAGCGATTCCTTTGCCTCCTCCTGTCCCGCGACATCGGCAAAGGTAACGCCCGTGGCGTTTTCCACGCTGTACAGCTTGGCGTTGGACTGACCTATACCCATTATTCCGCCGCCTGAGCCGCCCATTCTCTTGGACATTGAGCGCGTCAAGAGGAAGAACAGCAAATATATTACCACGAGCGGAAGTATCCACGTCAAAACAAAATCCAGTATCGGATTGTCGTTCTGTATGGGCGTTGAATAATCCACGCCCTTTTCGTCAAGCATTTCAAGAAGTCTGTCATCATATATATATCCCGTGTAATAGACATTGCGGCTGTTGTTCTTAGCCTTTTCAACGACCTCGTCCGCGTCTATTCCGAGAGCGCTCATAAGAGATGATGTTTCGGAATCCACCTCAATACTCGACTCATCGATTTTTTCGTATATTGTGAGCCGGTCACCCTCAAGTATAACCTTGTCTATTTTGTCCTCATTAAGCATTTGTAAAAAATCGCTGTATGAAATTTCTTGAGTTTTCGTTGTCTGCATCGACAGCATTACCATATTCAGAATAACGGTAGCCACCACGGAAATAACAAGAAATATCAACAAAGGATTTTTTAACGGGGAACGATTTTTTTTATCATTCTGCATTAAATGTGTCCTCCTAAGTTTAATTACACCTAATTGTATCACTTTATCTTGATTATTTCAATAATTTTAAATTATAATTATTAATTTATTCACAATTCAAAATTTGCTTGTTTTGGTATTTTGCAAGAATACTGTAACAAAATGTAAAAATAATGTAATAATTCTCAGCTCCAGACGCGATTTATTTGGTTGACTTATATGCGAATACGTGATAAAATATCTATGTATTTGCTATAGTTAAAGAAAGGATAAGGTGAAATAATGAAAAAACTAACAGCCATACTCACAACATTGGTTATGCTTGCCTCAACCCTGTGCCAAACGGCGGTTTTTGCGGCATTCAGCGATGTTGATGACACAAACCCCTATAAAACGGCGATTACCACACTTTCAAAGCTGTCTGTTATCGACGGATACACGGACGGCACCTTCCTGCCGGACGGCACAATAACCCGCGCGGAATTTACAAAGCTTATCGTGTTCATTCTCGGGTATCAGGATTTGACCTACACCGATATTGACTTTACGGACGTATCCTCCGAGCACTGGGCAAAGGACTACATACAAACCGCGTATAATCTCGGAATCATCTCGGGAATGGGCGACGGAACCTTTGCTCCGGATTCTGAGGTTACATATGAGCAGGCGCTTAAGATGACGGTTTGCACTCTCGGATACGAAACCTTCGCCGCCGCTCTTCAGCAATCCGGTGACAGTTGGTCAAGCGGATATATCAATCAAGCGGTTTCTCTTGACCTTACAAAGAATGTTGTAGACGCAGAATATACCTTGGCGCGTCGAGAGGCGTTATAGCGCAGGTACTGTACAACGCTCTTAACGTTGTTATATATGAAAATAACGGCTATGACTGGGTTCAGACGTCCAAAACCCTTATGAAAGATTTTCTTAAAGTAAAGTCGGTCAAGGGCACGCTTATCGGCGTTGAAGACTATGTTACGGCGGATTGCAGCAGTGAGCTTTTGGAAAATCAGATGGCGGTTATGGATTCCTCGGGAAATATAATCAAAATGGATTATTCCGAATACACGGAAACCGTTTCCGACATCAGCCAATATCTCGGCAATACAATCACCGTGTATTACAGGCAGCTCAGCGAAAGCGACGAATGTACTCTTATCGCCATAGATGCCGAAACAACAAAAAATTCTCAGCTTGAAATTTCCTATGACGATATAAGCAGCTTTTCGGGAAATACTCTTAAATATTACGAAACCTCGTCAAGCGTGAAGAGCCTAAAGCTTAAGGACAGCGACCTCACCGTCAGATACAACGGAAAGATAGTCGGCGAGGACGACACGATTACCTTGACAAATCCCTCAACTCAGGAGGAGGAAGACTTTACGCGCACCGAGGCTCTTGAAGAATGGCTCACGCCCGACTCGGACTACTTCATCTACGGCACGGTAACTCTTACCGATAACGGTGATGACGGAACCTTTGATATGATTCAGATTTACAACTACGAAACAATCGTAGCGTATACTTCTCCGACCTCCTCGGATTACCGTATAACGGATAAGCTGGTTACGGGAAATTATCTGATTCTTGACCCGCAGGCGTCAAGCTACTCATATACCATCACCAAAAACGGCGAGCAAATCGCGGTAACCTCAATCGCGGCAAACGATATAGTCCTTTACGCCACAAGTCTTGACGGCTCCGTATACACGCTGCTTGTCACAAACACAAGCGTAAGCGGTTCGGTTACGTCGATAAGCTCAAACAACTCAAAAATCAGCATAGCAAACACTTCCTATAAAATAGGCAGCAAATGCGAGGACTATATAAAGGATAAAAGCGGAAAGGACCTTAAAGTAGGCGTTTCCGGCACATTCTACATAGATGCTTTCGGAACGGTAGTGTTCGGCACGCTTGACACGACCTCAGCCATTCCTTACGCTTACATCACGGACGCGTACATTGATTACGACGAGGGCGGCGCGCCTTACATAACGGTATACTCCACCTCATCGTCCAGCGGCGCGGACTCATATGCGCTTGACGATAAGATAAAGCTTAACGGCTCCACCGTAACAGGCGAAAATGCTGTTGACAGACTTGCAGTCTCAGCCGCATACGCGAACGGTGACGAGGAATATGCCGAAAAGATTTACGGCGCGGGCAAAACCCCGACCCTTACCGGATATTCGCAGCCGGCAAGAGTAACCATCAAGAACAGCGTGGTTACGGAAATCGTGACGCTCACCTCGGACGAGGTACAAAGCCAGAATGATGACTCCGATCAGATTGTGCTCTGCAAGGACATAGATGAATACACATATTCGTCCAACAGTTTCACTTTGGACGGCAAAACATCTTTCTCGGTTAATTCGTCAACCATAGTAATATGCGTTCCCGAAAACCGCAAGAGCAAATCCTCATACGCTAAGAAAACTGTTTCTTCGGCATTTACCTCCGGCGACAGCTATTATATTGAGGCGTATGACATAAACTCCTCAAAAATAGCCGGACTTATCATTCTTTACGGAAACGACGGTACTCTTACCTCGGTGAAGAAGGACACCGATTATTCAATCGTTGCCACTCTTCCGGAAACCATATACGATGAGGACAGAGATACAAGCGCGCAGACCTTTGATGTTTACGCCGCGTCAAACACAGCGAAAACCTGGACAACCTATGACAGCGAGGAATTCAGCGATATTGAAGTGGGCGATGTTATCCAATTCGCTTACGACGGCGATAATCTCGCGCAGGGACTTATAACCAATATAAAATTCTCCGATATTGCCGCTGTTCTCGACGGCGAAACCACCAACAACGACCAGCTTTACAACTGGGAGGAGGAACAGGATCCTACCGAGGATAATAATTATCAGGAATACAAGTTCGATTACAGATTTAAGAAATCCGGCACGGACGATGACGAAACCTACACAAGCACATCTTTGGGAACAGTTCCGTATTCGAGAGCTTGTATGTATAATATAAGTCAGGTATTGGTTGATGATAAAAGCTGTACGTTACAAAGGGCGGTTTCTATACCGATGAAAACGGTACAACGCAAATAGACGACAGCGATTATGAGGAAATTACAATCACATCGTCAACAAAAATTCTACGTATGAGCGACAAGCGCGACGAGATAAGCAGATACGCGGCGGACACCACAACGGATATGTCCATCAGTGATTTGAGGGACGCTAAAAACTACGGCGCGGACTGCTCAAAGATTCTTGTATGCTCAATGAAGGGCGTTGCAAAATTGATTGTAGTTTATAATTGATTAAAAACGTAAATCTAAATTTAAAACCAAACAGCCGCCGGCTGTTTGGTTTTTTTTTGCGCTCTGCCGCCCTCCAATGTTAGAGAAAGCTTTTGCCGCAAAAGCAAAAAAACAGACTGCGCGTATACGCACAATCTGTTGTAATTATGTCTATAATATTATGAAATTATTCAGCCTCTGCTGCTATGTCTTCTTCATCTTCAATCGCGTCATATGCTGCGAGAACCTTATTCTCAAGCATACCGCGCATTTCGCTGTTTATCGGGTGAGCTATATCTCTGTACTCACCGTCCGGAGTTCTTCTGCTTGGCATAGCAACAAACAACTTTTCAGGTCCATCAATAACCTTTACATCATGTACTGCAAAAGCATTGTCAAATGTTACGGACGCTACCGCTTTCATTTTCCCGTCACCGGTGACCTTCTTTATTCTGATGTCTGTTATTTCCACTTTTTCACCACCCTTCGACATTATCCTCTTAATGTTATAATATAGTAAACTTCGAGATTTGTCAAGTATTTTGCACATAATTTCTCATAAAATCAGTGAAAAAATTGTTCAATAAGGGGTAAAGCCTCGTCATTCAAGGTTTTCAGCGGCGGTTTGTGCCACTGCTTAATTCAGTTACAGTTTTTTAATTTCAAAAAATTTAAAAAAAGGGTTTTCAATTTCGGCATTAAGGTATATAATAATATCTGTATTAAATCATATGAGGAGATATAACGATGAAAAGATTTGTGATGTCTGATATTGAAAAGGATGCTCTTATACATTTTATAGGCATAGGCGGCATCAGTATGAGCGGACTGGCGCAGATAGTTTTAAAAAATGGGTATCGGGTTACCGGCTCGGATTGGAACAAAAGCGAAATAACCGAAAAGCTTGAAAAAATGGGTGCGAATATTGTTTACGGACACGGCGCGGTGAACGAATACGGTATTGAAAACGCGTCGCTCGTGGCGTACACCGCCGCGGCAAAGGCGGATAATCCCGAAATGATTGCCGCAAAAGAAAGGGGTGTGCGCACTATAGACCGCGCCGAATTTCTGGGCGCGATAATGAAAAATTACAAGCACGCGGTAGGCGTGAGCGGCACACACGGCAAAACCACAACAACCTCAATGCTTGCGCACGCGCTTATAGGCGCGGACATCGACCCTACAATAAGCGTGGGCGGAGAGCTTGACCTTATCGCCGGCAATATCAGAACCGGCAAATCCGATTATTTTGTCACGGAGGCGTGCGAATACACCAACAGTTTCCTTAAATTTTATCCGACCATCGCCCTTATCACAAATATCGAGGAGGATCATCTCGATTTCTTCTCAGGCATTGATGAAATAATAGAAAGCTTTAGGCAATTCGCCTGTCTTACAAAGGATATAGGATATGTTGTCGCTTTCGGCAGCGACAAGAATATACAAAAGGCTCTAAGCGGCGTTGACGGACTTAACATAATCACCTACGGTATGGAGGATAAATTTGACTACTATCCGGAAAATATCGTCTACCACGCGGGATTTCCGAGCTTTGACGTTACAAAGCGCGGAGAAAAAATTTGTCACATTAAGCTGAATGTGCCCGGCGAGCATAATATTCAAAACGCCCTTGCCGCCGTTGCCGTATGCGAGCTGTCGGGAGTCGATGCCGAAACAGCCGCAAGAGGCATTGAAACATTTAAGGGCACACACAGACGCTTTGAGAAAAAGGGATTTTTGAACGGCGCGGTTGTAATCGACGATTACGCTCACCACCCTACCGAAATCAAAGCCACTCTGCACGCGGCGCGGCAGTTTCCGCATAATAAAATATGGTGCGTGTTCCAGCCGCACACATATTCAAGAACGCGCACGCTGTGGAATGAATTTGTCGGCGCGTTTGACGATGCCGATGAGCTTATTCTCACTCACATATACGCCGCGCGCGAAAAGCCGGACGGCGTTACAAAGCCGGAAAATCTTGCCGCGGATATACAAAAAAGAGGCGTGAGCGCGGTATATATAGATGATTTCTCCGATATTGCCGACTTTCTCAAGAAAAACGTAAGAGAGGGCGACATTGTGTTCACAATGGGCGCCGGCGACGTTGTGAAAATCAATGATTTGATAATTGAATAAATAAAAGGGACTGTTGACATATATTCTGTCAACAGTCCTTTAATATTAGCCTGTTAAAAATTAGTTGTTGATAAGCTTATCCTCTTCGTTGTTCCAGCTATAAAGCTTTCTGATTTCCTCACCAACCTGCTCAAGCTGATGCTCGCCGGCTTTCTTTCTCATAGCCTTGAAATGTACCTGACGTCCCGCCGGTGACATATCAAGCAAGAATTCCTTAGCGAATGAACCGTTCTGAATATCAGCAAGAACCTTCTTCATAGCCTTCTTTGTTTCCTCGGTAATGATTTTCGGACCTGTTACGTAGTCGCCGTACTCAGCCGTGTTTGAAACAGAATATCTCATACCCTTAAATCCGCTCTGGTAGATAAGGTCAACGATAAGTTTCATTTCGTGTATACACTCAAAGTAAGCGTTTCTCGGGTCATAGCCTGCCTCAACAAGCGTTTCAAATCCCGCCTGCATCAAAGCCGTAACGCCGCCGCAAAGAACTGCCTGCTCGCCGAACAGGTCTGTTTCGGTTTCTGTTCTGAATGTTGTTTCAAGAACACCGGCTCTCGCGCCGCCGATACCCAAAGCGTAAGCAAGCGCCAAATCCTGAGCCTTGCCTGTAGCGTCCTGCTCAACCGCGATAAGACAAGGAACACCCTTGCCCTCCTGGTACTCGCTGCGTACCGTGTGACCGGGACCCTTGGGAGCAATCATTGTTACGTCAACGTCAGCCGGAGGAACAATAGTTCCGAAGTGAATGTTAAAGCCGTGAGCGAACATAAGCATATTGCCCGCCTCAAGGTTCGGCTCGATTTCGTTCTTGTAAAGGTCAGCCTGCTTTTCATCATTGATAAGAATCATAATGATGTCAGCTTTCTTTGCAGCCTCAGCGGCGGTGTATACCGTCAAGCCCTGCTTTTCAGCCTTTGCCCATGACTTGCTGCCCTCATACAAACCGATAATTACGTTGCAGCCCGAATCCTTTAGGTTAAGCGCATGAGCGTGACCCTGTGAACCGTAGCCGATAATCGCGATAGTCTTGTCCTTTAAAAGTCCGAGATTGCAATCGCTTTCATAAAATACCTTTGCCTCTTGTGCCATTTTTATTACCTCTTTCTTATTTGTATTAAAATTATAAATAACTGATTTATTATTTATCGAATCTCAATGTGTTTGTGCCGCGCTCCAGCGCCGTCATACCCGTGCAGGCGATTTCCTCGATGCCGTACGGCTCGACAAGGTCGATAAACGCGCTGAGCTTTTTATTGTGACCCGTAAGCTCGATAGTAAGCGTATTCGGTGATATGTCCACTATCTTCGCTCTGAATACGTTTGTGATTTCGATAACCTCGCTCCTTGTCTTGGGCGTAACCTTAACCTTGACAAGAGAAAGACCTCTCTTTACAATATCGCTGTCCTTCAGCGTTTTTATTTTTATAACTTCCATAATTTTTGAAAGCTGCTTTGAAACCTGCTCCACAATCAGCGCGTCGCCGTTCACCTCTATCGTGATACGGGATATATGCGGGTCCTGAGTGGTTCCCACCGACAATGAGTGAATGTTAAAGCCTCGTCTTGAAAACATTCCCACAACCCTTGAAAGCACGCCCGGATTATTTTCGACAAGCACCGATAATGTATATCTTTCCATATTAGTTATCCTCCTTTTTCGGAAGAGTTGCCTCGTTGAGCGCGTCGCCGGTCGGCTCAAACGGACTTACGTTTACAACAAGAAGATAAGAGCCGTCCGCCGCCATCATTTTGTCTATAGCCGCCTCAACGCCGCTGTTTTCCGTAACAACGCCGCTGTCGATTCCGTATGCCTTGGCAAGCATTGAAAAATCGGGTTTTCCGTCTATCGTAACCGCCTGATAGTTTGACTTATATAAAAGGAACTGATGCTCGTGCACCATACCGAGACGGTGATTTTGGAAAAGCACCATTTTAACGGGTATATCCCACTGCATCATAGTACCCATTTCCGGCAAATCCATCTGGAAACTGCCGTCGCCCATTACGGCTATAACAGGCTTTGCTCCCGCCGCCGCCACTGACGCGCCTATCGCCGCCGGAAGTCCGTAACCCATCGTACCGAATCCGCCGGAGGTCAAAAGTGAGCGCGGCGATGTGAATTTGAAATTATTCGCGCACCAAATCTGATTTTGTCCGACCTCGGTGGAAAGATAAACGTCGGAATTTGTCTTTTCCGAAAGCACATTAAGGAAATACTTCGGATTTACATAGCCGTTATCGTCGCTGAAAGGCTTATGCGTGAAACGGCTGCGGAGCTCCTCCGCCTCCTCAATCCACTGCTTATCCGCCTTAAAGCCGATAATCTGCGGCATAAGCTGCTCAAGCACGTCCTTTATATCGCCGACAACCGGAATATAAGGCTGCGTGTTTTTGCCGATTTCCGCCGGATCTATGTCTATATGTATCAGCTTATTGCCCTGTTCAAGTCCCTTTACGTTTGCGACGGTTCTGTCGCCCAGTCTTGAACCCATTACGATTACAAGGTCCGCGCGGTTAAAAATCATATTCGCTCTTTTTACTCCGTGCGAGCCTATCATTCCGTAGTATCTCGGACTGTCCGTCGGAAGAGTGCCTATGCCCATCATTGTTGAAACAACGGGAATATTGGTTTCCTTAACAAATTTTCTGAACTCGTTTACCGCGTCGGATATAACTATGCCTCCGCCCGCGAGTATAACAGGCTTTTTAGCGCCCTTGATTGCCTCGGCAACCTTTTTAACCTGGGATTCGTTCGCCTTGCCGATAAGCTTGTAGCCTCGGATATTAACCTCTCCGTCTTCTTCGGGATAATCAAATTCCTTTTTCAGAATATCCATCGGGAAGTCAATAAGCACCGGACCCGGGCGGCCCGTATTCGCGATATGGAACGCCTCGTTCACAACCTTTGGAATCTCAAGCCCGTCCTTTACAAGGTAGCTATGCTTGGTAAAGGGCAGCGTAGCACCGGTAATATCAACCTCCTGGAACGCGTCCTTACCGATAAGGCTTGAAACAACCTGACCCGTAAGCGCCACCATCGGAACCGAATCCATATACGCCGTCGCGATACCCGTGATAAGGTTTGTCGCGCCCGGACCGGAAGTCGCGGTACATACGCCCGCTTTCTTCGTAACCCTCGCATAGCCCGACGCCATATGAGCGGCTCCCTGCTCGTTACGTGTTAAAATATGCTTGATTGAAGAAAATGACAGCTTGTCTATTATAGGACAGTTAGCCGCTCCGGGATAACCGAACACAACCTTGACGCCGTTTTTCTCCAGTGTTTTAACAACCATTTCAGCACCGGTCATTCTCAAAAAAATTCCCCCTTTTGATTTAATAATTAATAATGTTTCGGCGCGCGCCGATTATCCGCGCCTTAAAAGACCATCGTATTGATTTGTCTTGTGGAAAATCGAATTTTCTAAAGCATAACGCTTTATGAAAAGATGGTGCTGTTCCGCCCTTTTGTGACGGCGGTATGGTACAAATATATTATCGTACCATATTATTTTATCAGCGAAAGGGTTGATTGTCAACTGTTTTTATAGATTATTGTAACTGTTAAACACTTATATTTGCCTTAAATCGATTTTTTTGTGTATTTGTTAAGCGCACAAAAAAGGACTGCAATCAAAACAGTCCTTATTTTTACTGAAACGGGTCGTTTTTCGGAGCGTCGCCGGTCTTTGGATAGACGTACAGCGTGCCGCCGTCACATTCGGCAAAATAAACGTCCTTTATATTTCCTATTTTATGCTTATGCAATTCCTTTTCGAGCCATTGCTTGTTATTCCCGGAATACTTAAGGTTTTCCTCGATAATGTATCCGTCAAGTATAACCGTATGCAATATTTTCTCGTCCGCGACCGATAAATTCATATCGCGCGGAGTTACGGGACGCGCAGAGGATTTCGGCAAAAACGATATTTTCCCGTTCTGCTCGAGAACGGCGCTGTCAATATCGTCAAGATTAAAATACCCGTTTACTCTGCATTGCACAAGAAAATCGTTAATATCTATCTTAGCAGTTTTAAAGTTTTTCTGATACAGCTTTCCGTTTTCCATCAGCAAAATCGACCTGCCGGTAAGAAAACGCCTGCACCTTACATTCTTTTCCGTGACATACGATATAAACCACATAACGGCGGTATACACGACAATCGCCAACAGCGGAAAATAAAATTCACCGTCCAAAGAGGTCGCCATCTCGGCGGCGATAGAGCCTATCGTTATCCCGTTGATATAGTCAAACATACTCAGCTCCGACATCTGCTTGTTTCCTATTATCTTAGCGGAAATAAACAGCGAGGCTATGGAACCGATTGAGGTTAATATTACTTTTACAAATTGCATAACTTCACTCCTTTTCGCTTAGTATATGCAAAAAGCAAAAATTAAAACAGTATTTAAAAATACTGCTTTAATACCTCTATATTCTTCATTACCTCATACATATGCGGATATTCGTGCATAATACGATTAATGCATCGGCGGCAGAAATCATATCTCAGCGCGCCGTTATCGCGCATTTGCTGTTTCATACCCCATGTATGAGTAAAGCGGTTTTCGCCGTCCTTAAACAGCCGTCCGAGGTCGGAAAACGCCTTGACCTTTATATTCATCTTACCCGCGCACATATTAAGCAGTCTTTGCTCGGCAAAAACCATATACGTAAGGCGGTCGTCCTTTTCCTCGGCGCTGCGCATAAACTCAACGGACTTTTCGGTATAATACTTCAAAAGCGCGTCATTCTTTATAACGCAAAACGCCGTATTGCACGCTTTAAGTCCCCAATCAAAGCCGCTGTCAAACTCATAACCCGCCTTCATATTAAAATGCCCGCGCGGCGGATACACATCGGGATACAAATCCTCAAAATGTATAACCGTCACATCGGAAAGCGCGTCAAAATCAATGCTTTCCCATACGATAAAATCCGTGTCAATCATAGCCGTCGGAGCGGTGCGGCTTTTGAGCGCGAATATCTTTCCCGCCGCCCAAAATACATCGGGGTTCACGTCAACCTCGTCAAGTATGCTTTGCACATCGTCCCATATTTCGGTTAAACCGGTTTTTTTGTAATACTCCATACCCTCTTTATCGGTTATCATTGTAATATTGCCGTTCTTTTCGCGCCATTTCAGTGCGGATAGAATTGTTGTCAGCACCTCAAAATCCTCAAGCTCATAAGGACGGTTAAATTTATTTATAAAAGGCTTTGTCCAGTTAATATGTATCGCGTCCATAATGACCTCCCTATATTAAATTAACACCGTATCCGTTCACCATAACACATATTTCTCCGCCCGAGCCGACACTTGTCCCGAATTTCATCAAAAACGACGACATACTCGCGGAAAACGACGCCGAATAGGACGACGCGTAAGACGACGCATACGACGACGCGAATGACGCGCCCGTTTCGTATTCGTATTCATATCTGTACATATAAGACGTGACATATGACGTTATATAGGACGTCATAAAATAGCTTGACATAAAATATGAGGATATAAAGCTTGACGCGGACGCGGCATATGACGAAACCGTCGGCAAAGCCGGAGCGTCCGCTGAATTTCCGGCAGCCGTAAAGCGCGGCGAAAAGCCGCAGCAGACAATGCCTTTTTTTGCAAATTCCTCCTCCGGAGCGTTTACAAAGGCATTAACCTCGCCTATCGCGGTATAAGAAATCCTTTCCGTTAAGGGTAAAACAAAAGTATTATCACATAATCCGATTGATGTGACACCCGCTTTCAAAGCCTGCAAAAGCTCCTGTTGTGAAAAAACTATTATATCAAATGCCATTGCTTTTCCCTTCTTCGCTGTACTATGCTTTTATTGTATCATAAAATACGGCTAAATGGTAGCATTATTTTTTAAAAAAACCATTTTCTATCATTTTATTTATCTGAGCGCCGTAAAGGAAGATACTCATACAAACATACAGCCACAGCATAAGAAGTACAACCGCGGCAAGAGAGCCGTAAACATAGGAATAATTTGAGAAATTATTTATATAAACAGCATATATAAACGAGAAAACGATCCAAGCCACCGCCGAAAAAGCCGCTCCGGGGAGCTGCTGCTTGAAACGAAGTCCCTTTTTGGGCAGAAATGTATAAAAAAGCGCGAACAAAATCGTCAGATATGCCATTATGATGATTATTTTGCCCTTTAACAAAAACTGTATAATATTCATTAAGGTCTCGGAATGTCCTCCTATGAAATACTCGAGCTTGTTTCCGAAAACAAATAATAAAGCCGCGAGAATAAGCGCCGCTACAAACGCAAGCGTATATATGACCGAAACAATGCGCTTGTAAAAATAATTGCGCGTCGGCACGTGATATATGCTGTTCAGTCCGGTGTAAAGCGCCATAATACCTCTTGACGCAAGCCATAATGCGGACACGGCAGTTATGGAAATCACCGAAACGGACGAGGTTTTATTAAACAATTCGTTTGTAACCGTGGTCAAAAGTCCGCTTATTTCAGCCGGAGCCAATGAATTAATCGTATGAAGTATCGCCTGCTGGTCCATATTTATGAACAGCTTGATTATAGAAAAAATCAGCATAAGCAGCGGAATTGCCGATATGACAAGAAAAAATGACGCCTGAGCCGCGTACACGCTCACATTGTCACCGGTAAGGTTATCTATAAATTCAATTAATTTTTTTAATTTACTTCTTAGCGGTTCCATCAAATTTCTCCTATTTTATTCCTGCTAAAGCAACGCCCGAAAATTAAGGCGGAATCCGCTGTGAAAGCGGAAACCTCTTAATTCCGTATCAGGTTATACAATCTCACAATCGTAGCGACAGCCTGCTCAACGGTGTATGAGCCCTGCGGCACAAATTCGGACGTCGTGATGCCCGTCATAATATTATATTCGTTCGCCCAAGTGACATAAAACACAGCCCACGGCGATATGCTCGACGTGTCGTCATACGAGAGCCACGTTTCCGTGCCTACCCATATATATTTTCCGGCGACATTGCAAAGCAGAGTAGCCGCCTCCTCGCGGGTTATTGTTCCGTAAGGGTCAAAATTATTTTCGTCCCTGCCGTTTACTATACCCATCGCGTACAATATATCCACCGAGCTGTCAACGCCGGCGCAGTCATCGAACGCGTTTTTCAAATACGCGCCTACCTCATAAGCCGCGTATGACTCCAAAGAGGTATAGTTTTCCTTTACGGCAATCATATTGCCGAGAAGAACGCAAAACTGCTCGCGCGTTATATTTTCCGAATATCCGCTTGTGAATTCATAGGGCAGCAGACTTTTTGATGCCGCCTCCTTGGCAAAGGACTGCGCCCAAATTGCCTCGGGCAGCTTGAGAAAATCATTTGCCGTGTCGCGGTGAATTTCCTCGCCGTTTGCCTTTGTGTCCGCGTCCTTGTATATGCTGTCAAGGTACATCAGCGTGTCCGTATCGTCCTCGCCGACCTTGTAGCAAACATAATTACCACTTCCGTAAAGACCTATCTGAATACCGGAATTGAGGTAATAGCTTTTCACTCCCGAATCGGTGTAGACATTTACCGCGATGCCTCGAAACGGCGTCGGATTGATTGTCCGGTAAGCCGTCATATTCTGAATGTTATAATAAAAATCGTTTATTTCCTCGCGTGTCAAATCGGTGTACTTACCGTCCGCCACGTCCGAAATTGTCACCTGCGTTATCTCGTCCGCGCTGAAAATTCCCATCGCGTCCGCGACGGTCATACTTTCCGGCAAATCAACCACATTATACGCGTATCCCGTAAGCGACAGCGCCAGCATAAATACCGCCGGTATAATTATTTTTATAAACCTCTTGATAATAATCACCTCCGTTTAAAAAACGCAGTATGTGTCCATATATTCCTTCATTTTCGCAAGCATATCACCATATGAACCGTCCTGCTCTAAATATTCGTAAATATCCTGTACCGTTATTATCGCGTGCACATTTATTCCGAAATCCTCCATAACCTCCATTATAGTGGTCTTTTTCGGGTTTTGTCCGACCTCGCAGCGGTTTACGGAAATAAACATATCGTTTACCTTAACGTCGGCGGCACTTTTCAAAATCGGCATAGTTTCACGAATTGCGCTGCCCGCCGTGATAACGTCCTCGATTATGATAACTCTGTCGCCGTCCTGCGGCTTATAGCCGACAAGCGAACCGCCCTCGCCGTGGTCCTTTTCTTCCTTTCTGTTGAAGAAATACGGCTTGTCCGTTTTATACTCGTTATAAAGCGCCGCCGCAGCCGATGTTACAAGAGGTATACCCTTATACGCCGGACCGAACATACAGTCAAAATCCGTGCCGCAGCTTTCATTTATAAGCTCCGCGTAAAATTTGCCGAGCGTAGCAATTTGTCTGCCTGTTTTGAAATTGCCCGTGTTTACAAAATACGGCGTGTTTCTGCCGCTCTTCGTAACAAAATCTCCGAAACGCAAAACATCTGATTGCATCATAAACTCAATAAATTCCTTTTTCTTTTCCGTTATCATTATTCTTCCTCCTAATCCTTAAAATACAAATTTTTCAACTTTTTCAGTATTTTCTTTTCCATTCGCGACACCTGCATCTGAGAGGTGTTCATAATTACAGATATTTCCTTTTGGCTTTTTTCATCGTAATACCTGTATTTGATGAACTCGCGCTCACTCTCCGAAAGGTGATTCATACAGAAATTTACAAAGTCCCTGTCCTCAATCATAAGATAATTTTTATCCTCAACTCCCACGACGTTTGAAAGGGACATTTCGCCGTCGGCATACGCCTCATATTCAAGGGATTTTATAAAGGACGTGTCGCCCAGCTCATATATGGTTTCCAGCGTTTTCTCGGGTATGTTGAGTATACGCGCAATCTCCTCGCGGGATATGCCCTCGGACATACGGCGGATTTTTTCCGCCTTGTAAAACACCTCGTAAAGCCGCCTCGGTATGCGGATAAAATTACCCTTATCACGGAAGTATTTTCGTATTTCACCCATCACCGTAGGCGTGGCGAACGTGGCGAACTTAACGCCCTTATCGGGATCGAACCGCTCCACAGCGTATAATATTCCCATACACGCGACCTGGTATATATCCTCGTATTCTACACCTCGGTTTACAAACTTACGCGAAAGTATTTCCGCTATATATATGTAAGAGGACACAATCTCATCGCGCAGCTGCGTGTCCTTTGTTTCTCTGTAACGTGAAAACATCTCATATTCACTTGTTATTATCTCGGGTTTGACAACTGCCATTCTAACCCTCCTTATGATTTATTGTGTAAGTATTCCGGCGATTTTCAGCGCGTCCGCATAAGACTGCATATCCTTTTCATTGTCGCTGTAATTTTTGCGAATCATCAAATATAAATCGTCGCAATAAATGTTGTTTTCTCTTAAAACGGCGCTGTCTTTCAGACTTACGGCATATCCCTCTCCGTCCGCGGCGCGCAGAATTTCCGCGTCGGTATTCGCGGCATAGTTTTCGGTGTTTTCAAAAGAGTCGCCGACAGATTCTCTTTGAATATACAATGCCGCCTCTACATCGTCCATCAGATAGATATAGGTGTAATCGTCCGTAAAGGAAAGGTCAAGCTTTGTCTGTATGGCGTAATCATATTCCTCGCTGCCGGAGCCGTCCATAAACATCATCGTTTGAAAGAAAACCGACTGTTTTCCGTTTCCGTCAATATCGGTTACATACTGAGCCAATATATCCTGCAGCTTTTCCTTTTCCGTGTCGGAATAGCTCATATGACCCGCGTATACAACGGTCATATCATATTTCTCGCGTGTGGCGCACTGCACAATCGTCACCGCCGCGACAATGACCGCTATCGCGGTTATTATAGTATGCCACTTGTAATAATACCAAAAATAGTCCCACCATTTTTTGGTAAATCTCTTCGGAACTTCTCCGTATTTCTCAGCCATATGGATTCCTCCTTGGTTTTAATTCTTCTTATACCGCATCATCTCAAAGCTCTCCGAATAACAAAAAGCTCTTTGAGCATAATCATATTATATTATACCTCGAAGAGCTTACTTTGTCAATTTTTATATAAAAAAGTTAAACAGAATAAATTTTCTATTTATATCAATCTGATGCCGGAGGAAAGCAAAAACGCCGCCTTTTATAAGCGTTTCGGCTTTGAAGTAATGCCGGACGGCGTGGCGATGCAGCTTTGCAGCTTCGCCGATAAGAGATAATGAATATGGGAGCGGACACGCCGCTCCCAATTTTTTTACGCTTTCCACAAGCCGTGGAGATTACAATAGGCGTAAACCGCCTCCGTTTCATCGCCGCCCGCAAGCGCAAAGCTTGCCGTCGGCTTATCGTCCGGCGTTAAATACTTAATCTGAAATCCCTGTTTTGTCTTAACGACAATCCACTCGATATAATGCTCAGCAGTCATCGGGTGCTCCACAGACCCTACGTTTACATTAACCCTACCGTCCTCAACATTGTAAACGGGAACGTGCTTTTCAACAGCCGCGTCCGTGGTACCGGGTATAATCTCGGTCATTTTTTGACCGCAGCACATCACGGGAACGCCCGAATCCTTTACCTTTACGATGATGTTTCCGCAATGCTCACATACATAAAATTTAAGCTCCATTTTAATATCCTCCCTTAAAATGATTAGTTTGAAATTTTAATAAGTCCCGCGCTCCTTAGTCCGCGCAGTGACCGTGGCGACATTCGTGATTTTCACCGTGGTGGTGTCCGCCGCAGTCCCCGCCGTGGTGATGTCCCTCGTGATGAGAACACTGCACATCGGGATTATAATTAAGACTGCCCGCAAGAAAAGCCTCGACCGCCGCGTCCGCGTCGCCCGACGCGCCGCCGTAGAGCGCTATTCCCGCGGTTTCAAGAGCCGTCCTCGCGCCGCCGCCTATGCCGCCGCATATAAGCGCGTCTGCCTTTAGCGCGCGCAAAACCTCAGCCAATGCGCCGTGACCCTGACCGTTTGTGCTTACAACCTCGGAGGATACAATTTTGCCGTCCTCAACATCGTAAACCTTAAACTGCTCCGTATGTCCGAAGTGCTGAAAAATCTGTCCGTTTTCGTAAGTTACCGCAATTCTCATAATATTATCTCCCTTCGATTTTTGAAAAATCCTGTTTATTTCCTCTATGTGACATTTAGCCGCGCCGCAAAAGCGGTTTTTGCCGCCGCACAGCCGATACTCGCCGCCCTCGATTTTGAGCGGGAGCCCGTCCACCAACACGTCCGCCAGCTTTTTGCGGGCTGATTCATATATTTTCTGCGCTGTTGTTCTCGCGACCTGCATCCGATGGCTACATTCCTCTTGAGAAAGTCCCTCCTTGTCTATCAGGCGTATCGTTTCGTACTCGTCCACCGTCATTATGACCGGCTCGCGCTCGCGTCCGACATTCGTAGGAGCAAATTCCAATGTTTGAGGAAACCTGCAAATCATTCTGCATTTGGTCGGTCTTGACATTTAGGTCACCTCTCTTTTTTTCACGTTTTCAATAACCGCCGCTATGCCGTCAAGATATATAGTGTCTATCGCGTCCGCCGCGCCCCTGTCGCACAGGACGGCTATCTCGGAGGCTATCGGTATTCTCGCGATGTTTTCAATGCCGTACCGCGCCGCCATCTCCTCAATATGACTGTTGCCGAAAATATAATGCTTATCGTGACAGCTCGGACATTCAAAGTACGACATATTCTCCACAATACCAAGTATGGGAATATCAAGCATTTCCGCCATTTTAACGGCTTTTCCGACTATCATTCCTACAAGCTCCTGCGGAGATGTAACGACTATAATTCCGTCCACGGGCAGCGACTGAAAAACAGTCAGCGGCACATCGCCGGTTCCCGGCGGCATATCCACGAACATATAGTCCACGTTGCCCCAACAGACCTCCGTCCAAAACTGCGTCACCGCGCCCGCGATTACCGGACCTCTCCATATAACGGGTTCTGTGTCGTCCTCAAGCAGCAGATTAAGCGACATAACACGAATACCGTCGCTCGTTTCCGCGGGCACGATTCCGATTGCGTTGGTCATAGCCTTTTGCTTGATTCCGAACATTGCCGGAATTGACGGACCTGTAATGTCCGCGTCCAATACGGCTGTTTGGTATCCTTTCTTGCTCATCGCAGACGCGAGCAGCGACGTTACAAGTGATTTACCCACGCCGCCCTTACCGCTGACAACCCCTATAACCCTTTTGACATTCGATACCTCATTCGTGTACTCCAGCATACTCTGCGGCGCGGTGCGCTCACCGCAATCACTGCCGCACTCCGAACAGTTGTGAGAACATTCTTCACTCATTAAAATTACCTCCTTGTAGTTTGTCTGTTAATTTTATTGTAGCACAATTAATGGCATATGTCAATAATAATTATTGACATATGCCATTTTAAATTTACCAAAATCATTCATTTTTTAACCCACTGCGCTTTTCAGCCTTTGTCAAAAGAATCAAAACATACAAACCAATCGGGAATACAGCTGCAAACAAAATTCCCATTTGGAGATTATCGCCGAATACCGAGGCAATCAACCCCGCGAATGTCGGGCCTACGGAGCAGCCGATGTCGCCGCCGAGCGCCAACAACGCAAACATAAGCGTTCCGCCGAGCGGCAAAGCCGCAGATGCCTTGCTGAAACTTCCCGGCCACATAATACCGACGGAAAATCCGCAAACAGCGCACCCTGCCAAATTCACAACGGGATTCGGAATAACCGCAATAAGCAAATATGCAATCACGCAAAGAATACAGCTAACGGACATATACTTATCCAAATTTAATTTACTGCCGAATTTACCGTAAATGACACGCGAAGTCCCCATAAGAGCGGCAAATGCCATAGGTCCTGCAAGATCTCCGATTGTCTTTGATACTCCCAAGCCTTTTTCGGCAAGTGTTGACGCCCATTGACTGACTGTAAGTTCAGCTGCTCCGGCGCAAACCATCATAAGCAGGAGCAGCCAAAATACTCTTTTTGATAAAAGCTCACGAAAGGATAAGCCGCGCCTTCCGTCCTCAATCAATGAGGCAATCGGCACGCGCGTAAAGAAAACCATATTTCCCAACGCGACTGCAATCCACAAAACCGTAAGTATTCGCCAATGCTCAATTCCGAAAACCGCAAAAAACGCGGTTGAAATCAGCACAACACCCATTTGTCCCCAACAGTAAAAGGAATGTAAAAGACTCATTGCCGATTCCTTATGCTCCGTAGGACAAGCCTCAACCACCGGACTTACAACCACCTCAAGCAGTCCTCCGCCGATGGCATAAACGATAACGGCAAGCATAATTCCGATATACGGGTCGGGCAGTATATTCGGCAATACCGCGAGCATTATGAATCCGACTGCGACACAAAAATGCGCGCCGCACATCGAAAGCCGATACCCAATCCTATCCGCAAAAAACGCGGATAATAAATCCACCGATAACTGAATCCCGAAGTTCAGCATAACCAATAGTGTTATTCGCACAAGCGTAATGCCGTATGTGCTTTGAAACGTCAGGAACAGCAGCGGTACAAAATTATTCACAATAGCTTGCACAATATAGCCTATAAAGCACGCGGTAATTGTATGATTATATGTCAGTCTTGTGTTCATTTTTTTTGTTTCTGCCTCCAACACCGCTTTTGGATTTCTCTCAAAATAATCGGTTCTCCGGCCTATACCGAAAACGCGCGCCTCCACACATCTCTCCTGAAAGCCGCGTATTTCCGCGCCGGAGGTTGTTTTTGAGTCAAACGGCTTTAAATTTATAATCCAACAATTTATTCCGTGCATATTATAGAATTTAACATTGTTCATTACCTTTTAACTCCTTATCCGTTTTGTCCGCTCGAACACATCGCCGATATGCAATCCGCACTGTCATTTTCTAAATCATTCATACTTGTTTTTGCAAATAAAAACCTTTGTATTGATTTAATTGTAGCATTGCATTTAAATTTTGTCAATCATCATTGGTGCATTCTCCGAGAGTTGAACTAAATAAACAAAATGGTTACTCGATATGCTCGAATAACCATTCCTTGTCGCTTTGTTTTATTTTCCTATAATACTCCGACATAACCCGCCGCCGCGCTCCGTGACGCGTTAAAATTTTGCTGTCAAATTGCTGTCAAGCGTCGGTGAAAATTTTTGGTGTATACAATATATAGTGGTATTAGCTTAATTATACATACTATATATTGCGTCTTATTTTCCGACTGATTTCATCGTCTGGAAATCTTTGCAAATAATTTATATCTCTACGTAAGTCTTTAAAAACGGTCGTAAATCAGTCGTAAGTTGGTCGTAAGCTGTCTTGTACCTCTGATTTTTAAAATATTCCTCAAACCCACACATTTCCGACTTTTTCAATTCCTCGGTTGCGTCCGCTCACCTGCTTTTGATTTCGGCGTATTTACCGCGAATGAACATCCGTTGCCGTCGCCCTTGTTATAGCAAACGAGAGTGTGATTAACGCTTATCAGATTTTCGTCAAAATCAATATCGCACCAGCGCAAACCGACTGTCTCACCCACACGCATACCCGTTCCAAGCATTACCGCAAAAACTGGATACCAATGGTTGTACTGTTCACTGTTTTTCAAAAAGTTGATGAACAATTCTTGTTCCGGCACGGTCAACGCTTTGCGTTTTTCCACCTCAAAATTATGCGACTGCTTTAATTCTTTAAGCATATTATCGGTCGGGTTGGTTCTGATGAAGTTATCATCGACAGCGAGCCCGAACACTTGGTGCAGTACATTGTGAATACTGTCCATCGTCGAAACCTTTAACATTCTTTCATCAACCATCGTGTTGTAGAATTTCTTGATATCCGACTTTTTCACCGCCGATAATCTGCTCCTGCCGAAGCTTTGAAATCCGTTGTCCTTTGCATACTTGCTCAAAATCGCTTTTTGAGACGCAATTTGTCAAAGGGATATTTTACGAAAAATTGTAAACTCTTAATAAACGGGATAGAGCCTATATCCGATTATACGGAAATAGGCTCTTAGTTTTTGTAAATCACCTTAACTTTTGAAACAGTCTTGCACTCCAAAATGTCATATCAAGCTCGTCAATATAGAAATGCAGAATGGACTTATAGTTCTTTGTTGCTGTCGTTAGGGTAACATAGTCCACGGTGTCTCCGTAGCTCTCAACTGCGGCATTGTATAAAGTCTTGCCGATTCCACGGCTTCGATGCTCCGGCAGAATATACAGCACCTCGATCTCCAAGCACATACTGCCGTTTGGTACGGTGCAGATTTCTTTTTCCTGCGTGTAGGTATGACAAAGCAAATAACCAACGGTTAAGCCGTCTATATCTGCGACAAAAATATCCTGCTTTTCAAAATCTTCTGCCATATTTGCCCGATAGTCGTAACAGCTATTTTCCTGTTCCCACAGGGCAGACATAGCGGTCAGCTTTTCTTCAAGCTCTGGCTATAGAGTTGCTTTATGTATCTTTATTTCATCCATGATTGTTTTTCCGCCTTTAAGGTTAGCCCGTCATACTTTTCTCCGTTCATTTCACGGATACCTACATTACGGTTGCACTCGACAAAGTCGAGCTTTTGGGCACAGCGTAGCATACGAACATTGCCCGACCAAGTTTGTGTATAAAGCTCATCTACGCCATTTTCAAAATAGTAATTCATAAAAGCACGGAGGGCGTTTGTACCAATACCATTACCCCAAACATCGCTTTCGCAAATGTCAATACCGATAGCTCGATAAAATATCTGTCCTTCTTCGGTTTTCCCGATCCACTCATAGTTCTCGTCAATGAGATAGGAGCTTACCCACCCGATATGTCTGCCGTTCCATTCGATCTCAAACTTCCTCCGACGAGCATCATCGGGAATATCTTTGACGGTTTCATAGTATTCACGCCAAGAATTACGCTCTGTTTCCTCGTCCGACTTGATAGGCTCCCACGGAGCATCGGCATCAGACCACTTTGTTTCAGTGGTAAACCAACGCACATAGTTCTCAATGTCGGACTCAATCATATCGCGGAGAACGATATTTTTATGTTCTATTCTCATAACCTCATCCTTTCATAAATGCACAGCAACCAAACTCTGACATTTCGCAGAAACCAAGAGATTTATAAAATGCTATTGTCTTGGGCGTGTTATCTGTTGCAAGTTGAATTTGGCGAACACCACCAAATTCATTCAAAACTTTTTTATAAGCATAGTACCAATACCTTGCCTTTGATACTCTGGATAAATAAGCAAGTCTTGTATTAAAACAACGGTTTCTCCATCACCCACGGTACGAATTAGCCCGACAAGTTTGGCGGTTATCATAAGCACCAAAAACTAAAAGAGATTTTATTAAACTCCTAAAATTTTTTTATGGTGTCCCACATCAAGTAACAGAATAATAACTCCGTTTTCGTATTTCCACAATATGCGTATGTCCATATTGACACTCATTTCAAACACGTTATCCAAGCCCTGTACTTTCTTTGTCCTGAGCGACGGATAAAAAGGATTTTGAACCAAGAGTTTTAATTTCTCGGCAACTGCCTTTTGGTTCGCGGCAGATAATTTTTTTAAATCCTTTTCAAAGGTTTTGGTATATTTTAATTTATACATTGCCGATGTCTATACCCATATCGGAAAATAAATCCTCCACGCTGTCAAACGCCTTTTGATTTAGCGTGTCGGTTTCCGACTCCTTTATCAGTCTTGCGATTTTTTCTATTTTATTTTTGGGATACACCACAACGGGGCATAGGAAAATACCGCCGTCTTTTTCCATAATTTCAAACTTGTCACCCTCTGATATTCCGAGCTTTTTGATTATTTCCGCCGGAATGGTAATTTGAGAGCGTCCTCTGATTTCAGCCAACATAAAATCAACTCCATTTCTGATTTTCTGAAATTCTGATATATTTATATTATATACCGTATTCATTAAAAAATCAAGCGAAATTGATAAAATATTTTATTCCTCGTCATCGCTGTCGTCGGAGTACAAAGCGTCCGCCTGTTCCAATTTCTTTTTCGGAATAACAATCTTGAAGTAATATCCGCCGTTGCCATATCTCGTCCACCCTTGCTTTTAAAGTATCAATGTCCTGTTGGTCAATCCCGTATATATTGGCGTTCCTCGTTATTTGATTGATGTTTTTTCCGACAGTGTTCATTTCTTTAATTACCGCCTTTAAGTCGGAGGTATTAACATTCACGATATATCCGTCTATTGCCATTTTACGGAGATACGCGCCCCTGTTCGTGACGTTAGCCGAACGTACACGGTTGTTTTAAATCGGAGCAATGCTCTGTCAAGCTCGCTTGAAACAGAGCTTGCGAACGATTGCAACCTGCAAAGAGGTTATCAGTTTCAATTCCTAATCGTCAACATAGAATTTCACTTGAATGCTGCGCTTGCGTTCTTTCAAAATCCCGCCTCCTTTTTGGTGAATGGGAAACTTTTTATCAAAATCCCGACAGTGGATTTTGTGCATTTTTGTACTTTGAGTACCAAAATGTTATGCTTGCTAAAAAGTTTCCTATCTATTATTAGCACTATCAATACATTGTTTTTCTTCATTTAACCTGTATCGAAAGAAAATACGTATTTATACTGCATATACATTATAACACGAATTATAAATACGTCAATACTTTTTGAAAAATTTTTAAATATGCACTTGAAATTCGCGAAATAATATGCTATACTATGTTTGAGGTGAAATTAAAATGAACAATCAAGAACTTACAATAGGTCAGCGTGTCAGAAAGGCGAGGAAAGAAAAAGGGTACAGTCAAACGGAATTAGCGAATGTACTCGGCAAATCGCTGCGCACAATTCAGAAATACGAAAACGGCGAGATTGAAATTTCTATCAGTATGATAAACGCACTGGCAAACGCATTGGACACAACCTCCACATATTTGCTCGGCTACAAAATTGAAGCACCAAAACCGCAGATAACCACGTTTGCCGATGTCGCGGCGACACTGTTCGAGCTTGAAAAGGTGGCAGGACTGAAATTTGATATTGACGTAAAGCGTCCACCGAGGGATGATAATTGGGAGTGTGCGATAAAATTTGACGGCAAGGCACACACGGAACTCAATGCCGATATGTGTTTGTTTTTGGAGGATTGGGCAGCCGCAAGAGAGGATTGCTCCTCGGCGCAATACAAGGAATGGAAAGATAAGACGCTTGCGTATTATGCGAAAACAGCGGCGCAATCTACAACAGAAACGAATGATAACACTATCACGCAGAAAATTATGCCGCCGATTGAGTTGCGGGAGCTAAATCAATAATTTTTTTCGCAGTTCTATATAGATTGGGATTTTATATATACTTTGTGAAAAATCCAACTCCGTCGCACTTCTTTTATACTATTCCGCGCATTCCGCGCAAAATTAAAAGCAAGAAAAAAGCAATACTCGTCCGCGCGGATTTATGGTATAATGTACCCATATCACAAAAAAGGAGGGTGCTTATGAGTGATTACAAAATCGCCGACGTGCTGAAAAAACGCGTGTCGGCGACAGGGCTTAATTCGGCGCAGGTGACGCAGGCGCGTAAAAAATACGGCGCAAACACACATTCCGAGCGGCGCGGAATTACCGTCGGCAAATGCGTCGCGAGAGCCTTTATCAATCCGTTTTCGATAATTTTATTCGTACTGGCGATAATTTTGCTCGTCACAAACGTGCTCCGGCCGGACGGCTATGGGTCGGGATTTACCTCTGTCGGGATTATTATTGTTATGCTTTTGTTAAGCGGTATTGTGCGGCTTTTCGAGGAGCTTCGCGCAAAGCAGGTCGCCGACCGCTTGACCGATATGACACAGACTACCGTATCCGTTTGCAGAAACGGCGTTTGGCAAAAAATCGGTGCGGAGGAGCTGGTTGTCGGCGATGTCGTCTGCGTTACGGCAGGAGAGCGCGTTGCGGCGGATATTCGCCTGACCGATACCGAGGATTTATTTGTGTCGCAGTCTGTGATAACGGGTGAAAGCGGGAGCTTTGAAAAGAGCGCGGAGGCTGTGGCGGGCAATCCCAAAAAAATAAGCGATTACACAAATATCCTATTTCAAGGCACAACCGTCACAGGCGGCGCGGGTGTGGGAGTCGTGCAGACGGTCGGCGCGAACACCGTTTACGGCGGATTGGCGATTGACCGCACCGAGCGGCGGGAATTTGACCGAGGCTCAAGCTCTATCGCCCATGTTTTGATTAAATTTATGGCAATTCTAACACCGATTGTTTTTATCGCCGGAGGAATTACAAAGGGCAGCTGGCTGGAGGCGTTTTTATTTGCGCTCTCCGTCGCGGTCGGCTTGACGCCCGAAATGCTGCCGATGGTGATAAACGCCTGCCTTGCAAAGGGCAGCTTTCAAATGAGCCGCGAGCAAACGGTCGTTAAAAACATTAACGCCATGCAGGTGTTGGGCGAAACGGATGTGCTTTGCACGGATAAAACAGGCACGCTCACCGATGATACGGTAACTCTTGAATATTACATGGACGTTTTGGGAAACGAAAGTCAACGGGTGCTTGACTGCGCGGTTTTAAACAGCAGCTATCACAGCGGCGTGGCAAATCCGCTCGACGAGGCAATATTAAAATGCCGCGATATGCCCGCGCTTCGAAATCACTTTAAGGAGCTTTTGGATAAAAGCACGCTTTTGGATGAGCAGCCATTCGATTACGAGCATAAATACGCGGGAATATTGCTCGGCGGCTAGAGCGGGAATTTACATATAACAAAGGGAAGTGTCGAAAATGTCGTGTCGCGGTGCCGATACGTTGAATATCGCGGTGAGATTGTCGCGGTCGGCGGCGATATGTATCAAAGCGTCCGCGCGGTGGTGGACGAGCTGACCGAGGACGGCATGAAGGTTATCGCCGTCGCGTACAAGAAAACGGCTGCTGATACAATCGAGCGGGACGCGGCGGATTTTACGCTTTTGGGCTATCTCGCGTTTTTTGACCCGCCGAAAGCGAGTGCTGCCGAGGCGATAGAGCGGCTTAAAAAGCTCAAGGTTGACGTGCGGATTTTAACGGGAGATGATATAAAGACGACAGTTTCCGTATGCTCTCGGCTGGGAGTGGACACAAGCGCGGTTTTAACGGGCGGCGAGCTTTTGAAAATAAGCGAAAATGATTTGCCGATACGCGTTGAAAATACAAGAGTTTTCGCGGAGCTGACCCCGCGTCAAAAATCAGAGATTGTGGAGATTTTGCAGAAAAACGGTCACTGCGTCGGATTTATGGGCGACGGAATGAACGACCTTCCGGCGGAGCTTAAAGCGAATGTGGGAATTTCCGTGGACACCGCAGCCGAGACGGTAAAGGAGGGCGCGGATATAATACTCCTCAAAAAGGATTTAAACGTATTGGAGCGTGGCATAACCGAGGGACGGCGCGCGTTCGCGAATATGACCAAGTACATCAAAATCACCGCCTCGTCCAATTTCGGGAACATCTGCGCGGTGGTCGCGGCAAGTATTTTTCTGCCGTTTTTGCCGATGACATCATTGCAGCTGCTCCTTTTGAATTTGCTCTATGATATTCTGTGCCTTATTTTGCCGTGGGATAATGTGGACGCGGAGCAGCTTGAAAAGCCTATTCAATGGAACGGGAAAAATCTCGGGCGGTTTATGCTGCGCTTCGGATCGATAAGCTCGTGCTTTGATATTTTGACGTTCGCGTTTTTGTTCTTTATCCTGTGTCCGGCGGTTGCCGGCGGCACGTTTTCAACACTTGATGCGGGCGGACAGCTTGAATTTATCACGCTGTTTCATACCGGCTGGTTTCTCGAATCGATGTGGACACAGGTGATGATTTTGCATTTGCTGCGCACATCGAAAATTCCGTTTGTTGAAAGCCGGCCGTCGCGCCCCGTATTTTGGGTGACTATAGCGGGAGTGCTGTTGTTTTCGCTGTTTACGGTCACGCCCGTGGGAGAGCTTTTGGGACTTACGGCAATGCCCATGCCGTATTACGTCTTTTTGGTGATAGTCGTGCTTTGCTATTTGCTCACCGTGAGCGTCGTCAAAAGCGTGTATTTTAAAAAGCATAAGGAATTATTATAGGAGGTGCGGCTTATGAGGAAAAATATCGGATTTGTCGGTTTGGACTCCGCCGCGCTATCGCGGATTATCGAAAAATTAAAGTCCGTTCCCTCGGATTTAGCATATACGGCGGAGCTTACAGCCGCTTTGAAAAATCTGTCAAACGGACAAATACAAACACTGATGATTGAGCGGACAGACGGCGGCGCGGCGGCAAGCGGGGCGGAGATTATTTGCGGTGAGCTTAAAATATATCCGTTCAAGCGCCGCGTTACACGTTCGGGCGAGGACATAATTTTAACACCCAAGGAATTTGACATACTGCTCTTTCTTGCCAAAAACCGCGGCGAAATATTTACAAAGGAGCAGATATACCGCGCCGTGTGGGATGCCGAATACTTGATGGACGACAGCAATATTATGGCTTTTATCCGAAAGCTTCGCAAAAAAAATCGAGCCGCACCCCGACACGCCCGTTTACATACAAACAATCTGGGGTATCGGCTATAAATTCAACGATAAAATTTAAAAATTCTAACCGAAACGCAAGGAAATCGCAAGGGTTTAACCATGTGATTACACCTGCGTTTTTTGTATAATAAAATCGTAAGGGGGCGATTGCATGACTTACTCGGATTTTGCACTGCGAATTATTCTTTCGCTTATCCTCGGCTTTGCCGTGGGACTTGAGCGGCAGCTGACGGGGCATACGGCGGGAATACGCATAAACGTACTCATTTCAATGGGCGCGTGCTTTTTTACGCTGTTTCCGCTTCTGTTTGATTCTGAACAGACGTTTCGCGTGGCGGCGGCGATAATTCAAGGCGTGGGTTTTCTTTGCAGCGGCGTGATATTCAAAGAAAGCGCGTCCGTGCGCGGCATGAACACGGCGGCGACGCTTTGGTGTACGGCGGCAATCGGAGTGCTTGCAAGCTCGGGCAAGCTTTTCGCGGCAGGGACAGCCGCAGGGATATTGATTCTATCCAATTTGGCGTTGCGTCCGCTGGCACGGAAAATACGCCCTGTCGCCGCCGATGAGGAATCCGAAAAGGTGTATCGAATTTCCGTTACCTGTCAGGAGAGCGCGGAGCATGATATTCGTATGCTTCTTATCAACAGTAATTCATGTAAAACGCTGTACCTGACAAATCTCGAAAGCGGAGATGTTGTCGGCGATAAGGCGGAAATTATTGCCGAGTACAATTCAATCGGCAAATCAAAAAATCGTGCGCTTGAAACTATCGTCGGTCAGATATTAAGTCTGCCCGAGGTAGTAAGTGCCGGATGGGAGGTATTGTGAAATGAACAATAAGAAAAAGCGTGTAAATCTGCAAAGGACGGTTGAAAAAACCGTTATCCGTGATGAACAAAACAGCCGCATCACATTCGCGGCGACAAACCCGACAGGCGCGGTGCTTGAACGTCTGCACTCTAAATTAACGGGTTTGAACGAAGAGGCGGTTGAGGCAAGCCGCTCGGTAAACGGCACCAACCGCGTCGCCAAAGAAAAGCAGAAAACACTCGCCGAGCGTCTTGCGGGAGCGTTTATCAATCCGTTTACCGCGATTTTGTTTTGCTTGGCGATTGTGTCCGCCGTTACGGATATGATATTTCCGACGCTGGGCTTGTTCGGCTGTGTGCCGGAGGATTTCGATTGTCTGACGGTCGTGATAATTCTTACCATGGTTGCGATTTCGGGCGTTTTGCGTTTTGTGCAGGAATCAAGAAGCGGCAGCGCGGCGGAGAAACTTTTGGATATGATTACCACTACCTGTACCGTTACCCGAGAACACGCGCCAAAGGATGAAATCCCGCTTGATGAGGTAGTGGTTGGCGACATCGTACATCTCTCGGCAGGCGATATGATTCCCGCCGACGTGCGGATTTTGGAGGCAAAGGACCTTTTCGTAAGTCAGGCAGGCCTTACGGGCGAGAGTGAGCCTATCGAAAAGACACCGTTTGTAGCAGATAAATCCGATTCCGTGACCGACTATACAAACATATTGAAAATGTTCTTTTCATAATGTAAATCCTCCTGCTTAATAGATATAGTCCGGAGCCAGTATCGACATAAGCTCCTTGTCGTGGTTGTAGACCACACTTGACTCATTGTCAAAAATCATCGTCGCGCCGCCCTCGCGTGTGTACGGCTCCCAATTCGGAACGCCCTCGCCGTTCGGGTCGCCTGTCTTTGCGAAATTTATCCACGCTTGACTCATAACGTCCGACAGAGCCTTTGCCTCGTCAACATCTCCGCTTACCGAGGTTTTATCAATATTATTGAACACAAACGGGATTTCCGCCGTATGATATGATGTTCCCCACGTAAACACATACGAGTAAACGGGCGCGCCGCCTTGGTCGGCTTTATGAGCCGTCAGCTTTAATATAGGCAGCCGTATCAGCGTCGAATCCACATAAAGCGCGGAGGTTGCCGTCTCGTTCGGATAAGCCTCGGCAAAGGCAACGGCTACCGCATCGGCGTTATCGCCGTATTTTTCCGTCATTGCCGCACTAAGCTTATCATCGCTCATTTCCTCATCGGGGTTCGCAAGACCGCCGCTGCCCCAAACCGTCCATTCGTTAAGGTTGGAGCCGATAAGCAAGGGTATATCGTAGCCCGCCTCGGCAAACGAATCCTCCGTTACGGGGCTTGTAGGGATATAGTCGCCGTCAACAACAGGCTCCCACAGGAGTGAATAACCGTTTACAAATTCCTCGTATATCCCCAATTCCTCTGCCGTTTTCACTAAAGCGGTATCGGATGCCGCCGCAAGCTCGTCATACGGTATGGTTTGCAATTCTTCGATATTGTCCTCCGAGATTCCCAACTCATCAAGAATTACCTCGGTCAAACGGCCGCTTACCTCCTGTGAGGTGAATTTCGCGCCCATATTTTCCGTCGCGCCGCTCTCAACAATGCCCTTGTGGAACAGTCCCTTTGCATACGGACTTGTCATAAGCGCCAACACCTTTGCGCCGCCGCCCGATTCGCCGAACACGGTGACATTATCCGGATCGCCGCCGAACTGCTCAATATTGTCTTGAATCCATTGGAGTGCCACAACAATATCGGTAATGCCGACATTTGCCGAATATTTGTATTTTTCATCATAAGCCGATAAATCCAAGTGTCCGAGTGCGTTTAATCTGTGATTTATCGAAACAACAACCATATCGCCCTTTTTGCTCAAATTCTCGCCGTCATATGTCGGACTTGCGATAGATGAACCGGTCGAAAATCCGCCGCCGTGCAGCCATACCATTACCGCGCGTTTTTCGCCGTCGTTTACGCCGGGTGTCCATATGTTTAGGTTCTGACAATTTTCGTCCGCGCCCTCGTTTACGCCCGACTGCGGTGAAATTGCGCCGTAGGAATACGCGGTTTTTACGCCGTCCCAGCTTTCAACCGAATGTGCGGGAACAAACCGCTCGTCCGCCTCGGCATAGGGAATGCCGTGGTAGGTGTAAATATTGTTGCTAATGTAACCCTGAACGGTGCCCGCAGATGTTTCGACAACCGCCAAATCCGCTCCCGCTCTTACCGAGGAATATTCCTCATCTGTTACGGCATCGCCCCACGTAACAGCGTCATTTCCTGGCTTAGCGTTTACCTCGATATACGCGAATTGTTCATCAGCCGCGCCGTGCCAATTCATAATGCCCGCTTGTGTGGTTATAACGTCACCCGCAGTTATTACCTGAACGTCGCCGTCTTCCTCTTGATAAAAGCCTGTTCCGTCAGTTACAAGCAAAATCCCGCCGCTTTCGTGTGAATGCCATGCTGTTCTTGCGCCCACTTCCATGGTGTAATAATCAACCTCGGGGCAGTTATACACGTCCTCATATTCCACAAGCACATTTTTGTGAATTGTACCGGTATAGCCGTCCGCCGTAAATTCTTCACCCATATCAAACATCGTCTCGCCTGTTTCACGTATTGTGCCGTTTTCAAGAGCCTCCGCGACCGCCGATAAATACTCATCGTCGGAAACCTTTTCAAACCAATTCGTGGTTCCCGCATTGGGATTTACGCTGATTGCGATATGCGCAAACCAACTGTCATTTATAGCCGAATGGAAGTGACGCTTGCCGGGCGGAATAAATATAACGTCACCCGCCTGCATAATTCTTGCCGGCTCACCCTCAATTCCGAGTACGCCGACACCCTCGGTAACAAGCAAAATCTGCCCGCCGTCGTGATAGTGCCAATCTGTTCTTGTACACGGCTCAAAGGTTACCTGTCCGAACGACGGTATTTGCATATCCTCATCATATGATGTTAGGAAATTTAAATACGATTGACCCGTAAACCATGCGCCCGCGGGGTTTACATCGCCTTGTCCGAACACATTTTCTATCGTGTCCGCGTCGATTATCGTGACCGTCTGCGATTCCTGCGACCAAAGGACTGTATATCCGAAACTTTCGGCGATAAATCTAATCGGGAGCATTGTGCGGTCGTTGATGATTACGGGCGCAACATCAAGCTCGTTTGCAGTACTGTTTAAATATGCCGTTGTACTGCCGATTGTAAGCGTGATGACATCTCCGTTATACGAAAGTGTTGCCGTGCTTGTACCGCCGTTCCAATCGACGCTGCCGCCTATAGTTTCAACGAACGCTCTTATCGGCAACAACGTTCTGTCGTCCACAATAACCGGTGCTGTGCCGTTATCGTCAATATTGTTGTCAACACCGTTTACGGTCATAACAGGATTGCCTATCTGCATTGTTATTGTTGTATTCTCCGCCGCATCGCTTGTTGTTTCCTCAATAGCCGCCGCCAGAGTGCCGCGCATATTGAGTGTTCTCGGGAAACCGTTATACGGAGCCGTCAAAAGCGGAACCGCAAGCATCATATCCGCCGTGTTTCCCGCGGCAAGGCTTTCCGCGACCTTCGCGGGAATTTCATCCTCGCGTCCGCCCTCGGCGGTCATTACTGCAATGTCAATCAATGCCTGCACCGCCGCATTATCGGAGGTAGGAATTTCCGTTCCGGCTATAACGGCCTCTGTTGCCGCGTTTAAAAGCTCCTGCGTTGCCGCGTCAAGATTCGCGTCTATATACCCGTCTGTATCATCGGCTTTGAAATGGTCGAATATCGCAAGAATTTCCTCGGAATCACTGCTGTATGAGGTTTCGACGGTATTTTCGGAAATTTCAGGCTCCGGTGACGGGCTCTCATTAAGCTCAACCGTTGATGAGTTTATAACCTCCAAGGCAAGCTCTGTTTTTTCCGCGCCGTTATATTCCTCATTTAAAAGCATTGCCGCGCGGAGCATATCCTTATCGTGACCGACATTTAAATTGCCGCTCACATGACCGCTTAATTGGCTTGCGCAATTACCGTTCGCCGCTATGGTACACAGCGTTAAAAATTCTCTTGTGTAAAGCGACAGTCCACTCCTATTATAGAAATCACCAAAACATATACCCGAAAGATACAGGGTTTGCATTTTCAAGGATTCTTCCATATCATCGGTTATCGTGCCAATCTGGGATCCGAAAAGGTATCTTTGAACCGCAAGACCTTTATCGTACCGCTCATCCTCGCTCCAAGTAATTCGGCTTGAATACTCCGTATCCTCACCGAGCGCGGCAAGAGCCGTGTCCGCCGCGTCAAGTGCGTCCGCCGCGCGGGTAATTCCGCAATACGCGCCGCTGTGATAGATAGCCTCCTTTATCTCAACCGCGCTTACGCCGTCATTTAACGCCGATTCTATTTCGTTGGCAAGTAAATCAAACCGGTGATTTGCGGTCATTGTTACAAGAGTGGATAAATGCTGTTCTTTCTTATCCAAATGCTCATTCACAAAATCAGTCCTTTCATCGTCGGTCATTTGTGTCAATGCCTGCGCCGGCACCGCAGAATCAGCGGAGTAAATATCATCGCTTAGCGCAAAGGTATTTACCGCGCAGCTCGCTGTAATCGCTGCCGCTGTCAGTGTCGATATAATACATTTCATTTTCATTGTATTTCGTTTCCTTTCTGTACTTGCTTTGTTCGTTCGCCTCAACAATTTCATTTAAGCGTATGTTCGGATTATGATACCGCGCATCGGGGTTTATTTCCCCGATATTGAGCCGGATCGCGTATTCGGGGCAATGGTGTACGCACGCCATACACATTTGACAATTTTCGGACGTGTTGACCGCCCGCTGATTTTCAAGATGAATACATCCGGCGGGACAAACCTTAGTGCAAATGCCGCACCCGATACAGCTTGATGTGATATGATATATCGCCTTATCCATATTAGCGACAACATACCTGTTTCGCCTGACAAATTCATTATGCCAAGCAATATCCTCATCGGTTACGGGGCTTATGAATTTGCGGCGAGCGTCAATGTCGCGCCTTATCGCCGCAATCTGTTCCGGAATTTTCTTTGCCGCCGCTGTTTTTACCTGCTCCGCCATATCAAAGGACGGCAGGAAATTATCAACTGTCAATAAAACATTGATATAGTCGGCGGATTTTTCTATACTCACCAAAAATTCCTGCGCCCATTTCGCCGCGCCCGCGTGTCTGTTGCCGTAGGTAAGAATTATATAAAAGTAATCCGTCACAAATTCCGTGTTTTTCAAAAAATCCTTGACCATCATCGGCATCTCATGCCCGTATACGGGGCATACAATGCCGATTTTCTCGGCACTGTATATCTGTACGCTTTTATGAATTGCCTGAGGTATGCTTATTAAATCGGTGTCAAGCTCTTTTGCCGCATATAGGCTGTTGCCTGTTCCCGTAAAGTAAAATATCATACTGCATACCTCCCGCCGCTTTTATTCGTGGATTTTCCAACCGTGTATCATTTTCACAAACGCGGGGTCAAAGTGGTTTACAATCTCGCTTTTGCCCATATCGAGCGCAGAGATTTTTGCCATATCCTCATCGGAAAGTGCGAAGTCGAACACATTTATATTTTCCTCGATTCGCTCCTTGTGGACGGATTTCGGAATCACGACAACACCTCTTTGAATATTCCATCTTAACGCCACCTGCGCGGCGGTTTTTCCGTATTTCGCGCCGATTTCCGTAAGCACGGGATGTGTAAATATTCCGTAATTGCCCTCGGCGAACGGTCCCCACGCCTCGGGCGTTACGCCGTATTTCTTCATCGTTTCAAGCGCGTTTTCTTGCGCAAAGAACGGGTGCAGCTCAACCTGATTTACGGCGGGGATAACGTCTACGGTTTCGCAAATATCCGCAAGCACGTGAGGATAGAAGTTGCACACGCCTATTGCGCGGAGTTTGCCCGCTTTATACGCGTCCTCCATCGCGCGGTACGCACCGATATAATCATTCATCGGCTGATGAATTAAATACAGGTCGATATAATCAACGCCGAGCTTGTTCATTGAGGTTTCTATTGCTTTTTTCGCGCTGTCATAGCTTGTCATATCCTGCACCCACAGCTTTGTCGTGATAAACAGCTCCTCACGCGGTACGCCGCATTTTTTAATCGCATTCCCGACAGCCTCCTCGTTCATATATGCCGCCGCTGTGTCAATAAGCCTGTATCCCGACGCAATCGCGTTAAGCACCGCTTTTTCACATACCGCAGGGTCGGGCACCTGAAACACTCCGAATCCTAAGATAGGCATTTTTACTCCGTTGTTTAATGTTACGTATTCCATAGTTATAATCTCCTTTATTGATTTAATTTACATTTTCATCTATCCAATTTTCAACGTGCGCGGCTATTTCGTCGCTGTTCAGCTCTTGGAACATAAAGTGCGAGTTGCCTGTTATTCCTATATCGGGGAGTGATACCACAGTGCAGTTGCCGCCGTCGGCGTTATAGCTTTGGGCAAATTTATTTGCCGCGTCCTTTACGCCTTTCCAAAATGACGTTGACACAATATCCTCCGGCCCGTTATCTATATAGTCACCGAAATAGATAACTATCGGTATGTCCGCAGCAAGCAGGTTGTTATATTGCTCCGAGCCGATTTCCGGTGTTCCGCCCGGCTCAATCGCAACTATTGCCGCGACATTTTCGGTATCGACATTCCAACCGATTGCACCGCCCTGCGAATGTGTTACATAAATGCTCTTTTGTCCCGTCTTTTCTCTGACATCTTTCATAACCTCGTCCATTGCCGCAACGATAACCTCTGTATCAAAGCTGCCTGTGTTCAGTGTCATTTGACGCAGGAATTGGTCAAGTGCGTCCTCACCATCGGGGAACTGCGAACCCTCGTAGCGGTCTGACGTTCCGCGTCCTATTCTGAAATGCGTGTACCATGCCTGATCGCCCGGCATATAATCCTTTGAATCCTCTGACCATGTATCAATAGCATCGGTTGTCATAGAGGCTGTGTTTCCCGCTTCGCCGCGTCTCGGTTGATCAACCAAGAATACGCTGTGTCCGGCTTTTAAGAAGAAATTCGACCACCCCTCGCGTCCGTCGGGAGTTGTCATCCAACCCATTCTTGACTGACCGTAGCCGTGCAAAAATACCATCGGCAGCTCTATTTCGTCCTCGGGTATCTGGTAAAGCACGTTCGCATGGTCAACGTGCGCGGTATTACCGGCGCGGGTAAAATCAAGCCAGTTTGTGGTGCTGTCAAATTCACCCTCGACAGGCTCTGTAACCGTTCCGCCGGAGGAGAATATTCCTTGCTCGGCAATGCTTAACGCATTTTCGTTTTGCTCGTCCGCGCTGTCGTCAATGCTTGCGGCTAAGCTCTTTGCGCGTTCCAGCATTATTGAATATTCCTCGGCTGTTACCTCACGGTTCGGCTCGAAGGTGTTCGCGTCAACACCCGAAACAATTCCGTTTTGGTACGCGTATGCGACATACTTTTCCGCATCGCCCGAAACATCGTCAAACGGATTTTCGGCGGCTGTGTTTAACACTTCCGTTTCCTTACCGATTGTCTGGATAATGCTTATGAGAGCGTCCGCTCTTGTCGGTGCCGCAGCTGTCACACACGGTATAAAGCTCGCGGTCAACGCCGCAGCCGTAATGATTGATAAAAGTTTCTTTTTCATAATAGTATCGCTCCTTTACTTGTATGATTTTTGATAAATTTTAAGACATTCCTCATCGGTGAGCGGCACGGGGTCATTTTGGAAATTAGTCCACAATGTGTCCCTCGCGTTCTGCACCATACCCGCAAACTCATTCGGGGTTATCCCAAAATCGCTCATTCTTAAATCGCTCACGCCGCAGGCTGTCTTTAAGCTCTCCAACGCTATGATAAACTCCGCAGGCTCCGACGCGTTTTTAATTCCCATAAGCCGCGCCATTTCAATAAATCTGTCGTCGCATACGTGCTTTTCGATAAATGTTTCGTAAAATGCCGTTGAAATCATTATCAATCCCGCTCCGTGGGGAAGATTGGGGTGCATCGCGCTCAGCGCGTGTTCAAGCGGATGCGCGCTTGTACACGCGCCGACGGTCATTTGAATGCCCGATAAGTAGCTACCGAATGCGACCTTGCTCATCGCGTCATTATCCTTCGGGTCATTTACCGCTTTTGCAAGATTTGCGCTTACATTTCTTATAGCCTCCGATGCGACTGTCTTACTCATTTCATTGCGCTTGTTCGAAATAAATCCCTCGGTGCTGTGAAACAATGCGTCAAATCCCTGATACGCTTTGAATTTCGGCGGAACACTCATCATAAGCTCGGGGTCTATTACCGCCAATTTCGGCATTGTGCCTTTGCCGAACACGCCCGTTTTTTCGTTTGTGTCGATATTGGTTATAACTGCGCCGCCGTCTGTTTCCGAGCCTGTTCCGGCTGTTGTGGGTATCGCGATTATCGAGAGCGACGCATTCTTCGGCTGACGCTTTTTGCCCGTCCCGAACATTACATACTCCCATAAATCATCGCTTTCGTTTGCCGCCATAATTCCTATCGCTTTTGCCGCGTCGATTACACTTCCGCCGCCGAGCGCTACGATAAAATCACAGCCACTCTTTCGGGCAGCTCTGCCGCCCGCCTCGGTTTCCCACTTTGTCGGATTGGAGCTGACTTCATCGAATACCACATACTCACTATTCGCCAAGTTTAATTCGTGCAGCACCCTGTCAAGATAGCCGTTCGCCCTCATTGATTTGCCGTTTGAGATAACAACAAGTGCTTTCCTGCCCGCAACAGGTGCGTTCGGCGTATTTATAAATCTATGAAACTCCGATATTTTACCGTTGCCGAATACCGCATTCGTTGTTACCGAAAAATTAAAGCTCATTTTCATTGCCTCCCTGCTTCTTTTGTAATTTAATTGTAGCACTCTTTTTGTGGAAAGTACAATATCAATCCCGAATAGCAGTATTCAATTAGTGAATAGTGAGAATTTTAACTGCCGCTCTTGCTTTAGTGAAAAATATTTGCTATAATCTAGGAAAGTCACTTATTAAATTTAGCTATAAATTTGACTGTGCGAGGTGTAACCATGATTGAATTATCCGTCCTTGAACAATTTGTTGTATTCGCGGAATGCGGAACGCTGTCCGCCGCCGCCGAAAAGCTCTTTATTTCCCAACCGACGCTTACGCGCTCAATGAGAAAGTTGGAAAATGATTTAGGCGTAACGCTTTTTGAGCGCAGCAAAAATAAAATGGCGCTGAACGAAAACGGAAAATTCGCCCTAAGTCACGCACAAAAGATTTTGGAACAGTCAAGCGATATGGTTCGTCTTGTGCGCTCGTTTGACAGACAGCGCAACACTATTTCAATCGGGGCCTGTGCTCCTATGCCCGTATATTTTTTGGTGCAGTCTGCAAGCCGTTTGTTTCCGTCAATGACTGTATCGTCCGAGATAAAGGATGTTGATATACTTGTAAACGGGCTAAAGGACGAAACGTATCAGGTTATCATACTGCCGTATAAACCCGATGACAACGACATTTATACCACCGTCTACGGCGAGGAAAAGCTTGCGTTTGCACTGCCCGAAAATCATCCCAAAGCAAAAAGTCAAGGTCTTTATATGAGCGACCTTGACGGTGAAAATATGATTCTTATGTCGCAGATAGGCTTTTGGAGCGACTTTGCGGAAAGAAAAATGCCGCACTCGCGCTTTCTCGTTCAAAATGAGCGTTTCGATTTTGACGAGCTTGTGCAGTCGTCGGTATTGCCGAACTTTACCACAGATGTTGCGATGAAATTTTTCGGCAAATCGCCGAACCGTGTGATAGTTCCTATTCTTGACGAGGACGCGGATGTGACGTTTTATCTTTGTTGTCTTGATAGGAATAAGAGCAAGATCGGCAAGCTTATGGAGTGTCGGATGTAGCGCGGTAATATACATCAATTCCGTGTATAAAACGTCCCCTTTCCTTTGCCATGCCGTGTTAAATATCCCTCCTCGACGAGCTTTTTCAACGAATTTTCCACAGACGCTCTGCCGATAGTAGGCACAAGCTCCATGATTTCACTTTTCGTGAATTTACCTATTTTTTCATTCACGGCATTTCTGACAAGCTCAACAGCGGGGAGTTTTTCGTCTGCAAGACTGACACGACCCTCAAAGTCGCGGTATGCCGAAAGTATAATTCCCAAAATGTATTTGATAAACGGCACAGGGTCATTCATACCCTCGTGCCAATTTACGCCGGACTGTTCAAGCGCGCTGTAGTATGCAGCTTTGGTCTTTTCGATTTTACTCTCAATGCTGATATATCTGCCGACTACGTAACCACATTGATAAAGCAAAAGTGTAGTCAGCAGTCTTGACATTCGTCCGTTGCCATCGTTGAACGGGTGAATACAAAGAAAATCGTTGATAAAAATCGGAATAAGCACAAGCGGGTCAACAATACAGGCATCTATTGCGCGATTGAAACTTTCGCATATGGCATCAGCCGCAACCGGCGTTTCGTAGGGTGCAAGAGGCATAAAGCGTACAAATTGAGTTCCGTCAGCTCGTGTTTCGGCAATATAATTTTGGGTATTCTTAAACCGACCGCCGATTGTTTTTTCGGAGTATTTATACAAATCCCTGTGCAGTTGGAGGATGTACGACGAACGTATAGGGATGTATTCGTAGCTCTCATGGATTGTGTTTAAAACATCACGGTATCCGAGAATTTCCTCCTCATCACGGTTATGCGGTGTTGTTTTTTCGGCGCAAAGCTGCTGTATTCGGGTGTTGGTTGTTACAATGCCCTCAATTTTGTTGGACGCTTCGGTGCTTTGTATTTTCGCTATTTCAACTAACTTGCCAAGAACCGCAGGCTTTTGCTTTAAATACATTTCCTGCCGCCCTTTAAATTCATGTATCTGTGCTACAAGACCAAGCACCTCGCCATCCCATTGATACGATGCAAGTTGTGTGTAATCAAAAACTCTCACATTTATACCTCCTTATACTATTTATACGCCTAATTATATCATAAATTTAGGCTAAAATCAAGGATGTTAGGCAAAAATTCACCTAATTAATCATAAAATTAGGGGAATCTATGTTTTTAGGTGAATATAGTATTTCCGATGCGGGGGATATGATACCTGTGATTGTGTGTTTTGTAAACCACGTATTTATAGCTGCTGTCTCCGGTTACTTTTTCCATTCCAGAGTAATTTGTCCGGTTGTGCTTACATCATCCGATGGACGAGTAGGTGTTGACATCTTTGTAAACTTGCTCTTTGTATCCGATTGCTCTGATTCTGTATTCTTGCTTGAACGGCTTCCTTCGTTACCAACCTGACCTTCCACAACCGCAGTAACTCTGAAGCAATATTTTGTTCCCTGTTCACCCTTCTTAAATGTATATGAGGTTCCGGTTACGTTAGAAGACAATACGCTGTAATCGCTCTCATCTGCTTTTCGATAATATACTTTGTATTTTGTTGCTCCCGATACCTTATTCCACGACACAGTAAGTTGTGTTTCACTGTCCGTCGTGACCGTTGGCTTCTGATACTGTCAACGCCTTCTTTACAGATCTTCGCAAGTCCCGTGAGAGTATAGTTCCACGTTTCAGGCAGGGACAGCATAAGCGAAAGCAAGCCCTTTGCTTTCAGCGATAAATTCATGTCCCTCAAATGATGATTTGAGATTACCGTGTAATCCTTAGTTTTCTCTACTCTGAACACTGCCATTTTCTGTTCCTCCTATTTTTGGGCATAATAAAAGACACTGCTCGTAAACAGTGCCTTTAAGTGATTGTTTAGTTGTATTCACAAACCAAATTGAAAACAAAAAACAGAGCTAAAGTTTCAAACCTCGCTCTGTCTTTTTGTTTGCTCGAATGAGTTTCTTTATTTGGTCGTAAGTTGGTCGTAAATTTCAGCTTACATTGCCCAAAACCCGCGTATTTACGCCATTTTTCACGCTAACGGTTTCATCGTCGGGAACAGGAGGACATCTCTTATTGCGGGGGAATCGGTGAGGAGCATACACATACGGTCGATACCGAAACCGATGCCGCCGGTCGGGGGCATACCGATTTCAAGCGCGCGCATAAAGTCCTCATCGGTTGTATTAGCCTCGTCATTACCCTGCGCGAGCTGTTCCTCCTGCGCCTTGAAACGCTCCCTCTGGTCAATGGGGTCGTTAAGCTCCGAATACGCGTTCGCCATTTCCCAACCGTTCATAAAGAACTCAAAACGCTCAACGTAATCGGGATTTTCCGGCTTTTTCTTTGTAAGCGGTGAAATCTCAATCGGGTGATCCATTACAAATGTCGGCTGAATAAGATGCTCCTCGGCAAATTCCTCGAAGAACAAATTCAGTATTTCACCCTTGCTGTGCCTTTCCTCATACTCAACATGGTGCTTATCCGCCGCGGCACGCGCCTCCTCAAGCGTCGTTATTTCGTTAAAGTCCACACCCGCGTACTTTTTAACCGCGTCAAGCATTGTTATACACTCGAACGGCTTACTTAAATCCATTTCAATTCCGTTATATACAATCTTAGTCGTACCCAAAACCTCCTCGGCAACATGACGGTACATATTCTCCGTCAAATCCATCATACCGTGGTAATCAGTGTACGCCTGATACAGCTCCATAAGCGTAAATTCGGGGTTATGGCGCGTGTCAAGACCCTCGTTTCTGAATACCCTGCCTATCTCATAAACCTTGTCGAACCCGCCGACAATAAGGCGCTTTAAATAAAGCTCAAGCGAAATTCTCAGCTTGAAATCCTCGTCAAGAGCGTTGAAATGCGTTTCAAACGGACGCGCCGCCGCGCCGCCCGCGTTCGACACAAGCATCGGAGTTTCAACCTCCAAAAATCCCTGATTGTTGAGGTACGCGCGGATTGACGCTATAATCCTTGAACGCGCGATAAACGTCTTTTTCACGTCCTCGTTCATTATAAGGTCAACATATCTTTGGCGGTATCTCAAATCCGTGTCGGTCATACCGTGGAATTTCTCCGGCAGCGGCTGAAGTGACTTTGAAAGAAGTGTAATCTTATCCGCTCTGATTGAAATTTCACCGGTCTGAGTTGTGAACACCTCGCCCGACGCGCCGATTATATCGCCTATATCAAGCTTTTTGAAACGGTTATATTCCTCCTCGCCGAGAATGTCCTTTTTCACAAAAAGCTGAATTTGTCCGTCAATATCCGCCACATGAACAAATCCGACCTTGCCCATACCTCGCTTTGACATTATACGTCCGGCAACGGAAACTTCTTTGCCGTCCAGCGGAGAAATTTTTGCCTTTATAATCTGAACCTCGTCCGAGCCGCGCTTTTTCAGCTCGCGCTCCTCCTCGGTATAGTTTTCTTTTATTTGATTCGATGTGTGGCTGCGCTCGAATTTTGTAATTTGAAACGGATCTCTGCCCTCATTCTGAAGTTCCGTAAGCTTATCGCGGCGCACCTGCAAAAGCGCCGATAACTGTTCCTGTGTTTGCTCTATGTTTTCCATTTATTGAAAAACCTCCTTAAACTATTTCTGTGTATAATGATTAATTATATACTATTTTCCTTGAATTTACAATGTTTTTTCAGAAAAAAGTCGTATTATGAACGTAAATACTTATCTAAAATCACAATTACCATTGACATTATCATAATATTTTTATAAAATAGTCGATGAAATCATTTTTTTGGCGGTGTAAGCATGAAAAAACTTTTAACAATACTGATAATACTGACAGCATTTCCGATAATACACGCGTTTGGCGCGTACACGGTGGAAATAGACGATGATACATACGTATCGGACGAAACCTACTTCGCGCCGGTATCGACGTGGGACGAGGTCGGCGCGCAGACGATAAACCTTGAAAATGGCAAGATAATATTTTACGCCGGCAAGGGAAATCAAAGCGCCCGTATAAACGCGGCGGTTATGCCCGTCAACACGACGGACAAGACCATTACATATACCTCCGGCGACACGAGCATTGCGTCGGTGGACGAATCGGGAAATGTAACCTGCGCGGGCAAAGCGGGAAACACGGTGATAGACGTGAGATGCGGCAAGGCGTTCGCCAAAGTAAACGTCAGCGTGGTTATAGGCGTTGAGGGCGTGGAAATGTCGCAGGACACTATGACGCTGTACGCCGACAAGCCCATCACGGCTCAGCTTTCCGCCGTTATTTATCCTGAAAACGCCACAATTCGCGATTTGGAATGGTACAGCGGCGACGAGTCAATCGCTTATGTGGACAAGGACGGACTTGTTTCGCCATGCGGCGTCGGAACGACCGATGTATACGTGAAAACCGTTGACGGCGGCTTTACCGCCAAATGCGCGGTCACGGTTGACATATGGGAGGAACGCTCCGAGGAGATACCCGTTACATATACGGAGTATGATATTACAATCGATGAGATGGTGGAGGCGCAAATGACCGCCTCACCGACGATTTTCACAAACGACACCTTCCCCGCAAGCAGTGAAAACGTCGAGCAGTACGTCAGTCCCGAAAACCTTGTGACCGGCTATGAAAAATATCAGTTTATAAACCTCGGTATGTCAAACAATATAGACGCAAAAACGCTCGACGCGTATCTCAACGGAAAGGGAGTTTTGAGCGGTCAGGGAACCACCTTCAAGGCAGCGTCCGATGAGTACGGCATAAGCGAGGTATATCTTGTAATACACTCGTGCCTTGAAACCGGCAACGGAACCTCCGAGCTGGCAACCGGCGTTGAATATAACGGCGTGACGGTATATAATATGTTCGGAATAGGCGCGGTGGACGATTCACCGGTTGAAAGCGGCGCGGAGTACGCTTACCAAATGGGTTGGACGGACATAGAAACAGCCATATCCGGCGGCGCGGAATGGATAAGCGAAAATTACATAAACAATCCGCAGTATTCGCAGGACACTCTCTATAAAATGCGTTGGAATCCCGAATCGCCGGCGACACATCAATACGCCACGGATATTGAGTGGGCGTCAAAGCAAGCCGAGGATATGAGCTCTATGTTTGAGGCGTTCCCGACGGCGGAATATTGTTTTGATGTCCCCGTGTATATCGGACAGGACAGACTTGAAATTGAATAGGACTTAACAAAGAAAAAGGCTGTAGGCAGGTATATCTTTGATATACTTGTCTACAGCCGGTTTTATAATAGGTATTTATTTCATAATCGGTATTCTTACCGTAAATTCGGTAAATTCGTTCTTTTGCGATTTAACGCTTATGCTGCCCTTGCAGGAATCGGTAATCGCCTTGGCGATGGCAAGTCCCAAGCCGTAGCCGCCGCTTTCGCGCGCGCGGGATTTATCCTCTCTGTAGAAACGCTCAAATATCTGCTTTTGAGCCTCGTCCGAAATACCCACGCCGGTATTGTGTATCTTAAACACCGCGTCGGAGGAATCGCGCGTAAGCGTGATGCTTATATTGCCTGACTTCGGCGTGTATTTAACGGCGTTATCCAACAGTATCATAACAAGCTGCTTGAGCTGCTCCGCCGAGCCGTTTACGTATATATCAGGCGTGATGTTATAATCCAAATTTACGCGGTTCTCAAAGATTACCGCCTCCATAAGCAATATCACGCTTTCCGCAGCCTCGGAAAACGATACCTTGCTCAGTATCACGCTGCTGTCGCTGTGGTCAAGCTTGGCAAGATACAATAATTCATTCGTCAGCTTTGTCATACGCTCCGCCTCGGTTTTTATATAATCGAGCCACTTCCTTTCCTCGCCGATTGTGCTTTCCGGATGAGAGAGCAGCACGTCCACGTTTGTGTTAATGGTGGTCATCGGCGTTTTCAGCTCGTGCGACGCGTCCGCCACAAAACGCTTTTGCTTGTTATACGACTCCTCAATGGGGCGTATGGAGCGGTTCGCCGAATACAGGCTTATCAAAAACGCGGCTGTCAGCGTGAAAAGTCCTACTAACAGGAGAATAAGGAACAAATTACGCAGAATGGCGCGCTCCGCCTGACATTCCGTGAACGCCACAACATAGCCCGTGTCAAGCTGCAAAACCCTATACGCCCATAAGCCGCTGTCGGCTCTTATGCGTCCCTCGTCCTTTTCTCCGTAAATAATATTGCCGATGCTGTCCGAATAAAAATCCTCGTCCAGCTCGAACGGAATATCCTTTTCCAAAATATTTCCGTCCGCGTCCGTCGTTACCGTAAAGGTTAATGAAAAAGCCTGCTTTTCCTGCGTGTCGTCGGGAGTTTCGCCGCCCTCAGGTATTTCGGGCGGAGCGTCAGCCGCGTCCGGCGCGTCCGGCGGTGTGTCCTGCGCGAGCGGAGCGTCGGGCGCGTTATCTCCCTCTCCGTTCTTGGGCGCCTTCTCCTTTTGACGCGACATATGCTGCGAATGTACCGTATCCACCGCGCGTTCAAGCTTTTGGTCGATTCCTCTGTTCACGTTTTGCGCCGTCATTATATATATAAACGAAAAGCTGCCCAGCACCAACGCCGCTATTATCAACGTGTTCACTATCAACAGTCTGTTTCTGAGTTTTTTAAACATATCTACCCTCCGTCAATTTACGGCAAGCGTATATCCGACGCCGCGCACCGTGTTTATGGACACCTTTGAATGTACAAACGCGAGCTTTTTCCTCAAAAACGAGACATAAACCTCAACGTGGTTCGCCTCCGCCTCCGAGTCAAAGCCCCATAGCTTTTCTATAATCTGCTCCTTGGAGCAAACCATCTCCTTATGCAGCATAAAATGCTCCAAAAGCTCGCTTTCCTTAAGAGTAAGGCTGATTTCGCTCGCTCCGTTTGTGAGCTTAAGGGTTGACGTGTTCAAGGTAATATCGCCGTAGGATATGGTGTTGGTATTGGCGACTATTTCGCCTCGGCGGCGGCCCAAAGCGCGTATGCGCGCCAAAAGCTCATCGGTATTGAACGGCTTTGCAAGATAATCGTCCGCGCCGCTGTCAAGTCCCAGCACCTTATCGGAAATTTCACTTTTCGCCGTAAGCAGTATTACCGGCGTGTCAAAGCCCTCCTCACGCAGCGTTTTAAGCACGGTTATTCCGTCTATTTTCGGCAGCATTATATCAAGCACTATCACGTCATATATGCCGCTTAGGGCGTTGTCAAGTCCCGATTCGCCGTCGTTTGAAACATCGACGGTATAATTGTTCTTTTTCAATATGTGCGACAGCGCCTCCGCAAGATGCCGCTCATCTTCAACCACAAGTATTCTCATATGTTCACCCTCTTCTCCGATTTTAAATTAATATATCATACAAACCTTAAATATCCCTTAAAAAAAGGGATTGTTTTTAAACAATCCCTTAGAAATTCATCAAATTATTTGTCTATCTTAACCGTCCAGCCGAACTCGTCGTCAATCTTGCCCCATTGGATACCTGTAAGGGTATCATAAAGCATCTGCGAAACCTCGCCGATTTCACCGTTGTTCACGGGCATTACAAGCTCTCCGTACTTCAGCTCGCCGATAGGCGAAATAACCGCCGCCGTACCGGTGCCCCAAGCCTCTTCCAGCTTACCCTCGTTGAACGCATTGACAAGCTCGTCTACCGAAATTCTGCGCTCGCTTACATTGTAGCCTTTGGACTTTAAAAGCTCGATAATAGACATTCTTGTAATTCCGCTCAGGATTGAGCCTACAAGCGCCGGAGTTACAATCTCGCCGTCAATCTTGAAGAACACGTTCATTGAACCGACTTCCTCGATATATTTTCTCTCAACGCCGTCAAGCCACAATGTCTGAATATATCCCTGAGCCGCTGCCTCTTCCTGACCCTTCAGTGAAATCGCGTAATTGGCGCCCGCCTTTGTAAAGCCGGTTCCGCCCACAACCGCGCGGACATATTTTTCCTCAACGAATATTTTAACCGGTGCGATTCCCTCGGGATAGTACGCGCCGACCGGTGAAAGGATTATCGCGAAGATAAGGTGCTTTGCCGGGTGAACGCCGATATGTACGTCGTTCGCGAAAATATACGGTCTTATATATAAGGAAGTTCCCTCCTCGGACGGAACCCAGTCCTCGTCAACCTTAACAAGCGTCTTTATCGCCTCTATCGCAAATTCCTCGTCAATTTTCGGTATGCAAAGACGGTCACAAGAAACATTCATTCTCGCCATATTCTTTTCCGGACGGAAAAGCTGAATTGAGCCGTCCGCGGTACGGTAAGCCTTAAGTCCCTCAAAAATTTCCTGCGCGTAATGCAGCACCATTGATGCGGGGTCGATTTCAAACGGAGCATACGGCACAATTCTTGCGTCGTGCCAGCCCTGTCCCTCGTCATAGTTCATTATAAACATATGATCCGTATAATACTGACCGAATCCAAGCTTTGTCTGATCCGCCGGCTTTGCCTTCGGATTTGTTGTTTTTGTAATTGAGATTTCCATTATAAACGCTCCCTTTATTTTCTACATAAACAAATTATTTTATTGCCAACTATTATTATACCGCTTTTTTTTAATGTTGTAAAGTGGTATAATCGTATTTTTATGTATTTTTACAAATTTTTTTGTATTTTATTCAAATCAATCATTTCTCGACCGTAACCAGTCTTACGTCCTTTTGGGCAAGCTCCTGTTTCCATTCGTCCGTAAGCTGCGCGTCGGTAATAAAGCAGTCGATTTTGTCAAGCTCCGATATTCTCGGCACTCCGAGCCTGCCGAGCTTGTTTTTATCGCATAAAAATATAGCCGATTCGCTACACGACAGCATCGCCTTTTTTATTTCCGCCTCGCCCTCGCTTGAATCCACCAAGCCGCGTCCGAGAGTAACTCCTCTGCACGAGAAGAAGAATTTATTGGCATAATAATTATCCCGTATCGTCTTTTCAGCCACTCTGCCCGTGTAGGACATATTCCTCGGCGTAAGCTCTCCTCCCACACATACGACGTGAATATGGTCGCAGCTCGAAAGCTCGCTTACAATCTTTTCCGCGTTTGTGATGACCGTTATGCCGCGCTTGCCCTTGATGTATCTCGCAAGGTGCCACGCCGATGTGCTCGCGTCAAGAAATATCGTTTCGCCGTCCTTTATCAAATTCGCGGCGCATTTTCCGATTCGCTGCTTGCCCTCATAGTTCACGGTGTCGCGCTCGGTTATGGCAAGCTCCGTTTCACTGTTATCCACCAGCGTCGCGCCGCCGTAGGTGCGCACAAGCACACCTTGCTTTTCAAGCTTTTCCAAGTCACCGCGTATCGTTTCCGTGGTGACCTCAAACTGCTTTGCAAGCTCCACCACAAGCACGCTGCGCTCCTTATTTATTATCTGCTCTATTTTGTTTCTGCGCTCAACTGCAAGCATATATAATACCTCACTATATATTTTATGTTTTAATTTTATCATAAAACAGGGTGATTTTCAATATACTTGCAAAAATTAAAATGATGTGGTATAATACACTTGCGACATAATTAAATAACATTTGCAATAACTACGCACATTTTATCAATACAGATAAAAATGTATGCTCTATTTTCGTGTGTATTTATTGCGAAAAGTTTAATTGTGTCGCAACAATCGGAGCAATACATTTTTTATGCGTTGCTTAGGCGGCGCATTTTTTAATTGCGCCGAAATACGCGCTTTTTGTTGCGATACATCTTAAAGAGGGACTTTATGAAAACAGTCCCTTATTCCGTAATTTCATATCCCGCGCACATCAGCGCGTCCGCCGCGGCATCAAAATCGCGGCTTTTTGTCAAAATGTAATCCGTATTGTACGTTGACACGGCAAAAATCCCGATATTGTTTTCCGCAAGAACCGCGGATATTTTCGATAAAATCCCGACCAACGAAAAATCAAGCGTGCCGCATATGCGAAACGCGCTCCAACCCTTTTCGCACTCAACCGTATTTTCGGGAATATGCTCCTCCGTGCATACAAGAGAAATTTCCTCGTCCGTCTTGCCGACAAAGCAAAACTCGTCGCTAAAATCAATATCCGAAACGCTTTTTACCTTGCATACCGCAAAATTATTCTTAAGACGCTGTATTTTCATATTTCCTCCCAATAAAAACGGGCGCCCTTCGGCGCCCCTTAGCCGGTTTATGCCAACCGACCCATAATTCTTACAGTACTGCCTCCCATAATTCGGGATGCGGATTCGCTATGACCTCCGTGTTAATCAGCACGCCTTGCTCGGCGGCGATTCTCGCGCCCGCCTCAACGCCCGCCTTAATATCGGCAACATCGCCCGTCATCGAAACAAAGCATTTGCCCGCCATACCGCGCGCAACGCGAACCTCTATAAGCTCAATATCGCCCGACTTAACAGCCGCGTCGGCAGCCTGAATTGCGCTTGCCGCCGTGAATGTTTCGACAATTCCGAAAGCCTTCTTTTCCTTAACGTCCGCCGTTCCGCATATAGCCTCGAACACGTTTTCGCCAAGGTTACCTATTACAAATTTATCAATAAGCGCGTCCTCCGCGATAAGCTCCGCTCTGTCAACCGCCGCGTGTATAGCCGAAAGCTCGCCGCCCACTATCGTGACGAACTTGCCCGGACATACCGAGCCGGAGCTGATAAGCGTAACTCCCGCGCTTTTGAGCATTTCATCTGTTACAACAACGCCCTTAGATACGTTTTTTACTTCAACTAATCCTATAGAATTCATTATCCATCACCCGCTATCTTTCAATAATAACAAATCTGTCTGTAACCGCTTTGACAGTGCCGTTAATGCTCGCGTGCATCGTGGTGCCCAAATCCTCATACGCGGTTCTTGCGACAACATCGCCCACGCTCACCTTATCGCCCGCGCTGACCGCCGCCGCGGCAGGCTTGCCAACGTGCTGCTTAAGCTCTATGTATACTTCCTTCGGTTCAAAATCCATATACTTTCTTTCAACGCGCGGTTTAACGTATTTTCTTATTCCGAGTCTGTCAATAAGCACGGACGAGGATACAAGTCTTGACGCTCTTTCGGGTCTTACCTTTTCGGGAGCTATGTTATTTTGACGTTTTAAGCCGTGCTTTGCAAGCGAACCCTTGACCTCCATTGAAATCTTCTGCGGGTCAAGCATTTGCTGACAGCCGATTACCGTACAGACGCCGCAGCCGCAGCACAAAGCCGACTGCAAAAAGCTTTCGGTATCCGTAACCTCGCTGTGTGACGCAGCACGGACTGTCTTATGAACATTTATATTATATCCGAGCAGGTTTCTCGGGCACATATCGGAGCACATTGTACAGTTACAGCAAGCCGCCGACGCGCGCTTAAGCGTCATCGACATAGGCATTTTTTTACGCTGAATAATCGAATGAGTAACAGGGAAAATAAGAAGTCCCTTTGTCGTTTTTGTAACCGTGTCATTCTCAAGATCCACCAGCTTGCCCATCATAGGTCCGCCGTTTATAACCTCCTTGCCTTCAAGGTCGCCGTAGCCCGCCGCCTCAAGCAATTCCTTTATCTTCATTCCGACCGGAGCCTTTATTGTAATATCTTCCTTTGTGTCGCCGCCGATTGTGATATATTTCTGCGTAACCGGCTCGCCTTTGGTAATTGCGCAGTGGATATTGTAAACCGTTTCCACGTTTATAACCATTACGCCGACCATTACGGGAATAGCGCCCTCGGGAATTATTTTTCCGGTTGTTTCATATGTAAGAACGACCTCGTCGCCCGCCGGATAAATATCGGGAATTTCTTTGATTTTCACCCTTGTGCCGCTGAGCGACGCTACAATTTTATCGTCAAGAAGGTGCATATTCTTGCCCTTGATGCCGATAATAGCCTCATCGGCGCCCAATGTGTCGATAAGAATATTAAGCGTGTCAACAAGCGCCTGAAGATGATGCTCCAAAATATGATGGTCAACCATCATAAGAGGCTCACATTCAGCCGCGTTTACTATAATCTGTTTTACCTTATCCGAAAATTTTCTGTGAGTAGGAAATCCGGCGCCGCCCGCGCCGACTATACCTGCGTCATATACTATTTTCTGTAGCTCATCAAATGTCATTTTGCGTTTTCCTCCCCAAAGAGTTTTTGTGTGGGTAAAAATTTGTGATATAAGAGCGGACTTTTCCTATAAATACAAAAATACAAAAGGAAAATATCCGCCGTTGGGAATTTTCAGCGAAACGCCTTGCGCCGAAAACCTACAGCGTCCCCACGTCCTCTCGGACGTGAACGCCGCTGCGCCGCACAAATTTCATCAGCATTGTTTCTCGTCAAGTATCCCCACAATAGCCGCGTCAACGGGTGAATCGGGTTTGCCGAGCGCAACGCGCGCGCTTGAGCCGGTGGTTATAATAACGTCCTCGCCCATACCCGCGCCGACGCCGTCCACCGCTACAAGAAACTTATCGACAAGCTGTCTGTTCTCGATACATTGCACAAGCATAAACTTATATCCCACCAAACCTTCAAGCTTATGCGTTGAAACAACACTTCCGTATACTCTGCCAATAATCATATTATCAATCCTTTTATTGAGTGAAACTCAATATGGTTATTTTTCTAAAATCATAACTCTGTCGCCTGTTTTAATAGCACAGGCATTTGCGTCATCGGTATCGATGTGCATTTCCGTGTTAAAGTCTTCTCTCACTCTGACCTGCACGTTAAAGAAACGCGTCGGCTTAGAGTTCTGGATTTCAACATCAACAATGTCGTTATCCTTAATTCCGTACTTCTCCGCGTCTGCCGGAGTCATATGTATATGTCTGTTCGCAATGATGCAGCATTCATTCAAAAATACACTGCCTTTGGGTCCCACCAATGCCATCGGCGCACTGCCTTTAAGCTCGCCCGAGGGACGTACCGGCGGACTAACCTTTAATTTAAAGGTGTCTGTTCTGGAAATTTCCACCTGTGACTGCTTTCTTACGGGACCGAGCACGCGCACTCCCTCGATTGTGCGGAGTGACGGACTTACCAGAGTTACACATTCCTCAGCGGCAAACTGGTCGCCCATAAGCATCTTCTTCGGTGTAAGCTCGTGACCCTTGCCGAAAAGTGTTTCCAAATCCTCTTGTGATAAATGCACGTGTCTTGCGGACACGCCAACCTTTATGCCGTTGCTCTCTTCCTTTTGCTTAAGTATGCTCACAACAGCGTTAGCAATTATATCCTGCAAATTGTTGTCCATTCCTTTTTCCTCCTAATAACTGAGGTCTTTCCTTTTGAGTGCGGGAGAAATATTCTCCCGCACAAAGGAAATAATTTTACTTAGTAAATTTTCTTATGTATTAACACATAAGATGCGTTTTTGCCGTAGTATTAAATACTTATATAGCCGGCAAAATCTTTTCAACGTCGTTGTGCGGACGCGGAATTACGTGAACCGATACAAGCTCGCCAAGTCTTGAGCCTGCCGCTGCGCCTGCGTCTGTAGCCGCCTGAACAGCGCCAACGTCGCCTCTTACCATAACTGTTACAAGACCCGAACCGATTCTCTCTGTTCCGATAAGTGTAACATTTGCTGCTTTAACCATTGCGTCTGCCGCCTCGATTGCCGCAACAAGACCTCTTGTTTCTACCATACCTAATGCTTCTACTGCCATTTTATTTTCCTCCTATTTTTTTCTTGGGCTTTGCCCTTTTTTTACTTGATTTATTTATCTAAAAACGCTTTCGCGTATTCAGAACTTAATTGGTTGTTTTCTTGGGACGTCCGCGTCTTTTCGGCGCCGGCTTTTCCTCCGGCTGCTCCGCGTTTTCACCGTCTGTCCCCGCAGGCTTTTTATCCTGCTTTGGAGCGCTTACCGCTCCGACGTGCGTTCCCGCAAACTCCGAGTTGGGTTCCTTTTCCTCCTCGTCGAGATGCAAAAACTTTAAAATCTCCTTGTGAGGTCTTGCTATAACCTGCGACGCTTTAAGGCACTCGCACTTCTTGGCTCTCGCCACGCCCGCGTCAACCGACGCCTGCACGGAAGTAAGCTCGCCTCTCACGACTATCGTAACCAGTCTGCCGCCCAGCTTTCTTTCTGTTGCAACAAACTCTACCTCCGCCGCTTTAAGCATATCGTCCAGCATTATAATTGCATTTCCCAACGCGCTGACCTCAACCAAACCCAATGAATATTCCATCAATCTCTACCTCCTCTTTTTAAATTGAAGGCAGGATTTTGGCGACGTCATCGTGCGGACGCGGTATAACATTAACTGCGTAAACCTCGCCTATTTCCTTTGCCACCGTTTCGCCGGCATCAACAGCCGCCTTTACAGCGTCAACCTCACCCATTATCACTACATTTACAAGTCCCGAACCGATTTTCTCGGTTCCGACAAGAACCACGTCCGCGGCCTTTGTCATCGCGTCGGAGGCCTCAATCGCACCGGTCAGACTTCTTGTTTCAATAAATCCAAGCGCTTGCATATTTCCTCCTCCTTACGCGTTATTCGGTATATGTCCGACCTTATCCCTGCCCACGCTTACGCGCAGAGCCATTTTTTGAGCGTCATCGGTCGGACGCGCTATAACGTATTTGTTTATAAGTCCCGAAACGCTCTCCGCGGCTTTTGCAGCCGCCTCGACTCCCGCCTCGACAGCCGATACGCTGCCCTGTATTTTTACCGCCATAATAAGCGGCACTTCTACGCTGTCGGCGTTCGCCGGTTTGTTTGAATCAATCGCGATAACCTTTACGTCCGCCGCCTTTGCAGCCGCGTCCGCCGCGGTAATCGCCGAAACAAATCCGAACATTTCGATAATTCCTATTGCGTCATTCATATTCCCTTCAACCCTTTCCTAAATTTATGAGGATTAGATTAAGTCTTTTCTGACGTAAGCTATCTTTAATCCCTTCTGAGCAAGGTTTGTTTCCAATGCCTCGTTCATTTCTTCAAGCGGGAATCTGTGCGTAATCAATTCCTTAATCGGAAGTCCGATTGCGATTGCTCTCTTTAAGAAATCAAAGGTTGTAGCGTAATCTCTCAAGGTGTAAACCCATGAGCCTACAAGCGTTATTTCCTTTGAGCAAAGGTCAAAGTGCGGATTGATTGTAGCGTCGCCGCCGTTGATGAAGAAACCAAGCTCGCAAAGTCCGCCGCCGTTTCTGATGAAATGGTAAATATTGCTGTGAGCAACAGGCGAACCCGTGCACTGGAACGCGAAGTCGGCAAGGTAACCGCCGAACGCGTCTTGAACCGCGCCCGCAAGAGCGTCGATGCCCTTATAATTCATAAAGTTCACCGTTTCATTTGCGCCCATTCTCTTCGCGAATGCCAATCTCTGCTCGTTACCGTCAACCGCGACAATGTTTTCAATACCCATTGTGCGTAGAACCGCGATACAGATAAGACCGATAGGTCCGCAGCCCTGAACGACAACTCTTGAGTTAAATCTCAAAATATTTGTTGTCTTTGCTCTCTCAACAGCGTGTACAAGAACCGCGCACGGCTCTATAAGTATTCTCGAATCAAGATCAAGGTCGCTTACGTTAAACACCGTAGAGCCGCCTCTGATAAGAATATAATCGCTGTACCAGCCGTTTAGGTGGACATCGTCGTCGGGAAGAAGTCCGTAGACGTCCGCGCCGCCCACGTTCTGCTTATTAAGGTCGAACATCGTAATGTCGGGATTGTCCTTGAAAATCATACAGGTAACAACCTTGTCGCCCAATTTAAGCGGCTTGCCGGCGCTGTCAACCTTTACGTTTTTACCCATCTTCACGATTTCGCCCGTGCCCTCGTGTCCGAGAACCACCGGAATAAGCGAGAACGGGTCGTTCTTGTATTCATGAGCATCGGTACCGCATACGCCGCAGCCCTCGACCTTTACAAGCATATCGTCGTCGCCAAGCTCAGGAATTGGATATTCCTGAATTTCAAAATGCTTAAGCTTTGTCATCATCGCAACCTTTGCGGTCTTTGGTATTTCTCCGCATGAACCGCAGCCGCCGCATTGCTTGTTAGCCGACGAAACAGGCGCTCCGCCCGTCATCTCCTGCAAAACCTGCGCGACAAGCTTTGCAACTTCATTTTCATTTATGTTCAAAGTTATCAACTCCTTTTGTTTTGGTTTAGGAATTTATTAAATAATATTAAGAGCGTCCGAAAGCACACAGCGTCTTTGACGCGTAAAACTTCTCGGAGAGGTGATGCCCTCGCCCGTCGGGCCAGCGATGGTGAAGGTCGTCCAGCCCTCGGCGTTAAATCCGATACCCGCGTATGACGGAGCGTTCTTTACAAATATCGTCGTGCAGATTGCCTTTGCGTACTGCGTCATATGATCGACATGCTTTGAGTGCAGATGCGCGCTGTGGCGATTGCCGTGCTCCGCCTTAACAGCCATTTCGACAGCCTCGTCAAAGGTGTCAACTCTTACTATCGGAAGAATCGGCATCATAAGCTCTGTTTGAACGAATGCCTGCGAAAACTCGGTTTCGCATATGATACATCTTACATCGTCCTTAGCCTGTACGCCAATCTGCGCCAAAATCTTCTTCGCGTCGCGTCCTACCCAGTCCTTATTGATAACCCTCTTGGGCTTATCGCCCTCCTTTTTGGGCTTGGACCATACAAGAACAACGTCCTCAAGCTGCTTAACCTGCGCCTCGTTTATCAGATACGCGCCGTTCTTCTGCATATGATGGATAAGCTCGTCGGCAACATTCTTCATTACGAAACATTCCTTTTCCGCGATACACGGAAGGTTGTTATCGAATGTGCAGCCGTCTATAATATCCTTTGCAGCCTTCGGAATATCCGCTGTATCGTCAACAACGACCGGCGGATTGCCCGCGCCCGCGCCGATTGCCTTTTTACCGCTTGAAAGCAGCATCTTAACAACGCCCGGACCGCCCGTCGCGACAAGCATTCTTACCGACGGGTCATTTACCATTTTATTTGAGGTTTCTATTGTAGGATTTTTCACCGTACATACAATGTTTTCCGGACCGCCCGCCGCGAGAATAGCTCTGTTTACAAGGTCAACGGCATACGCCGAAATTCTCTTTGCGTGAGGGTGCGGATTGAATATTACGCCGTTGCCGCCCGCAAGCATACAAATACTGTTGCAAAGAATAGTACAGCTCGGGTTTGTTGACGGTGTGATTGCGCCGATAATTCCGAACGGAGCCATCTCAACAAGAGTAAGACCTCTGTCGCCGGAAAAAGCGCGTGTTTCCAAATCGGACGTACCCAAGGTTTTGTCGGCAACAAGATGATGCTTTAAAATCTTGTGGTACACGTTACCCATCTTTGTATCCTCAACGGCAAGCTTTGCCATCGGCTCAGCCTCCTCATGGGTAAGACGTCTGATTTCTTTTATAATATTTTCTCTCTGTTCTTTGTTATAAAGTCTAAAGGTCGTGTAAGCCTTATTACAAGCTGCAATGGCCTCCTCCATGGTATCGAACACGCCTAATTGAGTTCTTTTCGGCGCGTTTTCAAGAGCTGAAAGGTCCATTCCGGCAAGTACATTCTTGACAATTTCACTTACCTGCTTTTCATCTACCATTAACTTTTCCAACCTCCTTATTTAAAGCGGATTTTGAAATATTCGGCAGCGGCCGCCGCGATAACGGTGTCCTGTTCCTTGCTGCCGCCCGATATTCCCAAGCCGCCGTATATTTTATTTGCCTTTTCGAGCGGATACCCTCCGCCCAACAGCATTATGCCGTTTCCGTTTGTCAGTCCGTCCAGTGCGCCGCCTCTTGATTCCTCAAGCGCCTTATGCGTCGGCATTTTCAGTGCGACCGCGGTATACGCTTTATCCTGCGCCGCCTGTACGCTCGCTATGTAGCTGTCGTCCATCGCGTGCAGCAGAACAAGGTTTGCGCCCTCGTCACGCACCGCGACGACTATTTTTATTCCGAGAATTTCGGCTGCCTTTTCGCTTGCCTTTGCAAGCTCCTTTGCCATATCAAGCGTCATTTTCTGCGGACATTTGTTTTCAGCAACCGTTTTCGCTTTCTGCGGTTCCGTTTTCCCTTTGGGCAAAGCGGTGTTTGCAGAAGATGCTTGCTGTTTCGGCGCTGATTTTACCGTGTTAAGGTTTTTTGCAACCTCACCGACAAGAGAATCTATGGTTCTCACCGCGCCGCCTCCTTCCAAGCCGATACAAATCACAAGGATTTGTCCGCCTCGGTTACTTATTTATTCATCTGCTCAAGAACCTTTTTTGTAACCTCGGCTACAAGGCTCTCAATATCCTTATTCGACGACGGAGTCGGGCAAACCTGCGACGGCAGCGGCTGGAAACCGTGATATGCAGCCGAAGACTCTACGCCGTACTTTTCATTTGCCTCTGTCGGCGACATCGAGCAGGTGTCGTCACCCGCATAGCAGCCGGGGCAAAGCTTTTCCATCGGGTGCTTACCCGGAACGCCGAACTGCTTTCTGAGGTCAACAAGCTTTTTAACCTCGCCGCACGGAATTTCCTTTTCTCCGCCGAGCATTCTTGCGTAGAACAAAAGCTTAGCGTAAAACTCGGTTGATTCCATTCTGAAGAACGCCGTGTTCAAATCGCAGCCGAACGAAAGAGCGCCGTGGTTCGCAAGAAGAATCGCGTCATAGTCCTGAAGATACGGCTCAAGCGACTCGGGGATTTCCATTGTTGACGGTGTGCCGTACTGAGCGATGGGAACAGCGCCAAGGAAAATAATAGCCTCGGGCATAATCAGCTTGTCCAGCGGAATACCCGCGATAGCGAATGATGTCGCAATCGGAGGGTGCGCGTGAACAACCGCGTTTACGTCGGGTCTTTGCTGATACACCTTAAGGTGCATCTTAAACTCTGACGACGGTCTCCAAGGACCGTTTGCCTCCTTAAGATTGCCCTGACCGTCAACCTTACAAATCATTTCCGGAGTCATAAAACCCTTGCTGACGCCGGTCGGCGTTACATAGTAGGTGTTGTCATCTATTTTAACCGAAAAGTTACCGTCATTGGCGGCAACGAATCCGTCATTATAGATTCTTCGTCCGATTTCGCATAATTCTTTCTTAATTTCAAAGTCAGTCTTATACATATTTTTCCCTCTTTTCTTTGTTTCTTTTGGTTTTATTTTGTTTTGTTTTTATTATACACCATACTTTCTACAATGTAAAGACCTTTTTTCTGCGATTTTATACCGTTTGGGCATACAGACCGCATAAAAAATTTACTTTAAACTGTATGATATTATTTTATCACAAAACACTTGCATTTGGCAAGTGTTTTTACTAACATTTTGCACAAAAAACTTACTATTTTTCCCCTGAATCTTAAAATTATACAAATGATATGCTATATTTTTGTGAATTGTAACCAAATTGTAAGGAGGCTGTATTGTTTTTGTAAACTTGCACAATATTATTGCTATTTCAGCCGCTTATGTGATATACTGTTTTTAATTAATAAATCAAAGAGGTAAATTATGATTCCCGTTGAAAAAAACAAAGAATATACCGTCACAATAGAAAATATTTCCTCCGACGGAAACGGCATCGCTCATATAGACGGCTTTGCGGTATTCGTTCCGCAGACGGCGGCGGGCGATACCGCCGAAATACTTATTGTAAAGGTGCTTAAGCGTTTCGCTTACGGAAAGCTCCTGAAAATTATAACTCCGTCACCGCTGCGGTGTGAATCGGACTGCGCACATTATAAGCGGTGCGGCGGCTGTCAGCTCCGTCATATAAAATACGATGCGCAGCTTGAAATAAAAAAGGACATTATTGAAAACGCCATGCGCAGAATAGGCGCATTTGAGGACTTCGCTCTTGACGGAATAACCGGTATGGATAAGCCGGAGCGGTATAGGAATAAAATGGTATTTCCTATCGGACGCGCAGACGGCAAAAACGTATGCGGATTTTACGCGCAGCGCAGCCATAGCATTATACCGCTTACAGACTGCGCTATAGGCGATGAAATAAACGGCAGGATTACCGGCGCCGTGCTTGAATATATGAATGAAAACGGCGTGAGCGCTTATGATGAATCCTCACACACAGGCGTTATTCGGCGCGTTTTCACGAGGAAATCCTTTTGCAGCGGTGAAATTATGGTGGTAATATCGGCGAATGCAAGAAAGCTGCCGAAACGCGAAAAGCTGATTGCCAAGCTGAGAAATATATCGGACAAAATTGTCAGCGTGATTCTTAATATAAATATGAAGCGAAACAATCTTGTTATCACGGACGAAAACGTCACTCTTTGGGGCGCGGACAGAATAAGCGATACCTTGTGCGGCATTAAATTTATGATTTCCCCTCAAAGCTTTTTTCAAATAAATCCCGTTCAGACAGAAAAGCTGTATCAAAAAGCGCTTGAATACGCCGAAATAGATAACGGTATGAGCGTTATGGACATATACTGCGGCATAGGCACGATTTCACTTTGCGCCGCAAAACTGGCAAAACGGGTAATCGGCGTGGAAATTGTGGCAAAAGCCATTGCCGACGCGAAAGAAAACGCGGAAAATAACGGTATACAAAACGCGGAATTTTATGCCGACAGCGCGGGAAACCTTGTGCCGAGACTGATAGCCCGGGGCGAAACACCGGATATTGTCATTCTCGATCCACCCAGGAAGGGCAGCGATGACGCCACCCTCGCCGCGATTGTTAAGGCGATGCCGAAAAGAATCGTGTACGTGTCATGCAACCCGTCAACCCTCGCCCGCGATGCCCGCTGCCTCGCGGATAACGGCTACACCATAGAAAAATCCCAAGCCTTCGATTTGTTCCCACATACAATGCACGTAGAGACGGTACTTTTGATGTCAAGGGCAGATAACGGAAGTGTAGAAAAGGCTTGAAATAACGAGAGCTTGAGATTTTGTAAGAATGCCCAAAGTCCTGAAAACCGCATAAAATGGGCAAAAAGAGAACATATCCACGCTCAAATACCGCAGGGTTGAGTTGACGGAATTAAAAATCAGTAGGTTGTAGAGATGGGATAATTGGCAAAAACTAATAGTGTATATAGGATAAAGAGAAACAAGCATATACAGGGATATAATTTACATAATTTCTCATAATAAAATTCTGAAATATTAAAATTATATCTTAGGAGGAAAAGTATTTTGTGGGATTTTGGAACAATATGGCCGTCGGATGATATGGATTTTTGGAAGATCGAGAGCGAAGAAAACAAAGTTACAATAAAATGGAGTCATAATTATTTTGAGGATTATTGGAGTTTGGCTTGCCAATTTTATGAATGCGGGTATCACACATTTGTTGATGTAATTAGCAATAGTCGTGATAAGGTCAAATCGGATATGTGGTTCTTGACTGGTATATTTTTGTTGCGGCATAGTATTGAACTGGGATTAAAAGCTCTTTTGTGCAGATGTTATCATAAAAATAAAGATATTCAAAATGCGTTTATAAAGTGCTGTCATGATGTGTCAATGCTGTTTGAAAGGTATTGGGATATAGGAGATGAACGATATTTGGAAAAAAACGAAAAAGAGTGGCTGGTTAATTATTTAAATTCACTCGAAGAAGTTGATAAAAAGTCTGATGCTTTTAGATTTCCTTTCGAGGATGAATTTCTTTCAAAATATAGAGATAAATTTTTGAATAATAGGTATGTTGCCGTAAATTTAATGCAGGCATTCTTTTTGGTAAAGAAATGTATAAACAAAGGATTTTTTGTTGATGGTGATATGTTTGATGATACTCTAAAGCCAGCATTCTTTATTTATGCATCGCACGGATTTGGCAATTGTTATTTGTGGCAAAGATTGTCGGATGAAGGATTTCACATAAAGGTTACCGGATATGATAATGTTATTGATTTTATTTATGAAAACAGTCAGATTTCAAAATCAACTAAATTCTATCCGCTTATGTTTATGTTTAGAAATACAATAGAATTGTGTTTGAAAAAAATGTTTTATCATAAAGTTAAAGATGGTATGCCCATAAAGGTATTCTATTCTAATAGAAAAAGCCATTTGATAAAAAAAGATCTATGGAAAAATGTAAAGCCTGTTATTTTAAAATATGCGAGTGCTTCTGATGAGAGTAAGATAATTGCCGATGTGGCTGAACGTATGATAAATGATATTAGTTCATTGGATAAAAACGGTGATATATTTCGATATCCAACATCATATAGTCTGGAATATCGTTTTGATAATAAATGTGTAGACCTGAAGAATATTTATTTATTTCTTAAAGCTATATTAAATTTTCTTGAAGCGTGTGACTCTATGCTTGACGCTGTGGAGGAAAATCAAAACGAAATCTGGATTTAGAATGTAATATGCAAGAATGAATTATTGAGAATATAATTATCATTACTAAAACTGGCATATAGATTAAAAATGTTCATCTGGTTAATGAACGTAAATTAAACGAGAAGAACTGGATTTTTTGACAATTATCCAACCTCCAACACTTATTAGGGAAGCGTGTTAATTCTGCTTATTGAAATATCCCACATAAGTGCTATAATAAATTCCAAAATCACATGAAAGGTCTTTAAACAATGGAAAAATACAAGGTGGCGAGCTTGTTCGCCGGAATCGGCGGTATATGTCTTGGATTTAAGCAGGCAGGATTTGAGACAGTGTGGGCAAATGAGATTGATGATGCCGCCTGCAAAACATACAGACACAATTTCGGCGACAGCTATTTGGTTCAGGGCGATATTCGCAAAATAGCCGCCGCCAGCATACCGGACTTTGATGTGCTTGCGGCGGGTTTCCCTTGTCAGCCGTTTTCTATTGCCGGAAAACAGCGCGGGTTTCAGGACAGGCGTGGAAATTTATTTTTTGAAATCGCTCGAATTATAGACGAAAAGCGCCCGAGGGTTGTTTTCCTTGAGAATGTGCCTAATCTTTTAAATCACGATGACGGAAAGACTTTTCTTGTGGTGGGCACAACGCTTTTGCAGTTCGGGTACTACGTCAAGTATGCCCTGCTCCCTGCCAACGAGTACGGGAACGTTCCGCAGACGCGTAACAGGATTTACATCGCCGCATTCCGAGATCTTGAGGACTGTGACAGATTTTCGTTCCCGAAGCCGGTTGAGCTGACAGTCAAAGTGAGCGATATAGTGGACATACATAAAAGCAGCATGAGATATACTATTACACAAAAGACGATGCGTTGTATAAAACCTTTAAGCGTGTCGTGAGGAAAAAAGGCCGCATATATAATATGTTCGGCGGACGCATACGCAGAACAAAATATCCGCTTTGTCCAACATTAGTTGCAGACATGGGAGTATGCAAAAACAGAATTCCCATCGTTAAAGATGATTTCGGATACAGAAAATTGACGCTCCGTGAGTGCTTGGCGCTTCAGGGATTTGAAAAAAAACTCTATTTTCCGAATACGATAACTATAGAAAGCGCATATAAACAAATAGGAAATTCTGTTTGTGTACCTGTAATAAAACGAATTGCGGAAAATATTTTGAAAAGTATGGAGTGTGAATAAAAAGTTCCGTCAATGGAAGTTGTCTAACAGTGAATTTTGAAAAAAATTGATTGTTTTGCTGCTTTTTGGCAGCAAATTTTATAAAAACACTTGACAAAAAGCAGCATATGTGCTATAATAAAATGGGGTGTGGAATTATGGTTGCCATAGGGCAAATGATAAAGGAAAAACGAGTTGCCGCAGGAATGTCACAAAAAAAACTTGGGGTTGCTTGTGGAGTCAGCGACAGTGAAATAATGAAAATTGAAAATGGTAAAAGAAAAACTCCTAATTGGGATATTCTGTGCAAAATCGCAAAAGTACTCAAGTTTCACCCGTTTGAAATTCTTTTGGCAGCGGGCTATATAACAGAGGAAGATATTAATTATACCAACAGACTTCATGGTATTGTCAGTTTGACTGAATCGGAATTATCTGATGTGCAGCAATATATAGATTTTACACTATCAAAAGAACGTAGTGACAAAATATCAAAGGAGGACGCATAATATGATATACAAATTAGGCGAATTATTTTGCGGTCCCGGAGGAATTGCATGGGGTGCGGTTAATGCCGACATAGGAAATCCCGAATATAAAATTGTACATCAGTGGGCCAACGATTATGATGCAAGCACTTGTGAGACATACCGCCATAATATATGTCCTTCTGCGCCGCAGACTGTTTATCATGAGGATGTCAGAAAACTCAATATGGATAAATTGTCGGAGATTGATGCGTTGGCATTTGGTTTTCCCTGCAACGATTATAGTGTTGTAGGTGAGCAGAAAGGAATGGACGGTGTTTATGGACCGCTCTATTCATATGGAGTTACTGCCTTAAAAAAATTTACGCCAATGTGGTTTTTGGCTGAAAATGTAGGCGGACTTCGTAATGCAAACGAGGGAAGAGCATTTGCTAAAATTTTAGATGAACTGCGAGGTGCCGGATATAAAATTACTCCTCACTTATATAAATTTGAAGAATACGGTGTTCCGCAGGCAAGACACAGACTTATTATAGTCGGCATCAGAAATGATATTGATGTTACGTACAGGGTACCGTCTCCCGAACCATATAAGGATATAGATAACACTTGTAAAAATGCAATAGAAAATCCGCCTATACCGGAAAATGCCCCTAATAATGAACTGACCAAACAATCGGATATGGTTGTGCGCAGGCTGAAACACATTCTTCCCGGCCAAAATGCATTTACTGCAGATTTGCCGGAGGAACTTCAGCTGCATATAAAAGGCGCAAGAATCAGTCAAATATATAAGCGTCTTGATCCGAACAAGCCGTCATATACGGTAACGGGAAGCGGCGGCGGCGGAACACATATATATCATTGGGAGGAGCCACGTGCGTTGACTAACCGAGAAAGAGCGAGACTTCAGACATTTCCTGATGATTATGTGTTTATCGGGAGCAAGGAAAGCGTCCGCAAACAAATCGGTATGGCGGTTCCCTGCAAAGGAGCAAAAATTATTTTTGAAGCCATACTGAAATCATTTGCCGGTATAGATTATTTGTCTGTTGAAGCAAACATAAATGAATAAAAGACGGAGGCATTGCGCAATTTCAATTTTTCGCAATTCTCCGTTTTTTTAATATTAGCTGTTTTCTATGATGGCATTATAAAGGTTACGCAGATTTTCGTCGGCGGCAGTCCCTTTAAGCTCGCACTCCCATATTGTAATAACATTCCAGCCATGTTCTTTAAGAATATGTGTATTTTGAGCATCGCGTTCAACATTTTTGTCAATTTTACGGTGCCAATATTCTGTATTTGATGCAGGCCAAACAAATCTGCTGCAGTTATGGTGGTGCCAAAAACAGCCGTTTACAAATACAATGGTTTTATATTTTGGAAACACCAAATCCGGACAACCCGGAAATCTGCGGTCGTTTTTTCTGTATCGAAGACCGCGTGAAAACAGATATTTTCTTACTTTCTCTTCCGGTTTGGAATCCTTGCTTCTGATGTGTGACATATTCATGCTTCGAACTTCTTTTGAATGATTGTCCGCCATTAAATCACCTTGTTTCTGATGGCTGCGAAAAATCCATGTAATATTGTTCATCATCTATTTTGTAAAACGTGACATCCGTTCTTCCATAAGCCATCAAATCTTCTCTGGTGATATTTGCGCCGTTTGACAAGCCAAGACGATTACGAAAATATTCACCAAGCTGAGCATTGCTTGCAGGAGTTGTGAGTGCTTTATTTCCCTGTTGTTCAACTCTCAGAAGCAGTGAGCGGTGGTCATCTGTTACCGCAAGAAAGTGCTGATCGTTTGATGGGAAAAATCCGGATTTTGCGATTTCACGCGGAATGCGAATATAAGCTTCATTTTTATTTCTTTTATCACGGTGCCCCCAATTAAGACATGAACCATTACCGGGATCCCCATTTCTGGTCAAAAGAGGCAGACACACAGTATTTTGAGGATTTACAGTGGCAGCGGCATGCAAAAATGAAGCTGACGGCTGAATAACAATATAATCCTCTACCTCCCCATGTGTGCAGAAAATCGAACGATCTATCGTATCCGTATAAATTCGATATGCATTGTTCAAATTACATTCAGTCGGAGTACTGCTTTGTTCTCTGAGCAAAGATGACTGTGTAAAATCACAATTACAGCTGAACATTTTCACCGGTTCATCTTTCCGAAACCAAATATAAAAATTCGTTGTGGAAGCAGGTCCTTTATGTAAATAGCTGCATGAAAATTTTCCTATGTCGCAAAGCTCCTTAAAACTTTCATGAGCTTCAAGGTCAATACCATAATTCATAGCTGATTCGATAACAAGCTCTACTTCAACATTTGATATTTTCTGACTTTCATAGGATTTAAGAAGCCATGATGCCATGCTTGGCGTTGCGCGCTGTGAAATTATACAGAGCCTGTCAGTTCCAAGGGCAATAGGTTCAAACAGTAATACTTTTGCTGTTTTGTCGGAATATTGCTGCGGCATAAATCAATCCTCCTCTTCATAGACGTCATAATACATTGTATTGCTTGGGAGCTTTATATTCGGCACCCATAATTGCTTGCCATGCCAGCCCTTGGTTCCCGTAACTTGATACATGGTAAGAACCGTTTTGTCTGCAAACGAACCGCCGAGCTGCCAATCGTTGGGTGAAAGCAGCGCACCTGTTCCCTGCGCAACATTTCTATTGCGGCGGACTATAAGAATTCCCTGTGCCGCAGGATGCTCGGAAAGCATTGCATCCATTATAGACTGAAAAGCGTTAAGTTTAAAATCCTCGCTCGGTATAATGTGAGTAAGTATTTCTTTTATCAGTCTCAGATTAACCTGATAATAAGGTTCCTGCTCTGTAAAAGTTTCAAGGAGCTTTGAAATATCATCAATTGAATCATTATCCGGCGCAGATGGATAATAATTTGTACCTCCCGAAATAATTTCAACGTGGTCATTATCAAGCACAGTTTTTCTTGTAGGGTTAAGACCATTGGAATAATAAAGCTTCACGTCATCGATTCCGCGTTCAATTTGCGCAATAATTGAGTTGTTTGTAGCGTTAATGTCTGCAAACAGCTTGTACAGCCGTTCTTCCATATAAATTCGCATCATCCCGGGGTCACGGTCATAACCGAACATCCTGCTGTGCTGCCACATAGTATCTGCCTGAGGACTCTTGCTTATACGAGTATAATAAATTGTTTGAAGTGCCGGGAATGTAACTCCGCGTCCAAGAGTATTGCCCCCGATGACAAAATTGCATCCCTCGGCATATTCAGAGCTTTCGATATCAGCCTTTCCGTTCATAACCAATATTTTTACAGTGTTGCTGTCAAGCAGCTCACGTGCCTTTGAAAAAATAACATCAAAAGATTGCTTTTCCGATTTGCTTGGTGCAATGCTGTCATACTGCCGACGAAGTGCATCTTTAAATTCACCATCTATGTTTTCACTGCACCATTCAAGTTCTTTCTTTATATCTGATGCATATTTATTATGCGCCGATACCCGAACGCTCGGATGGAACAAACAGTTGGATACACTGCCGCCCACAGATAATAGCTGTGCAGAAACCGCCAAATGACGAACAACAACATCACGCACAGGATTATTCAAGCAATCCAAATAAGAAACACAGTCTGGTTTTCCGGAAACGGGGAAGAAAAAGCCGCCTCCAAGATATGTATCACCCGGCTGAAAATAATATGTAAAATACGGATGCCAACCGGATACTATTGTCTGAAGAAAAATAGCCTGAGGGGTGCCGGTTACCTGCAGATACATACTGCTTGATGACTCATTCTTTATAATGTCCAGATATTTATTTATGGATGACTGTCGGTCTTGATTTACAAGAGTATTGAGTGAAGCCGCATCCGCCTCATCATCAATCACAAACAACGGATTTCCCTTCATAAATCCTGTGGAATTCAGCACGTTAGCCCACTGCTTCAAAACACGTGCATTTTTCTTGAGGACAATTATGGCGGGATCCAAGAGACTGTTTTCCGCAAAAAGACGCGCGTCATTTTCACCGCAGATACAAAAACCGTCAAGATCGGATTTTACTCGATCCAACGTTTGCTGCTGAAGCACAACATTATCGGTGGTCAAAAGCACAAAAACCGGGAAGCCAAGGTCTGCCGCTTTGCACATGATTCCAAACATCTGACCGGTTTTACCGGATTGAACATTACCGAACAACAGCCCTATTTCGTGACTTGTAAATGAAAAGGTTTTTATGTACTTATCACCTACCTCCTCGGCAGTTTTATATATAGATTCTGCAAGCTTTGTATTCCCTCGTTCGGAAATTTTGTCCAAATATGTTTTTAAATACTGCATTATTATTCACCTCGTCTTATTAGTTTGAACTGCCTATAAATGACAGCATCCATACATCAAGCGGAGAGCCGTCTTTGTCTATTGCCGTTTGACCTGTCTTTTCAAACAGTAGCCTGTCACAGCCGTATTCATCCAGCATTTCTTGAGTAATCATGCCGCGGCGTTCTTCATTATCTTCTTTGGTATTATTTACAGGACGTACAATTCCTGCCGCAGCCAACCGACCTTTCAGCCAGCGTCCCATAATCAATTCATCTCCAACTGCGCTGAACTGTTTGTTGTTATCGCTTGTGGTATGCGCTTTGAACCAATACCCATCATCGGTTATAACAAAAAACGGTTTATTCTTTTCAGGGTATCCCTCCATGCGATATATGTTTGCCCCGACTGTCAGCTGTGTTTCATACCAGTCTCTTGATTTCCGCTTGCTTCTTGGTGCTGCATAACATACATTGATATTGGATTTTGTGAAATGTTTTCCGTCATCCATGTGACGTTCATCTTTTTTAGGCACCTTAAGCTGAAGTTCAAAAGACACGGACGGAGTGCATTGCTTGTAAAACTCTACATTAGCCTGAGGAACGGGAGTGACCAGCTCAACACCGTCCAAAGAAGTGTTTTTCTCACGTATCAGCGGCACATTGCCGGCTTCAGCAATATTTGCAGAACATATCGGCTGATTTAATTGTTCGATATGTTCTGCCAACTCTGATACCTCATCAGGGTCAGTCGTAAGGGCAGAAATTTCGTATTGTCTGCGATTAGCTGCTTCGAGCTTTATAACACCGAGATTTGCAGAGCCTATAATTGCCGAAAACGGAATACCGTCCTTATAAAAGCAATATACCTTTCCGTGGTATTTGAAGCTTTTTACAAGACGTATTTCGCCTATACCGGAATTTTGCCATTTCTCATTTATTTTCAAGGCTGTATGATATGCGCCTTCCGGCATCCCCTCAAGATAGTACATTCCAATTGTAAGACGTATACATTTAATCTCATATGTATCTGCCAGAGCTTCAAGCTCAGAAAGCGATGCATTGGAAGTATATCCAACAGCTATATCAACGCGGTCTGCCTTTGACATCTGCTCATTAAAACAGTCGGCAATAGTCTGTTGATTATCCTCTGTTCTCAAAGGCAGAATATTTGAATATAATAGTTTCATATTTTATCCTCCGTTAGTCTTTTTTCGTTTCCATAATATCCTCAAGATTGCAATCCATAGCCTCACAGACTTTTAAAAGGACATCTGTGGTTATGTTTGCGCCTTTTCCGAGTTTTGCTATTGAAGCCGAACTAATGCCGGCTTTTTCCTGCAAATCTCTTTTTTGCATTTCTTTGTCTATTAGCATTTTCCATAATTTATTGTAACTGATTCTCATTTTTGTTTCCTCCTAATCGTCTATTCCCATCATCATATTAAAGTGTTGTTCCTGATTCATACACTTAAAAATAGATTCAAAAAGCTCTCGGTATAACTCGACATCCGTACAATCATCTACAAAATACAGACCATCGTTTAAACCAAAAGAATTTGAGCTGATATAAGACAGCATTGAAGATACAATTTGCAGCTGAGTTGTGTCTTCGGTTCCGTCATCAGCGATGCTTACAAATTTACGGCGATTTGCATCGGAAAGAATTCTCTCCTGAATAGTGACCCCGTTATAACCACATATTTGAATAAAATAGTATTCGAGGATTTTGCGAATAACGTTCAGCAAAGGAATTGCAGTAGTCACTTCTTTGTACTCCGTCCATAAAGCCGCATATGCGTTCTGAACGGGATTATAGTTTTCCATATTCGTAGGACAATCATGATTTTTTTGCACGCACAGCTTAATATTTGATATGTTGTTATTTTTTGTAATATGGAAAAATGAAACATATCTATAATGCCTTTCTTGATTGACGGTTACTGCTCGATGAAAATGGGCGTTGTGTGTTAATATAAAAATTTGCTTTATGTAATCCCCGTTGTAGCCCGTTTTATGCATGCTTACATTATTACTGCATATTGCGGTCATTTCCCGAACCAAGGATGCGACGATAAAAAGTGAGCTGCTGTCCATACTTGAAACAGGATCATCAATAACTACGATTTTATCTCGATTATCAGAACCGTCGGATATAACGGTTTGATTTCCGTTATCGTCATAAATTGACTGTGCTTCGTCAATACTTCCATTTCCATGCACAAGATGATAGAAATACAGAAAAGCGATAAAGTTTCGCTCGCCTTCGCTTAGTCTGTCAGCAGGAATACCGCCGGGGCGAACAACTTTATACACATTTGGTGTGTTCTTATCTTCCTCAATGCTGAAACCTTGGAATCCAGAATCGCGAAGAAGTTTATTCATCCCCTTGACAGTGTCTGAGGTATTTATAATGGTGCCGCTTTTTTTATCAATACTTTGACGCAAAACTTCTGAATCCGCAGTCATCATTTGTATATTTGTTTTTAAATTTTGCGTACTGCTCTTAATTTCCTTTAAGCTCTGCCGAAATTTGAAAACATCGTTTTGTAATGTATATGCCAACAGCTCCCATACCTTTTTTGAACAATTCTCTTGGCTTTTCTGTTTAGAGCTCACCACTTTATTATTTTCGATTATCAGGGTATTCATAGCATCAATAATACTGCAGAGTTCTCTCAGGATAGGTGCAATAGACTCTAAGGCAACAACTTTTCCGGGTTTCTCCATTTTTTCGGAAATGGTTTGCAGGTTTGCGGTGATGGCTGCCCTTAAGACGGTGAGTTTATCATTGTACACTGAAAAATCCAGTTTATCATATTCTGATTTGGAATTATTTTGCAATGCTAAAAATATGGTATTTGCTGTGTCTTTATAGCTTTGCTGAAAAAGCTCCAGTTTCCGAACATCAGTCCGATACTGTTCATTGAAGCAAGCGGCGATTTTTCCTCAAAATCATTTGGTAAAGTCTGTTGACAATAAGGGCGCTTGTGTTCAGGGGTATCGCCAAAAGCAAGGTGCCCTTGACGAACCCAATCCGCAGAGTTGACAGCCTTTATAAACCGTCCGAAATCAGTGTCTGCCGTACTGTTTATAGGGGTGTTCAGCAATTCTATTCCGGGAATAGTGTCGAAAGCGTCACAATTTTTAGGTACATAAAGAAGCGGATATGTACGAGCATTGGGATCAAAGGCGGTATTGTACAGATTCTGAAGTTCTTCAATGCTATGTCGTTCAGCGGCATCCTGCTCAAAAATTTTATTTGCGAATTTCTTTTTATCTTTGCGGAAACCCTCTTGCGTAAACGGGAAGGCCTCGCGAATGTTTTTTGAATTATTCCAACAGTTATTTTTAAAATCATTTTCCGCTGTCTGCACCGCCGCATTATTCGCTGTAACTTTTTCTTTTAACGCTGCGATTGAGTCATCGATTTCTTTTTTCTTTTTCTTATCCTCCGCAATTTCATTTTGAGTTGTAATGTTATGCTCATTCATTGTAAAAACGCCCGGCAGTTCGTTGTATCTTTGTATATTAGCGTCAATGAAATCCTGATTGTATACGAGAATATTATAGTCTGCCGAGGTTCGGCCTTGTGAAAATGCCACATTGGGATTTTCAGCGCTCGGGTCGGAAGGCGCGTTGGGTGATTTTCGGCAACTTTTTATAAGCCTTGCAATAGTAGTTTTGCCTACTCCGTTATTGCCAAAGAAAAAATTGATAAAAGTCGGCATAACATCGCACCCGTGATAGGTTGCCTCGGATAATGTGATTTTTTCTATTGCCGATGGCTGCTTTTCATTCATTTGTTATCTCCTTTAATCATACCGCAATTCCTACGTCATTCAGAGTCTCGTACAGATTATTTCTTTTGACACACCAATGAGTTCGGTTTAATTCGGTGAAGTAATTTGTTCCGGCGATATTAAATTCATCACGCCGTTCATTTAATAAATCTTGATGGACAGGATACATTGAGAGGTAATGAATTTTTATGCCGTTATCTTGAACGGATATTTCTGTAATAAACCCAAAAAAAGCCTCTTGGTCATCATCCGCTTTACCGTATTGCCTGTTTTCAGAGCAAAATATAGCCGGAAAAGACTTTACTCTCTGAATAGCTTCGGGTGTTAAAGAATCAATCTCGTCTTTTATGTCCGCTGACATATATTCGGTTAATGCACGGTCTTTGGGAACCATAAAATATCCATTTTTATAAGCGGTGAACTCCTCACCTCCTATTACAAATAGATTGTAGTATTCATGACTTTGACCTAAAGCACCATTTGAAATTTGCGATGAAGGTTTATTTTCAGAAGTGAAAATATATGTATTGTTGATGTTCCCGGTTGACACTGAAGCCGCTGTTTCAATATTATATATTTTGTTTGCCTGCTGATTCACAGTTTCTGCGAAAGGAACAATGACAGACGATTTTTGAAGATTATTATTCAATATTAGTGCCCTCCTTAATATAAATGATCTACGTTTTGAATGTTATAAATTTTCGCGGCAGTTTGATTAACGATTGTCGGGCGCTCATAATAATGAGTTATTATCCTTGCATCATTTTCACAGCGCTGCTCGGTGTCTGAAAAGTCAAATGTTTTCTCGACAGTCGGTTCCTCGTCTATCTTATTTAGAACTGTTACTGTAATTTCCCTATTCACGCCTCGTAAATATTCCTCGTTAAAAGTTCCCTCAAAATGGTTATCTCTTGTGGGAAACAGACGATTGTATGTATCTAACCCCTTTGTGTTTTCTTTTTTTTTTGCAGTTATAAAATAGTGAAGAACACCAAGAAGAAATGGCTGCAACTCAAAAGAAGACATACGTTTTATTACTGATTTGTATGTGCCCTCTCTATCAGCAGTTATATAAAATTTAGCTTCATCGGATATGCTGGGATCCTTTTCAATCAGTTCTAAAATAACTTTTACCAACCAGTTCATACGACCGGGTACCTCAGACAAAATGCAGGAATCGGTAAAGTCTATCATTCGATTCAGCAAGGTATTGTAATCGTTTTTTAAATCATAATCAAAAGCGCTGATAACGTCCGCTTTGTTGAATGGTATATTTTTTCCACCGTTGAATGAACAAGTTCTATAGCGTGATACATCTTTAATAAATCCGCTTGCGCTTGAATCGGGAACGAATCCGGTAACCACATTAATCAAAGCTGCCATCATCTCAGGATCGGAAACCCCTTTGTATTTTCCATTGACTTTTTGCCGAACTGTTCCATTGTATTTAACTGGCTCAAGCAACGAAAAAAATACACCTCCGCATAGATAGGGTGCAGAATTGTGCGTCATATACTTCCTCCTTTCATTGCCAAGTAATCAAAGTAACCAAAATCAAGCAAAGTAAGTGTTCAAACCTGTTGCAAGTAAATCATGTAACTGTACACTTACAATAGAGAGTAAAAATTCACAGAATTTTATGGACGTGTTCCCATACACTCCCTGTATTTCATTCTATCACAGATATGTGTGTTTTACAAGTGAATTAAGAATTTGCGTTTGTAAATTTTTTATGAACAAACAAAAATACAATTTTTAAAAATATGCAGATGGTGATAGTTATACAACCAATATTGCACAGCCTGATTAGCTATAGGGCGATGGATACAAATATCGAACTACATACGGCAAAGCCGCAATGACGTGATAGAGGTATCCTTACTTCCCTGCGCTCAAATTCAGGCGAAAAAGGATAACTTCTAAAATAACAATTCATTTTGCATCCATCGCCTTTCTGTTTAACGCAGGCAGAAAGGAATAAAAATGAAATTGAAAATCAGATACGAGAATATGTACCAATTTGTAGAAGTCGATGCCGATGAAATGTGGGTGAATCTGTCGCTGGATTACGGCGATGAAGCACTTACACGGGAAGAAAAGGAAGCTTTGATTCAAAAGGATTTCGATGAACGCTTTAACAAGCCGGAATACAACTGCTGGCACAAATTCGACCGCCATTGGGGAAATTTAAGCAAGCCTTACCGCAGGGATGATGAAGACCTTGATGACAGTGACGGTATGGACACCGTGGCAGATTATTCCGACGAGGAGGCTCGTGACCGGCTATACGATTATGACGCGGTTTGTCAATGGATTAGAGAAACTTTAGGAGCAAAGCGTGAATGGGCGGATATGTTTATAGCAATACGTATCGACGGCAGAACAATACGAGATTATGCCAAATCTGTCAGCTGCAGCGAGAACGGTATATCGCAAAAGTTACGGCGCATTGAAAAAAAATTAAAAGAAGCCTATTCAAAGCATAAGATTTAACGGTTTCTCAAGGCTACAAGGTATAAGGGACTGAACAACCTTAGATTAACGAGGAGACTATAAAATGATTATGTTGATAATGAAACGTCTGCCGCCGTAGACGGAAAATTGTTCGCTTTGTGCGGACAAGCATAAGTAAGGATTATTTTTGATGCGGAGCAATCTGTGAACCCATCAAAATAATGATAAACACTTGCGGCATATTGCCATTGACAGAAAGAGGTAATCAAAAATGAACGATAAATTTGAACCAAAGACTGACTGCTTCGCTTACGGCGAGAGAGGCGAATGCACAGCTTTAAAGAAAACGTATTGCAAGAACAGCGACAAATGCGCGTTCTACAAGACACGCGAACAGCATGAAGCGGAAAAGCTCAAGTATCCGTTCGACATCGAGGACTATGCCGCCTCTTATAAGGGACGGCACAAAACAACGGTGAAAGGAGGCACAGATGCAAATGAAGTTCAGTAAATATACGGAGGAAGGTTATCGCGACCCGACAGCATACGCGGCATTAACAAATGTCGCAAGAAAAGCCGCCGTTCTGCCGCTCGTCTATATATGCTCACCGTACAGAGGTGACGTTAAAAAGAACACAGAAAATGCGAGGCAATATTGTCGTTTCGCTTATGATGACGGAGCCGTCCCTTTAGCTCCCCATCTTCTGTTCCCGCAGTTTATGGATGACAGCAACAGACAAGAACGCAGAGCCGCTATGCACTTCAATTCCATTCTGCTCGGCAAATGCGATGAGCTGTGGGTATTCGGTAACCGTATATCAAGCGGCATGGCTGAAGAGATAAGAGAAGCGGAAAGGCGTAATATGAAAATCAGATATTTCACGGAGGAGGATTTGAAAATATGAAATTCACGGTTTACAGGTCAACACGAAGAGGTGAAGCAAAAAACACATTCTACCCCATAATAACAGAGGTTACGGACAACGAGTCACTCAAACGCGCGGCTGAAACCGACCACGTTTGCGCCGAGTACAAAAACAACCGCCGCTCGAACGAAAACTTCATCTCAGCGGATGTTATTCCGCTTGACTGCGACAACACACACTCAGACGAGCCGGATGCGTGGATTACACCCGCCGACATTGCGGTGATGATGCCGGACACAGCGTTTGCGGTTGTATACAGCCGGAACAATATGAAGCCGAAAAACGGCAAGTCCGCAAGACCGAAGTTTCACGTTTATTTTCCTGTCCCCACCATAACGGACGCGAAAGAGTATGCAGAGCTGAAAAATCAGCTGATTACAAGTTTCCCGTTTTTCGATAACGGTGCGAAAGACTCGGCTCGGTTTCTGTTCGGCGTGAAAAATCCGCAGGTGGAAATATTCAACGGCGAACGCTCCGTAATTGAATTATTGAACGAGGTCAGCTTTGAGGAATGGGACGAGCGGACGAGGACTATTCCCGAGGGAAAGCGCAACAACACGATGAGCCATATCGCAGGCAAGATAATCAAACGGTTTGGAAACACCAATGAAGCGCACGAGATATTTCTCGAACGTGCCGCGAAGTGCAGTCCGCCGCTTGCGGATGAGGAGCTTGCGTCAATATGGAACAGCGCGGTAAAGTTCGGCGCGAAGCTCGCTAAATCGGACAGTTACATACCGCCGGAGGAGTTTAACAAGCCGAACAAGCTGAAGCCGTCTGATTACACCGATATAGGACAAGCAAAGGTTCTCGCCCGTGAGTATGAGGGCGAATTGGTATACACCGAGTCCACCGACTATATGCGTTATGACGGCATGAGATGGGTTGAGTCGAAGCAGTATGCCGTGGGCGCGTGTGAGGACTTTCTCGACTCACAGCTGATTGACGCGTTAAGCACATTGAAGCAGGCTCGGACGGCTTTGGAGAGCGCGGGTGTGTCTGCGGAGCTTATTGACTCCGGCGGTCGGACACTTGAAAAGGCGATTGACAGCGAAAGCGCGAAAGCGTACAGCGACTATACCGCCGCGTTGAGCTATAAAGCATTCGTGTTGAAGCGTAGGGATATGAAATATGTTATGTCGGCACTTCAAGCGGCGAAGCCGATGTTGCTTAAAAACATCCTTGACTTTGACTCGCACGAAAACCTGTTAAATACGCCGGACGGCACATACGATTTACGGTATGGCGTTAAAGGTCGAAAAGAACACAGTGCCGCCGATGGAATTACTAAGGCAACGGCTGTGTCGCCTGACAGAAAGAATATGGACTTATGGCTTGACACAGTCGAGCGGCTGTTCTGCGGGGACAAGGAGCTTATCGACTATGTGCAGGAAATAGTTGGACTTGCGCTTATTGGTAAGGTATACGAGGAGGCACTCATCATTGCATACGGTGAGGGTAGTAACGGCAAGTCCACCTTTTGGAACGCGATAGCAAAAGTCCTCGGAAACTACAGCGGAAACATCTCGGCTGACGCGTTGACGGCGGGATGCCGCAGGAACGTCAAGCCGGAAATGGCGGAGCTTAAGGGTAAGCGGCTTGTGATAGCGTCTGAGCTTGAAGAGGGTGTCAGGCTTAGCACGTCCATAGTGAAGCAGTTATGTTCCACGGACGAGGTCGGCGGCGAGAAAAAGTATAAAGACCCGTTCTCGTATACACCGACACATACATTGGTTCTTTACACAAACCACCTCCCGAAGGTCGGAGCGAATGACGCGGGGATTTGGCGCAGACTGATTGTCATACCGTTTAACGCGAAAATCACGGGCAAGTCTGATATAAAAAACTTTGCAGATTATCTCGTTGAGAACGCGGGAGGCGCGATTCTTACTTGGGCGATTGAGGGCGCGGAACGCGCAATTGCGAAAAACCACCAAATCGAAAAACCGACCGCGGTGCGTGAGGCAATAGAAAACTATCGCGGGAACAATGACTGGCTGTCGCAGTTCTTGGAGGAATGCTGTGACGTTGACCCGACATATCTTCAGAAATCGGGCGAGCTGTATCAGGAGTACAGAGCGTACTGCCAAAGACTCGGCGAGTATACTCGCAGCACCACAGATTTTTATACCGCGTTGGAGAATATTGGATTTGAACGCAGAAGATTGAACAATGGTCGATTTGTTCTCGGAATCCGCATAAAACCTGAGTTTTTCGAGGAGTGATTGAGATTTAGTGACGGTCAGTGACAGTCTACGTATAAGACTTTTATTAAGCAAAAAAAAGAAAAAAATCTATATATAAAAGTTATATATAAGACCGTCACTGACCGTCACTTTTGAGATTTTAGGAGGCAATAATGCGAGAAAAAGAAATTGAACAGCGGCTCGTGAAATCCGTAAAAGCTCGCGGCGGAATGTGTCCGAAGTTTGTAAGTCCGGGACTTGACGGAATGCCGGACAGATTGGTATTGCTGCCGTGCGGCTGCTTCGCCTTTGTAGAGGTAAAGGCAAAAGGTAAACATCCACGTCCGCTTCAAATGACGCAGCATCGTCGGCTTCGGCAGCTTGGGTTCAAGGTGTACGTCTTGGATGATGCAAGCAAAATCGAAAAAATTATTGATGAGATTGGAGGTGATGCCCGATGAAGTTCATTTCTTACGACTATCAGCGATACGCGATTGAGTTTATCGAAACTCATCCCATAGCGGCAGTTCTTTTGGATATGGGCTTGGGTTGAAGCAAAACGGTTATAACCCTGACGGCTATTCAAGAATTGATGTTCGACAGCTTTGAGGTGAGTAAGACTTTGATTATCGCGCCATTGCGAGTAGCAAAGAACACGTGGTCAGCCGAGATTGAGAAATGGGAGCATTTGAACGGTCTGCGTTATTCCATAGCGGTCGGGACGGCAGAGGAACGGACTGCCGCGCTGAAAGCGGATGCCGACATCTATCTCATCAACCGTGAAAACGTGCAGTGGCTTGTTGAGGAGAGCGGCGTGTCGTTCGACTTTGATATGATTGTGATAGACGAGCTTTCGAGTTTCAAATCACACCAGACGAAACGGTTCAAGGCACTGATGAGCGTTCGTCCGAGAGCGAAGCGCATAGTCGGACTTACGGGAACACCGTCATCCAACGGCTTAATGGACTTGTGGGCGGAGTTCCGTTTGCTTGATATGGGTGAGCGGCTTGGACGATACATAACAAATTATCGCGGTATGTATTTCAAGCCGGACAGACGAAACCAAAACATCGTCTTTTCGTACAAGCCTTTACCGGGCGCGGAGGACGTGATTTACAGGCTTATTTCCGACATCGCCATTTCGATGAAAGCCGCTGACTTCTTGAAACTGCCGGAGCGCATAGACACGGAGGTATCGGTTGAGCTTTCCGAAGCAGAACGCAAAAAATACGACAAGCTGAAAAGCGATATGGTTCTGTCACTTGGCGAGGACGAGATTGACGC
>MSHM01000020.1 GCA_001941225.1 Oscillospiraceae bacterium Zagget12
ATATGAGCCATGATACCGATATTTCTTGTGTTTTCAAGTGAATATTGTCTACCCATAACAAAAATGTCCTCCTTTCATTTCGATTAAGGGTTTAATTAAATCCAAAATAAAAATATGGTAAAAGACATATCTACGGGGACGGAGGTTGTCCGTCCGCCGCAAAGCCGTCTTGTTATTACCATCTGTAATGTGCGAAAGCCTTGTTTGCTTCTGCCATTTTATGAGTATCCTCGCGTTTCTTAACAGAACCGCCGCTGCCGTTTATGGCGTCCATAATTTCATTTGCAAGTCTTTCTTTCATTGTCTTTTCGTTACGCTCTCTGGAGTAACGGGTAAGCCATCTAAGACCCAATGTCTGACGTCTTTCCGGACGTACTTCCATAGGAACCTGGTATGTTGCACCACCCACACGTCTTGCTTTTACTTCAAGAACCGGCATGATGTTGTCCATAGCTTCCTTGAAAGCCTCAAGTGCGTCCTTGCCTGTCTTTTCGGCTACGATTGCGAATGCGTCGTAAACGATTTTCTGAGCGACACCCTTTTTACCGTCAAGCATGATATTGTTTATAAGCTTTGTTACAACAACGTCATTGTAAATAGGATCAGGCAGCACTTCTCTTTTTGCTATAAAACCTTTTCTTGGCACTTTACTTCCCTCCTTCATAGTATGTGGAGATGTTATCTCCGCTTCATGACATCACAGGTACTCTGAACTTATTTTTTCAAAGCTCCGTCAGCGCTATTCGAATAATATAAAATAATATAACCCGATATGCACTTGTGATATGCGCGTTTTTAATTACGCGGCATTATTTCTTTTCCTTTGGTCTTTTGGCACCGTACTTACTTCTTGACTGAAGACGACCGTTCACGCCCTGAGCATCAAGAGTACCTCTTATAATATGGTATCTTGTACCCGGAAGGTCACGAACTCTTCCGCCTCTGATAAGCACAACGCTGTGTTCCTGTAGGTTGTGACCTATACCGGGAATGTAAGCCGTTACTTCGATACCGTTTGTAAGTCTTACTCTGGCGATTTTTCTCAGAGCCGAGTTAGGCTTTTTCGGTGTAGCGGTTCTTACAGCGGTGCATACGCCTCTTTTTTGAGGAGAGCTCTTGTCCGTAGTCTTTTTCTTTAGAGAGTTAAGACTCTTCTGAAGAGCGGGGGCGGTAGACTTCTTTCTCGATGTCTTTCTACCTGTTCTAACCAACTGATTAAATGTAGGCATACCGTGTTACACTTCCTTTCATAAAATTTAATATATTATCAAACGCAAAGCGTCCAATAAGCTATTTCAGCACGACCGCGCAGCTTGAGCCGACTTCTATAGAACACATATTTCCAAGCTCCTTCATTGTGGGAACAAAGAAAAGCGGAGTATTTGATTCTTCCGCGAGCTTTTCGAGATTGCCTTTAATCTGCGCATCGCAATCCTCCGCGAGAAAAACCTTTTCGACCTTGTTTTCATTCAATGCCCTGACAGCCTGTTTGTAACCAACAAGCAATTTTGCCTTTTCGGCGTCACCAATCATGGCTTTTTTCACACTCCGTATCTTGAGAATAATTAGTAGTTGACTAAAAATAATCATAATAGCGTCAACCTAACAGATTATATATAAAAAAGTCAAATTTGTCAATAGTTTTTTCAAATAATTTTGAAAAAATCCAAGCAAAATTTTATAAAATGTATTGACTTTTGAATTATTTTGTAGTAGAATGGTAGGGCAGTTTGATTTATAGGGGTGTAGCTCAGTTGGTAGAGCANNGGTTCGAGTCCTTGTACCCCTGCCAAAACCACCGCTTAGCGGTGGTTCACCCGTGGGGGTGTGGCTCAGTTGGGAGAGCGCTTGCTTCGCATGTAAGAGGTCAGGGGTTCGAATCCCCTCATCTCCACCAATTACCCAAAAAGCCGCACAGCCGTGCGGTTTCTTTTTTTTTACGAATATTAAATTTAAAAAAACTCACTGTAATTTCGTGGAAACATCTTCACCCTTTTTCACTTATTTTCATTATTTTTCGTTTCTATTGTAAAACAAAAATTTATGCGCAGTGTATTTGCCGTTGAATGGTTTAAGAAGTCTTGATTTTAGACTATATTTATTATATAATAGCATAGAAATAAAATCGTGAAGGAATATGAGCGTGATTGAATATGATAGATGACCCTTTTAAGGAATATATAACGCAGACGGAGCCGGACAAGCGATACAAAGGATATGCTTGGAGTACGGCTATCGGATTGCAAGCTGTTGACGGACTTACACCGTCCGAGACACTGTATAAGACTGCTGTAGACAATATTGAGGGCAATATTACTCTTGAAGATGCCGAGAATCGAATTGAAAGCTATTATGCGGCAAAACCGGCAAAAGCCGATGATAACAGATTTGCGGAATCTGCTTTTGGGCGAAAAGAACGAGCTGAAAAACCGATATTTGCATATTAATAGCTCTATTGAACCCCAAAAACCGGCTATTAACAGTGAAAAACCGGCTATTGAAACGCGAATAGCCGGTTTTAAGATGAATATTAAAACCAAAACAAATATAAGAAAGCTGTATAATAATATTGGAACTTTAGCTGCTTTTGGCAGAGGCGACGTTTCCGAAATATGCGGAATTTCATACACCGCGGCAGGTGATTTGATTGCAAAAATGAAAAAACACGGCTTGCTTGAGGAGGTCAAAGGACACGGGAAAGGAAAATATAGGTTTATATAGTATGGCGCGGGCGGATGAGCATTTTTACGCCCTTATAATTATAGAGGTCAAACTTGCCGCCATGCAAAAACACACTCGTATTATATTGCCGTTTTGGAGTTTACACAAAATGAAGGATATTGCTAATCTTGCGGCTCTGATTTAAATAATAAAAGAACGATTGCACGCGGCAATCGTTCTTTTTTTGCAGTCACGCCGTTAAATCCGTCAGCTTATTTTTCAGGCTGTCGAACAGGGTGATGTGATTTACGCAAATTCTGTTGTAAATTTCCGCTGCGTCCTCATCGTCGTAAATATGCGACGTGGAATTTCTGTCGTCCAAAATGCTAATCCAGCCGTCGCTGTCGGAAATTATGCCCGCCCTAATTCACAACTCCGACTGCCTGTATCCGTTCATAATAAATTCCGTGATTTCCGGAACTCTCATTTCGCTTTAATTATAGCATATCGCGGGCGCGAAAGCAATAAAATTCTGAGTTTTACGCACGGTTTTCTCTTGCAATAGGTTTCATCAATTCCGCAAAGTTGGCATTTCGTAAATATTGCGGCAGGCGAATTTGAGCATCTAAAAATCTCCAAACCAACCCATACTGCACGCTTTTTTGAGTGCCGATAGGGTTAATTTTCCGTTTCCCATTTTGCGTTACTATAATTCCATATTCCATTAAATTCCTTTCCATTTACTATTGCCTCAAAGGCAGGCTCAAGGAATTCCCGGATTTTCGCAATTACCGAAGAAAATTCAAGAGTATCATTCTTTATATTTTTTAAGAAGTATTTCCAGCGTTTTAGCATATCCTCATCATCGGCAAGCGCGGTAATCCGCTTAAAGCTGTCTTTATTGTATGGCGTACCTCGTTGTTGCAGGGTTTTAAAAATTGCTGTTTGCAAATTTGCCCCCTCAAAATCAAATGTCCTTGCCAAATAATAAATATCATAAAAATCCTTCATTCTGCCTGTCAGCTCAAAACGCTGTAATATAGCATCGAATTTTTCGGCGATAGTGCTTTCGAGAGAATACGTCTTGATAATCGGAACTTCAAAATCGGGAAGTTGTGTAGTGATAACACGCTCCTCGGCACTCGGCACAATCACATCTCCCACGCCTATATCCACATTAAACGGCACTCGAACATTCTTAATTTGTCCGATAATCTGCGTGCTGATACCGTGATATTTCCTCTGCGGAGAAATTTCCGCAAAGCCTTGAGCTGTCATTTTTATATAATCATTACCTGTTGGAGTATCAATAATTTTACAAATCAATTTTTTAACATCATCTATTGAATTTGAATACCTGCGGAGCAGAAAATCAACATCAATAGTCGCTCGGCTTTCAAAATTCGTGAGCGTGTAAATAAATAATCCGCCCTTTAATATAAGACAGTCAGCATATTCCGATTTTGACAGTTTTCTCAAAAACTCCTCCTGCATAAAAAGCTGTAGACATTGCTGATAACCAATGCCGGAAGTCTTTGCCTTATTTCTGAGCTTTGCAAGAACCGATGCCGCAATATCTGCCATCACAACCACACTCCAATCAAGTCTTTTACGCGCTTTTGAACACGCAATTCCTTTGCATACCGCATAAGATTGGGAATATTCTTTTTTGAATCGCCCACGTAGCCTTGAACAGCCTTATTAAAAATTTCCCTATCCATCTTATTCATATTTTTCAAAACATCGCACATTGTACGGTCACGGTCATAAATGCGAACCGGCGTACAATCTATTTCACCCTCGGTTTCGCCTATGGCAAGCAAATCGGATTCCATTCGATATGCTTTGATAAAGGGATAATCAATCTTTGCGCGCTGCCTTGACGCGTTTTTATCTATCGCAATATGCCATTCCGCGGGATTTCTGTCACTGTAGCCGTAATGGAACAGTGCTGTTTCCATACAAAGAACCGCGTCGGGAAACAGCTTGTTGATAATCACTACTTCGCTGCTGCCGTCATCGTCGAGCCAACGATAATAACCGCGCCTGACTTTTTCTATCAACCCATCTTTCAACATCTGCTGAATATTTCTGTAATATATGTTCTTTGAACCGAGTTGTGCGGTTGACATAATGTAATCATATTCCGCAAAAATTTTTTTGAGAATTTCCGTATTCTTTTGGTTATACATAATCAATCTCCTACACTAAACCGCACCTTAAATTTTCAACAAAGGTGTGTTTTAATGTATTGTAGCATATATATGTTATAAAGTCAATATTTTAATTAAAAATTTACGAATAACAACTTCAAAAAGCATATGCGCTTAGCGGTGGTTCGTCCGTGGGGGGTGCGGCTCGGTTGGGAGAGTGCGTGCGGCAAATTTTGAAACCAACACCTATGAAAAAATCTTGACACGGGCGCGGGGATATGATATACTTTACGTAATAGAATGGTATTTGCTGGGGGGTATAATACGGTTACGAAAAAATTCGTTTTTTTCGGGAAGGGGCTTGACAGATGAGCTTGCGCGCAATATACTCAGACAGACAGACAGACAGACAGACAGACAGACAGACAGACAGACAGACAGACAGCTAAATCTGTCATTTTTTGCTACATTTTTATATTTCAAGTGAAAAACCAAGGTGCACAGCGGCGCATAATGCGCGTACGCGGTGCGCCTTTTTAATTTCATACTTTCACTTCGCGGCGCGCTTACGCTTTTAAATCGCGCGGCGGCATAATCCGGTAAATTATATATGAAAATATATAAATATAATATATCACAACAAGTAAAGGGATTCCGTTGTATGGGGAGAGCGGCGGGAAACCGAAAAAATCTATTTAAATAGGAGGTTTTTCTAATGATGAAAAAGCTTTGGAAACGAGTGACCGCAGCGCTGCTGTGCGTTATGATGACGGCGATGGTGCTGCCCACGGCGGCGTTTGCGTCGCTGTTGGGTAATGATTCTGCGACCAACGCGGAAATTCTTGCCGCACTTGAGGAGATTTGCGGCAGCGAGGAGGAGGCGGAGCTGTATTACGCTATGCTCCGGCAATATGACCTCTTGGACGAGGACGGCAACGCGATTGAGGATTGGGAGATTACCATGAACGGCAAGAGCGTTACCTTGGAGGAAATCCGAGATCTGCTTAACGCCGCGGGCACGGATTTATCCCAGACTGTAATGGTGGACGGCACGCCCATCACGCTTGAAAATCTTCAAACCATAATCGCGATTGAGGACTATCTTGCGTATTTGCAGGAGACATATTTTAACGGCTATCAATGGTCGAGCGAACAGCTCGCGAATTTGCAGTCGCTTGTTGAACAGATTAACTCCACGGGTATCGAGGTTCTCTCAAGCGACAGCGGCATAACCGTTACGGATTGGCCCTCGGGCGTAAGCCATAACGCGCGCGTAACCGTGACGGACAACGGCGACGGAACATTCACAGCCGTTTTGAGCGGCGCTATGGAGGAACAGGCGGTCAGCTTTGACTGGGCTGCGCTTTCCGGAACACAAACTGTCAGCGGCAGCGGCACGGTAGAGCTTACCGCGAACAGCGCCGGTGTGGACAGCGAGACGGTCAGCTTTACAATGGAAACAATGGACGCCGATGACGCGGATAACCCCGTGCGCTCCGAGGCGGATTTGGTGTACTATTTAAAGCTTGACAATATCACAAACGCTCTTTTCTCGAACGAAAAGACGACAATGAGCGTTGAATGTACCACGGACGCGACGGTGTCGGAAATGGCAGGCGAGTTTGACATTGTCGGAACAGACGATGCCGCGACGTATGAATATGAATTTTCGGAGGCTCAGAAAAACGCTATACGTTGGGGAAATGTTGATACCCTCACGCTTACGGAAAGCACCTTTTTTACATCTACACCTGACGTGTATTCTGAGTATCTGAGCGGATATACGGGAATATTGGGCGGTACGGTCAGCCATACCGGTTCTCCTATAGTATCATTTTGTGAAGATGATGTAGTTATCAACAATATGGTAGACGGAACCAAAATGTACGGATATTTTTATAATATTACGGTACAGGCTGATTTTATCGATGATTCCGGAAACTCGGATACGGTTGTAGACTATTACTGCGAGGTTAATGATGGCGGAACTATAGTATGGGATCCTTGTACTTTAGAGGATAGTCATTTTGAACGGCTTTTTTATTTTGATGAAACAGGCAGTCTTTCAACGGCTTTGGATGCCGACAGCTTAGGCGATTTCACTTCCCTGAAACTGACGGGGGAGAGAAATGAAAGCTCACTGCATTATGTTATATTTTACTCGGGTTTTGAGGATCTGCCGGTTTACGCGATGTGCGGTGAAGGCTACTATACTTTGTTTGATGAAGAAGAAGAATACTACGATGAATACACAGACGAATGGACCGGCAAATACGGCTGCGTTACCGCGCATTTTACCAACGAGAACGCAGAGGTGACCGTTGAGGATATATCCTTCCCAGAGGGAACGTATTACCCGGGACAGGTTGTGCCGGTCACGGTGACATTCTCCGAGCCGGTTGACGCGTCAACGGCTGTAGTGAAATTCAACGGTGACGATACGGAATATTCACCGGTAAAGACAAGCGGTTACAGCAATGTTTTGACATTCGCGTATACCGTGCAGAGCGCGGACAACACGACGCTTTCGCTTTCATCGATTACCGCGACGGAGTACAGCGGATATACCCTGTCCGACTATAATCCCGATGAGAGCAGCGGCACGGGAATGTTGCTTGACGGCGTAACGCTTGCCGAGCCGCAAAAGGAGGACGCTATAACCGACGTTTCGGCTGAGATTGATTACAGCGATATAACCGCGCCCGTTATGACGGTTACGGTCAGCATAAGCGACGACGAGGATTTAACCGCATGGCTGGGCAATGATTTTACCCAGAACGAGGACGGCGATTTCGTTTCCGATTCTCTGAAAATCCTCTATAATGATGAGAAATATGATTTGATTGCCAACAGCGAGAGTATAACCGGCGGAACATTGTCCGCGACCATTTCGCTTGGAATGGCTATTGAGAGTACGGTCCATGTGTCTGAGCTGCTGCTTGACGGCGAGCTTGTAATAGGCAGATGCGGCGTCGCGGAGCAGGATCCGTTTGTGTTCGTTGAAGAGGACGATATAACCGCAGGCGTTTCGATTTTGAACTCGGACGGCACTGAATATACATACACAGATGATACGAAAACCGTATATATTCAGGACAACCCCTCGGTTTCGGCGAGCATAACGCTGACCGGCAGCGGCTATACCTACGGCGACACATCAAACGTCACAACCTATGATGAAAACGGCGACATAGTTGATGAAAATGCCGACTTCGTTTGGTGGGTAGGCAACGAGGATGGAACCGAAATCACAACCACCTACGCGAATATCTCCGCCGACGGCACCGTTACACCGACCGGCTCGGCGGGAACCGCCTATATTTACTTAGATGTTATAAACGGCGGCATAGACGGCTACGGATTTACCGTTTCGGCAGGTTCGGTGACATTCGCCTCGGGTCTGACACCGTTCCTTAAGATTCCTAATAATAAATTGGAAACCGTTTCCGGCAAGGACGTAACGGTTTATTGGACGAGCAATATCTGCGATAAGAACGGCGAAGAAACCACGACATTCACCGTTACCGTAACGCGCGGAGATGATACGGATACATACACTCTTACCGGTACCGCGTCAAATCCCGTGTCTACATATACCGTTTCCGGCAGCGATCTTGAATATGACTACAGCGCTGCCGCAAACAATACGATTACCGTTACGGTTTCGGCGGAATATGCCGGAGTAACATATGAGGCATCGGCGGAAATAATTCTTGATTCCACGCCTGCCGTTGTAAACCTGGACAGCCTTGACAGCTACTATATATTGGACACAGCGGGAAGTGTGAATATCGATTGGAATATTACAAACTTCGATAAGGCTGCGGATAATACAAGTGAGCTTTTCGAGCTGCTTGTAACCCGCGGCAGTAACACGGTCGCAAAGGTTACCGACCCCGGTGATACCACCGGAGACGGCTCCTATACCGGCAGCTACGCATTATCTATTGCCGATGTGAACGCGAACAAATCGGACTCAAGCTCCTACCGCGAGGTTTACACCGTTACCATTAAGGCGAAAAACGGCACGGACAGCACATGGAGCTACGATTCGTTTATGTTCTATGTATACGATGAAAACGCGCTTGATTTGTGGATTGACGGCGAGGCGCAGGATTCGCTTACAATGAATAACGCGGACAAGATTGCCGCGATGAGCCAAGATGAAATTCTTGCGCTTAATCGCGATATATACCTTAAAAACACCATCTCCGCAAACTACGGAGATTACGCATGGAGTGAGCTTGCCGACCAAATTGCGTGGGCGTCGAGCGACAGCTCCACGGTTTCTGTAAATTATCAGCAGGGCACGCTGTATGAGAATATCGAGAATTTCTCCTATGTTTCATACCGCCCGACAACGGAGTTCGGTCTTTCCGGTCTTGCCGACGGCACGGCGAAGATTACCGCAAAGCATACCTTAACCGGTATGACCGAAAGCATAGATGTAGATGTAGAAACCTTAACGGATAAGCTCTATCTTTTCCAATGCTATCCGCAGACAACTACGACTCTTACATATACAAACGGCGACGGAGAAACCAAGACTGTTTATTCGGACGACACCGGTGCGGCGGCGATATACGAGGCAAGCGGCATAGCAAGCGATGTATATTGCTCGTCCGAATCGGAGGGAATAAGCTATTTGGGTACGTTCTATAACAGCTCCTTAAAGAGCGGCGAGGGCGATTGGACAAGCCTGGAGCGTTATCCCTGCAATAACCTTACACTTCGTCAAGCGGCATACGCTTATGTTTATTTGAAGAACCCCGACGGAACACCGTACACCGGCAGTGTTGTCGTTCGCGGCGGTGTGTATGTAAACGGCGAGTATATTAAGGACGCGAACTTTAAATATAATAAAACCACGGCATCAGCCTCCTCCGCAGGCTATGAGGATACCACAGTGTCGATTACGAGCAACGGCAAGCTTGCGGTTGCGATGGATCAGGAGCAGTGGGATTTGGAGGGTGAATTGACCGCAGAAGACGAGGTTTCCTATGTATTCCAGATTGACACCGGCGGAGTGGACTATTATCCGCTGTTCGTTACCATTGACGCTACAGTCAATGAGGACGCATATGTAGGAAACGGCGAGGCGGTTGCGACGTTTGAAAGTAATACGACCGGCGAAAGAAAGCCGTATATTTCCTCTCAAACGCTGCTTTATGACGGCTACCGCACGCCAACCTCCATATTGAATTCGACGGGAACAATCGGACTGAGCGAAAGCTATCCCGCGGCAACCTTGACAACCACGGTTATGTGGTGGGGAGAAACCGCGGATGAGGACCCGCAGAACAGTCTTCAGCTTTATACCTCGTCCCGCATACCCGTCGCGGACGGAACGGGCGAGTATACTATAGATAACGAGGGCTATCCGTTCTCGGATTTGATTGTTACAACCTATACCGTAACGCTGGATAAGAGCAGTCTGGACGGCGTTGTGAAACAGGGCGAAACCTCCGGACTTGTGCTTGACTATTATAAGGACGGCACAAACCTTACCAGACTGGAAAGTCTCTCATTCAGCATATCCAATATGACCGATGTCGGAGCGCCGGAGGATTCAAGCGACCTCCTTGCGCAGATTAAGAATATGGGAAGTTACGCCGGAACCAATGCGAAGGACGCGAAAAAGGACTTTGGCGATCAGTTCGTAAATATCGCGCTTAATTTGGTTTCAAGCGACAGCTATACCACGGGCGACAGCAGTATGTTCTCGATGCAGCTCGCTCCGACGAGCGACCCGACCAAGTTTTTGGGCTTTATCGAGGTCAATATCGGCAATATGTCCGATGAGGATCAAGTCACCGGAGTTTACGCAAACGGAGATAACAGCGGCGAGGAGGATTGGGACTACTCACCGGGCCTAAGCGAGCTTTTGACCCTCGCAGGCAAGAAAAGTGTAAGCGATTATCTCTTAAAGGACGCCACAAATGTCTTAAACGGCAAGGGCGTGCGAAATATAAGCTTTGATATAGGCGGCTATATGGAATCATTGGTATACTATGATGTGGAGTCCGCAAGCTGGAAGATTCAGATTCTTTCGGGCGGCTTTAACGCCGGCGGCGGCCTCAGCTATACATGGTCATGGAATACCGTAGTAGGCTGTATTCCGTTCACCGCGTCGCTTGCCATAGGCGGTACGGCGGAGGTATCAATGGACGCGATTACTATGTCGTATACCAATGACAGCGGAACGCTCACGATGGGCAACGATTACCTTACCGAGCTTAGAATTTATCTTTATATGTACTTCTTCGCCGGAATAGGATTTGACTATTCAATTATAGCGTTTAAGCTGGGTATTTACGGGCAGATTGATGTGGATATGAGGTTCGACTTCCTAAACCGCCCGTCGGACGGAGCAAGTCAGGGTATTGAGAACCTAACAGGACAGCATTTCCAAATAGACGGACAGATAGGTTTGGAATTTGTGGTGAAGTTCTTATTCATAAAATATGAAAAGATATTCTGCTCGTACAGCTTTAACCTACTGAATACAAGCACAAACGAATGGGAAAGCATACAAGAGATTTGGGAAAACGATCAGGCGGCATATCAGTCAACGATTTCGTCGCTTTTAGGAAACGGAACTCTATCCTTAACGAGCGTCGGCGGACAGCAAATGCTTTCGCTTAATCTTGCCCCGACCATGGAGGACTTGAGCTATCTCGAGGACGGAAGTACATGGGACAGCGGCGGAATATCGTTGTTCTCACTGGATACGGATAACGGCGCGGCGGGATTGAATACCTTAAACGGCAATTCCTATGAGTACGCGGATCCCGTTATTACCGACGACGGACAGATTGTAGCGTTCTTGGGCGTTCCGTCGGCATTGGCGGGCGAATATGAGGACGGCGACGCGGTTCAGGCGATGTTCGCCGTAAAGAGCAGCGGCGCGTATAAGAATCCGGAGGCGATTGACGATAACGACGGCTACGGAGACAGCCAAATTTCATTGGCGGGCGGCGAGGACTTCGCCGTTGCGGCTTGGACGCGTCTTGCAGTGGATATTGAAAAGGAGGGCGGCGCGACGCTTACCTCCGACGATCAAATGATGATGATGAACGGCACGGAGATTTACGCGTCGGTTTATGACAGCGGTAATTGGGCAACCACGCGTATTACCGATAATTCTACCGCGGATCTCGCTCCGGTGGTTGCGTCGAACGGCACAAATGCGATTGTGGCATGGCGTTCGGTAAGCGCGAGCGACGGCGACGATTTGACGGACTTCGACCAGAAGGATACAATCCTGTATAAAATTTACAGCGACGGCGAATGGGGCGATACCCAAACGCTATATAACGGCACCTCCGGCAATGTTAAGGCTATTGTGGCGGATATGCTCTCGGACGGCACTGCGGCTGTCGCATATACTCTTGATACCGACAGCGACAGCACCACCACGACCGACCGCGAGATTGTATACGCGGCGGTAAGCACGGAAACGGGCGATGTTGTCCGCAATGTCCGCGCGACGAACGACAGCTATTTGGACGAAAATCCGCAGCTTACAACCGTTAAATTCGGCAGTGATGAGCGTTTCGTTCTCGGTTGGTATACCGAGGAGAGCGCGAGCGAGGACGGCGCGTCCGGTCTTGACGGCGACAGCGAGACGAACAGCGGCACGGAAACAACGGCGGATATTCGCCTGCTTGACTTTGACGCGAACGGTATAGCGACACAGCTTATGCCAGATTCGATAAGCGAGGCGGCGTCCGACGAGGAGGTCGAAATCACCTCCGATTTCCGCTTTACAAAGAACGCGGATACGATTGACGAGCTTTCTATACTTTGGGTTGAGAGAAGTAACGACAGTAATGACAGCGAGGACTATACCATTTCTGATGAGGACGGCAGCTCCGAGACAAGCTACGACCTTTCGGAAAGCACTGCCGAAATGGATATTTTAAAGGGCGTCAAGTTCTATACCTACGGCGATAATGATGAGATGATTTCATTCACCGGCGCGGTTGACGTGGCTGAAATGGGCGACGGCACCTTGATTGACAGCTTTGACGCTTACGTAAGCAATGACGACGGCACAGAGATAAAAGCGGTAATTTTGGGTACCACCTACGGCGCGGACGGCGCAACGGTAACAAACGAGGCGGAAACCGAGGGCGGCGATACGGTTCAGTATACCGTTCCGGCGGCGGAATCTTCGATGTATACCGCTACGGAAACCTACACCAACACAATCGACGTGCCCGCGTTTATACCGGATTACGATACGATTAAGCTCGGCGCAAAGACAGAAATTTGGTTCAGCGTTGAGAATAACGGAATTTTGCCGATTAATAAATTGGAATTTACAGTCGGCGATACAGTTACGACATATGAGGACCTCAATCTTCTGCCCGGAAACAGCCTACAGGTTTATGCGGATTATCAGGTTCCCGAAGACGGGGTTGAGGATCCTGATTTCAGCGTTACCGCGACGTTTACGGACACATCGACCGATACATATGAGGGTATGATGTACCTAAATCTTCCCGACGTGGAGATTACGGACGCGTCCATAGTAAACGAGGAGGAAGGCATAAGAACAATTCAGGTTAAGCTTAACAACACAACCGATGCCGCGCTCGGAACGTCGAGCGGCACGAGTGTAAGGCTTGGTTTCTACTCCGACGCGACATACGAAACACCGATTGACGGCTTGAGTGCGATAGAAATTACCGACGCGGACGACCTCGCTATGATTGACGAGGGCGGCTACAGTATTCAGACTGATTTCAATTTGAATGACTACCTTGCGGACGGCGATGAAATTCCCGATGCCGGTATTACCGTGTATATTAAGGCGGAGGTTATCGACACCGATACCGACGCGGCGCAGGGCGAGCCGAGCACATATAACAATTACGCGACTGTGACCTGTGAGAATCTAAAGACGCGTACCGGTGTGGATGCGACCGTGACAAGTGATTTGTCGGTAGACAGCGAAGAACAAACCGCAAAGGTTACGGTATATTTGCAGAATACAAGCCTTGCCGAAACGGAAACGGGCAATGTTATCGTTACACTTCTCGACTCCGACGGAAAGGCTGTGGCATTGAAACAAAGCTATACGGGAAATGCCGCCGGCGCATCGCTTGCAAGCGTTGGCGAGGACGGATTGATTACTCTTGCGGGCGAGGAAAAGGCGACCGAGACATTTGAGTTTACAAATGTAACCGGTGTTTCATCGGTGCAGGTTGCATATTCCTCTTTGACTCTGGATACCGCGTCTGCGGCGCTTTCGAGTCTGACGTTCAGCAATATCCCGGGAATTACCGTGGACAGCTTTGAGTATAATGAGGAAACGGGTAATTACGAGGCGACCGCGGAGGTTGAAAATGTAACCACAACCACCGTTACGGCTGTGACGGAATCCGCATCGGCAACCGTAAATATCGGCGATTCAAGCGGCACCGTTTCGTTGGCGGAAACGGTTGATGTTGCTCCGGGCGATGATAATACCATTACCGTTAATGTAAGCGATGACCTAAACGGCTCGACCGATAACAGAACATACGTTTTGACGGTATCGAACAGCGTGTCATATACAATGAGCGCAAAGGTTACAAGCACAGCGGACGCATACTATCCTTACGATGAGATAACCGTAGATGTTTACGCTAAGCCCGATATGGATTCGACCATCACAGCGGCGCAGATTGCGTTTGACGGCGATTGGTACACCGTGACCGCGGCGAAAGGCACCGGCGACAGTGATACTGTGGAGGTCGGCGAGGGCACGAATGTGGTTTCGATTGCGTATGACAGTGAGATTTCCGCGACAACGACCGAGGAAACAAAAATTGCGACAGTGACGCTCAAAGTAAACGAAAACGCGGTGACCGATTCGGCGGCGGCAATAGAGTTTGCCGAGGATAACACCTATTTAAGCGATAACACGTCGGTAAATTATGAGATTACCCCGACATTCGCCTCCGCGCCGACAGTTGTGGTGTATAACCTGATGCTGACGCTCTCATCGGGAGATAACGCAAGCTTTGATTCGGCAACGGATCCGACAATCGCGTATTTGAAATACAATGAAACAGGCTTGTATTCCGACGCGGCGCGCGCTACTGAGATAACATCGCTCCCGACCGCAACGGCGGCGGAGGGCTACGAGCTGAAGAGCGGCTATTGGACGTTGACGCTCGGTGATGAAACAGACGGAACACAGATTACGGAAACGGAGCTTTTGAGCAAGGTATGGACGGACAGCGGCTCGGCAATTCCCACGGCGCTGGAGCAGTTCACCGTTACGATAACCGCACCGGACGCCAAATACGGCACGATAACCTATGACGGCGCGGCGGTCAGCGGCAGTAAAGAAATCACCGTAAACGAGGAAACGACATACGGTGAGATAATCTCCAAGATTGCGTTCACAACGGCTGACGGAACGGCTTACGTTTTGAAAACATGGCAGCTCGGCGACAGCGGTGTGTACGTCGGAGCAGATGACACCACCGCAGTATCCGAAGACACCACACTTAATCCGGTAATAACCGACGATACATTTACGATGACGCTTGACAACGGCGATAATTGGAGCTTTGACGGTGTTACCGGAGCAACGCTCAAGGAGGGTAATGAATACACCGTCACCTACGATACAAATGTAACATTTAAGCTCACGCCTGCCGAGGGCTACGCGATATACGGCGTAAGCTATTCGGTTGCCGACGGCACAGCCGTTACAATTTCGGCGGATACAGACGGCACATTTACTATCCCGGGCAGTGCGATTATCGGCGATATGAATCTTGAGGTAATCTCGAAGGAGTATCATACGGTAACCTTTGACGCGGGTACAGGCTCGTCTATGACAAAGGGCACCTATTACGCGTGGGACGGTATCGCGGGATTGTATACCGATAAAGACGACCTCGGCTTGTCTGGCAGTGTGGCTGCGTCTGCGATAAAGAACGATTTGGCGGCAGACACAAGCGATGAGGACAACGGCAGTAAATACCGTCTTGCGGCGGACACGGCGGCGGAGCCTCTGTGGACGGACGGAGACAGCGACGTTACAACGGCGGATATATTGAAGAAGGCATACACCGCCGACACGGATTATACCGCTAATGCGGTTAAGCAGTATCTTCTGACCTTTGCGGACGGAGATGAGGGATTTGACAGCTATGACAGCAGTGCGGATCTCAAGCTTTGGATTGACGACGGCAGCAGTATAACAGGTATGAGCTATTCCGTTCCGACCGTAACGGCGGAAAGCTATTATGAGTTTGAGAATTGGAGCATTGACTCCGACACGTATAGCGAGGACGATCTTGCGGCACTTGAGATAACCGGTGCAAAGACAGTGACGCCGGTATTCAAAAAGATAGATTACAGCGTAACCTTTAACGCGGGAGCGGCAGGTACGTTTACCGATATAAACGGCGTAGACGGCACCGAGGGTTCGTATACCGCTCAGTGGAATGAAGAGGATATTACATTTAAGTTCGAGGCGGACACAAGCTATAACATTACGGCTGTAAAATATCAGGTCGGCACCGATGCGGCGATAGCTCTTACCGAGGAGGACGGCGTATATACTATTCCGAAGGCGAACATAACCGGCAATATCGTTGTGACGGTTGTGGCTGATGGAATTCGTACATACACGTTCGTTATTGCGTCGGAGGACGCGGCTAAGGGTACGTTGAGCGGCACAAGCGCGGTTGTGACCGAGGTCGGCGAAACACCCGATCTTACGGACGTAGTCGTTACGGTGAACAGCGGATACATGTTCGAGGGCTGGAAACTTAACGGTGATGATACCGTTTATTCAAACAGCGATATAGAGAGCGAAACGGTCACAGACACAACCGATAACCGCATATATACGGCGGTGTTCTCGCTGACAGACCTTGAAACGACATACGACAGCACTCTTATTTCAAGCATAAGCGGTCTTGAAAACGGCAAAGCCCATATCGGCACCGACATCGTAATAACGCCCAACAATAACCTTGCGATTATAAGCGTTACCTATACGATTGGAGACGGCGAGGCGCAGACGGTGACGGCAAACAGCGACGGCACATACACGATAAACGGCAGCGCGCTGACCGATGATGTTGAAATAACCGTGAATCCGGTAACGGATAAAAACGGCGATGCGGTATACTTCGAGTTTATCGCGCGCGACAGCTATTTCGGCGAGGGCGTATACTCAAGTGAGGAACGCAAAATAGCACTGCTTACGACCGGCGAAATCGACGGTTCGTACACGATTGACGGCAGCGGAGACTTCTATTATTCCGACCGCTACGGCGCGTATGTAATCTGGGTTGACGCGGCTGAAACCGCGGCAACGCTGAACACGAAACTCGGCTATAACGAGCAGGGAACCCCGACCGAAATCACCTACGACGGCGATATTAACAAAACCGGAACGGTAACGGCAGGCGACGCGGGTATTATAAACGATATTCTGAAGAGCCGATATAACGGTACCTTGTCTGATGAGCAGCTCTTTATGCTCGATACGGACGATCTTTCGACGGGCGGCGGCAGTGAAAAATCGGTTTACAGCTCCGACGTTGTATGGATTTTGGAGGAAAGCGTTAAATGAAAAATACAATAAAAGCAAAATTAACAGCTCTGCTGATTTCTGCGGCGATGCTCCCTATGGGGAGCTTTGCCGCAAGCGCGGCGGATTCATATGACTTCACTCTTTACGCGGACGGCGGCGCCTCCGCCGCCGTATCGGCAGGCGATGAGGTTGAAATTACTCTTGCGATAGAGGGCGATGAGGATTACACATTCTATTCCATGCAGGATTATGTGAAATTCGACACCGATTATTTCGAGCTTGACGAGGACAGTATAACAGTGAAACAGCAGCTCAACTCGAGCGGACTGTACACGGATATATTCTCCGCTGTGCCGATAGACGTGTACGGCGCGGGTTATGACAGGATTTTTATAAACCGCGTGTCGCTCACGGGAATTGCCTTTTCGGCAAAGGAAACAATATTGACCTTTACGCTTACGGCACTCCAAGACGGCGTTACCGATATAACGCATTACCGCACGGAAATGCTTGACAGCGAAGGCAGCCGGCTCACCGTAAACGAAAATACGGCAACGGTTACGATAGGCGATGCCACACCTTCGCCGACAACCGCGCCGACCGCGTCACCCGAGGTTAATCCCACGGCGGCGCCCACTACGGCGCCCACTGCGGCGTCTACTACGGCACCCACAGCGACACCGGCGGTACTTACGGTATCATCGACGCCCGCCGCGTCGAATATAACGCGCGGAAGTACTCTTTCAAAATCGACGCTCAGCGGCGGCACCGTGGTCAATGCCGACGGCGAAACGGTAAGCGGCTCGTGGGCATGGCTTGACGGCACCGAAACTATGTCAAGCACCGGAACATACGAAAGAACGGCGGTGTTTACCGCTGATGACGATACCTACGGTACGGTCGAGGTGACTGTGTCCGTAAAGGTATACACAAGCTCCGGCGGCTCGTCAAGCAGCTCAAGCGGTACGAGCAGTGCTACGGCATACACGATAAATGTTGACAACAGCGTGGTGTATGGTACGGCGGAGGCCAACACATCAACCGCGAAAGCGGGAGATACGGTAACAATCAAAATATCTCCCGTCGTAGGCTACTCGGCGGACAATGTAACCGTAACGGATAGCTACGGAAACAAAATAGAAGTGACGCAAAACGCGGACGGAACCTATTCGTTCGTTATGCCCTCCTCGGAGGTAAGCATTGACGTTGAGTATATCGAAACGGACGGCACATCGGACGCGGACGGAACCGATACGCACGATACCTGTCCGAGCGAGCCGTATACAGATGTTGATACATCGCTTTGGTATCATAAGTATGTCGATTACGTTATAGAAAACGGTTTAATGACCGGCACATCGGACACGACATTCGAGCCTGACACAACGACAACGCGCGGTATGATTGTTAGCATACTGCACCGTTTGGAGGGCAAACCCGAGGCGGACGGCAATTCGGTATTTACCGATGTCGCGGCGGGCGAATGGTATGCGGACGCGGTAACGTGGGCGGCTGAAAACAACATAGTCGCAGGCTACGGCGACGGAACATTCGGTCCGAATGACACCATCACGCGCAAGCAAACGGCGGCAATATTGTACCGCTACGCGGACTATAAGGGCTATGATATGAGCGCGTCGGGCGACATCTCCGTATTTGCCGACGCGAACGAGGTAAGCGCCTACGCCGTAACCGCCATACAGTGGGCGGTAGGCACCGGTCTTGTATCCGGCAGGGACGACGGCACGCTTGACCCGCAGTCCGGCGCGACCAGAGCCGAAACAGCCGCGATGCTGATGCGGTTTATAGAATCAGATTGACAGAAAAATATATCGGATAACAAACAGCCGAGGCGAAAATGCCTCGGCTGTTGCGGTTTTATTTGAATATTTCATCTTACGCGCTTTTTATTTTAAAATTTTATCTGTTTTTCAAAACCTCGTTTTCGTACGCCTTGATTTCATCAAACCAAGCCTCGTCACCCGCGACAGAGCAGCGCTCGCAGTATTCGCGCCAAACATCGCCGAAGGGCAGCAGCTTGACCTCCTCCTGCATTGCCATAAGCTCGGTAAACTCGCCGTTTGCCTGAAGTGCCTTTAATTTGTCGTGCGGCGTGCAAAGCGCGAAGAGCAACGCTTTTTGCCAACTTCTGAAACCTACCGCCCAAGCGGAAATTCTGTTGATGCTCGCGTCAAAGAAATCGAGCGCCATATACGTCCTGTCAACAGCTCCGCAGCGCACAATTTCCTTTGCCATTTCCTTTGTTTCATCGTCAAGCAATACAACGTGGTCGCTGTCCCAACGGACGCCTCTTGTTATGTGCAGCGCGATTTCGGGGAAAAAGCATAAAAGCGCGGGAATTTTATCGGACACAACCTCCGTCGGGTGGTAATGTCCGTTATCCATAAGCGGCAGGCACTTGTCCTTATGCTCCGCCGCAAAGCTCAACGTAAATTCCGATGAGCCGGTCGTGTACGCCTCAACGCCGATGCCGAACACCTTCGATTCAACGCAGGGTTTAACCTTGTTAAAGTCAAACGGCTCGGATAAAATTTGCTCTATTGAATCCTTGTATAACATTCTCGGCGTCATTCTGTCGGCGGGAACGTCCTTGAATCCGTCGCCCGTCCATATGTTCATTACGCAGGGAATACCTGTTTCCTCCGCAAAATACTGCGATATGCGTATACATGCCTTGCCGTGCTCTATCCAGAATTTGCGGACATTTTCGTCGGGACTTGAGAGAGTTAAGCCGTCCTTTTGCATAGGGTGAGAGAAGAAAGTCGGGTTAAAGTCGATACCGAGATTTCTTTCCTTTGCGAACTCAACCCACTTTTTGAAATGCTTAGGCTCTATCTTGTCGCGGTCAACCGCCTCGCCCGGCTCGAATATCGCATAGCTTGCGTGAACATTTATCTTCTTCGTTCCGGGACAAAGCGACATAGCCTTATCCATATCCGCCATAAGCTCCTCGGGAGTTTTTGCCTTTCCCGGATAATCGCCCGTGGTCTGCAAACCGCCGTTTAAGGGACCGTCATGGTCGAATCCTATCACGTCGTCGCCCTGCCAACAATGCAGTGAAACGGGGATTTTCTTCGCCGCCTCCATTGCTTTGTCGGTGTCAACGCCCCATTTTGCAAACATTTCCTTTGCGCTTTCGTATCTTGTGCTCATAATTTTACCTCTTTTCTTAATATTTTTACTTGCCTTGACGGCAAAATTTAATACCAGTCGTGCTTTTCGTTTCTGTCCAGCGCATTAATCTGCGCCATTTCCTCATCTGTCAGCTCAAAATCATACAGCTCGGTGTTTTCCTTAATATGGTCGGGATTGCTTGAACCCGGGATTACGACAACGCCCTTTTGCAAATTCCACCTGAGAATTACCTGCGCGGAAGATACGCCGTGCGCGTCGGCGATTGCCGTTATCGTTTCGTCACCCAAAAGCTCCGCCGTGTGTCCTCTGCCGCCCAACGGGTACCAGCCCTGCACGACTATGCCGAGAGATTGAATATAGGGGATAACGTCGTTTTCCTGATAATACGGGTGTATTTCATTTTGCACAAGTGCGGGTGTGGTGTCCACCTGCGGCAAAAATTCTTCCAATTCCTCGACATACCAGCTTGAAAGACCTATTGAACGAATTTTACCGTCTTTTACAAATTCCTCCATAGCCTTGTAAGCCTTTACATCATTGTCGTCGGGGTGGTGCAAAAGCATCATATCGACATATCCGATGTCGAGCCTGTCAAGACACGCTTGTATGGATTCTTCGGGATTTGCCATTTCATTGCCGGGATATATTTTTGTTATAACAAACAGCTCATCGCGCGTCACAAGTCCCTCGTCAATCGCCTCGCGTATCGCCTGTCCGACCTCCTCCTCGTTGCCGTAAGCGGACGCGGTATCGAAAAGGCGCACGCCGCTCTCAATCGCGGATTTTACCGCGTTTATACAGGTATCGCCGTGCAGACTGTACGTTCCCAAGCCGTTAATCGGCATTTCATAGCCGCTGTTAAGCATAACGGTTTTTGTTTCAAAATTAAACACGCCTATCTCTCCTTCATTTGCCGCTCTGTCCGAGAGCGGACTGATACCGTTTTCCGTAAGCCATTCGGAAATTTCATCTTCGTCTATACTGCCGTTTCCTCTGAAACTGTCCCGTACATCGGAATCGGGACAAACGGCTTTTATTGCCGAAACAGCCGATGATATGCCGGAGCTGTGCGAGGTGCAAAACGGCATTATCGTTTTACCCGATAAATCGCAGCTGTCGATAAATGTGTTTATAATTCGCGGATTTGTGCCCCACCATATCGGAAATCCCAGAAATACCGTGTCGTATTCCGATAAATCCGGCAGCTCTCCGGCGATAGCGGGTCTTGCGGAGGAATCGTTTTGCTCGCGGTTCGCGCGGCTCCCACTGTCGTTATAGTTAATATCCTCATCGGTGTACGGCTCCGCCGCCGTTATCTCGTAAATATCCAAGCCTGTCAGCTCCGCTATTTTTTCCGCAAGCGGCTTTGTTGTTCCGGTTTGAGAAAAATATACCACAATAGAGTCGGTTGTTTCCTCCGGTTCACAATCCGTGCCCGTCGGCTGATTTGCCGATATAACTTCCTCCGATTTCTCGGTCGGCGTTAGGGTAATTGTTTGCGTATCGCCGTCCCATTGAACGTCGTAGCCGAAGTTTTCGGCGATAAAGCGTATCGGGAGCATTGTGCGCTCGTTTTGTATGATGGGCGCGCAATCAAGCGTGTATGCGGTTTCGTTTAAAAACGCCGTCATACTCCCTATCATAAGAAGTATAATCGTGTCGCCTTTGGCAAGAACCGCCGTTTGCGTTTCCGCGTCCCATTCGACAGCGCCGCCCATAGCCTCCGCAACCGCGCGGACGGGCAGTAATGTCCTGCCGTCAACAATAACAGGCGCCGTACCTCTGCCGGTGTCGATTTCCAGCTCCTCGCCGTCAACCGTCATCATTGGATTTCCTATTTGTAATTCGATTACGGCGGCTTGTGTTTGAGCCGCGCAGCTCACTGTAAACAGCGTCATTATTATCAGACTGAGTAATATAGATATGGTTTTTTTCATTGTAATACCTCCAATTAAATAGATAGTCCGTTTTCTTTGAGCCAACTTGCAACCTGTGACGCGGAAGATGAGGACGTTCCTCGAAATCCGTTTGCAATCGTGCTGTTCGGACAAAGTGTTTTCAGCTTTGACACACTTCCCGTTATTGACGTAGAACCGCTTGTACAAAACGGAATAATTGTCTTTCCAGATAAATCATATGTTGTTAGGAAGGTCACAACCGGCGTAGGCAGCGAGTTATACCAAATGGGATAGCCGAGCAAAATCGTGTCGTATTGCTCGATTGTTTCCAAATCAACCGTAATCGACGGTCTGTAATCCTCAGCCTGCTCCTGCTGAACCTGTGCAAGACATTCGCTGTAATCCTCCGGATATGAATTAACGGTTTCAATCCTTACAATATCGCCGCCTGATATGCTATGCACCGTTTCCGCAAGTGATTTTGTGGTTTCTGTTCGGGAGTAATAAACAACAAGAATATTTCCCTCGCTTGGCAAATCCTCTGTTTTTGAAGAAAAGGCATTGCATAACGGCGTTAAGCTTTCCATATCCCACAAAAATGCTTTTATGTCTGTCGCCTCGGAAATGCTCATATCCTCCGCAAATTTTCCGGTAATAGTACCGCTGCCTTGATATGCGGATATGTCAATAAGCGTATTGTCACGGAACAATCCGACAAGCAATGTTGAATTTTCCGGAACGTCCGTTGCTGTTACGGTATCGGTATTTGCGGTGATTGATGCCGCTTGTACACAGCTTACTCCGCAAAAAAGCAATAGTATAAGAATTAAACACAGCCTATTCCTCATTGTTGTTCACCTCCGCTTTTTTCTGTTTGATAAATCAAATAGTCAAGACAGTCGATTTCCTTTTGCAGACTGTGGAAATCCTCCAGCAGCTTTTTTCTGTGATTATAGAGCAATATCATTTTTTGATTTATTTCATTTTTGCCGAATTTAAGAAAATCGGAAATTGTATCTCTGTCACAGCCTGCGTCTATTAAATTTTGCCTTATTTTTTCTGTGTCTGTCGGATACATATTCACCGCCTCCTTAATCTTTATGATATTAGTATATTTCAAAAACATATTAATGTCAAATACTTATATTCTATAATAAATTATGCGTTTTGGTTATGTTAAAGGTTGAAAATTCAAATAAAATATGATACAATATTTTAAACAAGTTAAAGGAGCGCGGTATTATGGAATTGCGAGTTTTAAGATATTTTCTTGCGGTTGCAAGGGAGGAAAGCATCACCGCGGCGGCTGATTTTCTGCATATATCGCAGCCGGCGCTTTCAAGGCAGCTTATGGATTTGGAAAAGGAGTTCGGAAAAACTCTGCTTATACGCGGCAAGCGCAGAATAACTCTCACGAGCGACGGACAGTTTTTAAGAAAACGCGCCGAGGAACTTGTGGAGCTTGCCGATAAAACAGAATCGGAAATGACCCTTTCGGACACGAGCTTGGGCGGCGATATTTATATCGGCGGCGGAGAGGCGGACGCCGTTCGCTTTATCGCGAGAATTGTCACGGAGCTGCGCGGAACGTACCCGAATATAAAATTTCATTTCAGCAGCGGCGATGCCGAGGATATGCGCGAAAAGCTCGATAAGGGTTTGATTGATTTCGGAATTTTTGTAGAACCGGCGGATATTACAAAATACGAGTTTATCAGGATTCCCGCGGCGGAGCATTGGGGCGTTATAATGAAAAAGGACAGTCCGCTCGCTCAAAAGGAGCTGATACGTCCGGAGGACTTGCGTGAGCTGCCGTTGATTATTTCGCGCCAGACCACGCAGGATAAAATATTTAAAAATTGGTTCGGTAAGGACATAAACCGGCTTAACATTGCCGCGACGTATAATTTGGTTTATAATGCCGCGCTTTTGGTTCGCGAGGGCGCGGGATATATGATTGGAATAGATAATCTCGCCGACACGTCCGAAAAAAGCGGTCTTTGTTTTGTGCCGCTTGATTTGGACTATCAGATACACCTTGATTTGGTGTGGAAAAAATATCAGATTTTCTCAAGAGCCGCGGAGCTGTTCCTGGATAAGGTACGCCAAGCATTTGAAACGGAATGATACCCTTAGACGCAAAGGGTAACGGTCTTGAAATCATTCATCTGAAAATTTGATAGAATTTTTATTGAGAAATTTCTTGATAAACGCCCGTGTATGTGCTATACTTATGACATTGGGTTAGTATAAGCTAACCAAAGTAAAGGAGGCGTACACGCCGTGTCAAAATCTGCATCGAAATTTCAAGAAAAATTTATGTCGTGGAAATTCCGCGGCAAGGAAATATTCAAGCCGCTGAATACGGGTCGGATTGATGAACACGTCACCTGCGTTCGGGAATTTGTCGCGAATATTTTCTTTTACACAAAGGGCGGCACAACAATTATGATTGACGCGGGTTACAATTATGAGCGTTTAGCTGAAAAGATGGAGTGGCTCAATATTAACCCGCATGAAATCGAGCATATTCTGATAACTCATCAGGACACCGACCACGTAGGCGCGGTCGAGCGCGACGGCGGCGGATTGTTCAATCACGCAACGCTTTACATAGGCGAAACCGAAAATAAATACCTCACAGGCGAGGTTCGCCGCAAGGTATATCGCGGGTTGTACAAACTGCCGCCGGTTGTGATTGACAACAAAAAAGTGCTTGTAAAAAACGGCGAGATTTTTTATATCGGCGATATTAAGATAGAATGTATCGAGGTTCCCGGGCATACGTGGGGACATATGGTTTACCTGATTGACGATAAGTACCTATTCACGGGCGACACGATATGGCTCGGTGCTGACGGCGGCTACAGCTTTCTTGACGCATTGGCGGAGGATAATAATCTCGCGGTTCGTTCGCTTGCGGCACTTGAAAAATTACTGCGCTCTCGTGCGCTCAGCCCCATCGTGATTACCGGACATACCGGTTGGTCCGATGATTTGGATTTCGTATTCGCGCATACCGACAGAGTTTGCCGCGCGTCAAAAAAGCAAACGCCGCACGACCCGAACGCGCCGTATGACGCGTATGACGAAAGCGCCGACACGCGGGAAAAGGCGCGAAGTGTGCGGCTTGAAAAGGCGGTGCCGGTAAGTGAAACTCGATAGCAAAACACGAGAGGAGGCAAGAGGCATATGAAATACGGATTTATGCCCGCCCTGATGTGGGCGGCTTTTCGCGGAACATTTGAAAACGCTTTGCGCACGGAGTTAAATGTTTTTAATTCAAAAGAAGTTATGAAAAAATCACATCGGGATTACAGACAAATTTTAGCGGACGTTGATAAGTTTGAAAAAGGCAGTCGATTTTTGGTGAACATCTTGAGCTGCGCTATGCTTTCATCGGTTTTGCTGAATTTGGAGCAAAAGCCGACGGTGAAACAGGTGCAAAACTATTATCGTAAAGCTATGAGCCGAAATTTCTTTATGCGCTGCGCGGCAAAGCGAAGTAAATCCTATACCGAAAAAGGTCGCAATGCGCTGAAAGCCGCCGCAAAGAAAAGCCAAAAAATAACAAACCCATACGACTGGAAATTTACGATTGTGGACGGAGAAACCATAAACCAATACACTGCGACCTTTTACACCTGCGGCATATGCCGTCTTATGACAAAGCTAAACCTTTCGGAATATATTCCTGCTATGTGCGCGTTTGACTATGATATGGCGGCAATGAACAACACCGAGTTTACGCGGGAATTTACGTTGGCTGCCGGCGGTCCGTGCTGCGATTGTCATTATAACTACAAGGGCAAAAGGGGCATGAAATTAAAGTGAACATTTCTGTATTTTTAATCGAGTGCGCCGTGCTGTGCGCAGCATTCGGCGCGCTTGTACTTACAATGCTTTTTATAAATCCGCTTTCGTTTATCAGCGACTACCCGCCGGAAATTCAAGAGCGGTACTATTCTTCGCAGCGTAAGGCGGCGGCAAAGGGACGTTTAACCAAAATTATGATTGCAAAAAAGGCGTTCTTTATTATTTTGGGATTGTTCCTGTTTGCATTGATGGCGCATATCACGGGAGCCGTCACATATGTGCAGGGGCTTATTGCCGTATTCGGGTATATCGTTGTATTGGCGGTGTTTGATATTGTCGTTTTGGATTGGCTGATTTTCCCGAACGTAAAGCGAATACGCCTGCCCGGAACGGAGTATATGGACAAAGAATATCGGCAAATTGGATTTCACGTAAAGGCGACGCTTGTGATGCTGCCGATATTGATACTCGGCGCACCGATTAGCGCGGGAATTATGGTGTGGATTTGGTAGGAGGATGAAATATGAAACCGAATTATAAAAACTGGGTACCCATTACACTTGTGGCAAGCACAGCGGCGGCGACTGCGGTGTCGCTTGTGTGCTGTATTATTTTCGCCGCGGTGACAACAGGCGCGGCTCGTGTTGCACTGACGGCAATATTTGCCGCCGCGTTTTTGCTGTTCGCGGTATTTACCGCATGGAGCATAGCGGCGCACAGGGCGTTTTCATACGATGGTACGCGCAGGCTCAGCGCACAGATGATAGAGGGAGTGGCGGCAAGAGTGAAAATACCCGACGGCGGCGTGGGACTTGATGTCGGCTGCGGCAGCGGCGCGCTTACAATCGCGTGCGCAAAGAAAAACCCAAACGCGCAAATGGTCGGCGTTGACATTTGGGGCGCGGGATACGCATTCAGCAAAGAGCTTTGCGAGGATAACGCTAAAGCCGAGGGTGTTGCCAATGTACGCTTTGAGCGCGGCAATGCCGTAAGGCTGCCATATGCGGACGAGAGCTTTGACGCTGTAACGAGCAATTATGTATATCACAACATAAAGGGCAGGAATACGCAAAGGCTGATAAAAGAAACACTGCGCGTGCTGAAAAAAGGCGGCACATTTGCCATTCACGACCTAATGCTGCCGGTACAGTACGGCGATATGCGGGAATTTGCGCGTGAGCTAAAAGCGGACGGATATGAGCGGGTCGAGCTTATCGACACTGCGGACGGGTTGTTTATGAGCAAACGCGAGGCAAGGCGGCTTATGCTTAAAAATTCCACACTGCTCTTTGGGGTGAAATAGAAATACAAGCGCATTGCCTCGGTTCAAGGCAAGGAGCTGTTAAAAAAAGCGGACAAGCGGAATATCCGCCGTCCTGCTTTTCTTTTGTTAAAATGCACTATTTTTTTATTTTATGTGAAGTTTTTACGTTGGTTCCTTTTCTATAATTCGCGGATAATATTTTCTGGTTGAGTGATATTTTTCCTCTTTTCTCACCGCGCCCAAGAGCGCGCCCAGGCTGTTAAGCAATTTTTTGTTTTCCTCGAGAAAATTCATTATCGGCTCAAGCTCCTCCACCGCGTCCTTAAAAATTCTGCGCTGCTTTCTCGAATCTGCAAGGCGGGTCGCCAAACGCGCCCTATCCTTGTATTTCAGCTCCTCCAGCTCTAAGCTGTGCAAAATATCCTGCGTTATTTTATCCTGTTTAATCATTTCTTCTTTCATATACGCGTATGAGTATTTTGCGTCGGTTAAAAATTTTGTAAAGTCCGAGATTGTTTCCGAAATCTTTTTTTCTTCCTCCATTGTAAATCACCTCGCTTATCGTTTGTTTATTTAATAATATCATACTGCCTGTACAATAAACAGGACTATGTCGAAAAAACACTTTATTTACGGATTTATGTATGATACAATGTAATTATTATTAAAGAAGGAGATTATTTATATGAAAGCAGAGGCAAAAACACCGCCTATGGGTTGGAACAGCTGGGATTGCTACGGCGCGAGCGTCACCGAGGAGGAAGTAAGGCGCAACGCGGAATATATGGCAAAAAATTTGAAGAAATACGGTTGGGAATATATCGTTGTTGATATACAATGGTTTGAGCCGAACGCGTCCGGCGCGGACTATAACGTGAATGCCGAGCTTGTGACGGACGAATATTCAAGGCTTATGCCGGCGGTCAATCGCTTTCCGTCCGCCAAGGACGGAGCGGGGTTTAAACCGCTCGGCGATTATATACACAGTCTCGGCTTGAAATTCGGCATACATATTTTAAGAGGTATTCCAAAGCAGGCTGTAAGACAGAACGCGAAAATACTCGGCTCGCCGCGCCGCGCGGCTCAAATAGCGGATTTTGGCAGCGTATGCGGTTGGAACGGCGATATGTGCGGAGTGGATATGTCTCGCGACGGCGCACAGGAGTATTATAATTCGATTATATCTATGTACGCGGACTGGGGCGTGGACTTTTTAAAGGTGGACGATATAGCAAGACCGTATCACGCCGATGAAATAGAGGCGATACAAAAAGCCATTGAAAACACCGGCAGAAATATTGTTCTTTCGCTTTCTCCGGGAGAGGCGCCGCTTAAAGAGGCGGAGCATTTATCCAAATACGCCAATATGTGGAGAATGACGGACGATTTCTGGGACGGCTGGGAGCAGCTGCGGAAGATGTTTGATTATTGCCGCGATTGGTTCCCATATGTGCGCCGAGGCAGCTGGCCCGACTGCGATATGCTGCCGCTCGGCAGGATAGGTATACGCTCGCACGGCGGCGACAGAATGACGCGCTTTACCCGTGATGAGCAGAGGCTTTTGATGTCGCTTTGGAGCATTTTTCGCTCGCCGCTCATCTTTGGCGGCGATATGACCTATAATGATGAGTTTACTCTTTCGCTTATGCAAAACGAGGAAATTATTCGTATAAATCAGCGCTCGCACGCGGGCAGAGAGGTTTACAGAAAGGGCGATGAAATTGTTTGGGCGGCAAACGGAGATGACGGCGAGTATTATCTCGCTCGGTTCAATATCGGCGAAAAGGAGATAACTGCCGCGGCGCCGCTTTCATTTGTCGGAATAGAAAAAGAGGTGTCGGCAACGGAGCTGTGGACGGGCGATGCCGCAGAGATAAGGAATAATGAAATAATATCCTCCGTGCCGCCTCACGGTGTAAGGTTGTATAAAATAGTGGAATAACATAACTAAACCTTATGGGCACTTCCTATTTTATCATATAAATTTTATAAAAAATTAACGTCTGTCGTATAAGAAACGGAGTACTCAATCGAAGATTATGTTATTTGTACAAAAAACAAAAAGATAGAATGATCGTAGCTGCAGGGGGTGAGGTTTGGAGGGGGGGACGCAAGTCCCACCCTTTCCAAGAGAGGGGTTTTGATACTTTTGCCCCGACAAAAGTATGAATATTATAAATATAGAATAAATCAAAAAAAGAGGAAATGCCGGTATGACACTTCCTATTTATTATATAAATCTTTGTAAAAATCAACGTCTGCCGCAAGAGAGGGGGTTTTGATACTTTTGCCATATCAAAAGTATGAATAGTATTTACGGTAACGGAATATTCAGACTTTGCAGCAGCTCGTTTGCTCTGCGTATCTGCTTTTTTCTGTATTCCGCGATAAAATGCGTGTCCGAGCCGACGCTTACCGGAATACCGCTTTCCTTTATGATGCGCTGTTTTTTCTCATTGGTGAGAAAATCGTAATAATATATGTAATTTCCGGAGGTGTTAAGCTCCCAAAAAATATCGTTGTCGCGCAGGGTTTTTATTATGTCAAGTCCGTACCGCTCGCCCAATTTAAAAATATCGGTGTGGGCAAGACCCGCCTTGCATTTAAACAGTCTGCGCCATTCGAGAAATTCATAAAAATCCATAGCTCTTTCATCGTCAAGGCTTTCAAACAGAACGTAATCGAATTGCTCCGTCGCGGACGGCAGTGACTGCGGCGGCGCGGGACGCGTGCCGATTTCAAGACCGCACAATACTTTTATTTTATCCGCGTATTTTACCTTGCAATGCTGAATATACTCATAATAAAAAGAGAGGTTATCGCCTATAGTGAATTGATGGTCGGTTATGCCGATTACATCAATGCCGTGACGTATCGAATTTTCAATTATCTCCTCGGGCGTGTTTGAGCCGTCATAGCTGAATACGGTGTGATTGTGCAAATCCACATACATCGCGCGTGCCTCCTTTTTAAAAGTATATATGTATTATAGCACAAAAAACTCTGAAATTCAATCGCATAGAAGATAATTTATTTACAAACAATATAAATTATGATAAAATGAACTAAAAATATATTCGGAGGAAAATATTTATGGATATTTGTGTATTTGGTGCGTCAAGCAGTACAATCGATAAATCGTATATTGACAGGGTAGAAACACTCGGCAGAAAGATAGCCGAAAGAGGACACGGCTTGGTTTACGGAGCCGGAGCGTCGGGACTTATGGGCGCGGCGGCAAGAGGCGTTTATGAAAAAGGCGGAAAAATTATCGGAGTTGTGCCGGACTTTTTCGAGGACGAGGATATGGGCGTTGACGGCAGAATTTTCAAAAACTGCACCGAGCTTATCAAAACCGACACAATGCGCGAGAGAAAGCGCATTATGGAGGATATGGCGGACGCGTTTATTATCACTCCCGGAGGCATAGGAACCTTTGAGGAATTTTTTGAGGTGTTCACTCTGAAACAGCTTGAAAGGCATAACAAGGCAATCGCCATTCTCAATCTTAACGGCTATTACGACGCGATGCTTAATATGCTTAATGTCGCGGTCGAGCAGAAATTTCTGCGTGAGGCTTGTCATCTTCTGTACAAGGTATTCGACGATGAGGACGAAATGCTTGATTATATAGAAAATTATAAGGAGCCTCAAATAAATATATTTGAAATGAAAAATATTGAAAAGGGCTGATAAAGGAAACGCTATGAAAAAATTTGTAACGATAATAGCTATTGTGCTTGTGATAGCCGTTTGCGATTTGGCGCTGACCTATAACGGCTTTATGGTAAACAGCGATTATTTTGTGAAAAATGATTTTGAGATAACGCGGAGCGCTCACTCCGAAAAAACCTGGGACAGGGTATTTTTCGGAAACAGTGCCGTAAGCGCCGCGTATATCGAGGGTCAAAACGGCGGAGGATATGTAAATCTCGGAATCGATGAGGGTACCGTTACGGATTTGCGGACAATGATAGACCGAAGATTTATAAATATCGGCTCGGAGCTTTTGATAGGTCTGAGCGCTCAAACCCTTTACGACGGGATTGAAAAGAATACGGAATATATATGGTATAAAAAGCTGTATGAGCCGTATGTGTACTTTGAGCGCGCCAGGCTATTGCCCGCCCTGAAGAGCGCGGCTGAACGACTTCGTAAAAAGGAAACTCCGCTTTTGGACGAATATATGCCGCAGAGTAAAACCGTATACCGCGGAATGATGCCGCAGAGGGCGGCGGAGGCTGCCGAGGCGGAATACGCGGAAATATATTCCGCCGCCACGGTCGAGAGCTTTGAGGAAAACATATCCGCTCTTGAGGATATAATCAAATACTGCAATGAAAATGATATTCACGTCAGAGCCGTTTGGCTGCCGTGGAACAGCGCGTTTGAAAAACCCGAGGCGTTCGATACGGCTCGTGCTATGGCGGACGAGGTGCTTGGCGAATACAATGTGGAAACATTGGATTTGGAAAACGCGTTTGAAAGCGGCGGCTTTTATGACGCGGAGCATCTTAATTACGATGTCGGCTCGCCGGAATTTACACAATTAATAGATGAATGGCAATGATTTATCAAGAATTATTAAGGAGAAACCTATGAAAAAGCTGATACCCTTATTTATTCTCGCGTTGTGCCTCGCGGGCTGCGGTGAAACAGTAAAGGTTGAAAATCCCGATACCTTGAAAGCCGCGGTAATCTCGGCGGCGGACAGCGTGACGGCTAAAAACACATATAACGCTCTGAACGAATCCACCGTCGCAACGCTCACGGCGGAGAGGCTGGACGTGTCGCAGACAAGCAATCTTTCGGATTATGACGTGCTTTACATAGACAAAAGCGTTACCGAAACGCCGGATTTTGACGCCGCGGCGGTGCAGGAATATGTGTCGAACGGCGGCAGTGTGTTCCTCGATAACGAGGTGTACGGCGTGTTTGACAGCGATTTTATCGGCGCGTTGGAATTTGTCGCGCTTGACGCTTGCCCGCTCGATATGAGTTACGAGGAGGGCGCGGACAGCGACGCCGTCAGGAAAATTCAGGAGCTTATAAGTGATTTTTGCGGCGTTTACAAGAATTACGCCAATTATGAGGAAACCCTTTCAAAGCAAAGCTACGGAGTGGGAGTTGTGCCGTCGACGGCGCAGTGCACAGCGTCCGAGAACGGAGTCGGAATATACACGCTTAATCAATACGGCGACGGATATGTGTTTTTCACCAATCCGCTTTTGCCGAACGCATTTTCCGTGAATAATCTTTCTCCCGACGACGAGGGCGAATACCTCGCCGCGTCCACCGTCGGCGCGAATAAGCTTATGCGCGACTATTTTGCCGAATTTGTGTCATTGCAAAAATACGGCTATGCCGTTGAGCATATATTCGGCAGTTTTGCAAGACCCGCGGCGGCATGGGAGCTGTATTGCGAGGATATGACGGGTATAGAGAACGGCAGCGCGGTTACATTCGCGGAAATGTGCACAAAATACGGGCAGGTTCCATCGTTTTCGCTTGCGAGAAATCAATATATTTGGCTTAGCAGGGCGGAGAGCGTGACCTACGCCTTAAGCAATAACGGCGCGTTCGCGATGGACCCGTATGAGAACGCCTATTCTTCCGGCACACATTTTGTTTCGGACAAGGAATGGCTGTCGCTCGATTATTACGATAATACGATAAGCTATTTCGAGGACAGCTATGATTACATAAAGCGCGCGTATCCGTGTCCGACTGATTACAACGTGGACGGAAATATGGATTTAATCTGCGGCAGTGCCGATGGGAATTTATATTTTTACAGCGGAATCGGTATGGGTACGAATTACGAGTTTAATGCCGCCGCACTTTTTACCGACTCGGACGGAACGCCCGTTTCGGTCGGAGCGTTTTCGTCGCCCGCGCTTGCGGATTTGAATATTGACGGAATTGCCGAAATAATTTCCGGCAGCGAGGACGGGAAAATATATTTCTTTAAGCCGCTCGGCGGGCTGGTTCTTGAAAATCAGGGAGTTATACTCGAAACCGGACTTACCGACGCGATGCCGTCGGTCGGCGACCTTAACGGCGACGGAATAGCCGATTTGGCTGTCGGTTCGAGAAACGGCGAGCTGCGGATATATTACGGGCATATGGAGAATTACGGTGTGGCGTTCGGCGAGTATGAAACGATTGACAGCGGTCAGAGCTGGTGCGCGCCGTGCATCGCGGACGCTGATAACGACGGCGTGAATGAGCTGTACGCCGGCACCTTTGAGGGATATATCGTAAAATATGAGAATAATATTTTAAGCGGCTATCTTGAGGGTAACGAGTGCAATTATTTGGGCAATATACATCTGAAATTCGGTTCAAACTGCGTGCCGAGATTTTATGACATCGACAATGACGGCAATAAGGATTTAATTGTCGGCTCCTTGGAATACGGTATGGCGGTGCCGATAGACAGCGAGTATTTCCCGTATCAAGAGGAATTATTGCAGCAGGTAAATTATTTTAAGGATAAGGGAATATACATAGGCGCGCATACGCTCTCTCATGAGCACGCCGATATGTTCCACGACCAAAGGGAGCTTGAATATCATAAAAACGCCTTTACCGCTTACGGACTGGATTTTGTCGGCGGCGGCGCGAATCAGCATACGTGGTATACAAGCAAAATCGGATATGATACGCATTATGACAACACGCGCGGCTACGACGGCACATACCGCGCCCAGTTTGAGGCGGGACTTTATTGGAACAGCGGCTCGCACACTCCGGACAGTATGGCTGAGCCGGCAGCAGGCGCGGAAAATGTGATTCTTGTGCCGTTTTATCTCGATAACGGTCAGCTGATGCTCCAGCCTTCAAATTCTCCCGCCGGAAACAGCGCATACGCGCAGCTTTCGGCGAAATATGAGGTTCCTCTTTTTGTTCGCGAATCATATTGATTATACCTACCGCGAAACCGACGAGGAAGAGGAAAAAATTAAAAAGGTAGGCACGCTTGTCGGCGATTACGGGTATAATTTTGTTCAGGAAAATCAGCTTGCGAAAATGGTCGCGGCGGCGTATAACAGCCTCGTGAGCGCGAAATGGGAGGACGATACATTGTATTTGTCCGCGCAGGCAAAGAGCGCGGAAATTCCGCTGTATGACGAGGATTATCAAGGTTCGACCGGAGTGAAAATCATACTTGCGGATAATGTCGCGGCGGACGAGTTTTGCGTTACCGCAAGCGTTTATTATAAAAAGGATAATTGCATTTATGTGTCCCTCGATAAGGGCGCGAGTATTTCAAAAAACGATGAAAACAACGATATTAATTTGACCGCGGTAAATCTTCCCGCAAAAATTTCAAAGACGGAAAAGGGCGCGACGGTTAAATTCCTTGACGGCGGTATGATGACCGCCGAGGTGAACGGAACGGTAAAAACCACGTCCGAGGGTTGGGAAACAACCCAACAGGACGGCAAAACCGTGTTTAGAAAATACGGTAAAGCGGAAACGCTTAAAATTGTAAAGTAAAAGGCTATGGACAAAACCGGTCAGGTTTTGCCCACAGTTTTATGTCCCTGCTTGACGGCAGGGACTTTTTCATAGATGTTAATAAAATACGGCTCTTAAATGTTCGCAGTACATTTCCTGTATTTCGTCCGTTTCTCCAAGACCCGCGAGGGAGCAATCAACGTCAAAGCCGTTATCCTCAAAAGCCTTTTTCCATTCCACCGCCATATCGTTTTGCGCGTGGTCGCCGCATACGAGCATAAGCGGCAAAAGAGTGACGCTTTTGATACTGCAATTCTTTGCCTGCTTGATTACGGTGCCAAGGTCGGGAAAGCCCTCCACGGTTCCGACGTAAACATTGCTCATACCGGCGTCCTTGAAGTGATAGTCGAGCGCGGAGTAAAGTGAATTTGCGAAATGCTCGCTGCCGTGTCCCATAAATATGTATAATCTGTTTTTATCCGTAAGACGCTTTTTAAATATATTCACGATTTCAAAATAGTCTTCGGTTATCGAAATAAGCGGACGCGAAACGCGAATGTTCATTTTGTCCTTAAAGCCGTCAATCATTTTATATGCCTTGTCGTATTCCGCGCCGTTCATAATATGAGTGGGGACACAAAAAATATCGGTGTACCCGCACGAATATAATTTATCGAGCGCCTCCGTTACGGTGTCAACGTGAATACCGCTTTGTTCTCCGAGCTTTTTTATTATCATTCCGCTTGTGAAAGCGCGGAAAACCTCGGTTTTAAATTCGTTTTGTATTCTGTTTTCGACAGCGGCTATTGTTTTTTCGAGAGTGTCGGGATAGCTCGTGCCGAAACTGATAACAAGTATTGCTTTTTTCATAAATTGACCGTTAAATCCTTTCGCAAAACTAAATTTTCTCCTTTATTTTTTCCTCAAACAGCACTGTATCTCTTCGCGCAATTTCAAGCATCTCATCGGAGAGCATATAATTTATCAGCCCCTGTTTAGTGTCCCCATGATTGGCGATTATAATTTGTCTGTATTTTTCAAGAACCGGAAGAATTGAATTGTAAAAATCAATATCCGCGCTTTTTTCCGCGCAAAGCCTTTTTGCAAGCAGCGGGAGCTTGCCGTTTGTGGAAACCGATACGGTTATATCTCCCGTTACCGCCGAGGCGGCGGATATAAAATCCGAATATTCCGCGTCGTCCGCGAGGGACACTAAAATATTTTTTTCTCTCGCGTCGGCGGCGATTTGCCTGTTAAGAGATTTGTTATCCGTGGCGGCGATTACGAGAAACGCGCCGATTATATCGGATTTGTCATAGCGCCTTTGAATTTTTTCGGCGCAGTCAAAGCCCCCGCAAAATTTCGGACTTACAGCCGTGACCGCCGCGCCGGCGGCGGCAAGCTTTCGCGCCTTGCGCAAAGCGGTTTTGCCGCCGCCTATAATTACGCATTTTTTGCCGCATATGTTCAGCATTACGGGATACATCACATTTCCTCCAGCCATTTTGCCGCGTCAAGCGCGTAATATGTTATAAGCATTTTCGCGCCCGCGCGTTTCATCGCGGTAAGGCTTTCCATAACGATTGATTTTTCGTCAATCCAGCCGTTTTGCGCGGCGGCTTTAATCATCGAATATTCTCCGCTTACGTGGTATATTGCAAGAGGGACACTAAAAGTGTCGCCGATTGCTTTCGCAATGTCAAGATAGGGCAGGGCGGGTTTCACCATTACAATGTCCGCGCCCTCGTCAATATCGGTTTGCGTTTCAATAATTGCCTCTTTTTTGTTGCGGAAATCCATTTGATAGCTTTTCCTGTCCCCAAACGCGGGCGCGCTGTCGGCGGCGTCGCGGAAGGGTCCGTAAAAGGAGGAGGAATATTTCACGCTGTACGCCATAATAAGCACATTTTCAAAATCGTTCTCGTCAAGGACGCGCCTTATAGCGGCAACTCTGCCGTCCATCATATCCGACGGCGCGACAATATCCGCGCCCGCCATAGCGCAGGAGAGCGCCGCTTTTGCCAAAAGCGGAAGAGTTTTGTCGTTTATGACGCAGCCGTTCTCAACAACTCCGCAGTGCCCGTGAGAGATGTATTCGCACAGGCAAATATCCGCGATTACAATTAAATCGGGACAGAGCTTTTTCGTGAGCCTGATTGCTTTTTGGACAATTCCGTCGTTGTTGTACGCCTCACTGCCGTATTCGTCCTTTGCTTTCGGTATTCCGAAGTACAATACCGCCTTTACGCCCGCCTTTTTAACCTCGCCGAGCGTCTGCGGTAAATCCGCAAGCGAATAGCGCTTTATTCCGGGCATTGACGGTATGTCCTCCGTTTCGCCGTCAATAACGAAGATTGGATATATCAAATCCGTTTTGTCTATTGATGTTTCGTGCACAAGGTCGCGTATTTCCTTGGTGGCGCGAAGTCTTCTCGGTCGTTTTATCATTTTAATCTCCCTTTCCAATGCATTGCAGTGTAAATTATAACGCGGCGCGTTAGATTTTATCTGTTAAAATACATTCAATAATACTTTCCGCAGTCGGTCTTTCGGCTGTTTTATATATTTCAATGCCGTATTTTCGCGCGGCTTTTGAAGTCTCCGCGCCTATCGAGATAAATTTAGCATTTGTATAAGCCTGTGCCATTTCGGAAAACGCCTTTGCCGCCGAGCCGCTTGAAAGAATTATATAGTCCGTATCGGGGACACATAAATTCAAAAGCTCCTTTTTGGAAAAATCCGTTTCCGTGCTGTAGAGCGGCATATCCGTAAATTGTATTTTACCGTCCGTCAGGATTTTCGGTATTGTGTCCGCGCCGTTTTTAGCGCGTATTAAAAGAAGTCTGTCGCTTTTTTGGCATTGGGCGCAGAGCGTTTTTGCCAAATCCTCTCCGCGGTTATTTTTCGGAATTATGTCGGTGAAAATTCCTCTTTTTTCAAGAGCCGCCGCTGTTTTTTCGCCGACGGCGGCAAATTTTGCGCCGCATAAAAGGCGTATATCCCTTTTGGATTTATTCATAAACTCAAAAAATAATTCAACGCCGTTCGCGCTTGTAAAGACGATATGGGTATATTTTTTTAAATCCGTTTTATCAAACAGCTCAAAATTTTGAGGCGTTGTTTTTATAATGGGAATCTCCGTTATATCCGTCCCTTTCGCGGCTTTTCTTATCCGCGCGTTCATTGATTTTGTACCCGTGGCAAGAATTTTTTTGCCCGATGGATAAAACCACTCGCGGCGCAATTCGACAGCGCCGCCTATAATTATGACGGCGGGAGATGAAACCCTTTTTGCCGATTCGGGCAGAGATTTTAGTGTCCCCGTGATGATTTTTTGATTTTCCGCCGTGGCGTTTGAAATTATCGCCGAGGGAGTTTGAGCGTCCATACCGTTTTTTATAAGCTGCGATGAAATATTCGCGGCGTTTGAAAGTCCCATAAGAAACACAAGAGTTCCGTCGAGCTTTGCGATTGTCGAAAAATCAAGATTTTTTCCGGTTTTTCCGTGCCCCGTTATGACGTGAAAGGAGCTTGCCGCGTTGCGGTGAGTTACCGGAATACCGCAGTATTCGGCGGCGCTGTAGCAGGAGGAAACTCCGGGCACAATTTCATACGGAATATTATTTTCCGCGAGAGCGTCCGCCTCCTCGCCGCCTCTGCCGAAAACAAACGGGTCGCCGCCCTTTAGGCGCACAACATTTTTTTCCGCGCCGTACTTTATAAGCTCGGCATTTATTTTTTCCTGATTCATATGATGATTGCCGACGGTTTTTCCGGCGTAAATCAACGCGCAGCCGTCCTTCGCGCCGCTTAAAAGCGACGGATTCGCGAGGTGGTCGTATATAATGACGTCCGCGTTTTTTATACATTCAAGTCCCTTTTGAGTTATAAGACCGGTGCCGCCGGGACCGGCTCCCACAAGATATACCATCATTCAGTTCCTTTCATTTTGCCGAGAGTGATTTCCGCCATTTTTTTCCCGAGCAGTTTCGGGTCACCGCCGGTCATTTTCAGATATATTTTATTTTTAGTGTCCCCCAAAAATGTGCGCATTGTTATATTATCTCCGTCCGACACCGCCGACGCTCCGCAAGGCGCGTGACAGCCGCCGCCGACATATTTTAAAAACGCGCGTTCGGCGTCAAGCTCCGCCATTGTTTTTTTGTCATTTATCGCGTCGGTGTATTTTTTCATTTTACCCGCCGCCGTTTCTACAGCCAAAATGCCCTGACCCGCCGCGCATATAAAGCTTTCGCCCAAATCCGCTGTGCGTATGTCTGTGATTTCAAGGCGGCGAAGAGCCGCTTTTGCCATTATAACCGCGTCGTATTCGCCGTTTTTTACCTTTTCAAGGCGAGTGTGTATATTTCCGCGTATGGGTTTAAAATCCGCGTTCGGGAAAAGCTTTTTCGCCTGAGCCTCGCGTCTTGCGCTGCCCGTCCCGATGATTTTAATGTCGGATAATTCTGTGTCGGCAAAGTATACCAAAATATCGTTTCTGTCCTCGCGCAGCAGAGCCGCGCCGATTTCAAGCCCGCCGCTTATCTCGGTCGGCATATCCTTTGCGCTGTGCACCGCCATATCGATTTCTCCGCGCAGCAGAGCGGTTTCCAGTTCTTTTATAAAAACGCCCTTGCCGCCGAAACTTTGCAAATCTCTGTCAAGGCGGCGGTCGCCCTTTGTTGAGATGCCGACAATTTCAAAGGTGTCGTCGGGGAAATGCTCCTTTAATTTTTCGATTACCGCCTCGGTCTGCTTTATGGCAAGCGCGCTTTTGCGCGAGCCGATTTTAATATTCATACGATTTCTCCTTTAGAGCCGTTACAAACTCATAAAATCTTGCATAGTCGTTTTCTGCTTTTAAATCATATATTTTATGGCGAAATTTGTGCTTTTCGCCGTTGTTTTCAATTTTATTTTCCGCGTATTCAAAAAGAGGCTCATTTTCGGTGAATAATTTCCATACGCGAAATTCGTCTGTATATTTTTTTAAAATATTCTGTGCCTTTTTAATTTCCTTTTGTTTTATTTTGTTGTTGCCGTCGGCGATTTCAAGCAAATCGTCTATGTTTTTGTATGTTGTGCTTTCGTTCTGCGCCACCTCAATGTCGCGCGGTACGGCAAGGTCAATAAAAACCCTTGTTTTACGCGTTTTTATCGCGGAGGCTATTTTATCCCTTTCAAGAGTAAGGTGAGGACTTGAGGTCGCGCTTATAACCGCGTCGTATATATCGAGATTGTCATATCTTTTTTCGTATTCCACGCTCACCGCGCCGTTATTATCTGCCGCCTCACCGCCTCGCGTGCGCGCTGTCGCGTATATATTCACATTTCCGAGGGACAGTAAATCCTTTAAAACTATCGAGCCTGTTTTTCCGGACGCGCCTATTATAAGAATATTTTTATTGTTTAGTGTCCCCAAAATATTGCGGCAAAGCTTTATGGAAATGGTTGCCGCCGAAAGGGGCGTTTTTGAAAGGAGCGTTTCCGTTTTTACCCTTTTCGCGCCCGTCACCGCAAGGCGGAACAGCGTGTTTAAATACTTGCCGCAGCATAAATTCGCGCTTGAAAAGTCGCGCGCGTCCTTTACCTGTCCCAAAATTTGATCCTCGCCCAAAATCATAGATTTAAGCCCCGCCGCCGTGAGCATAAGATGCTCGCAGCATAGGTCATTTTCGTAAACAGTCATATAATCCGCCACAAAGCTGCCGACAAGGGACACTAAATAATCAAGAAACGTCTTTTTGCAATCCCCGCCGGCTAAATAAAATTCACATCGGTTGCAGGTGGATAAAATCACACATTCGTCCGCGATATTCTGTTTTATATACTTTATAATTTCAGCCTGTTTTTTCTTTGTAAACGATACCTTTTCCCGCACGCTTATCGGTGCTTTTTCGTGGCTGATACTGACGCAAAGCAGCTGCATTTAAAATCCCTTCTTTTTAATAATGACGGTTGTGAAATATCCGTAAGACTTTCCCTCCCGCAGCGGTTCAATCAATTCGTTCTCCATACCGACGCACGAGGAAACTATCGCGTTGTTTTCCATACCGCGGCGCTTTAACGCCTCATAAATTCCGTCGGTATCCGCGCCCGCCTTCATAATTATAACGGTGTCGAAATCGGCGATATATTTTTCAAGGTCGGCGCCCTTTGCCGACGGAATAATCGCAACGGACTCGCTGCCCTCGCAAAGGCTTATCCGAGCCTTATCCGCCGCGGCGCAGAAAGAGGTTATGCCCGGAATTATTTCAATTTCAAAGCCGGCGTTTTTGACCGTGCCGTGTACGTATGAGCAGATGCTGTAAATCGAAACGTCCCCCAATGTAATCATAGCGACGGTTTTTTCCGCTTTCAGCGCGGCAATAATCCTTTCCGCCGATTTTTTTCGTGATAATTCGCACTCTTTCACGTCGGAGGACATAGAAAATTCAAGCTCGAGCAGCTCTTTTTTGCTTGTGTCGAACTCTTTGTTTATAATATTAAGCGCGGTGGATTTATCGCCGCGTTTTTTTGACGGAACCGCGATTATATCCGATTTTTCCAAGGCGCGCAGCGCGCCGAGCGTTATATATGAGCCGTCGCCCGCACCGACTCCGACGGAATAGAATTTTGCCATAATTATTTGCTCCTGATAAGATTTAATATTTCCTCTCTCGCGCCGCCGATGGTGGCTTTTGAGAAGTCTGTTTCAAGGTTGTCGCATTTATTGAGAATTTCAAGCAAATGCGAAATTCTCGGAAGTCTTAAATTATGCTCGCGCAGTATATCGGGATTTTTAAAGACCTCCGATGATGTGCCGCTGGTAAGCAGTCTGCCGCGGTCAAGCACGTAAATATAATCCGAATAAATCGGAACGACATCTATGTCGTGGGTGGACATTATGATGGCTGTTCCCTCGTTTTGGCAGATGTCCTTTAACAGGTGCATAAGCGAGCTTACGCCCATCGGGTCAAGACCGGCGGTCGGCTCGTCCAAAATGATAACCTCCGGTTTCATTACGAGTATTCCTGCGATTGCCGCGCGTTTTTTTTGACCGAAACTTAAGGCGTGGGTGGGATTGTCCTTTAGGCGGGCTATGCCCGTGCGCTCAAGCGCGTCATTCACGCGCCTCATCACCTCGTCCTCCGGTAGTTTCATATTCATCGCGCCGAAGGACACGTCCTGCAATACCGACGCGGAAAAAAGCTGGTCATCGGGGTCCTGAAAAACTATGCCGACGCTACGGCGCAGATTTTTAATTTCCGACCTTGTGTATTTTATGCTTTTGCCCATAAATTTTACCGTTCCCGATTCCGGCTTTAAAATGCCGTTCAAGTTCAGAAACAGAGTGGATTTGCCCGCGCCGTTCGCTCCGAGAATTGTTGTTATCTTTCCCTTTTCAAAGCCGATGCTTACATCGGATAACGCGTAGCTGCCGTCGTCGTATTTATAATAAAGGTTTTCGGTTTCTATTATGTTCATTTATATCCCCGCCCTTCCGCAAAGGATTGCCGCCGCCAAAGCCGCCGCAGTAAAAATAACCGCGAAAATTATAAACGGCGCGCAGTGATTTCTTTTCGGCATAATCACGTTAATATTGCCGTCATACCCGCGCGATTCCATCGCGGTGTAGGTTTTTTCCGCTTGGCGGAACGAGCGTATAAACAGATTTGACGCAAGACAGCTTGTCGAGCGGTAGCTTGTTTTGAGCGTGTCATAGCCGAGCCGCGCGTCCTGAGCCGTGTGTATCCTGCTTGAAACGTCAAACAGCACAAAAATATATCTGTAAATAAGCTCCGCCGTTTCTATTATAAAATTCGGAATGATACTTTTCCTCAGCAGAGTAAATAAATCTATCATCGGAGTGGTAAGCGACAGAAAGTACATACAGCTTACCGCGCCGAAACATTTAAGCATTGTGCCAAGCGCCAATATAAGCCCGTCGCAGCCGATGCCGAAATACACGCCGCCTATGTGAAAAGAGGCTATCATAGCGCCGTCCGACCTTCCTATGGAAATCGCGATTGCCGCCGCTCCCATGATTACGAAAACTATCGGAACCGTCATAAGGTGAAGGACGTTTTTTGCCGGTGTTTTTCCTATACATATAATGAGAAACAGCATGGTAAACGCCGTCAGGACGCTTACCGTAAAGCTGTTTGCGGCAATGCAGATAAAAAGCATCGCCATTGAAAATAAAAGCTTTTCAATAGGCGCGATATTTCTCAGTTTTGAATTATACACCAATTTATCTATAATCATTGCTCCGTATTTTCCTTGTTCTTTTTGGAGGTTACTCTGCCGAGCACAAAGCCGACTATTCCTGCGCCTATCGCCGCCTGCACGCAGAAGAACAGCGACTCTATTTCGCCCGAGGGCGGCTCCCACGGTGATTCAAACCACGGCTCATAGCTGCTGTCGATTTCGCTTATCGCGCTTTCCGCCTCGCCGTCCGAGCCGCCGAATTCGCTGCCGCCCATAAACAGGAGCGGAACCGCTATAATCAGCACAAGCACAACCGCCAATATTGTATTTTTAACCCAAAGTTTCATAATCTCACGCCTCCTTTATAACGCCGAGAGCAGTAAGCTCTCTTTTGCAGTTCTTTTCAAGCACATTGAATATCATAACCGACAGGATACCCTCCGCTATCGCGATGGGGAGCTGCGTCGCCGCAAAAATACCCATAAACTTTACAAGCGATGCGAAAAAGCTTTGATCCGGAAATGCGAGAGCAAGCTGAGCCGAGGTTACGCAGTATGTAAACAAATCCCCGATTGTCGCCGCGAGAAATACCGCAAGTCCTTTGGGTGCTTTCAGCTTTTGACATAGCTTAAAGATTCCGAAGGACACAAAGGGTCCCGCTATTGCCATTGAGAATGTGTTCGCGCCGAGAGTTGTAAGTCCGCCGTGCGCGAGCAAAAGCGCCTGAAACAGCAGTACGATTATGCCGAGTATTGACATAATAGACGGGCCGAACAATATCGCGCCGAGTCCCGTGCCCGTAGGGTGCGAGCAGCTGCCCGTAACCGACGGGATTTTAAGTGATGAAAGTATAAATACAAATGCTCCCGCAAGGGCAAGAAGTATTTTCACCTTGTTATCCTTTTTGGACTGTTTCTGCATACTTATTCCGCCCGCGATAAGGAACGGAACACACAGAACACCCCAAAAGATACAGTAACCGACCGGAAGATAACCCTCCATAATGTGCATTGCGAATGCGTTTGTCATAGGAATGACCAGCAGCAGCGTCAGCGCCGCCACCAATAGCTTTGTTTTCCTGTTTGCTAAAGACATAAATTTTCTCTCCTTTTTATGTAATATATGTTTTAGCACACAAGTGACTTGAAGATAGTTATGAAACTTTAAGGCAGGCGGAAAACTTGTGGTTTTTACATACCAAAAAAAGCCGTAAGGATTTTGATGTTATCCTATGGCTTAAAATCTTGATGATTTTGCCATTGTCCCATCGCTCGTAGGCACAAATGTGCTCGATTTCGGCAGGCGATCCGACTGTAACGGCAGCGTGACTGCGGAGGATTTTCGCCTCACTTCTCCTTTTAAAAATGCACAGGAGGCATTTACCGAAAAAGGATATTATTGAATATCGAATTAATTTTACCACTAAAAACGATAAAAAGCAAGAGAATTGACAAAGTATTGCTTTAAGTGGTATAATTTTTTAGATGTAATTGTATTTAACGGGAGAAAAAATTATGAAAACGGACAAAAGTAAAGCCGCCTTTGCCGAGGCGAAAAAATATATACCCGGCGGAGTAAACTCGCCGGTCAGAGCGTTTGCCAATGTCGGCGCGAATCCGCTGTTCATCGACAGGGCTAAAGGAAGTAAAATATACGATATAGACGGAAACGAATATATCGATTATGTAGGCTCGTGGGGACCTATGTTTCTCGGTCATGGCAACGAGCGCGTGAGGGCGGCGGTGAAAGCCGCCGCGGATAAAGGAATGTCGTTCGGGGCGCCGTGCCTTGCGGAAACGGAGCTGGCAAAAAGAATATGCTCCGCGGTTCCCTGCGTTGACGAGGTGCGAATGGTAAATTCGGGCACGGAGGCGACAATGTCGGCGCTGCGCCTTGCCAGAGGATACGCCGGCAGAAATATCATTGTAAAATTCGAGGGCTGTTATCACGGACACAGCGATTCGCTCTTGATTAAAGCCGGCAGCGGCGTTGCCACATTCGGCGCCGCGTCATCGGCGGGCGTGCCGGAGGATTTTGCGAAATACACGCTTGTGCTGCCGTATAACGATACAAAGGCGGCTGAGGTCGCCTTTGAAAAAATGGGCGGCGAAATAGCAGCGGTTATCGTTGAGCCGGTCGCGGGCAATATGGGCGTCGTGCCGCCCAAAGAGGGATTTTTGGAGAAATTGCGTTCTCTTACCGAGGAATACGGCAGCGTGTTCATAATGGACGAGGTAATGACAGGGTTCAGGCTGTCGCCCTCGGGTGCGTCCGGCAGATTCGGCATTGACGCGGATATAATTACCTTCGGAAAAATTATAGGCGGCGGTATGCCCGTGGGCGCCTACGGCGGAAAACGGGATATAATGGAATTTGTTTCGCCGTCGGGACCGGTTTATCAGGCGGGAACGCTGTCGGGCAATCCGCTCGCAATGGCGGCGGGCAACGCGCAGCTTGAATATTTGCGTACTCACGCATATATATATAAAGAAATCGAAAAAAAGGGAGAATATCTTGAAAGAGAATTTACCGCCGCTGCGAAAAGAAACGGAGTCGCGGCAAGGGTAAACAGAGTAGGCTCGATGATGAGCGTGTTTTTCGCGGACGCGGAGGTTACGGATTTTAAAACGGCGAGCCAATCGGACACGGAGCGGTTTAAGAAATATTTCAACGAGATGCTGAAAAGAGGAATATATCTCGCGCCGTCGCAGTTTGAGTCCGTGTTTCTGAGCGACGCTCATTCCGACGAAGATTTGGAAAAAACGGTAAAGGCGTTTGGCGAGGTTATGGAAATATTGTGATGAATTATTATAAAAAATGCGTTTTATGCCCGAGGAAATGCGGCGTTGACAGGAGCATAGCCGCAGGGTACTGCGGAATGAGCGACAAACTGTACGCCGCGAGAGCGTCGCTGCATATGTGGGAGGAGCCGTGTATATCGGGCGAGAGCGGCAGCGGAACGGTATTTTTTACCGGCTGCAACTTGGGCTGCGTATACTGCCAAAACGGAGAGATTGCAAAGGAACGCATAGGCTTTGAAATAACGGCGGACAGATTGGCTGAAATTTTTCTCGAGCAGCAGGAAAGAGGCGCGAATAATATAAATCTTGTCACACCCACCCATTATGTGCCGCATATAATTGAGGCTTTGGACAAGGCAAAGGGACTTAACATTCCGATTTTATATAACTGCGGCGGATACGAAAGCGTGGAAACGCTGAAAATGCTTGACGGCTACATCGATATTTATATGCCGGATTTTAAATATATTGACAGCGCCGCCGCCAAGCGGTATTCAAACGCGGCGGATTATCCCGAAATTGCCGGTGCGGCTTTGGCGGAGATGGTGCGTCAGACGGGCAAATGCGTCTTCGGCGCGGACGGAATTATGAGGAGCGGAACACTTGTGCGCCATCTTGTGCTGCCGTCGCACATTGAAAATTCAAAAAAAGCTGTGGAATACCTGTATAAAACCTACGGCAATGATATTTATATGAGCATAATGAGCCAGTACACGCCTATGGAGCGCGTAAAGGCTTATCCGGAAATAAACCGCCGCGTCACGCGCGGGGAATATGACGAGGTAATAAATTTTGCCGTCGATATAGGCGTGGAGAACGCCTTTGTGCAGGAGGGCGCCGCCGCGAAGGAAAGCTTTATACCGATATTTGACGGAGAGGGAATTTTAGTTATGGACAAACCTGTCGAAAAATGATACAATATAATATATTTTTATAAGTATGTTTAAATTGGGGGCGATTTTGATGCAGGAAAATATGTATGTTACAATAACGGGTTTCGCGCATTACTACGGCAGAAAGCCGTTTGGCATAGGAAATCTGCTTGTCTGCGAAAAGGACCCTTCAAATAAGTACGATTCCGAGGCAATTCTTGCGCGTCTGCCCATCATCGGTCAAGTGGGATATATTTCAAATTCCCCGTACACGATGGCGGGAGGCACAACGAGCGCCGGACGAATTTACGACAAGGTAGAGGATAAGTTTTATGTTCGGGTTATGTTCACGACGCAGAGCAAGATAATATGCAGAGTTGAAAGCGGCTCCGGCGACGAGCTTGACAGGGAAATACAATCTCAGCTTGCGGACGGCGGCGACTGGCTGCAAAAATAACCCGTCCGAATATATTTTTGAGGTAAAACACTTGAAGAAATTCAATTTACAGTCAATAAAAAATAAAAAAATAAAGCTGCCGAAAATAAAAATCAAACCGGCGGAAATAACGGTGGTAATCGCGGTAATCGCGCTTGCGGCGCTTATAATAGTTCCGTCTTTGGTGCAGTGCGTCATTAACCGCGACAAGACGAAATGCTCAAATCATATGAGCAGTATGATGAGCATACTTTCAACCGTTCTCGCGGAGGAAACCGAAACCGGAAATACCTATTGGCACGACCTTATAGAGAACGGAAATTATCAAAAGCTAATTTCATCTCTTAACGACAGAACCGGAGAGGGCGATAAGTTTTCGCCGTCCGATTATTATATACAGACCGGCGAGGAAAAATTGATACTGAACAGCAAAAAGTATAAGGATATATCCGCCAAGGAGATAAAGTTTTCTCTTATGCAGGACGTCAGCGTGGAAATCGGCGAAAAGCGTTCTATTGGCGAAAAAATAGCGTATCTTATGGTCAGCGGACCGGACACGTATTATCAAAATCAATCCCTTGACGGCGACCGCCCGTCAAAAATGATTTTCCGCGGCACCGAGGTGGATAAGGTCATAACGAATTTGAAAGTAACCGCCGTTTACGTGGGCGGAGCGTCGGCGGAGATAGATAAGAGCAAATACACAATTCTCGCGGACAAGCTTGATATGTCTAAAGCGGGACAGACAAAGCTTATGGTCAAGGTCAATTCAAACTCGCTTTGGGATAACAGCGCTTACGCGTCGTTCATCATAGATGTGGTAGGCAGCGATGATATGGGTCCGCTCATAGTGGACGGAGGAATTAACGGAAAATTCGAGCTTGCGTCCTGGGAGTGGAGCGACTTTGTGGAGGAGGCGTCTTTGGAGGACGGCGGAAAGGATTTCGGCGCGTCGATAGTAAGATATAACGGAGAGTATTACTATTATACCGACGGAATGAGGATTACGAACAGCAATAAAAACAATAATCCGTCAGAGTTTGCCCTTGATGTGGACGATAACAGCAAGAGCGCGTATTATATTAAATTTGACCCAAGCTCGGTTATAATAAACGAAGACGATGAAAAGGATATTCATAACGGCAGCGTCAGGGTCGAGAATGATTTGATATATATTTGGCAGGATTCTCCTAGTAAGGAATCCGCCGCCGGCTGGATAAGAGTTTACTGCGATTTGAAAAAATATTGATAATTGATAAAATATTGATAAAAACCCCTCGGTCATCAACAATGACTGAGGGGTTTGCGCCATATTGCCGGCAACGGCAAGTAAGGCTCCCCTACTTAGGGGAGCTGTCACGAAGTGACTGAGGGGTTTGTTTTATGATAAGCAGAATTTGTACACAAACCCCTCCGTCACGGCTTTGCCGTGCCACCTCCCCTAGTAGGGGAGGCTTAGGGACTGCGGCGAATTTGCTAAGCCTCCCTTGTTAAAGGGAGGTGGCATTTGCGGAGCAAATGACGGAGGGATTCGGGCGCCAATGGGCACCCTCTGCGAGGTGCGGTGAAGAATCCCTCAGTTGCTTAATGTTCTTTTTGCTGCAAAAAGAACATAAGAGAAAGATGAAAAAAGAAAGTCAAAACAGAAAAAGAGGGAAAGACAGCGGCGGGAGGCTCATTCCCGCCGCTTATAATGCCGTCTTTTACACCACACCCACGGCGTCCTTTGCGAGGCGGTCCGCCATATCGTTATACTTATCGCCGCTATGCCCTTTCACCTTAACAAAATTCACCCTTACCCTTTCGCTTATATCATCGTAAAATTTTTTATACGCGATTGTGCCGGGCTTGTTGGTTTTCCACGCGCCGGTGCACCATTTTTCTATGCCCTCGTAATCGTAATAAATCCGAATTTCTTCTATATTATTATCCGCGCAGTATTGCATAGCTGTTTTCGCGCCCTCGATTTCTCCGGCGACGTTGCGCATCGACGCGAGGTCGGGATTAGAAAAGGCTTTGCTGATGATTATTTCCTTTTCTTTTAGGAAAATAACCACTCCGCAGCCGAATACCTTTGTTTTCACGTTATAGCTGCCGTCCACATAAGCCGTGGCTGTATTTTTATTTTCGGCGTCCGAAGGACTCGCTTGCGCGTTGCCGGACACATAGTCCCGCGCGTCCGCAAGATTTGTAAAGCCCTTGTATTCCGCGCCCGAAAATCCCGATACCTCTTTTTTACACTCGTCCCATGTGTTAAAAATTCCGATGTGAAAGCCGTTTCTTACGGCGTAATATTTTTTTGCCATTGTACCAATCTCCTTTGCTGATACCTATTATATATGAAAAAAATTTTTTTTCAATAAAATTTAAAAAAATTTAAAAAAAGCGGAACTTTTTAAAAAAAATAACGTCTAACTTAGTGTAAAGAGCAATAGCCGTAATTGTATGTGAACAATTTGAACAAAAAACCGATTTAAGCATATTTATTTTGTTATTTTGCATAAAATTCAAAAAAATGTTTGAATTGGCATAAAAAAGTTGTTGACAACGGCACTCTTAAATAGTAAAATATTCAGTAGCAGTTTTCGAATAATTGGGTAGAAGCGTTAGTTGAAAATTGTTACCGTAATATGGGTCGCGCGGAGGCAAAGCAGGTTATGGCTGCCGTGTGACAAGAATTACAGTTGTTTTACAACTGTAATACGGCATTGACTTATCCGTGCAATACGTGATATAATCAATGCGCAGAATAAGTTTTACCGCGCGGTGAAGGGAGCCGGTAAAACACAACACACCCATCGGAACAAAGTATAAAAAGGGAGGATTTGAGAATGAATAAAAATCTCAAAAAGGTAATTTCAGCATTTGCTGCTCTGACATTGTCGGCATCATCTATCGCTGCATTTGCCGTTGATTTCTCAGACGTAGACTCTTCAGCTGATTACTATCAGGCTGTACAAGAGCTTTCTGCTTTGGACATCATCAGCGGTTATACAGACGGTACATTCCAGCCGGACGGTCTTGTAACAAGAGCAGAAATCACAAAGATGATTGTTGACGCACTTGATCTTACATCAATCGCTACATCATCAATGAGCTCAGACACAGGCTTTACCGATGTAACAGCATCGAATGCCGGCGGTCACTGGGCATCAGGCTACATCGTAGCAGGTACTTCAAACGGTTTCATTTCGGGTATGGGCGACGGCACATTCTCACCTGACACAGGCGTTACGTTTGTACAGGCTCAGTCAATGCTTGTACGTGCTACAGGTTATGAAACATACGCATCGGCAAACGGCGGTTGGCCGAACGGTTATAAAACATGGGCAGGATCACTTGGCATAACAGACGGCGTTTCCGCATCAGACGACGACGAGCTTACAAGAGCTCAGGTTGCTCAGATGATTGCAAATGCAATGGACGCTCCTGTTGTAATTGTTAAGTCATACTCAACAAATGTTTGGGGCGAGTCAGTTCCGGATCTTGAAATCCAAGACGGTACAGGCAGCGGCTACCAGACACTATTCACAAAGTATCATGACGCATACAAAGTATACGGTCGTGTAACAGCTACATCAAAGTCAGGTACAGTTGATACCGATAAGGTTGATTTCCAGGTTGAAAAGGCTGATAACTTTGATGACCAGTACGTTACATCAACAACAAATTATCCGGAGCAGGTAATCGAAGCTTACATAGGCGACACAGACGCTGTAGATCAGCTTAATGTTTACTCACGGGCTTTGATCCAGAAGGACGATAACGATGAGTACACACTTCTTTCACTTGTTCCCGCAGCATCAAACAAGTCGGTTGAACTTCAGACAGAAGACGTAGATGATTCAAAGACAACAACAGATGATCTTACGGTTATGTACTTCTATCCGTCAGGTTCAACATCAGGTTCAACAAAGTACTCACTTGCTGACGAGGTTACATACTATGTAAACGGCGTTGAAATGGGTACATGGGACGAAGATGCTCTTAACACATACGTTCTTGATGACGATACAATCACAATCACTCTTCAGAAGACAACTGTTACAGGCTCAACAAGCACAAGCAGCAAGTATGATACAATCTTTGTTACAACATACTCAACAGCTGTTGTAGAGTCAGTTTCAGAAAAGTCAAGCTATGTTCAGGTTACTTTCAAAGAGCAGAGCAGCGGTCTTAAGACAAATATGAAACTTTACACAGATGATGATTCATATACATACTCATTCGAGTTGGACGGCGAAGCGATTGACGTACTTGATCTTGAAGAGAACGACGTATTGAGCATTGCTTGGGATGCAAGCGCAGGTTTCGCAGATTCAACATTCTATGATGTTATGGTATCGAGAGATACAGTTTCAAGCGTTAAGTGCACAAGCACATGGAACACAAGCGGATATGCAACTCTTGGCGGCACAAAGTATAAGGCTGCAAGCGGAATGGATATAACAGTTGAATTGTCAACAGAATATGACCTGTTGCTTGATGTATTCGGCAGAATCGCTTACGCTGATGAAAACTCATCAACAAAGAAGATTGGTATCCTTTCAAGCGTATATCAGAAGTCAAACGGCGACTATGTTGCTGAGCTAATCACTAAGGACGGCGAGGATCTTGAGTGCAAGCTTGACGACGATTACGGTGAGGAGCTTTATGATAAGTATGTAGCAATCGCTTATGAGAACGGCAGCAAACTTGCTAAGTCAGAGTCTTATCCGAACCTTGTAGGTGAGTATAAGGTTAACTCTTCAAGCAAGCTTACATCATTCACATTCTCATCATATGCAGGCGGTGAGGATCAGACATACAAAGAGTCATCATCAAAGATTGGTGCGGTTAGAATTTCAGATTCTACTGTAATCCTTGACTTGACACAGGTCGACGCTAAGAGCACATACGGTGTAATCTCAGCATCATCACTTAATGACGGTGTTGTATACACAGCATACGGATATGATAAGTCAACTTCAGACAGCGCTTATCGTTTCGTAATCATCACAGACGGTATGAACGTATTTGACTCAACAACACAGCTTGCTATATTCCTTGAGGCAGGTACGGACGTAGACGAAAATGATGACGAAGTAGATATTATGACAGTAGCAATCAACGGTGAGGAAACAACAGTTGTTCTTGATGATGATTGCGAAGGTACTTCACTTGATGACCTTGAAGAAGGCGACGCTATCGTTTATGTTGAGAGCGCAGGCTATGTAACAAAGCTTGAGCAGGTATTTGCAACAACAGGTTTTGTATACAACGCTACACACAGCAGCTTGGTAACAAAATATATCGCAAATGCTGATGACGGCGATGATTTGAGCGCAGCTGTTCTTGCTAATACTGATTTCGCAGACCTTCTGACAGACTCTGACGAAGATGTAGATATTACATTCGGTGTTCTTGTAAAGAACGGCAATGCTACGGCTCTTGCTACAACACTTTACGTAGACAGCGAGGGTGTATATGTAAATCTTGATACAGCAACCGACCTTGCTACAAGCGGTGCTCAGGTTTATACCTACAACTTCTCGAACTCATCAAAGAACTTCGGCAGAATCGTTCTTGATGACGGTCTAATGACAACACCTGATGTTAAGGCTGCTTACCTTGACGGCGATAAGGGCAATTCAGATCATTATTATCTGTACTACTTCGACGACGAGGCAAATACAGATGCAGGCGTTGCTGACAGTATAGTATTCGCAGCAGTAAGAACATTCGACACTGACGAGGCTCAGGAAATCTACCAGATCGTTGCTGAATAATTCTTAAAATGAGAATATTAAAACAGTAAATTAAAGAACCGGTCTTTGACCGGTTCTTTTTTGTGCAAAAATGCTTGATATTCGCTGTGTGATGTGTTAATATAACTATAAACTCATATACGCCCATGGCGTTTAATAAACGTTAGGGATAAAAAGGTCGGTGACATTCATCACCGACCTTTTTATTTATTCTATTCCAAAGCACCTTTTTGCGTTTTCAAATGTTGCGTTTTCCACCTCTTCCACGGAAATTCCCTTTATTTGAGCAAGCTTTTCCGCCACGTAGTGTATATACAGCGAGCTGTTTCGCTTGCCGCGGTGCGGCTCCGGCGTGAGATACGGCGAATCCGTTTCAATAACGATACGGTCAAGCGGAACGTACTTCGCAACCTCTACCGGACGAACCGACTTTTTAAACGTAAGCGAACCGCCGAAAGCGATATACATACCCCAGTCGAGTATTTCCCGAGCCATTTCCGCGCTGCCCGCATAGCAGTGGAACACGCCGCCGACGCTCCGTATATCATGCTCGCGCAGAATATCCATACAGTCCTTGTGCGCGTCGCGGTCGTGTATAATTACGGGCATTTTCAGCTCCTTTGCAACGTCTATCTGCCGCGCAAACCACTTTTTCTGCTCCTCGCGCGGAGAAAAGTCGTAGTAATAGTCAAGCCCTATTTCGCCTATCGCCTTTACCTTTGGGTTTTTCGCGTATTCCTTCAGGGTAATCATATCGTTTTCCGTCAGATTTTCCACCTCGTGCGGATGTATTCCGACGGACGCGTAAACGAAAGGATATTTGCCGCATATCGAAAAAATATCCGGCACCTCGTCAAGCGAGGAGCAGGAGTTCATTATCATACCTACATTGTTTTCCCGCATTGAGGATAAAACCTCGTCAACATCGTCCTTAAATCTCTCATCGTTGTAATGTGCGTGAGAATCGAACAGCATATTTTTCACCTTACTTTTAAAATTTCTTTTTCGGTTATTATATAATCCATAGGCACGTCGTGGCTTTCGGTCGGGATTTTATCCAGCAGCTGAAAGTCATAGCACACGCCTATTTTAACGCCTCGGCACTCGGATAAAAAACGGTCGTAATATCCCTTGCCGAAACCCATTCTGCCGCCGCAGCGGTCAAAGGCAAGCCCCGGCACAAGCACCGCGTCAATATCGCTTATCAGCGCCGGATTTACGCGGCTCGGCTCGTATATTCCGTAAGCACCCTTTTTTAAGCCGCTCAAATCGTCAAGATATGACGGCGCTATTGTGTTGGTGTCCGTGTTCGTCACGGGCACAATAACGCGCGCGCCGCCCGCAAGCAGGGATTGTATTATACCCGCGGTGTCCGGCTCCTTAAACGCCGATAAAAACACGCACACCGACTGCGCACCGCCTATACATTTGAGCGCGTTGCCCTTTATTTTTTCGCTGTGCGCTCCAACCTCGTCGGCGGTCAGAGCGCGTCTTTTGGCGCGCATCTCGGCGCGCAGCTTGTCCTTAATCAATATTGCATTATCTCCTTTACGCGTTTTGCGGTTTCGCCGCCCTTTAGCAAAGCGAGCATAGCAAAGCCGAAGTCCGCCGCCGCGCCCGCGCCCTTGCCGGTGATGATTTTTCCGTCAACTACAGCCTTGTCGGCAACAACCTCCGCGCCGTAGAGATATTTTTCATATCCCGGGAAACAGGTGGCTTTTTTGCCCTCAAGTATCATTTTTTTGCCCAAAATCGACGGCGCCGCGCATATCGCGGAAATATATAAGCCCTTTGTTACGGCGTAATTTATAAGTCCGTGCACCTCGTTTGACGCGTCGAGAATTTCATGTCCCGCTCCACCCGGCAGCATAAGCAGCTCCATATTGCTCGGGTCAACCTCCTGTATGGCGATGTCGGCGGTCACGGTTATACCGTGCGCGCCCGTAACGGTCTTGCTTTTTACTCCCGCTGTGAGCACCTCAACTCCTCCGCGCTTTAAAATATCAATGGGTTCAATCGCCTCAACCTCTTCAAATCCGTCGGCAAGCAATACATATACCATAATAAACATTCCTTTCTTTTTTTGTATTAATATTATTGTAACACAGAATGAAATAATTCACAATAAGTTTACATAATTTTCGTTGTTTTTTTATTGGGAGTTTGCTATAATTATAAAAGTGGGTTCTATACGAACGGTTTTTAACATATACTAATAAAGAACGGAGGTTTTACAATGAAGGACAAAATTGTACCCGTTGAGATAACGTCGGAAATGCTTAATATGCTTGAAATCTGTAAAAAGAATAAGCAAATCGATCCCGAATTATACACAAAATATGATGTAAAAAGGGGGTTGAGAGATATAAACGGTAAAGGTGTCCTCGCGGGACTTACCGAGATAGGCGAAATTCACGCCTATGATACACTGCCGGACGGAACATCACAGCCGTGCGACGGAAAGCTGTATTATCACGGCTATAATGTGGAGGACCTTATCAAAGGATTTATAAACGATAAGCGTTTCGGCTTTGAGGAGGTTACATATTTGCTGATGTTCGGCGAGCTGCCGAATAGAAAACAGCTTGACATATTCAATTCCACGCTTGCGCGATTGAGGACAATCCCGCCGTCATTTGTGCGCGATATTATAATGCAGGCGCCCAGCAAGGATATGATGAACGCCCTTTCAAGGAGCGTGCTGACGCTGTATGCGTATGATGAAAAGGCTGATGATATTTCTCTGCCGAATGTGTTAAGACAGTGCCTACAGCTTATAGCGCAGTTCCCGATGCTGGCGGTATACGGGTATCAGGCGTTTAAGTATTATCACGAAAATGACAGCTTTATTGTTCACGCGCCCAAGCCCGAGCTGAGTACGGCGGAGAATATACTGCATATGCTCCGCAGTGACAGTCAATATACGCCGCTTGAGGCGAAAATACTCGACCTTGCGCTTATACTTCACGCGGAGCACGGCGGCGGCAACAACTCGACCTTTACCACTCACGTAGTCACCTCCACCGGCACGGACACGTATTCAACGGTTGCGGCATCGCTCGGCGCGCTTAAGGGACCCAAACACGGCGGAGCGAATATCAAGGTTACGCAAATGTTTGAGGATATGAAAAAGAATATCAAAAACTGGAATGATGATAAGGAAGTCGAACAGTATCTTTCGGATTTGCTGAATAAAAAGGCGTTTGACAAGGCGGGACTTATATACGGAATGGGTCACGCGGTTTACTCGCTGTCCGACCCGAGAGCGAATGTGTTTAAGGCGTTTGTCGAGAGCCTGTCCAAGGAGAAGGGCAGGGAGGATGAATTTAACCTTTATTCCAAGGTGGAAAAGCTCGCGCCGCAGGTTATCGCGAGCAAGAGGAAGATGTATAAGGGCGTAAGCACGAATGTGGATTTTTATTCCGGATTTGTTTACAGTATGCTTGATTTGCCGATGGAGCTGTACACGCCGATGTTCGCAATAGCGAGAATATCCGGTTGGTCGGCGCACAGAATTGAGGAATTGGTAAATCCGGGCAAGATTATACGTCCGGCATATAAGAGCGTGGCGGAACATAAAATGTATGTGCCGCTTGACGAAAGAGAATAAAATTGGCAGTTATACCGAATAACTCGGGGCGGACCTTTATGGGTTCGCCCTTTTTGCGCGGTGAGCCGCGTAAAAACAAACAAAAATGATATATAAAAAACCCGTAAATAGGACAGTTTTTGTGCAAAAAGGAAGAATTAATAATAAAATGATACAAATTTAACAAATCCTCTTGTATAATTTAAACTTTTGAGGTAAAATATATATAAGCGGGTATGTAAATACCCATATCAAACATAAAAAATATATATTTTTTAGGAGGAATTTAAAAATGGCAGTTAAAGTTGCGATTAACGGATTCGGACGTATTGGACGTTTGGCATTCAGACAGATGTTTGGCGCAGAGGGTTACGAAGTTGTTGCTATCAACGACCTTACAAGCCCGAAGATGCTTGCTCATCTTTTGAAGTATGATTCATCACAGGGTAAGTATGAAAAAGCCGACAAGGTAACGGCAGGCGAGGATTCAATCACGGTTGACGGAAAGGAAATCAAAATCTACGCTTTCCCGGACGCTAATAATTGTCCTTGGGGCGAGCTTGATGTAGACGTTGTTCTTGAATGCTCGGGATTCTATACATCAAAGGCAAAGGCTCAGGCTCACATCAACGCGGGCGCTAAGAAGGTTGTTATTTCAGCTCCGGCAGGAAACGATCTTCCGACAATAGTTTACAACGTAAACCACAATACATTAAAGGCTGAGGATACAATCATTTCAGCTGCATCATGTACAACAAACTGCTTGGCTCCTATGGCTGACGCGCTTAACAAGTACGCTCCGATTCAGTCGGGTATTATGTGCACAATTCACGCTTACACAGGCGACCAGATGACTCTTGACGGTCCTCAGAGAAAGGGCGATTTAAGACGTTCAAGAGCTGCCGCTGTAAACATTGTTCCTAACTCAACAGGCGCTGCAAAGGCTATCGGTCTTGTTATTCCGGAGCTTAACGGTAAGCTTATCGGCTCGGCTCAGAGAGTTCCGGCTCCGACAGGTTCAACAACTATTCTTACAGCTGTTGTTAAGGGTGATGTAACGGTTGACGGTATCAACGCTGCAATGAAGGCTGCGTCAAACGAGTCATTCGGATACAACACAGACGAAATTGTTTCATCTGATATAGTAGGTATGAGATACGGTTCATTGTTCGATTCAACTCAGACAATGGTAGCTGAAATTGGCGACGGCTTGTATGAGGTACAGGTTGTTTCATGGTATGATAACGAAAATTCATACACATCACAGATGGTTAGAACAATTAAGTATTTCGCAGAATTGGCGTAAGCTGAATAAAAAGGGACTTTGCAGTCCCTTTTTTTGTTTGGTTTGAAAATTCTTTGTATATTGCGTGTTTTGCGCGCGGGACGATACCCTTGTACAGCGCCGCTTAAATAAAAGTATTCAAAAATTCAATGAAATCGTTTTCGGTTTCTTCGAGAGGTTTATCGTTATCGTAATACAGGTCATAGCCGTATTGTTCCACTTCATCGTCCGAGGCGTTGCCCCAGCTTTCCTGACCCGCGCGCCGTATAAGCAGCGTGCGGCATTTTGTTTTTATTGAGTGCTTGAGCTTATCTATTTCGCTGCCCTCGCGGATATGAACAAACATCAGCTGTTCCTCGCTTTGCATAAATTGTTCGTACTGCTCAAGCAGATATTGCGTAGGCAGGTCGTTGTATTCAATAAATACCTTTTTTAAATCGGAGAGGAATTTTCTTGATTTGCTGTCCTTTTCACCGTTCCAGCCGTGTTTTTTTGCAATTTCCTTAATAGGCGTTATAGCCGACACGTTTCGTACCTTGTAATGCTTTGCCGCTATGTCGCATAGCGTGTCCTTGCCCGCGCCGCCTTTTCCGTTTATTATAATTACTGTTTTTTCCATAATTTTCTCCTTTTGGTGCTTAACAAAACTAAATTAAGTGAACCCCCAATCTATTCTGATGACGTGGCAAGAAACCGACCTCAGCCATTTTTCAACCATATCTTTACCGAAATTTCCTTTTACCGATGCCAAAACAAAGGAATCGTTTTTTGAGGTTATGTCCGACAAAATAGATTTCACTTCCTCAAAGGAGCGTGGGTTTGCATACAGATAATCAGGGTCATTTTTAGGAAAATATATATCCTCAATATCAATAAACCGATAGTTCAGTTCTTTGGCAAGAGCCCTGCCCAATGTGCTTTTACCTGCACCATTCAAACCGCAAATAAGAATGATATTCTTCGTCATAATATATCGGTTCATTTATTCCATTCTATAGTTTGTATTGTTTTCAATAATTTATCAAATTGATTTTTATCAACATTGATTTCCGATAAAGAATGCTGCACGCCTTCCTTACTTATATTTATCTCCCATCTACATTCTTTCTTGTAATAATATTTCCAAACAATTCCGTTTGTGTAAATAAGATGATTATGGTCTTCCTTTTGTCCATCTATTTGCAATGTATCATATAATGAAGTGCCTGCACTCTTAACTTCAATAAATCCATATACATGACCTGAGTCTTTCGCCTTAAAAATGAAATCGGTTGAGAGAATAGCTATATCGGATATACCACCTTTGGTTAATAATCTACTATCCTGTTTTTTCCATACTCTATCAATGGCAACAAGAGCATAATTTTCTGTATCTATATATTTATCAAGTAAATTATATACCAATATTTCTATACCGGTTTCAATCGGGCATTTTATAATCACATCGTTTATTTTCTGCTGGTAATACAAATAATCCATTAAAATTCCTCCTCATTTGCAATTTCAATATATATATTTCTTGGTCGACTTTCTTGCCAGCTGTCCGGTATCGTCCGCAGTAACATCATTTCCAATGAACGTTTAATAATACCATACAAATTTCTATTAAAGTTCATAGGGTACGCCGTTATTTTTGAGCTAATCTCATTTTATCATAACCTTGCCGGAATAGCAATCTAATCTTCTAAAAGTTTACAATCAAAATTGTGGGTTTACAATAGATGTGTTACACCA
>MSHM01000021.1 GCA_001941225.1 Oscillospiraceae bacterium Zagget12
GTTATTTAATTGCCGGAATAATAACAAACTTTTGACGCCTGATTTACCTCCTTGAGGGTGCCTGCCCAATTCGATGATGCTCACAGTATGTCTCAATTTATTCAGTTTTTACAGCGGCACCCCCTTAAAGAGCAATCATCCTGCGATAGCCTTTCGGTGCCTATTTCACATATACGTCACCTTCGCTAATCTCAATCACCCAGAAATTTTGCATCTGGCGCACTGTTGCAGGCCCTTTTTGACGGCCTCGCCACAAATGAGCCTTGTGCCGCACACCGGGCTTTTGACGGCAGTGACGCCAAAAGCGGCTGCTGTTCATTGGAGAGAGTTCCGGTCCTGACGCCAGCAATATCATCATCTACGGCCACCACATGAAGGATAACTCCATGTTCGGCTCCCTGGTGGACTACGAAGATGCGGCTTACCGGGAAGAACATCCGGTGATTCGGTTCGACACCCTCTACGAGTTGCGGGAGTACGAGGTGGTGACAGCCTTTTATTACGACCTGAACAACGATGACTTTCCCTACTACCAGTACACCGACCTGACTAATGAAACGCTTTTTGACGAGTATCTGGACGGTCTGGCCCGGTACAATGTCTATGGCGGGGACATCGATGCCACCTATGGCGACCAGTTGCTGACCCTCTCCACTTGCAGCTACCACACCGACAATGGGCGGTTCGTGGTAGTGGCCCGGCGGTCTTAATCGCTTTCGCTTGCAGTGATAACGGTTGAATATTTGCCTTGGCTTAGAAAGTGCAGAAACAAATGACCTTTTGATACGTTTTCATTTCAGTTATCCGCGAGCAATGTATTTGTGCTACAAATAACAAATAAGAAACATTATCCTACTATATACAGCAGATTAGCATTATAATTCACGATTTATAGAACTTTTTATTGGAGTGGTGTAAGTTTACCAATATGCGTACCAAAAATTTAACACGATATAGCATAGGAAAGCTCCGTTTTAGCGCGGTGCTTTTTCTATGGCCTGTTTCCAATGGCCTGTTTGGGGGGGTAGTACCTGACGCTCTAAAAGTAAAGAAGTACACTTTAATTTTTCCAGACAGAACCGACAAGGCGTTACGCTGGTGGGTATCTGTATCCGGCAAAGTCTACCTTTACGGACAGCCCCAAACGGTGGCGTTTCCCTGTTCGGAAAGTACCCTGTTCCATTTCTGGATATATCCGAAAAGTTAAACCACCTTTACGGATAATTGAAGTATGCAAGTCTCCCCCTGTCTGCTATGATAGTATCAGAAACAGACAAGGGGGGTTACTGCTATGGAGAGCCGTACATTCTACTACGCCAGAGTTTCCAGCAGAGAACAGAATTTAGACCGTCAAATAGATGCGTTCCTCGCAATGGGCGCAAACGAGCGGGACATCATTACCGACAAGGAAAGCGGGAAGAACTTAGAACGAGCGGGGTATCAGGCGTTAAAGTCTGCTATGTTGAGACGCGGTGATACGCTGGTTGTCAAGTCGCTGGACAGATTGAGCCGGAACAAAGCAGACATCAAAAACGAGCTTGAATATTTCAAGGCCAGCGGTATCCGGTTGAAAGTCCTTGACCTACCCACCACCATGATAGAATATCCAAAGGGGCAAGAGTGGGTTTTCGACATGGTGAACAACATTCTCATTGAGGTTTTGGGAAGTATCGCAGAACAGGAGCGGGTTACAATCAGGCAGAGACAGGAGGAAGGGATAGCGGCGGCAAAGGCCAAAGGAAAGCACCTGGGTAGACCAAGAGCGGTAAAACCTGACAACTGGAACGCAGTCATGGAACAGTGGAAAGGCGGCACGATTACAGCGAAAAGGGCTATGGAGTTGACCGGGTTAAAGCGAACGACATTCTACCAATTCGCAAATGAGGAGCCTTAAAAAGTACACTTTAATTCTCATTCCAAAAAGAAAGGCGGGGATTTCTCCCCGCTCTTTTTTATTCTTCGGCGCGGTATGGATGGTTGGCTAAAATGACATAAACCTTGTTTGGGTCGTACTCTACACGGATTCTGATAGTGTCATAGCAACCGCCTTTTTCCAGTTCGATTTGTTTCACAAGGCCAAATTCGAGGGTGCTTTTCTGGTTGCCGTTCTGGTTGATGAAACAGATGATGTTGGGGGCAAGCATGGTAACAACGCTGTTGTAATAGCTGGTTTGGCTAACCGCATACAGAGAGATGAGCGTTTCGCTTTGCAGTTCGTCCGGGATGCTGTTGAGGTCAACAAGCACATTCTCTGTATCGTAAATGTAAACGTTGTCGGGGTTTGCGGCACAATAGTTCTTAAACTCGGTCATTCCGATAACTTTCAAGCCTGTTCACCTCTTTTCAGTCTGGATTCCACACAATCAGCGGCGCGGGTAACAATGCGCTTGACAGCGCGGGTGCAGATGGTGACAGATACGCCACAGTAGGCGGCGGCGGTTTCGGTGCTATCCTCTAACAGTATCCGTTCGAGAATACGGGCGTCCAGTGCTGACAGGTTCAACAGAGGGGCGACACGGTCTATTATCTCCGTTACGTCCTCTAGGGGAGAAAAATAGTCCACTCTTTTTGATATGCTCATTGTTTCACGTCCTTTTGTTCTCTGGAATTGTTGACGGTGAGGGGGGATTGCTCCCCCCCTGTCTAGTATTGTAGCGTGTGGGTGGTAGGTTGAACACTTCAATTTGTGGCCGCTATGCTTCAATCATGCGTTCCAGACAGTCACCACAGATGAGGTTGATTTGCTTTGTAGCTCTGCAACTGTTGCCACAGTGGGGGCAGATATACTTGCGGTGATGGCTGTTAGAGGTGGGCTTGACTTGCACCCCGTCCCCGTTCCCGGTTTTCGTTCCCACTCCTACGAGAACGTTTCCGGGTATCACGCGGCAAAGTTCAATCTCTCGCAGTTCGTCATGGTTGAGTATCCATTCAATCAGCATATCAGAGGGGGCGGTGTGGCTGTATCCGTACTTTTCGGAGCGGGTAACAATCAGGCCGTGAGTTTCGGCTTCTCTCTTAAAGTTCTTGTTGTGGTATACTCCTTTGTTGCTGGTGTCCTGTACATTCAAGACACAATCGTTGTACATATGTACCATTTCATGGAGAAGGGAAGCAATGACTTCTTCGAGAGGTCTTGCAAGGTAGGCAGATGAGATATTGATCTCTCTCTTGTATTCGTCCTTGCTTGTCCATGCGTCCCACGGGGTATAATGAGCATAGGCTCTTGAAGTGGGAATGACGGTGATAATGGGGGTAGGCAGTTCGTCATTGAACAGGTCTTCGTTCAGCATACGAAAGATTTTCTCAAGCTGACCGGTTAGGCGGCTCATTTTGTTCACTTGTTTCATTTAATTTCGCTCCTATCATTCATTGAGTATTGACTTTTTGGAGCGGATAAGTTAGAATTTTTTTACCCGCTCCAATGGGTAGCGGTTCAGGCTCTTGCATAGCTAACTTTGGTCGGTGGGTTATGCAAGGGCTTTTCTTTAGTCGCTGACGGTGAAGCGGCGGCTGGAAACGGGCTTGAGATACGCCTTGTAAACGTCCGGTTGCGCTTTCTTAAAGGCGGTGCTGTTGAAGCGGTTGCTCAAAACGGTGGTGTAGCGGATGGTGTAGCCGGTGCCGTCAACGGTGAGTTCTTCGCAGTTGCGGGTGGTGAGTTCGGCTTTCAGGCTGTCTTTCAAGCTGTCAATCATGGCGGTGACTTCGTTGGAGAGTTCTTCGTACTCTCTCAACTGTTCGATGGTCTCTTTCAGTTCGTTGGTAGTCATGCTCTTGTCTCCTTTTGTTCATGATGTAGTGGTTAGTGGTTCATGGTGTGGTGTGGTGTGGTGTTTGAAGTGTGGCTTGCAAGTGGTGAGTGGCGTTAAACATCTAGTGGCTTTGCCGCGTCTCATTCTCTCTTATCCGGTCTCACTCTTGTCTTGCGTTCTTGGTTCGCTTGCGCTACTTCGTCCGCCTTGACTTGCGTCTCTCTGTTTGGGATGATTAAATTGTACACTTGTGTAAGTGTATTTGTGCATATTGTACACTTGCGCAAGTGTTTCTTTTGATTTATAATAGGATGAATATTTTTAAGGGGGTATTGCTATGGCAATGAGTGAAGCAAGAAAAAGAGCAAACAAGAAATGGAACGATGAGAATTTGCAAAAGAGATATGACAGGATACAATTAATAGTTCCAAAAGGTGAGAAGGACAAGATAAAGGCGGCGGCGCAAGCTGCGAACGAGAGCGTCAATTCTTTCATCGGCCACGCTATAGAGTTAGCAATGGGGGGTGGTTTTGGTATTCCAGACGGGAACGCCGGGGATAATGTTATAAGTCGCTCCATTTCACTGTCAATCGCATTTTCAGATTCTGACATGGATAGTCTAACCGCCTTGCTAAAAGACGGTCAGACGGTGGAGGACTATGTAAAGGCGGCTGTCTTGGAAAAGATGAGGGCAGACAGGGAGGGCTAATTGCTTGACACCCCCCTTGCGATTATAGGGGGAAGGTTGAAGTGGTCATTTTAATTTGACAGACCACCCCTTGCGGTAATAAGGGAAAGTTGAAGTGGTCATTTTAATTCTGACTGTGAAAGACCTGACCGTGAACTTTCTGTGACTGCACTTGACGGGTATCCGGTAGTGTGGTATAATTATCGTGGTTGAAAATTGAACAGCTTGCATTGAATCACTATATACCCGGTTTGAGCCGGGTACATCAAAGCCTCGCTGTCAGCAGGCGTGCAACATGAATCGGTATAGTCTACAGCTATGCCTTTCTGTTGTGCGCCTTTTTTGTTGTCTTGGAGCGGCACAACAGGCAGAAACGCGCTACAAGGCCGTAGAAGCCACGTAGAAGCGTTTTAGACGCGTGGTGAATTTCACGTCTGAGAGCTAGAACGCATTACAGAGCGTTCTAGGGGCCTTGTGAGCGATTCACGCTTTTAGGGCGTGGTTGAAGCTATACAATCTTTTGGAGGGAGATGGTGCCTAATGAATGGGCTATGAGCAAAGACGAAACAACCACTAAATCGAAGGGAGTACACAAATGAGTAAAAATATAAACACGGACATATGGAGCCGGAACAAGGCAGACATAGAGGAACTAGCGACAGCAGTAAAAGAACTGCAAACCTCGTTTGGCACAGTAGAACCACCTGCTACTGACTGGAAAGAATTGAAAGCGGCGGCGCAAGCAGTAGCGGGGCCAACGGACAAAGTTGTAAGCAAAAACATAGATGAACTAGAGAGAGCAATGCGAAAACTGCAAGCCGATACTGGCGCACTGGCACTAAAGGCTAGTGCGCGTGACAGAATTGCGAAAGCAAAGAAGGACGTGCAAGAGGGGGCGCAAGTAACAGAGGAAATACAAACGCTGTTGAAAGACGCCGAAGAACTAAGAGCGTTACAGACTAAACACTTGTTCGGCGGCGATGGAGCCGGTAGGGGCGTGATGGAAAACAGCGATATTCTTTTCCAAATACAAAACACACTGGCACCCACACTCTGGAGAAGCCATTATGTCAGTACAGCACTCCATAATAACGGCGCAAGTATGGGAGAAACTACAGAGGAACAAAAGGAAATTACGGAGAAGATAGCGGCCATAGCAGACAGAGACCCGTCGGCGGTGGAACTGATTCAAGCGCTAGACGATGAATTTTCTGGGGTGTCAGACATTAAGACGCTGGATAATTTGTCAGATGATGAGATGAAAATTGTCACTATGTACATTCCGGTTGACGACATCCAAAATGTACCTCTCTATCATGGAACGTCATATGAAAATTATTTGCAAATAGTAGCCGATGGGGTTATTAAACGTAGTAATTATACAGATTTTGAGGACAAAAAGTATAAAAACGTACAAACATATTTTCGTAGTCAAACCGGATTTACATTCCCAGAAGATTCCATTGACAAACCACTTTCCTTTTGTTTCGGTGGTTACAGAAATAGCACTGTGATAACGGGTAGCGAGCGATACAAGAACGCACAGGGATATTTTGAAAATCAGAGCGGGGACAAGCTAAAGAAAGAAAATCTAGGCGTGATTTTTGAAGTCAATCCGGCAAGTTATCATGTGTATTATGCGGTTAGTGAATCTCACTTTGTTGTCGATTCCGACATCTCTCTGGAAGATATAACTAATATTTATTTCTATTATCGTGACAATGGTTTACAAATTCGAGAAATAACAGAACGTGAAATAATGGAGCGGGGTGTTGAATAATGATTTATGTGATGAGCGATATACACAGCAGAATAGACCTGTTTGACAAGATGCTGGAACAGATAGGGTTGACGCAGGATGATACCCTTTACATACTTGGTGACAGTGTTGACCGGGGTGGAGGTATTGCGGTACTGCAAAAAATCATGAAGCTGTCAGAGCGTTACAACGTAGTCCCACTAATGGGAAACCACGAAGAAGCCCTGTTAGCTTGCGTGAAGTGGCATATGTCAAACGCAAGATTGCGGCATACAATAGAGATGCGTAACTCCTACCAAAGAAAAGACAAGAGCCTGAAACAGCGTGAAGATGCGGAAAAGGCACTGATAGACAAGAGCAGCGACTTGGGTTCTAAAGCAACACATACAGTGATAGCCTTTAATTACGCTAACCAAAGACTTAAAAATATGCAAAACGCCGTGGGTATGCAGGAGAAGGCCAGACATTCCGCTATAACGGCGAACAGTTTGAACGGTTTTGACAACTGGGAAACAGTCAGCGAATACGAAGCACTATCCAAAAGGGAAAGAGAGGCCGTAAAGTCTTTTGTGTCTGCCTTGCCCCAAACGGCTACTGTTCAGGTTGGAGAGGATAACTACTTGCTAGTGCATGGTGGGCTATACAAAGGGCAGGACGGAGAGTGTTCATACTATCCGAGACATGAGTTTTTCATGGAGCCGGTGGACAAAGAACTGCTTGCAGAACACGGTTGTCCAGCAGATACAAGGGTTATTTTCGGGCATACCACCACAAGAGACTTGAATATCTGGACAAACCACGTTTACAAGGCACCAAATACAATCTGGTATGACGAGACGCACAAGGACAAGATAGGGATTGACTGCGGTGCTTCTTATCCTAACGGGCAGTTGGCGTGTTTGCGCCTTGACGATATGCGGGAGTTCTATGTCAGAAACGAGGACAGGTTTATCACGCCGATTTCAAAGGTAAACAGATTTTTCAGAGAGAACAAGCGTGAATGGATGGGTAAAACAACAGCGAATTAAGGACACGGAGCGGGTTTCCGCTCCCCCTTAATTGAATCAACAAAAGATAGATTTCATCATTAAGAAAGGCTAGTGATCCATATAGGGACAGGGTTAGAGAAGGACATATTGTTTATTGACCGGGCCACAGGTGAAGCAATCGGCGGCATGGACTACGGAGCAAGGGTTACAGAGCAGAACGAGATACAACGCCGTATAGACGCACAGGCAAAGCGGCTGGAACATGAGTTTGAACACCGTAGGAAAGAGGGGATGCAATACTATTTCGTGAGAAGTGATTCCAGATTTGAGGGAGTATCCCCCGCTATGGTTACAAGGCTCATATACTTGAGTACCTATGCGCGATATGACAACGCGGTTATGAGAACCAGAAAGACGCACATGGAGAGAAAAAATCTCCCCTCCGTGTTGGGGTTGTCCGCAAGGCACACGGCTAACTTCTGGAAAGAGGTCAGTCCAAAATATGTATATGAGGATGAAAACGGCTTTTTATATCTAAATGAAGCGTTTTTCAAACGCGGAAAGTTGCAAAGGAAAGGGTTTATACAGTATCAACAGTTCTATGATACGGGTGTAAGGGCGTTATACGATGCGTCTAACGGGCTGTACCACAAACATCTGGGGTATTTGTTTAAGCTACTCCCATTTATAAACATAGAGTATAATCTTGTGTGCTGGAATCCATTCGAGACGGACATAAACAAGATTGAATTGTTATCAATGGGTGAGTTTTGCGAACAAATAGGGTACGATATTAGTCACATTGACAGATTACTAAAAGTATATAACAAGGTGCGCTTTCCAGTAGATGGACGCATGGAGCGGTTCTGTACTATGATTTATAACGGGCTGGATACCTACCACGCGAAAATCTGTATTAATCCGAACATTTTCTATGTTGGAACAAACAGCGGATACATAGAGGTTTCAAAACTGTACTTCGATGACTAATACAGTCTCGCCATTTTTTGCAAGGAATTAAAAGGGCTGATTATCCCATAGTCACCGTGTTTTCAGAACCTTTCCTGACAAACAGGTGGCACGAGAGCCGGTGGTTATGGGATTTGCAAGAACTTTTCCTCTCTCGCCATTTTTTGCAAAGGCCAAATTGACGTAACTCCCCGTACAGCGGGCAGTTACGAACGGTTACTAATAGATAAAAGAGACAAAAACAATCTGAGGTTATACTACAAAGCAATCTGGTGAAAAAGTTCTGAAAATGAGAATCCAATATTACAAAGAACAAGCTACGGGATTTGACAGGGCTATCATATCCAAAAGAGAAAGAGACAGTTATCCCATTGGAGCGGCTGGAATAAAAGCGATAACAACCGGGGTAGGTGACAGGTCATTGAGGGGTAATAATTAAAAAACTTGTATTTATTTATTATTCACAAATAAATCGGAAATAATTCACATTTTTTGTTCATTATAACTATATCTGTAAATGCTATTAAAAAGTTCTGAAAATATACCAAAATAAATATATTTCCAGAATAAATATTGAGTAAAAATAAGAGGGTATTTCATGAAAAAGTATTCAAAAACACCGTGGTTATGGGACTGGATGGCAGATAAAAAGTTAAAACGCCACACTTGAAGTACACAAAAGCCCGTGGTTATGGGGCTGGGTGGCAAATTAAAATTGAAATGAGGAACATAATATAGTATGATAATAATAGCTATATCGTGTGCTGGAATGAAAGGGGTTTGAATGGCACACAACCGGAAAGACAAGAAGAATCGAGTTCTCCATAAAGGGGAGTACCAGCGGACTAATGGGAGGTATGAGTATAGATACACGGATATACACGGTAAGACACAATGCGTCTACTCTTGGAGATTAAACGCTAATGACCCGACACCACGGGGAAAGTCTAAAAAGCTGTCATTGCGTGAACTGGAACAAGAGATAGAGCGGGACTTGATGAGCGGGATTGACACCGTTTCAGCCGGTAAGACAACGCTAAACGATTTCTTTGAGGAATACATAGAGGAACGGCCATTGAAGCAGTCCACACGGGTACATTACAGGCAGATGTATACGAGGTATGTCAGCGGCGTTTTAGGTTCCAGAAAGTTGTCCAGTATTAAATACAGCGACATTACAAGGCTTTATAATTCTCTGATTGACAAGGGCAACCTTTCTCTTGGAAGTGTGGAAATTGTCAACAATATCTTGCACCCAATATTCACGATTGCAGTCAGGGACGATATAATACGCAAGAATCCAACAGACGGCGTTCTCTCTGAAATAAGGAAACAGCGTGATTGGAGCAGGACGAAAAGAAAAGCACTGTCACAGAAAGAACAGCAGATTTTTGTTGACTATGTACTAGGTTCCAGAAAATACGCGGCATGGGTTCCGCTCTTAATTGTCTTTCTTGGAACAGGGTGCAGGATAGGAGAGGTTACAGGGTTACGGTGGCAGGATTGCGACTTTGAACACAACCTGATCTCTATTAACCATACCCTTACCTACTTACAGCAGGATAACGGGAAACGGGAATTACATATAACGTCCCCGAAAACAGCAGCTAGTGTTCGCGTGGTTCCTATGTTTGAAGAAGTCAAGGCCGTGTTACTGGAAGAGTACGAGTTCCAGCGGCAAACAGGATTTAACGAGATGGTGATAGACGGGTATTCTGGTTTCCTGTTTAAGAATCGTTACGGTGGTGTATACCACCCCGCTAATGTAAATCAGGGAATAGAGAGAATCCGCAAGGACTACAACGCAGAGGAAACAGAACGAGCGCAAGCGGAGAATCGAGAGCCGGTTCTGTTGCCACACTTCACAGCGCACAATTTACGGCACACGTTTTGTTCCCGGTTGTGTGAGAATGAATCCGACAAGGTCAATCTGAAACTCATTCAGGAAGTTATGGGACATAGCAGTATTGATACAACGCTTGACGTGTACACGGATTTGACAACGCAGATTAAGCAAGAGGCTTTTGCCAGTCTGGAAGGTAAAATTAAACTTGCTCAAATTGCAATAGCAAGTTGCAATAGTTTTTTCAGTGATGCTCGTTGGCAGATGTGTTTGGGTTTCACGGAGGGAGGGCGCAGCCCGACTG
>MSHM01000022.1:0-163 GCA_001941225.1 Oscillospiraceae bacterium Zagget12
AAGACAAATGGCCGTTGGCTTATGAACTACTGTTGAACTGTGGCGGACCTAACAAAGAAGGTTTCATTGGTTTGCAGGATCATGGTGACGACGTTTGGTATCGTAACATTAAGATTAAAATATTGGATTAATCTTTCCGTAGTTTACGGATAACTTATTGATA
>MSHM01000022.1:211-9062 GCA_001941225.1 Oscillospiraceae bacterium Zagget12
ATTTTTTTTGAAAATAGTTTGTCATTCCTGTAACCTTCTTTCCGGAACGTTAGTCTTATCTGTAAACGAAACAAATTAGAAACAAATTAAATATTGAAATTATGGAAAGTTGGTTGATTCCCCTGGTTGCAATTGTTTGTGCGGTAGGCTTGCCCGTAGTGTTGCTTATGGTACTTGTAGTAAGAACTACCCGGACAAAACATGAAGAGCGTATGGCTATGATCGAGAAAGGTATTGTATTGGAAGAGCCGGAAAGGAAGACGAATAAATTCAATGCCCTGCGCAACGGTTTGCTGATGATCGGACTGGCTTTGGGTGCTATTGGTGGTATATATCTGGATGATACGATGCCGTATGACTGGGCTGGTTTTTCTGTTGTTATCTTTACTGTTTTAGGTGGCGGTATAGCTTATCTGGCCTATTTCTTCATTGTTCTCAAGATGTTGGAAAAGGAGAAAGAACAATAAACCGGATTGATGGACGAACAAAAATGGATAAAAAGCATTCTGGCAGGGGACACCAAAAGTTTCTCCTGCCTCGTCGCGAAGTACCAGCAGATGGCATTTACGATTGCCTTCCGCATACTGGAGAATCGCGAGGAGGCAGAAGAAGTCGTGCAGGATGCTTTTGTCAAGATGTATCGTGCACTTCCGTCTTTCCAGTTTGGCAGTAAGTTTTCTACCTGGTTCTATAAAATTGTCTATAATACGGCCATTACCGCCCAGCGGAAGCAATCCGTATTCGACAGTTATGATGATGCTATTGCAACCGATCTTACAACCAGTGAAGTAGATAGCGCAACGGCTATCCTGGAGCGGGAAGACCGGAAAGAAATAATTGCACGTGTATTGAAAAAGTTACCAGCCGACGAGAGCCTGGTACTTAATCTCTTTTACCTGGAAGAGTGTTCCATTGCGGACATCGGTCAGATCACGGATCTGACGCCTTCCAATATTAAAGTAAAATTGTTTCGGGGACGTAAGCATTTCTACGAGACATTACAGTTAATGATGAAGAATGAAACAGCGAATGTGTTATGAGTACATCAGATAAAGATATAAACCGCTTGACCGGCAAACTTCTGAAAGAAGGAATGGTTAAGCCATCTCCGGATTTAAGCCTGCGGATCATGGAGCTTATCATGCAGGAAGAACCGTTGAAAGTACCGGAAGTGAAAAAGGCCCGGATGAGTTCCGGAATGCCCCCTTTTATGATTGTTGGCATCATTATTGCATATCTCGTCGTATTTGCCGGCGTATTGATGCTTTTAGGCCAACAATCCGCAGGAAGCGTTGATCATATGCTGGAAGGGATAAAGGATAAACTGCCGTTTATTATGACAATTGCGGCTATCGCCGGTTCGCTGATATTTTATTCGGCACTGGATAAAGTGTTGGCATTGCGATTTTGATATTATCAGGCTTGAATTGTTTATATTGACAAGTTGTAACTGTTTCCCCTCTAGAGAGGGTGCAGGGGGTGTGTCATAGTTCAGCCCTATAACTAGCTTTAACACACCCCTTATCCCCTCTCAAGAGGGGAATTAGTTACTCCCGTCACTATAACAAATAGTATATTCTTTTTCTATTTCAACGCCTTCACATTAATATTGCTGTAATTATTTCCGTCGAAATTGATGCGTCCCTTGTTTCCGCCGTTGATTTCATAGTAATGGTTCACTTTATCCTCTGTCGAAGAGTTTGTGATGTTGAAACCACTGACATGACGGTTGGCATATTTCATGTTTTCGGCAGCGATTTTGAAAGAGGCTTTTGCCGGAACGCTGATATTCAGATTGCCATAGCGTGCATCTACATTCACCTGTTTGAAGTTGGCAGTCAATTCTTTTATTGTCAATGTGCTGTAAGCCAGTTCATCCACATTCAATTCATCTTTTACCGAACCGATCATCGCTTCGCTGTATTTGATCTCCATATAGCCTTTGTCAAGACTTTCGATTTTTATATTACCATACTTGTTTTCCAGATTGATCTGGCCGCATTTCTTAATATTCATATTCGAATACTTATTGTCGGCATTCATTTGTTCTGCATCGCCGACAGAGACGTTTCCGCAGTATCCCAGGTCCAGATTCACCTTCGTTACATTATTAATATCCACATTCCCGTATTTAGCTTCCAGGTTGAGAGGCTGGGTGAAACTGCCGGCATTCAGGTTACCGTACTTCACCTGTATCGTGCTTTTGCCTTCATTCTTGTCCGGCAGATTGATGTTCCCGTATTTCTGCGACAGGTTGATTGCCAGTTTCGAAGGCATGCTGATAAAATAATTGATCGTAAACCGGATGTTGGAATTGTTATTACCCCAGTTTTGCTGTTTCAGCGAAGTGATGGCGGAAACCGTATTCCCGCTTTTCTTTAGTTCGATGTTCACACGGTCGATGCAAGCCTGTGCAGCATCCGCACTTTCGGCTTTAGCCTCTATCTCAACGCGGATTGCCACTTCATTCTTGTTCCAGTGCGTGATGGTCGTATTGCCGTAACGATTGTCCGTCATCAATAGGTCACTCAGGCTGACGTCAAAAGATTTACTGATCTCTTTTTTCTTAATACTTTCCGGTTTTGCGCCCCAACTGATAGCGGTACTAGCGATAAGTAGCACTGCCAAAAGTAATAAGGAACGGCTTTTTAATTGTTTTGTATTCATGATATATATTTTTATTTGTCATCATTATCGTTTGTAACTATTTCCATCTGTTTCAGCATGATGTTCAGGCTTTCGACACTCGCACTATAATGCTGGTTCATAGCGAACAGGCCGTCGTTCGAGCAAGGCAGTGTCGGGAGGATTGTTTCTTCAAACATATAGTTATCTTTCAGAATCCTTTTGCTTTCCTGTAACAGGCCGGCGGCTCCCGGAGTCTTTTCCTTTTTATACAACGATTCCATTTGCGCCATGATATCGTTGATCTGCATCTTGTAATACATCTGAAGTTCGCCAAATTCCTTTTGCTGGCTGCATTGTTGCTGTATGGCTGCTTTTTGATTTATAGGAGTAGGCGTCCCACCCGGCATGCGGAGCAGGAGTATCAGTGCAATGGCGGCTGCGGCAGCGAAAGCAGACAAACTATATAGTTTGAAATGTTTCCTGCGGGCAGGCGGCAGTTTCTTTTCGAAGCGTTCGAAGTGACCTTCCGGCATAAGGTCATCTTCAAATGCTTCTCTATTGGTGTCTATGAAATTCTTTAATTTGTCCATGTCAATTTGCTGCTATAATGTCTAACAATTTGCGCTTTGCCCGCAGATATTGGCTGCGTACGCTTGGCGGCTGAATGTTCAGGATAGAGGCAATCTCTTCCATATCATATCCCTCGAAGAGGTAGAGCGAGAGGATTACGCGGTAACCGGCGGGTAATTTACCGGTTGCCTCTTTCACCTGTTTTACCGAATAGGCTATCTCCTCTTCGTTCGGTCCGTCCGGCTCCGGATCGGCATAGTTGTCGGATAGCTCCTCCCATTCCGGTGTTTGCCGGCGCACATAATCGATGGCCGTATGGACTGCTATCCGGTGTATCCAGGCTTCGAAACATTGTCCATCTTTATATTGGTCGATGTGCGTGAAGATTTTCAGGAACGAATCCTGCATGGCTTCTTCCGCTTCACCGCTGTTGCCGACAATGCGCAGGCAAGCTATGTACAATCGCTGTGCGAATTGTTTGTACAAGCCCAGTTGCGCACTCCGTTTTCCTTCCCGGCAACCCTTTATCAGTTGTACTGTTGTTTCGTTCATTTGTTTATATAAACGAGAGAAAACGTCCGACCGTTGCATCTCTGTCACAAAATTAGACAAAAAAAAGAAAGGCATCATCACGATGCCTCTCTCCCTGAACTAAATGATAAAAATAAAAGTTATGTGGGAAGGTTTATTTCATGTCTGTTATATTGGAGATACTATCGTTCGTATAGCCTTGCGAAGTACCTTCCATTTTTGTCTTATCCGAATTATATTTCAATTTATAAGCCTGTTTCCCGTCGGAAGTCCAATAGTTTACGACAAGATCGACCGTCTCTCCTTTGGTATCCGGCAAGGAAGACAAGTTGAACGCCACACGTCCGGCCCCGATCGTATATTGGGGATCATCGTAAGCGTTATGCCTAAACTCCAGCGTATAAGGATCATTCTCGGCATCCGGTTGGATCAGGTTGATAAAGTGGGCGGTCTTGCCTCCCCAGAGTGTCTCGAAATAGATATTCAAATATCCGTCTCCGATCCACATATTATTCTCATAAATACTTACCGGGTCCGTACCATAGATAGAATCATTAACCGCTCCCTCGTTCTTAGCGATGGATTTCGTAAGGATGTTATGGATCGCGTTAACCTTGACATAATGGGAGAAACCTCCTAGATTACTTTGGGTGGAATCCGCCAATATCGTGAAGTTCACCAAGGCACGTTGGTTAGGCTTCGGCTGATAGTTCGGATAGTTCGTGGCGGCGGGCCATAGCTTATCTCCGTCGTCCAGCCGTAAGTAATATACGTTATTACCTTCCGGTACTACGGTAGCGACCGCTATCCAGATATCACCTAAAGAATACGAGTCATCGTCATCTAAGCAAGAGGGTAGGGTGAGGGATACTAAAGCGATCCCGATAACCAATAAAAAAGCTCTCAACGTCTTCATTCCTTTTGTTTCTTAAAAAGTTCACATTTCATCGTTCTATGAGGAAAGATGTAAGTTCGGGGTGAAATGCTGCAAAAGACGTTAATAAAAGATGTTAAGAACCAAGGGATTCAACGATTAGCCGTGCCGTACGCTTTGAAGCCCCGGGCATTCCTAGCGTATGGATAATCTCGTCGTATCCGTCTAGCATTCGTTTTCGATAGGCCGGATCTTGTAAGATACGTCCTAGCTCGTCTTGTATTTGCGATTCGGAGAAACGGGCTCCGAATAGTTCTTGTACGATCTCCCGTCCCCCGATCAGGTTCACGAGGGATATGTATTTCGTATGGAAGAAATGTTTGAAGATAAAGCTGGCCAACTGTCCGGCCACGACGTAGTAGCAAACGACTTGCGGAACCCGGAACAGGGCGGTTTCCAAGGTTGCCGTGCCGGAGGTTACCAAGGCGGCGGCGCTATGTTGTAGCAAGGGATAGGTTTTACCGAACACGATCTTGGCGGGATAAGAGCCTATGTATTCTTGATAGTAGGCGGGATCGATGCCCGGCGCTCCGGCTATTACCGGCTGGTAGTCGGGATATGCGGAAGCTACTTTCAGCATGGTCGGTAAATTATCCTTGATCTCTTGTTTGCGGCTACCAGATAGCAAGGCGAGGATAGGCTTGTCGGCCAATCCTTCCTCTTTGATAAATGCATCTTTGGGAATCGCTTGATGCTCCTTGTAATAGGCGACGGAGTCTACGGAAGGGTTTCCTACGTAATCTACCGAATAATTAAGCTTCCGGAAAAACTCGGTCTCAAACGGCAGGATGCAGAACATACGATCTACATAACGCCGGAAGTCCTTGATGCGGTATTGCTTCCAGGCCCATATCTTGGGGGATATGTAGTAATATACCGGGAGTCCCAACTGGGTTTTCACGTATTTGGCGATCTTCAGGTTGAATCCCGGATAGTCAATTAAAATGACGACATCTGGCTGATAGCGGCGGATATCCTCTTGGCACGTCCTCATGTTATTTAAGATGGTGCGCAAGTTCAGCAATACCGGGATAAAGCCCATGAACGCCATCTCCCGATAATGTTTGACAAGAGTTCCTCCGACGGCTCTCATCAGATCGCCGCCCAGAAAGCGGAACTCGGCCTTCGGGTCATTCTCTTTCAAGGCTGCCATCAAATTCGAGGCGTGCAGGTCTCCGGAGGCTTCTCCGGCTATCAGGTAATACTTCATGAATTGAGAATTGAAAATTAAAGGATCCAGTTGTTTAGGGTGGCCATGAAGTCGTAGTCCGTAACGTCGATCTTGCAGGGGACTAGGGAGGCGTATCCGCTGTCCAGCGCAAGCATATCATTGTCCGGGTGGATGGGTTTGGCGCTTTCGAAAGCTCCTGTCAACCAGAATACGGGCTCTCCGTTGGCGTTCTCGGAACGCTTGAATTCACGTACCCAACGACCGTCAGCTTGGCGACAAACTTTCAACCCTTTCACTTGCGGCAGCTTCGGCACGTTGAGGTTTAAGTAGGTTCCGTGCGGTAAGCCTTCTTTTAATACCCGGCGTGCCAGCATACGTCCAAGACGGCAGCATTCGGAGAAGTCGGCATCAGCCGCATGGTCCAGTAAGGATACACCCATGGAAGGGACATTGAAAATACAGCCCTCGGCGGCGGCACCCATCGTTCCGGAATAATTTACGCAGATAGCCATATTCCCCCCGTGGTTGATACCGGAGACTAACAGATCGGGCTTGCGCTCCAAAACCTCATTAATCGCTAATTTAACGCAATCAACCGGTGTCCCGGTGCAACTATAGATGGTAAGTCCTTCCTCCTTTTTCAACAAGGTATACTTGATAGGAACTAAAGATGTAATGGCACTACCCATCCCGGAACGAGGTCCATCGGGAGCGAATACCACCAAATCGCCTAGATCTTTCAGGCACTCAATCAATTCGTTAATACCTTTGGCCCATACGCCATCATCATTCGTGATCAGAATCAACGGTCTCTCGTTTGTCATATCGTTTTATCCTTATAGTTGTCGTACAAAGGTAACAATAATTTGCGAACAATGGTTGGGGTGTGAGGGATGGGAGTTGTCCTTTCGCCTAATCAGTTGTTGATCAGGCGAAAGGTCTCAGATTATTATAGTTTCTCTATTTCTTCTATGGAGAGGCCGGTGGCAAAGGCGATTTGCTCTATACTAACTCCTAATTTCTTAAGATTAAGTGCTATGGAGTGTTTCTCTTCCTGTCGCCCTTCAGCTTTTCCTTTTTGCAATCCTTTTTCCATGCCTTCTTCCATCCCTTTTTTCATGCCTTTCTCGACGGCGAAGTCCAAGGTGTTGTAATAATCATTATACATCTTCCACTCCGCCTCGTACTGCGCCCGTTGTTTGGGGGTGAGGTTCGCCATGGATCCGATGCGTTCCAACCGCTCGAATATGGCCTTGCGTGCCTTGAATGGCATTCTGTCTAATGTGTCCATATGCTTTAGTACATAAATCCAACGTTCAAAATCGGTCTCGCATTCTTCCTCCTCTTTGTTGAATCGGGGAAGCTCAATATAGATCTGGCGGAACTTGGGGTTGAATACCTGTCCGTTCTCTCGGTCCGCCAGCACGATGTCCCTTCGGAACTTTCCTTCGTTCCTGTTATTGTTTGGCCTGTTCTCCTCGTCTAGCGTGAAGTTCAAGAAAAAAACACCGTACACGGCCGCCAGCTCATAGTCCCATGTTCCCTTTATCCCCTGTTCCACCACCGAGTGCGAGAGGTAATACAAGGCCCTGTCCTTGAAGTGGGGCTGTTCCCTGTTCTGCATCTCGATTATGATCCGTTCGCCCTTGTCGGTCTCGCAATGAATGTCAAAGATGACTTTCCTTCCTTGCTCTGTCTCGGGCAATCGCTCATTGTTCATGATTCTCAAGTCCATGATCGTATGCTCCCCTTCGAGGAGGTCGTTCAGGAACTCGATTAGTATGTCCTTGTCCATTTCCCTACCGAATATGTGCTTGAAGCCGAAATCGGTGAAGGGATTGATAAATTTTCCCATAGTGTTTATAGGTTTCAGTGATTAATAATGAATAATAGTATAATAAGACGGGGCACCCTGTCTTCCGGTTGTAAAGATACTACTTTTTTAATAGGATAGGCATCGTTTTAGCTTTTAAGAAAATACGTACGAGTTTTTTCGGAAACACGTACATGTTTTTCGAAAAACACGTACGACTTTTTCCGAAAACACGTACGTCTTTTTTTCGGGTACAAATCCCGACATTGACCGACACTGACCGACTGCCCTTTTTTCAGTCTCTTACCTTTGCGGAAAAAAGAAATGATGAATAAACTTGTATGTATCGGGCTAATTACCCTATCCGCATTGTCTTGCTCGGTTTCACGAGATAACAAGCAAAGGCTGTATAAACACGAGAAAGACTCCCTCTCGGCAATCCGTATCGACCATCTCTTTCGCCAAGCCAAAAGCGACAGCCGGAATCACCTATCGGCCACCCTGCGCCAAGTAACCTTCTCTTCCCCCGACAGTTCCGGGCGGCAATATCCGCTGTCCGTGACCACCGCCACCCTGCAAGAACAATCCCGGCGATCGGCAACGGACACCTCTTCCCTATCCAGCGCCCAACGATCCACGCAAACCAGTACCGCCACGCACGTATCGCAGGAGAGCAAGGAGCGAAAAAGACAGGCGACCCCTTGGTGGCTATGGCTAGCGCCGGGCCTTGCCCTCATCGTGATTCTCAAAAAAACGACCTCGACAAAATAAAAACTCATCCTATGAACCATAAAAGAAATAAGTATCAGAAAAGAATAAATATACAATTAACAGTAGCCGTGATGTTATGCCTAGCCGGCCTCTCGCTGCTGTTCATGGGATTCTGGTGTAGCCCCACGGGAGAGATCCATAATTCCGTATTAATCGGCTTCGGTGAGGTCTCCACTTTCGCCGGCGCCCTATTCGGGGTGGATTACAAATATAAGGAGAAAAGGAACTATTAAGAAATAAGAAAACGGTAGGTGATAGTATAAATTTTTTTATTACTTTTACCCCTTACATATAATGGACTTATGAGAAAAACCTTTGTTTACCTCTTAATACTAGGCTTAACCTATTTTATTTCTTGTGATAGGCCAAACCATCACCCTTCAATCTTCCAGAAGGTAGAGAGATTAATGCCCCAACATCCGGATAGCGCCTT
>MSHM01000022.1:9185-9483 GCA_001941225.1 Oscillospiraceae bacterium Zagget12
ACCGACTCCCTAATCACCATCGCCACGGATTATTACAAGAACACGGACAATCCGGTACGTAAATCGAAAGCATGGTATTATCGGGGAAGAATCAACCAAGACTTGGACAAACCTTTGCTAGCGCAGGAATATTATCTGAAGGCTTTGAGGGAGGAGGAAGATATAGAGGATCATGCCTTGCTTGGGAGAATCAATAATAATATAGGTATGCTTTATACCTACCAGAAAGTTTATGATAAGGCATTACCTTTCCAGAAAAAAGCGGTGGAAAATTTCCATCTATTAAAAGATAGTACAG
>MSHM01000023.1:0-119573 GCA_001941225.1 Oscillospiraceae bacterium Zagget12
AGCACAAGATAATTATTATAAAAAAAGTAGGACAAACTCCGCTTAAATATCCGAGAAAATCCGGTATTGCGGCAAAAAATCCTATCGGAACCTGTTATAATTTGGCAAAATAAGCAAATAAAGCATATTTGTGTCGAATAAGGTCGCACAAAAATGCTTGATAATTGGAAAAAATATGTTATAATAGTAAATGTAAGACAGAACAGTATCAAAACGGTACATTTCAAACAGGGTTTCCCCAAGGCCCTGTCTACCCCCAAAATGTCTTACACCTTCCACCACCGAGGGTAAATAGCGATAATGTGTTACATCTTGCGTACTCATCAATGTTTCGCGCATTATCGCTGATTTACTCTTTTTGTATGATAGGAAATACAGCACAGGAGAAAGCTTTGATGATGAACTTTTTAAAGAGGTCAGAGGATAGGGAAAAGCCGCAGGTAGTATCATTGCCGCTTTATATGATTGCGCCCAATCCGAATCAACCGAGAAGATATTTCGACCCGACGGCAATGGAGGAGCTGCGCGATTCAATTCTTGAATACGGTCTTATACAGCCTATCACGGTGCGCCGCCGCGCCGGAGAATATGAGCTTATAGCGGGAGAAAGACGTTTCCGCGCCGCGCAAATGGCGGGCTTGGAGAAAATTCCGGCGGTTATTCTCGAGGCGGACAACGATAAATCCGCGATTCTGGCGCTTTTGGAGAATTTGCAAAGAGAAGATTTATCGTTCTTTGAGATTGCGGAAAGCTATAAAAGCCTTATACGCTCTCAGGGTATGACGCAGACGGAGTTGGCGCTGAAGGTCGGCAAAAGTCAAGCGTCGGTCGCGAATAAGATGCGCCTTTTGCGTCTGCCGCCGCTTGTTAAAAAGCTGATACGCGATTATGACCTGTCCGAGCGTCACGCGAGAGCGCTGCTCTTGCTCACGGACGAGGAAAAGCAGCTTGAGGCGGTAAAAATAATCTGCCGCGATAATCTGAGCGTCACGCAGACGGAGGAGCTTATACGCGGTATGAACACGCGCAAGGCAAAGCCTATAGACGAGCTTAGAGTAACAACGGCGAATGACGTTAAGGTTTTTAAAAATACTGTGAACCGCGCGGTCAATATGATGAAAAAAAGCGGAATTGACGCGTATATTGAGGAAAATTCATTCGATTGGGGAATGGAGTACATAATTAAGATAAAAAAGAATTGATATTTGTAAAAACTTCTTAGGTGAAATGAGGCTAAGAAGTTTTTTTGTTTTAAAATTTGTGCTGTAGCGGTTGTGCAAAACGCAAAAATATGTTATTATAATACAGAGGTGTTATAAATGGGGAACAAAAATCGGCTTGAAACGGAGCCGATAGCGAGGCTTATATTCAAGCTGGCGATACCTACGGTGCTGGCGCAGCTTGTGAATCTTCTGTATAATATAGTAGACAGAATATACATGGGAAGAATACCCGAAACGGGTTCAATGGCGCTTGCGGGACTGGGCGTGACGTTCCCGATAATTCTGCTTGTTTCGGCGTTCGCATCGCTTGCGGGTATGGGCGGCGCGTCAAGAGCGGCTGTCAGTATGGGCGCGAAGGACAACGAAACCGCCGAAAAAATACTCGGTACCTGCACCACGCTGCTTATAATTTTTTCAGCGGTGCTTGCGGCGGTATTTATGCTCACAAAGGACTTCATATTGATGAAATTCGGAGCGAGTGAGGTAACTCTTCCGTACGCGTCCGATTACATAGCAATTTATCTGATAGGCACGGCGTTTGTGCAGCTGTCGCTGGGACTTAATATGTTTATCACAAACCAGGGCTTTACAAAGATAAGTATGCTGACAGTGTGTATAGGCGCGGTTTTAAATATCATACTTGACCCGATTTTTATATACGCTATGGGTATGGGCGTAAGAGGCGCGGCGCTTGCCACGGTTATTTCGCAGGCTGTTTCGTGTGCGTGGGTGCTGAAATTCCTTACGGGCAAGAAAACGATACTCAAAATAAGAGTAAAAAATCTGCTGCCACGGAAGAAAATAGTGATTTCCGTGCTGTCGCTCGGAGTATCGCCGTTTATAATGCAGGCAACGGAGTGCCTTATTCAGCTTACGTTTAACAGCGGTATGCTGAAATACGGAAATGATTTGTATGTGGCGCTTATGTCCATTCTGTTCAGCCTTACGCAGCTTATATGGCTGCCGATTCAGGGATTCGCGCAGGGCGCGCAGCCTGTTATAGGCTATAATTACGGCGCGAAAAGGTATGACAGGGTCCGCGCCGCGTTTGGGCTGCTTTTTGCGGTAAGCCTTACGTTCACTGTTGTGATGGTCGGAGTGGCGGAGATGTTTCCGCGCTTTTTCCTCGGACTTTTCACAACCGACGCGCAGCTTATCGATATAGGAACAAACACGACAAGGCTCTTTATCGCCGGAATGGCGGTAATGGGAGCGCAGGGCGCCTGTCAGCAGACATTTTTGGCGCTCGGCGAGGCGAAAATATCATTGTTTTTGGCGTGCCTCAGAAAGGTAATATTACTCTTTCCGCTCGCGCTTATACTTCCGCATATAGCGGGTATGGGAGTTTGGGGATTGCTTTTGGCGGAGCCTGTAAGCGATGTTATCGCGGCGTCATGCACAACGATAATGTTTAAATTCAGAATTAAGAAACTACTAAATTAAAATGAGAGGAGCAAACAAAATGAAAAAAATACTTATTGCGGCGGCGGTGATGACGCTTATGTGTTCCACGGCGGCATACGCGCAGAGCGTGGACTTAAACGGGGACGTTTCCTCGGGAAAAACCATCGAGGTTACGGGTCTTGAGGACGGCTATTATGACTTGACCGTCACCTGCGTGAACGATGCGGAGTCGATAGACGCGGATACTTATGTATACGGCGTGTCGGCGGATTACACAATGGCAAGCACCGTTTTGCCCAAGTCCGAGGACGGAGTAACCGTAACGGTCAGGGGCATAGGCGTGACGGACGGAAAATGTGAAATAGGCGTTGTCGCTGACGGAGCGAGCACAATCACGTTTTCAGACGCGGATTTGAGCCAATCAACGGCGTGCACGTTTATAACCGGCGGTGATATGACGGAGGTAAATTACATAGAGGACCTCGGCGGAGTGTATAAGGACGAGGACGGCAACGAGGTTGACGTGTTTGAATACCTTGCGTCAAAGGGAGTGAATATGGCGCGTATACGTCTTTCCAACACCACAGGCAAGGGAACGGGCGACGGCACGTATTATCTTCCGGAGGGATACCAGGACGAGGCGGACTGCTTGGATTTGGCTAAGCGCGCAAAGGACGCGGGTATGCAAATACAGTTTACCTTTAACTATTCCGATTACTGGTCAAACGGCGAAAGACAGATAATCCCGTCGGATTGGGTTCAGCAAATAAAGGACGAGCTTGGTTACGACATTCAGGATCCGGAGTTCCTGAACAGTATGTCATCAACCGTTAAAGCTCAAATTCAGGAAAAGCTCGGCGATATTATGTATGAATATACATATGACATTATGACAAAGCTTAAGGAGCAAGGCACTGTTCCGGAATATGTTTCGCTCGGCAACGAGATTAACGGCGGTATATTGTTCCCATTCGCGAACACCTTTGACGCGAAAATGGACAAGGATAATTTTGAATTGATATACAGCAATATAGAAGATGACGATATAACCTGCGAAAAGGATTGGGCGGGACTTGCAAGCATACTGAACCGAGGCTATGACGCGGTAAAGGCTGTTTCGCCGGATACTCAGGTGGTTATACATCTTGCGAACGGCTCGAAGGACAGCATATTCACATGGTTCTTTGACGTGTATAAGAGCGCCGGCGGAAAATTTGACGTTATAGGCGCGTCATATTATCCCGCGTGGTCGGAAAATCCCGTTGAAACCTGCGTTTCTTTCTGTAATACCATTTCAGCAAGATACGACAAGGATATTCTTATTATGGAAACGGGCTACAACTGGAACGAAACCAAGAAGAACGGCTCTGCGGGACAGCTTACGGCAAACGCCGACGGATATGATGAAAAATACCCGTTTACCAAAGAGGGACATATGGGATTTATGGCGGATTTGATAAACGGTATGAAGAGCGTTAATAACGGAAGATGTATAGGTATTCTTTATTGGGACCCGTGTATGATTCACGTAGAGGATCCGAGTAATAAAAACGAGTCGCTTTCCGGCTGGGCGATACGCGAAAAGGACAACAAGCCGGACGGAAACGTGGTGGAGAACACGACCCTGTTTGATTTTGACGGCGTGGCGATTCCGACCGTGAACGTGTTCGCAAACTCAAAAAACAGCATCTATATAGGAACCGGTGATGAGGATACCGAGGGCGGCGATACCGGCGACGAAGAACCCGAGGGCGAATACATTGTAGGTGAATATAAAGAGGAAAACGGAACAATATCTGCTACTGTGACAAGCACCTTACAGGAGGAGAAAAAGGTAAACCTTTATGTGGCGGCATATGATGAAAACAAGACGCTGCAAAGCGTGAAGATTGATTCAAAAACCGTCGCGGGACAGACCGTTGAGGAGCTTACGGCGGATTTGTCGGAAAGCTATACTTCTTATAAAGTATTCATTTGGAACGGCGAAAATATGCAGCCGATAACAATAAAATAAATAAATAATAGATAAAACAGAGGCTGCCGTTTTCGGCAGCCTCTGAATTTTTTTTATTTGATAATCCTATTTAAGAGATGCGTAAACCTCCGCTTTCTCGTCAAGAACCTCTTGGTAACCCGCCGCGAGATATTCCTCGCAAGCCGCCTCGTATTTGGCGTCAAATTCATCAGGGTTACAGTTAACCAAATCAACCTGGATAACCTCCCATTTACTCTTAAGAGTTTCGGCGTACTGCGAAAGGCTTTCTATAGAGCGGTCAAACAGGAAGTCGGTATACTGATTGTCCTTGTTCTCCTGGTAGCCGTCGTATGAGTCTTGAATCAGATATTCAAAGCCTGCCGGAGCGTATGTCTTTTTCTGAACCTCAAGGTTCTTTTCATCGCTGCCGTAGTCCTTGCCCTCGGTAACAAGACACCACATATCCTTGTTTGAGTTGTAGTTAAGTCTTTCCGTGCCTGTGTAGCCGTCTATAAGAACAGGAATGTCGTCCTCCATATTGTATGTAACGCCTTCAATACCGTTCTGCATTACGAACAGGTTTTCCTCCTGGGAAAGCCACTCGAAGTACATAAGAACCGCCTCGGGGTGTTCGCAGTCAACGCTGATGCCGCTTACCATACCGAAGGGCCAGTCGGCTCTGCCGGTAACCGTGGTACCCTCCGGGAAACCGGCTCCGCCGTCAAGCAGGGCAACCGTCGCGTCCGGGCAGTTTTCCAAAAGCGTCTGCAATACGGGAGGGCTTTGCGACAGATAGAAACCGTATACGCCAGCCTTGCCCGATACAAAGTCGGACTGCATCTGAGAGCCGTCCTTGTCAAGATACCATTCGGGACTGATAAGACCCTCGTTATAAAGCTGATTTAAATACTTAAGCTTTTGCTTTGTCGCGTCATATGTAAGCGCCGCCACCGTTATATCCGAATACATCGCGTTATCTTCTTCGGGAAGAGGATATTCTCTGTATTCATAGTTGGGGAAGTAAGCGTTGAACAGGCTTTGAGTTGCCGGAATGGTATTCTCGCCGCCAAGCTGCAATTCCTTGAATGTTCTCAGCACGTTTATGTATTCCTCTTGATTTGTCGGCATATCGAGTCCCGCCTTTTCAAGCCAGTCCGTGCGGATAAGCGTTACCCAGTTGTATGCCAAGGGACGCGTAGCGGTCAGGAAGTAAAGCTGATCCTCAACCGTTGCGTATTCCTGCAAGTCCTTTGTCTTTTCGTAGAACGTGGGAGCGTACAGCTGCAATATTTCCTCGTCAATCGGCTGGAAAGCGCCTCTTGAATAATATGAAATAATAGTCGGGTAGTCATAGCTGAATATTATATCCGGCTGTTCACCCGCCGCAAGCAGCTGGTTGAATACGGTTACATCGTCCTTACGGGTGATGGGTACAAAGGTCATCTTGATATTGTACTTGTCGCCGAAATTCTCTTGAACGTAATTTGTCCAGTAGTTGTTGTCAACGTCCGCCTGTCCCTGCATACCTCTGTCATATACAGGAATTTTCAGCTCGATTTGCTCCTCATACGCCTTTGGTCCCGTTAATTCGGCTTTGTCCATCTGCATATCGCCGCCGCCTCCGCAGGCTGCAAGCAGAGAAACAACTGTTACCGCGCTTAACGCGGCGCATAACGTCTTTTTAAGTTTCATTTGAAAAATCCCCTCTTTCTTATTTTTATAAAATTAATTATTTACTCTTTAACCGCGCCTATCATAACGCCCTTAACGAAATATTTCTGTATAAACGGGTAAACGATTACAATAGGAATTGTCGCGAACATAATACATGCGGATTTCAAAACCTCCTCCGCCTGCATATTTTCCGCGCCGACCTCCTGCGATACGGACGCCTGAGAGCCTGCCGCGTTTACAAGCTCGTACAGCTTTAACTGTAAGGGCTTAAGCGGTGATTTTGTTATGAAATACAGCGCATCCTGGAAGGTGTTCCATCTGCCTACCGCGTAAAACAGGGCAAGCGTTGCCAAAACAGGCACCGACAGCGGCAAAACTATACGCACGAGCACGATAAAATCATTACAGCCGTCTATAGCCGCCGCCTCCTCAAGGCTCTGCGGAACGCTGTTCTGCATAAACGTGCGCAGTATAATCAGATTATACGCGGAAAACGCCAGCGGAAGTATCAGAACCGCGGGTGTGTTTATAAGGTTAAGCGCGCTCATAAGTATGTAGTCGGGAATGGTACCCGCCGAGAAATACATTGTTACAAGGAACAGCACGCCTACCACGCGTCTGCCCTTCAGGCGTTTCCTTGAAAGCGCGAAAGCGCCGCATATTGTAAGGAACATACCGAGCGCCGTGAATGCTACGGTAATGAAAACCGAGAACCACAGCGAGCGCATCATTGAGGAATCGCCCAGTACCGTTTTGTACGCGTCAAGATTTAAATCCTTTGGTATAAGGAATACCTCGTTGGACATTACGGCTCCGTTGCCGCTTATCGATACCGACAATACGTGTATAAACGGAATAAGACATATAAGCGATAATATTCCTATAAAAAGATATATGAATACATCGGCTAAAATATCGGAAATACTTCTTTTCATTATATTATACCGTCCTCTCCCATAAGTTTTGCAAACTTATCCGACGCGAATACGAAGATAAGTCCGACAACGGACTGGAAAAGTCCTACAGCGGTGGCAATGTTATATCTGTGAGATTGCAGACCGACGCGGTATACAAAGGTTGATATAACGTCCGAGAAATCTCTTACAAGCGGATTATCGAGCGTGTACGGACGCTCAAATGAGATTCCGAGTATTCTGCCAAGGCTCATTATAAGCATTACAACTATCGTTGAGCGGATACAGGGCAGTGTTATGTACCATATTTTTCTCCAGCGTCCGGCGCCGTCAACCGTGGCCGCCTCGTAAAGGTCGGCATTGATGCCGGTAATAGCCGCGAGGTATATGATGGTGCCCCAACCCATACTCTGCCATACGCCTATAAGGCAGTAGCTTACGAGCCAGTGCCATTTTTCCGTCAGGAACGGAATACTTTCGCCGCCGTAGCGGGTAATCAGTATATTTATGTATCCCGTTGTGGGCGAAAGCAGCTGATAGAATATTCCCGCGATAATAACCCATGACAGGAAGTGCGGCAGATACAGGACAGTCTGCGTGATGCGCTTGAAATATTTGTTTCTGATTTCGTTCAGGAATATAGCGAGGATAATCGGCGCGGGGAAACCTATTATAAGGTCAAGTCCGTTAAGAACGATTGTGTTTCGCAGCGCGATATAAAAATCCTTCATACCGAAGATTTCCTTGAACGCGTCAAGACCGATAAACGACGCCTTTTCAAATCCGCCGACAACGTCGTAATCGAGAAACGCCACGGATAATCCGAACAGCGGCAGGAATTTGAATACTATCGCGAAAACAAGAGGGAAGAGGAGCAATACGTATAATTGCCAGTCCCGCTTGAGATAATACTTAAATCCTTTGCTGTCTTTGTGCTTGTCGCTGATTGATTTGTCTTTTTTCTTCAACATTATACCCCCTTTTAATCGGTATATTTAACCATATCATATTAAATATAGTATCATTTTTTATGCAATCTGTCAACAAAATTACGTTTTTTATACAAAAAAGCCGACTTTTTATACAAATAAAAGAGCCGTGGAGTTTTTCCGCGGCTCTTTTTCTTAAGTTAAAGATTTTTTGCCGATTCAATCCATAATTCAGATTGCTCTTCCGATGCGTTTTCAACATCGGAGCCTATTACAACGAGCTGATTTTCGCCGTTCCAGTAGAGCTGCTTGTCAAAGCTTTCAAGCACCGCTCTGACGGGAACAAGAGTTCTGCTGTTATATATCACGGGCGGCGTAAGGAGTGTTTTTTCCTCGCCGTTCACCGTGAACACGGTTGAGCCTACTGTCATTTGAACGGTCTTATCTTCGAGAGTGATTGTTATTCCCTGCGTTTCACCGTTCCATTCGACTGTCGCGCCGAAATTCTCCGAGATGAACCTAAGCGGAACAAGAGTGCTGTCGTTTTCTATAATCGGAACAACGTCCTCGCTTTGGTCGTCGATGGGCTTTACCGCGCCGCCGGCGATTGCCTTCGATTTGCCTATTTTTAAAATTACCGTGTCGTCTGATTGGCTTGATTCCGTGTCGTAGGATATGGACAGGTCAAGATGATTTTCACCCGACGACTGCAAATCCGGATTAACCTTGCCCGAAACAGTCTTTATCTCGGGCGCGGGAACCGCGGTTGTTTCGGCTCCCATATAAAAGCTTGTGTTGGTCGGCTGATTGTAGTGGTTGTTTTGCCAAGCCACCGCCTCGCGGTAGGTTATATCGTGCATAAGGGTCGGGATTTTATATTCCGTTTCGTAAGGAGTAGCGTAAATTCTAAGCTCTGTGTTATCCTCGTCGCGCCAGATAATTTCCTCGCGCCAGTCTCCCATTATATCCGCCGCAAGGCAAGGCACTGCCTTTGTGCCGTTGTTTGACGCGCAGCCCTCAGCCTCGAAAAGAATGTCAACACATTTGTCCTCCCAGTTGTATTTTGAAACGGTGGTGTCGTCCACAAGCTCGGAAAGCAAATCGCCGTCCCAGAACGCCTTGAAGTTCATCGGAAGAGTGGTGGATATTACCTGACCCGTTTCGGAGTCTGTTACATAGGTGCCGTCCGCGTTTCTGTATCTGAAGGTGTTCCAGCCGTCGTAAAGAGTTTCGCCGCTGCCCAGCAAAAGAGTTCCGTCGTCCAGCGAGGCTTGCAGCTCGTCCGCTATGCCCGTTATAAGCGGAGTACCGTCAAGCGAGAGCAGCGGTGTTCCTGTGGAACCCCATACCTCCCAACCCGGACTTGTCGGGTCAATATCGGCGGCTCTTGAACGTCCGGTATCCTTAGGCTTGTTAAAGCCGTAAAGCACCTGACCGGTGCGCGCGTCATGCAGGTCTATATTGGCGGGCAGCTCCTTTGTTTCGTGGCACGCCCACACGTAATATCCGTCATAATCGGGATCCATTTTAGCCACGTCGAAAGCGTCGCCGTGACCGAGCTTGATTTCGCCGTCCTTATCGGCGTATGTAGCGTACATAAAAGTACCGTCGTCGTCTATCGCGCCCGCGCCGGAAAGGATTTCGTCCTTGCCGTCGAAGTCTATATCGGCAACCGCCATACTGTGATAACCGGCGTTAAACAGATTGTCTATGCTCGATGATGAGCCGGAATCATACTGCCACAGCTCCGTAAACTCTCCGTCCTTATAGTCCCAAGCGGCAAGCTTAACCGCGTCCCAGGCTCCGCGCAGCATTACTATGCTCGGAGTTTCGCCGTTGAGATACGCCGTTGAAAGCAGATAATGGCTCGCGCGCTTTGTAAGGCGCGAAGTGTCGGTGTAATTTGATGACCAGCTTGAAAGCGGGTCACGCGCGGGCAGCAAATCGGTTCGCGCCACCTCCGCGCCCGTTTCACCGTCGAATACGGAAAGGTACTCGTTGCCCTCGGAAAGGTATTGTCTGTCCTTTTGTTTTTGCAGGCTCTGCACATAGTCCGCGTCGGCGATGCCTATCACGTTGCCGACGCCGTCGGTCATACCGTCATAGGAACGCATAATAACCTCCGCTTTTCCGTCGCCGTCTATGTCGTATACGAGGAAGTTTACGTCAATCTCGTTTGCCTCGTTTTTGCCTATATCCAGTGTCCACATATACGTGCCGTCCATCTTATACGCCTCTATAAGCGGATATGCGACGCGGCTGTCGGTCACCGTGGTGCCGTCCGTTTGCAGCTGATCGAAATAGTTGGACGGAGTGCGTCTTACTATAATCTCGTATTCGCCGTCGCCGTCAAGGTCGCCGACGCTTGCGTCGTCAACTATGTAATCGCCCTCGTCGTATTGTTTTACGGGTATAGATATGTATTCCTTGTCCCAAGCCGTAGCGGTGTCTTCATCGTCGGTTTCGACGCCGCCGCTTAGCGCGACAACTCTGTATGTGTCGCCCGAGCTGCCGTTTTCGTCAAGGTAGTTTGTTGTGTCGGAGATTTTGGCGATTTTTTCGCCGTTTCTGTAAAGATTAAATGAAATATCCGCGCTGTCGGTACCCAAATAACGCCAGCTTACCAGTATTCCGCCGCCGGACGGAACTGCGGTCAGTCCTCTGCCCAAGTCCTCCGCCTGCTTGAGCATTGTCGGACGGTTATCGTAGAGCGACTGAGTTTTCGCCTTAGCCGCCGCGTCCTCCGTTTCGCGGTATTCCTCGCCCAAGGTCATATCAGTCGCCAGAGCGCCCGCCGCGCTCAGGAGCATAGCCGCCGCCAAAACGGCAGCCGTCAGTTTTTTGTTCATGTGATTTTCCCCTTTCATAAATTTATTTAAACCGCAACCGGTTGTTTACAGTGACGCGTACATACTGTACAGATTATAATACAGACCGCCCTTTTCGATAAGCTCCTTGTGAGTGCCCTGCTCCTCAATGCCGTTTTCCGTCAGAACCAGTATCATATTCGCGTTTCGTATCGTGGTCAGTCTATGCGCTATTGTGAATACGGTTCTGCCTTTGGCAAGGGATTCCAGGGAATCCTGCACAATCTTTTCGCTTTCGTTGTCCAAAGCGGAGGTTGCCTCATCAAGAATGAGTATAGGAGGATTTTTAAGGAAAACTCTCGCTATGCTTATTCGCTGCTTTTGACCGCCCGAGAGCTTTACGCCGCGTTCGCCCACATAGGTGTCGTATCCGTTTTCGAGAGCCGATATAAACTCGTGCGCGCCGGCTCTTTTTGCAGCCTCGATTACGTCCTCAAGGCGCGCGCCGGGCATACCGTAGGATATGTTTTCATATACCGTGCCGGAAAAGAGATAAACGTCCTGCTGTACCACGCCTATCGAATCGCGCAGAGATTTCAGCGTCAAATCCCTTATGTCCTTGCCGTCGATAAGTATTTTTCCCTCCGTAACGTCATAAAAGCGCGGAATAAGATTGCACAGAGTCGTTTTTCCGCCGCCGGAGGGCCCCACAAGCGCGACGCTGTCGCCCTTTTTTATATCGAGGTTTATATGTGAAAGAACCTCCGTATTGTCGTCGCTGTAGTGAAAGCTTACATTCTCAAATTTAATATTTCCCTGCGCGTCTTTAAGCTCGAGCGCGTTTTCCTTTTCGGTTATATCCGCGGGTGAGTCCATTATCTCAAGGAAACGCTCTATGCCCGTCATACCGCGCTGGAACTGCTCCGTGAACTGTATTATTGTTCTGAGCGTAGCGAGCAGCGTGCTGACGTACAGCAAATACGCGGTAAGGTCGGCGGGCGATATTTTGCCGTTTATCATAAACAGAGAACCCGCCACCACAACAATAAGATACATAACGCCCTCAAACGCTCTGTTTGAGGTCTGAAAGCCCGCCATATAGAAATAGCCGAGCTTTTTGGTGTCAAGAAATTTCCTGTTGCCGTCCTCGAATTTTTCCTTTTCAATATCCTCGTTGGCAAACGATTTTACAACCCTTATGCCGAGCAGGGAATCCTCCACCTGAGAATTAATCTCGCCGATTTGGTTACGCTGTTTTTTAAACGCTCGGCGCATACGCGTGTTAAAGAACTTTACAAACAGGAAAATAAGCGGCAGCGATGCGAATATTATAATTGTGAGCGGAATATTCACTCCGCAAAGGATAATGAACGACACGATTATTTTTAATCCGGCTATGAATATTTCCTCCGGACAGTGATGCGCGAATTCCGTAATATCAAACAAATCGCTCGTTATTCTCGCCATTATCTGACCGACCTTATGCTCGGAGTAATACGCGTGAGAAAGCGTTTCAAGATGCGCGAACAGGTCGCGGCGCATATCCGTTTCTATCCGCGCGCCCATTATGTGTCCGGTGTCCGCCATATAAAAATTCGCGGCGGAATCTATAATTCTCAGCACAAGATAAAAAAGTCCGATTTTAAGTATTATTTCCACAGTAAGACCCGCTATATTGTTTATACCCATATTTGTTATGTATCTGACAAGCATAGGGAAGATAAGCTCGCACAGCGTCGTAAGCGACGCGCAGATAAGGTCGAGAATAAGTATGTGTTTGTATTTTTTAAAATAAGGAACAAATCTTTTTATAAGATAGCCCATTTTCATTTGATTTTCTTCATTCTGCATATAATGCAAACCTCCGTTAATCGTTAAGTAATAATATATATTTTATAACGGCAAAAATTTAAAGTCAATACAAAATACCGAGTATTGTGATAAAAATCGGGACAAAAATAAGGCAGACAAAACATAAAATTTTGTCTGCCATAATGTTTATTCCTCTTCGTCGGTTGTAAGATTTATCACGTCCGTATACGGTTCGTTATTATCCGCGTTCCAGATATAAACCCTTATATCATCGTAATCGTCGGTAATATCAAATTCCGCCGGAATGTCGGTTATTTTTATTACTTTCTCAAGCCTATCGCCGTTCCTGAACGCTACATACACAACGGGATTTTCAAAATCAAAGCCTAAGGTGATATGATTTCCGTCACGCTCAACCGATACCGGCTCTGCCGTCGGTGACGGCTCCGGTGTTTCCGTCGGTTCCGCTGTTTGCTCGGGTGTTTCCGTAGGTTCCGCTGTTTGTTCGGGTGTTTCGGTAGGTTCCGCTGTTTGTTCGGGTGTTTCGGTAGGTTCTGCCGTCTGTTCCGGCGTTTCGGTCGGTTCCGTTGTTTGCTCCGGTGTTTCGGTCGGTTCTGTTGTTTGCTCGGGTGTTTCCGTCGGCTCTGTTGTCTGTTCCGGTGTTTCGGTTGGTGTAACCGTCGGAGTAGGTGACGGAGTCGGACTCGGTGTCGGAGTAGGTGTGGGTGACGGTTCGGTTACCGTTATTGCGCAAACGGCGCTGATGTCGCCGCAGGTAAGCGTTATATTCGCACTGCCGCCGCTTACCGCCGTAACCACTCCGCTTTGATCTACCGTGGCAACCTCCGTATTGTCGGAATCCCACGATGAGGTGTCCGTTGTGTCGGACGGAGATATATCGGCTGATATTGTCAGGGTTTCGCCCTTTTCAAGATTCGCGGAATATGTATCGAGCGTTATACTCTCGGCGTGTATCAGCAGCGCCTCATATGCGTTAAGTCTGCCGTTCGCGACCACCTTGCCGTCAAGTGCGGAAACATAGTCCGCGCTCGATATGAGCTTTGCGATAATTTCTTTCGGGGTCATATCGGGATACTTAGCCTTAACAACCGCCGCCGCGCTCGAAACATACGGACACGCCATGGAGGTGCCCGACATGGACGCGTATGCCGTCGCGCTCGTGTAATATGTACTGTAAATAGACGTACCCGGAGCGGCTATATCAACGCTCTCCGCGCCGTAGTTGGAGAAGCTTGACAAATTGTCACTCGAATCCGAGGACGCGACCGATATTATATTGCTGCACGAATATGACGCGGGATAAACCGCGGTTTCATCGTTATCGCTTGATTCGTTTCCGGCGGCAGCCGTGAAAACCGAATCGCTGCACGCGTTAATCGCCCTTTTCAAAAGAGTGTCCGAGGAGCTGTCAAACGTGCCGCCAAAGCTGTTGTTTACAACGTCAAAGCCCATTGTGCTTACATAATTGTACGCCTTTATAATGTATGAGGTGCTTGTCGAACTGCCCTCAAAAACCTTTAACGGAACGATTTTTACATTCCGCGCAAGCGACGCGACACCGATTGAATTGTTTGTGACCGCGCTGACGATTCCCGCAACATGAGTGCCGTGACCAAGCGTGTCGGTTATGTCGCCGCTCTCCTCAACAAAGTCCCAGCCGTTCACGTCGTCAATATAGCCGTTGCCGTCATTGTCTATTCCGTCGCCGGCTATTTCACCGGGATTCGTCCAGAGGTTCCCAGCCAAATCATTGTGCGTAATGAGCATACCGGAATCAACTATCGCTACCGTAACGTCGGAGCAGTCAATATCCATCTCCCATACGTCCTCCGCGCTGATTTTTGTAAGCCCGTACTGATTGCCGTTTTTGTAATATTTATCATTTGGCAAATCGCTCAAAGTATAAATATAGTTCGGCTGTGCCAATTCTACTTCGGACATTTCATTAAGCTCATCTATAAGTGCGAGAACATTTTCCTCGCCGGGTTCCTCAAGCGTCAGCTTAAGCGTCTGTTCGCCGCTGTTTGACGAGAATAACGAAAAACCGCTTTGCGCCTGAACAGGGTCAAGATTTTCAATTTCCGATATGCCCAAGCCGTCAAAAACAGACGACACGCTGTATAATCGAATCGGTCCGGTGTTAAGCACGACAAGAACCGACCCGTCGTCAAATTCCTCCGCTCCCGCGGAAATACAGCCGCATAGGGTGCATAAAATTAAAATCAGAAATGCTGTTATTGGCTTTTTCATAAATTATAACCTCGTTTTCGGTAAATTTCCCCTCAAACTACCTGTTAACAGTATAGCACGTTTAAAAATAAAAGTCAAATTTAATAGTTTGTTTTGCTTGACATTTTTTTAATAGTGTGGTAAAATATTTAAGCGTAATTCGGACAGGTATCGAAGTGGTCATAACGGGGCTGACTCGAAATCAGTTTGTCGGTAATTCCGGCACGTGGGTTCGAATCCCACCCTGTCCGCCATAAACGCAAAACAAACCGCACAATAATGCGGTTTGTTTTTTTATATATACGTTTTTGATGCTACAGGCGCATCGGCGCTGATGCTTTTTTCAGTCTTTTTTTATAAAATACGGCGTAGAACGCGCAGGAAAGCACCGACGCGATGGTCCAGCCTATCGGCCATGACAGCCATATTCCTATTTCTGAGCCGAGCATATACGACAGTATATAGGCGAGGATAACTCTCAGCAGCAAATCCGCGAAGGTTGCCGACATAAACTCTTTCATCAATCCGGCGCCTCTCAATATTCCGTCAACGGTGAGCTTTGTCGCCGCGATAAAATAGAACGGCGACGCAATCCTCAAAAACATCTTGCCGACCTCTATAATACCGCTTTCGCCGCTGTTTACAAATATCTTCATCATAGCGTTCGGGAAGATAAAATACGCCGCGAAAAACGGCAGCGCGACAATTATCAGCATAACAACCGCCGCCTTCAAGCCCTGAGGTATGCGGGAAAGCTTTCCCGCGCCGGTATTCTGTGCGGTATAGCTTGACATCGCGTTGCCGAGAGTGCCAAAGCTGGTTATCGCGAAGGTGTTCAGCTTAATCGCCGCGCTGTAACCCGCTATAACGTCCGAGCCGAAACTGTTTACGCGGCTTTGTATAAACAGATTACCCACCGAAACAAAGCTTTGCTGAAGTATACTCGGCACCGCCACGCGGGAGATATTGCCGAGCATACGGAAAGAAAATTTCTTATATTTGCCGGATTTAATCCCGCTTATTCTTTTCAGCATTACCGTGAATGCCAAAAGGGAGGATATACCCTGAGCGATAAAGGTCGCCCACGCGACGCCCGCAACGCCCATATCAAACACGACAACAAACACAATGTCGAGTATGATATTTCCGACAGACGACGCTATAAGAAAATACAGCGGCGTGCGGCTGTCGCCGAGCGCGGTGAAAACACCCGTGCATATGTTATACAGGAACAGAAATATAAGTCCGCCTATGTATATATTAAGATAAACCTTTGAATCGGCGAAAATATTATCCGGAGTGTTCAGCATACCGAGCATACCGCCGCAGGCAATAATTCCTATAACGGACAGCGCCGCGGCAAGAACCACTATTGAAATTACCGAGGTAAATATAGAGGTTTTCAGCTTTTCAAAGTTTTTCGCGCCGAACAGCTGCGAAATAATGACCGCCGCACCGACGTTCGCGCCCGTGGCAATCGCCATAAAAATCATCGTAATCGGATAAGAGGCGCCCACGGCAGCTAATGCCAGGGCGCCTATAAATTTTCCGGCTACGACACTGTCAACTATATTATAGAGCTGCTGAAATACCACGCTCAAAAGCATAGGTATCGAAAAGCCCCATAATACCTTGGAGGGCTTGCCCTCCGTCAAATCAGTAATCATAATCCTCATTCTTTCTGTTTATTTTTCAATCTTTATTCCTTGCCGTTCCAGCAGTAGGTGCACAGCTTACACTCGGGCAGTCCCACCGACTCAATCATATCGTCAAGTCTATGGTAGCGTAGCGATGTGAAATTAAGCTCCTTGCAGATTTCGTCAATCATTTCCTTGTAGTTTTGACTTTCCGGATTTGCGTAATCCGCGAGAACCTCGTCGCTTACATTGTCGCCCTCGCGTTTTTTGATAACGCGTCTTGCAATCAGGTCAAGCTCGGAGGAGGAACGCGAGAAATTCAGATATTTGCAGCCGAACATAATCGGCGGGCACGCGGGACGGATATGAACCTCGTTTGCGCCGCTTTCATACAGGAATTCGGTTGTTTCTCTGAGCTGCGTGCCTCTTACGATTGAATCGTCTATAAGCAGCAGGCTCTTATCGTGGATAAGCTCCTCGACGGGAATAAGTTTCATCTTTGCAATAAGATTTCTCTGCGTCTGATTCGGCGGCATAAATGAGCGCGGCCAAGTCGGAGTGTATTTGATAAAGGGTCTTGCGAACGGTATTCCCGACTCGTTCGCGTATCCGACCGCATGAGCGATACCCGAATCCGGCACGCCCGCGACAATGTCCGGGTTTACGTTTCCGGCGGATATGTCGCGCTTGGCGAGCATTTCGCCGCAGCGGTAACGCATATTTTCCACGTTTATTCCCTCATAGCAGGAGGTGGGATAGCCGTAATAAATCCATAGGAAGGTGCATATTTTCATTTCCTCGCCCGGAGGTGAAACGGTTTCAACACCGTCCGGCGTTATGAATACGATTTCGCCCGGACCGAGATTTTTATAATCGCTGTAGCCTAAGTTCAAATACGCAAAGCTCTCGAACGATGCGCAGAACGCGTCCTCTTTATGACCGATAATAATGGGAGTTCTGCCCAATCTGTCGCGCGCGGCGTACATTCCGTCGGGCGTGAGGACAAGCATACTCATTGAGCCTTTTATAACGCTTTGGGCAAGCCTTATGCCCTTTACTATATCGTCCTCCTGGTTAATGATTGACGCCACAAGCTCGGTCTGATTGATGTTTCCGCCGCTCATTTCAAGGAAATGCGGATTGCCCTTTTTGTACGCCATATCAAGCAGCTCGTCCGCGTTGCTTATAAGTCCGACGGTGGTTATCGCGAAATTTCCGAGGTGAGATCGAACAATAAGCGGCTGCGGCTCGTTATCGGAAATACAGCCTATGCCCGAATTGCCCTCCATTTCATTAACGTCGCGTTCAAATTTTGTTCTGAAAGGCGAGTTCTCGATGTTGTGAATGGCGCGGTTAAAGCCGTTTTCTCCGTACACAACCATACCACCTCTTTTTGTTCCCAGATGCGAATGATAGTCGATGCCGAAGAACAAGTCAAATACACAATTTTTCTTTGCTATAACGCCAAATATACCTCCCATAATATCCCCTTTCTTTTCTCTGATGTGTTATTTTATTTCTACCGGATATTTGCCGCTGAAACAGCCGTCGCAATATCCGCAGTTTGCGTTAGGAATAATTTTTTTCAGCGAGTCTATGCTCAAAAAGCCTAAGCTGTCCGCGCCGATAAGCTCTCTTATGCCGTCCATACTGTAATTGCAGGCGACAAGCTGATCTCTTGACGGCACGTCCGTGCCGAAATAGCAGGGCCACATAAACGGCGGCGCCGAGGAACGCACATGAACCTCCTTCGCGCCGAAGTTTCTTAAAAGACTGACAATTCTCTTTGAGGTGGTGCCTCTTACGATTGAGTCGTCAACCATTACAACCCTTTTGCCCTCTACGGTGCTGCGGAGCACATTAAGCTTTATTCTGACGGAGTTTTCACGCATTGCCTGCGAGGGCTGAATGAATGTTCTGCCTATATATTTATTCTTTACAAAGCCTATGCCGTAGGGGATACCGGATTCTTCGGCATAACCCATAGCGGCGCTCAGACCCGAATCGGGCACGCCGACTACCACGTCCGCGTCAACGGGATATTCCTGCGCGAGATATTTTCCCGCGAGCATACGTGAGTCGTGCGCGGATTGTCCCTCGATTACGCTGTCCGGACGGGCAAAGTAAAGATATTCGAATATGCACATTGTATGCGGCTTTTTGCCGACGTGAGTTTTTATGGATTTAATTTCGCCGTCCTGCACAACCACGATTTCGCCCGGCTCCAGGTCGCGGACAAATTCCGCGCCTATGCTGTCAAGCGCGCAGGTTTCGGACGCGAATATAATCGCTTTGTCCTTTCTGCCCATACATAGAGGACGAAAGCCCCAAGGGTCGCGCACCGCGATTAATTTCTGCGGACTCATCACTATAAGCGAAAACGCTCCGACAAGGTGATTTATCGTCTTTTCCACAGCCTCCTCGACGGTTTTTGAGTTAAGACGCTCTTTGGCTATCGTATAGGCAATCATTTCCGTGTCGGTGGTCGTCTGGAATATGGCGCCGGTGACGCTTAATTCATTCGCCAAATCGTCTTTGTTTACAAGATTTCCGTTATGCGCAAGGGCAATGTTTCCCTTTATATATCTTAAAACAAGCGGCTGAGCATTTTCCCTCATACTCTCGCCTGTGGTGGAATAACGTACGTGACCTACCGCCATTGTGCCGTTGAGCTTTGAGAGCATCTCGTCGTTGAACACGTCGCTCACAAGCCCCATATCCTTGTAATGGGTGATGTCGCGGTTGTTGTTCACGGCGATACCGCAGCTTTCCTGACCTCTGTGCTGCAACGCGTACAAGCCGTAATATGTACTCCTCGCGCAGTCCCCGTCAGGGTCGTAAATGGCAAACACGCCACATTCTTCACCGATTTTATTGTCTTTAAGCATATTTTTACACTCCTCCAAACAACAAAACGCCTTTGCTTTGTATAAAAATTTTAATGCTATATTATTATATACCGTTTTTATTTAAAATTCAACACTTTTTGCAACAGAATATTGTGCGCGATGGCGGAATTTTATTTCCCGAAAAATTCGTTCGCGTAATGCACCGATGACAACGCGTCCTTGCAGTATTTATCCGCGCCTATCATATCGGCGTATTCCTGCGTGAGCACCGCTCCGCCTACCCATACCTTTGCCTTAAGTCCTGCCGCGCGTATCGCCTTTATGGTTTCCTCCATACTTACCACCGTGGTGGTCATAAGCGCGCTCAGTCCGCATAGGTGTATATCGTTGTCGCGCAGGGCGTTTACTATGGTTTCGGGCGGAACGTCCTTGCCCAAATCCAATACCTCGTAGCCGTAGTTTTCAAGCAAAACCTTTACGATGTTTTTACCGATGTCGTGTATGTCGCCCTTGACCGTGGCAACGACGATTTTGCCCTTGCTTTCCTGCGTTTCGCCGCTTTTTAAAATGTGCGCCTTAATAGCCTCAAACGAATTGCTGACCGTTTCCGCGCTCATCATCAGCTGCGGCAGAAACATAGTTCCTTTTTCAAATTCGCGTCCGACTACGTTAAGCGCCTCCACAAGCACATTGTTTATTATGTCCATCGGGTCGGCGGTTTCAAGCTGTCTGACGGTTTCGTCAAAGGATTTGTCCTTAAGTCCCTTTATTATTATATCAAAAAGCGGATTTATATTTTCCGTTTTTTCCTCGGTTTGGCTTTCGCGCGTTACCGTTGTTTGAGATTTCGTGCCGGCGTATGCGGCGACATAGCTCTTGCAGTCCTCGTCATAGCAGGAGAGAGCCATAAAAGCGCGGTAGGTATTAATCATAGCATCCGCGCACGGGTTTATTATGCAGGCGTCAAGTCCGCTGTTTAGCGCGAGGGCAAAGAATGTGCCGTTCACTATTTCACGGCGCGGAAGTCCGAAGGATATGTTCGATACGCCGAGAGTGGTGCATATTCCCAGCTCGTCCTTGATTTTCTTCAATGCCTTGATTGTTTCGGCGGATTCCTTTTGCTGCGCGGAAATTGTGAGAGTGAGCGCGTCCATTACAAGATTTTTCGGCTTTATGCCGTAGTCGGCGGCTCTGTCCCTGATTTTTTTCGCAATTTCAAAACGCTGCTCGGCTTTCGCGGGTATACCGTTCTCGTCAAGGCAAAGTCCGACCAGCACTCCGCCGTACTTTTGCACGATGGGCATTATCGCTCTGATGCTTTCCTCTTTGCCGTTTACCGAGTTTACCATAGGCTTTCCGTTGTAAATTCTGAGCGCGCGCTCGATTGTTGCCGGATCGGAGCTGTCTATTTGCAGCGGCAGATTTACAGCCGCGCTTATCGCCTTTACCGCTTTTTCCATGGTGGAGCATTCGTCTATTTCGGGAAGTCCCACGTTCACGTCGAGTATGTGCGCGCCGGCGTCGCGCTGAGCGAACGCCTCGCCCAAAATATAATCAATATCGTTGTTTCTCAGAGCCTCTTTGAATTTCTTTTTGCCTGTCGGATTGATGCGCTCGCCGACTATTACCGGACCTTTTCCGAGCACGACCGTTTTTGAGTACGACGCGACAACGGTAATGTTTTTTTCCTCCACTATAGGCTTATAACCGCCGCATTTTTCTATGAGGCAGCGTATATGCTCGGGCGTTGTGCCGCAGCAGCCGCCGAGTACGGACGCGCCAATGCGCGCCATTTTTTCGCACTGCTCGCCGAATTGCTCGGGAGATACGTTGTATACGGTTTTGCCGTTCACAATTTGAGGAAGTCCGGCGTTAGGCTGCGCCATTATGGGTATTGATGAGATTTCGGCAAGCTCCGTCATCATTTCGGCGATTTGCTCGGGACCCAGACCGCAGTTTATGCCCACGCAGTCAACTCCGAGTCCCTCCATAACAGCCGACATTACCGAAACATCACCGCCGGTAAGCGTTTTAAAGCTTTCGTCAAAGGTCATCGTGCAGAAAATCGGCAGGGAGGTGTTTTCCTTTACCGCAAGCACCGCCGCCTTTGCCTCAAGAGTGTCGGACATTGTTTCGATTATCACGAGATCCGCGCCGCATTTTTCGGCTGTCACCGCGATTTTTGCGAACGCGTCATAGCAGCCGTCAAAGGAGAGGTCGCCCAAAGGCTCCAAAAGTCTGCCGCAGGGCCCCATATCAAACGCGACAAAGCGCGGCCTTTCCTCGGATTGGAACGCATTTGCCGCTTTGCGCGCGATGCCTATCGCGGCGGCGATTATCATATCGAGGCTTTCGCCTATTTCCTCGGATTTCAGCGGGTTAGCGCCGAAGGTGTTGGCGGATATAATGTCCGCGCCCGCCTCAAGATATTCGGCGTGTATTTTTTCGATAAGGCTCGCGTTGCTGAGATTTAAAAGCTCCGGAATTTCGCCTGCTCCGAGTCCGTTTTTTTGGAGCATTGTACCCATTCCGCCGTCAAAAAACAGCATTTTTTTGCCTAACAGTTGTCGTATATCGTTCATTTGTGTGTCCTTTCGTTGAATGTATGAATTAAACCGCATTTTCGGCTGCATTTCGTAGGGGGTCGGCACCGATGGAGGGATTCGGGCGAACACTGTTTGCCGTAAGGTTCCCCTAAAATATTGCGCAAAACCCCTCCGTCACGGCTTTGCCGTGCCACCTCCCCTAGTAGGGGAGGCTTTCCACTGCATGAAAAATAAAGCCATACTTCCGTCTATGCTCTGCAAGCCTCCCTTGTTAAAGGGAGGTGGCATTTGCGGAGCAAATGACGGAGGGATTCCTCGCCGCAAATTTACTTTGTAGGGGTCGGCGCCCTCGACGACCCGTTTCGTAGGGGCGACCCTTGTGGTCGCCCGCAGCACCCGCCGCAAATTCACCTTATCCGCAATTTAAAACAAGCTGTTTATCACGGTAACAATTTTCCTTGCGGTTTCGGGTTTATTCATTGTATACAGGTGTATGCCGTTTATATCGTTTGATATAAGGTCGATAATTTGATCCACGGCGTAGGCTATTCCCGCCTGTTTAAGCGCCTCCGGATTATCCTGGTATTTTGAAATCATACGCACAAATTTCGCGGGCATTGACGCTCCGCCCGAAAGTATCGCCATACGCTGTATCTGATTGGCGTTCGTAAGCGGCATAATTCCGGCTGTTATCGGCACATTAATGCCCTTTTTTGCAAGCTTATCGCGGAAATTATAAAATTGGTCGTTATCAAAAAACATCTGCGTCACAAGGAAGTCAACGCCGGCGTCCACCTTGATTTTTAAATTATTTATGTCCGTGTCTATATTCGGAGAATTCGGGTGGCACTCCGGATAGCAGGCTCCGCCCACGCAAAAATCCCCATGCTCCTTTATCGCCGTCACAAGCTCCGAGGCGTATTTATATCCGGGGAACAGCTCGCCCTCATAATCTTTCGGTTTATCTCCGCGCAGAGCGAGGATATTTTCAATGCCGAGATTTTTGTATTCCGTAATCTTGTTTGAAATATCCTCCTTTGTGTTTGCCGCGCAGGTAAGATGCGCGAGCGAGGGGACGGACAGATTATCGTTGAGATATGACGCGATGCGCGCGGTGTTTTTCGCGTTTGAACCGCCCGCGCCGTATGTAACGCTCATATAATCGATCGGCAGGTGAGACATTTCCTCCGCCGCCGAAAATACAGCGTCAAGACCGCTGTCCTGCTTGGGCGGAAACACCTCAAACGATAAAACCGGTTTCTTTGATGAAAATATATCTTTAATAAACATTGTAAAAAACTCCTTGCATATTTTTGTCTTTTCTATTGTTATTATACAGTAATTTTAGTATAATAACAATAGTAAAAATTAAAAAAATAATCTAAAAGGAGCAAAACAATGAAAGTTACAAAAGCGGTCATACCCGCCGCAGGATTCGGAACAAGGTTTCTTCCCGCCACAAAATCGGTGCCTAAGGAAATGCTGCCGATTGTGGATAAGCCCACCATACAGTACATTGTCGAGGAGGCTGCAAGCGCCGGAATCAAGGATTTGCTTATAATAACCTCGCGCGGCAAGGACGCGATTGTGAATCATTTTGACAAGGCGTATGAGCTTGAGGCGGTGCTTGAGCGCGACGGCAAGGACGAGATGCTCAGAGCCGTCAGAGAGGTTTCCGATAAAACAAACATTCATTTTACGCGTCAGCGTGAGCAGAAGGGCTTGGGACACGCGGTGCTTTGCGCGAAAAGCTTTGTAGGAAACGAGCCGTTCGCCGTAATGCTCGGCGATGATGTGGTTGTGTCCGAAAAGCCGTGCATAGGTCAGCTTACGGAGCAGTATGAAAGGTACGGAGCGACTGTTTTGGGCGTGCAGAGGGTAGGTATGGAGCACGTTTCAAAGTACGGAATTGTGGACTGCGAAAATGTAGAGGGAAGAATGTACGCTCTAAAGGGAATGGTTGAAAAGCCGAAAAAAGAGGACGCGCCCTCGGATATTGCCGTGCTCGGAAGATACGTCATAACGCCGGCGATATTTGACTGCCTTGAAAGAACTCCGAAAGGAGCCGGCGGCGAAATACAGCTCACCGACGCGCTTGTTATGCTTTCCGAGTACGAAAAAATCTACGCTTACGATTTTGTCGGCAAGCGCTACGATATAGGCAGCAAACAGGGATTTTTGCGCGCAACGGTGGATTTCGCGCTTGCAAGAGAGGATTTGAAAGACGAATTTTCCGAATATCTTAGGGAAATCGTAAAAACAATGTGAGGAATAAAATTAAAGGCGAATAATTCGCGGGCGACCACAAGGGTCGCCCCTACGAGGCGTGTTTGAGGCTTGCGGAGCATAGCCGGAAATACGGTGTTGTTTTTCCCGCGAAAATAACTGTTAATCTTCATAATTAATCCTGCTTTTCGGATACGGCGCGATTTCGTCCGTTCTGCCTGTCAGGTAATCAAGACTTGTTTCATATAAATCTGCTAATTTATATAACGCCCAAAGAGGAATGTTTCTTTTTCCGCGCTCGTATTTTGAATAGTCGGATTGGTCGCAGCATAGATATTCCGCGATAAAACTTTGCGTGTAATCGTTATCCTCGCGCAGGTCTTTTATTCTTAAATACATACTATCACCCCAATAACAGTATATATTAGGGTAAAATGACCTATTGACATTTAGGGCAATTTGCCCTATAATAGAATATAAGAACAGCAGGGGAGCCTTACGGTGAACACTGTTCGCCGCTACAAAAAGGGAGCCTTGCAGAGCATAGCCGAAAATGTTGCTTAATTTTGAATATAGCGCAATCCCTCATCCGTCGACTGCGCCGACACCTTCCCCCAGGGGGAAGGCTTAGGGTTTGCGGCGGGCGACCACAAGGGTCGCCCCTACGAGAGTGTTTGCGGCGTGCAGAGCATAGCCGGAAATACGGTGTTGTTTTTCCCGCGAAAAGAACGACCCTATTCCATATACGACAGCATAGCGTCTATAACGGTAGTCACCTCGGCGAGTCTTTCGGGTGACAGCCTTTTTAATTTTGCCGAAAGCTCGTCCAAAACAATATTCTGCGACGCGGTGACGGTACCCGCGAGAAGATAATCGGCGCTGCACTCCAAAACATTAAGCATTTTAACAAAGGTGGTAAAGCTGGGAACGCGTTTGCCGCCCTCTATTTGTCTGATGTACGTAACCGACAAATCGGCTTTTTCGGCGAATTGCTCACCTGTAAGGTGCTGTTCCATTCGTACTTGCTGTAAACGTCTGCCAAATCTTTTTCTGTCCATAATTACCTCCCAAAAAATAAACTGATAACTTATTAATATGCAGATAGTTTACATTAACATATAATATTAAAAAAATGAGCCAATAGTTCATTAATGAACAAATAGCACAAAAACATTTGGTTATTTTTGGTTAATTATAAGTAAAAATTCCTCTTGAAAAATATATGCCCATAGACTATAATGTTGCTATAAGCATACATAAAAACAGGACGGCGTATCCGAATAATCGGATATACCGTCCCGTACCATCTAAAAACCCATTGAGAGGGTATAATCATTATAAATAATTTAAAAACAGAGGGCAATACGGCGCGGAAAATTTCTGCGCGCCACACCGCATTTTTAAGCTTATTGTGTCGCGCGGCGTGTCTGAAAATGGCTTGATGCCTACATTTGTAAAAATAATGTCACATATTTTCGGTAAGTGCGAAATATGTGACATTTTTGTTAATATATAATAATGAAGTTTTATGTCAGCTCAATAATTCTTGTTTTAACCTTGCCCTTCTCGATTTCCGCAACGGCGTAGGTGCGCGAAAACCGTATACTTCCTGGATTGAGCACAATGGCTTTGCCGTCATATCCCGAATAGGGAATATGCGTGTGGCCGAACACAATAAGGTCGGGATTCGCGCTCTGCGCGGCGGCGCAGAGTGTCCTGTAGTTCGATTCGTATTTGACGCGCTGCTCGTGCCCGTGGGTTATATATATCCTCGCGCCGTCTATGATAACGGTCATATGCGCGGGAGCGCGGGATAAAAGATCATTGTTGCCCTTTACATAATAGACGGGTATATTCGGATAAATAAATTCCAAATCCTCCGCGTCGCGCGTGTAATCGCCCGCGTGTATTATCGCGTCAACCTTGTCGGCATCGTTTATTACGCGCAGACAGCTGTCGGTATATCCGTGCGTGTCGGAAAAAATCAGGATTTTTTTCATATTTGAGTTCCTTTCGGTAGGTATACAATCAATATATAATTATACCATATAAGCGCGTATTTTGTCAAAGTCCGCCGTCGAAAAATTTTAGGATTTTGACAACAGGAAATGACAAAATATTCCATATATAAGTGGTATAATGCCCTATAGGAGGAATACGGATATGAGTCAGCCTAAAATTAAACAACAAAGAAATACCGAAATACTTCGCGCGCCGATGATAAAGGACATCGGCACAGTGATTATGCTTTTGCTTTCCGGACGAGCCTCCGTGCTCGGAATGTTCCCGTTCGGACTTGCGTTTTTCGCGGCGTGCTTTGATAAAAGCATAGCCTATTTGGGAATAACCGCTCTGTCGGTCGCGCTTATGACGTCGGCGGGCAGCGCGGCGCTTGTGAAGTACCTTATCGCCGCGCTTATATACTGGATATACACGCGCTTTCGCCGCGCGGACAACCTTGTCATAGACGCGTCCTGCTGCGGCGGAGCGATGTTTTTGGGCGGACTTGCGTTCCTTATTTATAATTTCGCGGGTTTTTATGATATTCTTCTGCTTTTTGCGGAATCTATTGTAGCGGCGATTATGTTTATAATTTTCCATAAGACGCAGGCGCTTATGGAAAACAGAAAAAAACGCTCCCAAACCGCCCAGGACGAGCTTATCAGCGTGGCGGTCACGGTCGGAGTTATGATAACGGGACTTTCCGGAATTGTTTTCCCGTATAATATAAGCCTTGCCAATATCGCGTCGGTTTATGCCGTTATGTGCATCGCGCTGCACGGGTCGGTCGCGGCGGCGGGCAGCGGCGGACTTTGCATAGGCTTTATGGCGTCTATGTCGGCGCCGTCGGCAGTGGTTATGATGGGTATATTCGGTATGAGCGCTCTGTTCGCCAATCTGCTTAAAGCGTTCGGCAGATTCGGCGTCGCTTTGGGATTTTTGGGCGGCAGCGCGGTCGCGCTTTTATACGCCGGAAATACATTTTCGCTGCCGGTAACTGTTGTCGAAACCGTAATAGGCGCGGTATTGTTCATTGCCACGCCGAATAAATTGCAGAAATTTATAAACGCGTTCTTTTCAAGGTCGCTTAAATTGGAAACGCTCAGCAACGATGTGCGCGTAAAGGATTACCTTTCGATGCAGCTTGAAAAGACCGCCGAGGCGTTTAAGAGCCTGGAGGAATGCTTTGAAAACGCGTCGGAAAAGCGCCTTAAGGCGTATAATAAAGATGTCGCGTCGCTTTTTGACGAGGTGGCGGACAGAGTGTGCGAGGGCTGCCCGAACGCGGTTAAATGTTGGCAGTCCGACTTTACGCGTACATACAGAAGTATAATGCTCCTGCTTGACACCATCGAAACAAAGGGCATACTTACGCTTGACGCCGTACCGGTGAGCTTTAGGGAAAAATGTTTGAGGACAGAGCTGTTTATTGTGGAGTTTAACCATGTGTATGAATTATACAAGAAAAATCTTGTCCGCACCGGTGAGGCGGTAACGGGGCGCGACCTGGTGGCGAGGCAGTACCGCGAGATGTCCGCGCTTATGGAGAGTATGGCGGAGGAGATAACGGCGGGATTCACGTTTCGCGAGGATATGGAGGAGAGTATAGTCAGCGAGCTGGACAAGGAGGGCATAACCGCCTTTGAGGTCAGCGTTATAGAGAGCGGACACGGGAAATTAGAGGTGTATTTGGGTGTGTCCGGCGGCACCGAGGTCGGGAAAATAGAAACGGTGCTTGAAAATGTTCTCGAAACACCGATGGGATATGAGTCGGAAAGCTCGGGCGGACTGATGAAGTTTATTTCGCGCGCCAAATACAGCCTCGATGTGGCGATACGGCAGATAAGTCGGGACTACAGCGATGTTTCGGGCGACTGCGCGGACACGTTTAAAACGGACGATTATAAGCAGTACGTGATATTATCGGACGGTATGGGCAGCGGAAAACGCGCTATGTTCGAGAGCCGTATAACGCTGAAATTGCTAAAGGAATTTTTGCAGTCGGGATTCGGCGTGAAAACGGCGATAGATATGATAAACTCGGCGCTTTGCCTGCGCCTTGATTATGAATGTTTTTCAACGGTGGACTTGCTTTGCGTTGACCTTATGACGGGAATATGCGAGTTCTTCAAGATAGGCGGCGCGGAGAGCGTCGTGCTGCGCGGGGCGAATGTGGAAACGGTGTTTTCCATGTCGCTGCCGGTGGGAATGATAGCGGATATAAAGGCGCAGGGACAGTCCAAAAGGCTGAGCGAGGGCGATACCGTTATAATGATGACGGACGGCGTGAGCGAGGCGGGATTCGGCACGGTAAGGACGGAATGGCTAAAGAAAGAAATAAAAATGCCGTTTGACACAATGGACGAAATGGCGCAGACACTGCTCCAAACCGCCGTGAAGAAAAGCCGCGACAGCGTCGTGGACGATATGACCGTCGCGGCGGTAAGACTTGTGGAAAATGATTAGTAGGGGCGCCGCTCGAAACGCTTGCGTTTCAAAGGGCGAAGCGACTGAGGGGTTTTACGGGAATTTAGCGCCTGAATCCCTCCGTCATTTGCTTTGCAAATGCCACCTCCCTTTAACAAGGGAGGCTAACGCACGCCACAAATGTACCTCGTAGGAATCTCTCAGTCGCCTTACGGCGCCGGCTCCCTTTAACAAAGGAGACAAAACCCCTCCGTCACGGCTTTGCCGTGCCACCTCCCCTAGTAGGGGAGGCTAACGCACGCCTCAAACTCACCTTGTAGGGGCGCCCATTGGGCGCCCGCTCTCGGGCAATGCCCGCCCCTACGAACTGCATTAAGAATTTACCTTGCAGCGGCTTGCACCGAAAAAGGGCAGCCTTGGCGGCTGCCCTTTTTGCTCAAGCGATATTATTTTTTTCTGTTTACAGCCTTGGCTCTGAGGCTTGTGTTCAAAATTTTCTTTCTCATACGAAGGTTATTCGGAGTAACCTCCAAAAGCTCATCGTCCGCGATGAAGTCAAGGCACTGCTCAAGGCTCATTTCTCTCGGAGGAACAAGCTTAAGAGCGTCGTCCGAGCCGGAGGCGCGCGTGTTTGTGGCGTGCTTTTTCTTGCACACGTTTACAACCACGTCCTCAAGTCTTGCGTTTTCGCCGACAATCATACCCTCGTAAACCTTAACGCCCGCGCCTATAAAGAGAGTGCCTCTTTCCTGCGCGTTGTAAAGACCGTAGGTAATGGTTGTGCCGTCCTCCCAGGCGATAAGCGTGCCGCGCGTTCTGCCGGTGAAGTCGCCCTTATACGGCTCGTACTTTTCAAGAATACTGTTTATAATGCCCGTACCCTTTGTAGCGGTCATAAGCTCACTTCTGTAGCCGATAAGACCTCTTGACGGAATGAGAAATTCAAGGCGCGTATAGCCCTGCGCCGTCGGCGCCATATTCGTCATTTCACCCTTGCGGTTTATAACTCCGTCCATAACCGTACCGGTATATTCCTCGGGAACGTCAACGGTAAGTCTTTCGATAGGCTCACATTTAACTCCTTCGATTTCCTTATAAATAACAACGGGATTTGAAACCTGAAATTCATATCCCTCGCGGCGCATATTCTCTATAAGAACGGACAGATGCAGCTCGCCTCGTCCGGAAACGATAAAGCTTTCCGTGGAGTCTGTTTCCTCAACTCTCAGGCTGACGTTTGAGTCAAGCTCGCGGAAAAGCCTGTCGCGCAGATGACGAGAGGTGACGAATTTGCCGTCCTGTCCGGCAAACGGACTGTCGTTTACGCTGAACGTCATAGAAAGCACGGGGTCGTCTATTTTTACAAACGGAAGATCCTCCGGAGTGTCTGCATCGCATACCGTTTCGCCGATATTTATATCGGAAATACCCGATATTGCCACAACATCGCCTGCGCCGACCTCCTCGGCGGGAGCTTTTTTAAGTCCCTCAAAGGTATACAGCTTTGTGGCTTTGCCCTTTGTTATTTTGCCGTCGTGTCTGCATATGGAAAGCGGCATATTGACGCTTATTTTACCTCTTTCGATTTTTCCGACAGCTATTCTGCCGGTATAGTCGTCATAGTCAATGTTTGAAACAAGCATTTGGAACGGCGCGTCCTCCTCGCATTTCGGACACGGTATCGAATTTACGATAAGCTCAAACAGCTCCGTCAGGTCGCTGTTCGGGTGCTCGGGATTATATTCCGCCGTCGCCCAGCCGTCGCGGCCGGACGCGTAGATTACCGGAGAGTCAAGCTGCTCGTCCGTCGCGCCGAGGTCTATGAAAAGGTCAAGAACCTCGTCAACCACCTCATAGGGTCTTGCGTTGGGACGGTCAACCTTGTTCACAACGATTACGGGTTTTAGGTCAAGCGCAAGCGCCTTTGAAAGCACGAAACGCGTCTGCGGCATACAGCCCTCAAATGCGTCCACAAGCAAAAGCACACCGTCAACCATTTCAAGTCCGCGCTCCACCTCGCCGCCGAAATCGGCATGTCCCGGTGTGTCTATAATGTTTATTTTTACGCCCTTGTAGTAAAGAGAGGTGTTCTTGGCGAGAATTGTGATGCCTCTTTCTCTCTCAAGGTCGTTTGAGTCCATTACGCGCTCGTCCACCTGCTCGTTTTCGCGGAATGTGCCGCTCTGCGCGAGCATAGCGTCAACCAATGTCGTTTTGCCGTGGTCAACGTGCGCGATAATAGCTATATTTCTTATATTTTCACGATTTATCATAATAATTTTATGCCCTTTCTGCTCACAAACGACAATAAAAATCCCGTCCTACCGTGAGCGTATAGGACTTATCCGTTTTTCACGCGGATTATCGGGATTCTAACCCATATATTATATACCCGTTTGCGGATTATTACAATATTTTCACCGAAAAAACAGAATAATGTACAAATTCGGCTTTTTATACAGGCGTTTTGAATGGTATAATCACAATAAAATAAGGCTTGCTTTTTCGGCAAGCCTTATACCGTGAGATTATTCCGTTATGTAAATCTTTGTGCGGAGCGGGATTGTGTTTGCAATCCAGTTTATGTCCTGCGGGTGCAGTCTGACGCAGCCGTGCGATATATTGACGCCTACGCGTCCGTCGTACTCGGTGCCGTTGTAGTAAAGCAGGGTCGAGTGGAGTGCGTAGCCGTTGTAGAAACGAAGTACGGGTCCCACATAATATCCGCTGTAATTCCATTGGGTTCTTTCAATATATTCAAATTGTCCCGTTATTGTCGGGGTATTCCACGCGCCGAGCGCGCAGGGGAATTCCTTGAGAAGTTCCCATTGATATTGTGAACCCTCGTAAACTCTTACCTTGTATTCGCTCTTTGAAACCCATACAAGATAGTTTGTGCTGCTTGATATACCGTTTCTGTTCACGGGAGTTTGGTTGCGGAATGCCGTCACCATAGGAGATTCGCCTATGAGAATGTCCATATATTCGCCGTAATCCGCCACCTCAAGTGTGGAGCCGAATGCCTCGGCGAGAGTTCTTATCGGAACAAACAGAGATCCGTCGATATACACCGCGGCGTGCGGAGAATATGTATCGGTTCCGAATACAGTCGTGTAGGCGGAATTGGCGTTGAATATAACCTGGTCGGAGCCGACAGAGCATACCACGCTGTCATAATTCGGGTCGTATGTAACCTTAAGTCCCATTGCCTCGCCTATGGCGCGCACGGGCATCATTGAAACGCCGTCAATCAGTCTTGCGCGCGGAGAAAGATTATTGTGCCATTCTCCTCCGGCATATATGCGCAGCTCCTTGTCGTACTCGGGATTTCCCGTCATTATGCAGCCGTTAGCCTGTGCGTAAACGCCGTTTTCATCGAGGTAGCCGTAGGTCTGAACGTCAAGCGTTCCGCCAGGCTCGACATAGCTGTCGTAATATTTCAGAGAACGAAGTCCCGAAACAAGCTTGACCTTGAAGTTTGTTCCCATTCTGTACTCGGGCACTTCAAATACCATAGTTACCGACGGAGTGTCATAGCCGACATATCTGTGCTGTGAGCCGAGAAGTTCGCCGTCCTCGCTGTACAGCTCCACAAAGGCGTTGTTGGCTATTATGTGCTTATGCGATGTTACGTCTATTGTCAGATTAAACTCTGTTGACAGCTCCCGCTCCGGCACGGCGGGCGTCGGCGATAAAGTCGGCTGCACAGTCGCCACCAAGGTCGGCTCGGGCGATTCGGACGGCTGCGCCGTTTCCTCGGGCGATTCCGTTTCCTCCGGCTGTGTTGTTTCTTCGATTTGTGCCGTGACATCTGATTGCGCCGCCGGCTCGGGAGTCGGAGCGGCGCTTGCCGTAAACGCGCCGGCGGTGCAGAGTGTTGATACCGTGATTAAAAATGGCAATATTTTTTTCATTAAAAATTCCCCCATTGTTGTGATAGAATAATCATACCACATAGAAATATCAAAGTCAATAAATCAATTTGACGGCGGGGCGTTTTTGGTATATAATTTATTTATACGGAGGGTGAGGAATATGAAATTCGGAATAATTGCGTTTTTGTCAACGGTTGTGGGAGCGATTGTGGGCGTGGGCGGCGGACTGATAATACGTCCGATGCTCGGATTTTTTGACGTGACAAAAGGACTCGCGTCGTTTTCGTCCGCGGCGTGCGTGTTTTGTATGGGAATTGTCAGCCTGATAACGACTGTGAAAAAAGGCGCGAAAATACAGCTTAGGGAAACCGTTGTGCTTGCGGCGGGAAGTATCTGCGGAGCGTTTGCCGGCGGCGCGTGTATACGGTTTGTAAGCGGCGAATTTATAAAAATAGGGTACATATTCGCGATGGTATTCGTGCTTGCCTGTATGGCGGCAAGGAGCCGTTTGCCGAGAATAAAATTAAAAAATCCTCTGCTGCAATTCCTTACGGGAACAGTAACGGGAGGATTATCGGGATTTTTCGGCATCGGCGGCGGACCGTTCCAGATGACGGCGCTGCTTTTGCTCTTTGATTTGCCGCCAAAGGAGGCGGCTGTTCAGAGTATATTTATAACTCTGCTCACCACCGCAAGCTCGCTTATTCAGTACGCCGTAAGCGGGTACTGGGATTTTTCGCTTGCGGTATATATGATACCTATGGCTGTGATAGGCGGATTTATCGGCGGACTTTTAAACAGAAAATTCAACAATAAATATGTTTCGATTTTGTTCAATGCGACGGTTTTGTTTATAATAATTATGCAAATATATTCGATTATTCACGGATAAAAAGCCGTTCAATACCGGTGCATTTGCCGTTTTCGGGATTAATCTCGAAAATACAGCCGCAAAATTGTCCCTTTCCGCCCGCGACCTCGAATTTTTGAGGCATACCGGTGCGGAATCGGTTTATGATAGGCGTACATTCTCTGCCGAGTATTGAAATTTGCGGACCGGTCATTCCCAAATCGGTTATCGCGCCGGTGCCGTTTTCCATAATTACCTCGTCGGCGGTCTGTACGTGGGTGTGCGTGCCGAATACCGCGGAAACTCTGCCGTCGAGAAAATACGCCATCGCGAGCTTTTCGCTTGTCGCCTCCGCGTGGAAATCTACCAATATTATATCGGTGGATTTTTTTATTTTAGCTATTTCGCGCTCGGCGGCGTCAAACGGTGAATCCGAAGGCTCAAGATACGTTCTTCCGATAAGGTTTATAATTCCGACCTTTTCGCCGTTTTTCGCGGTGAAAACGCTGCTGCCCTCGCCGGGACAGCCCTTGCTGTAATTCGCGGGGCGCAAAACATTGCCCTCGTTTTTCATAATGATTGCAACCTCCTTGCAGTCCCAGGTGTGGTTGCCCATTGTTACGGCGTCTATTCCGGCGCGCATAAGCTCGTCATAAGCGTTTCTCGCAAGTCCTCTGCCGTGAGTGGCGTTTTCGCCGTTGGCAATGACAAAATCTATATTTTTTTTATATTTCAACTCGTCGATATACTTGAAAAGCATATCGCGTCCCACACGGCTTACAACATCGCCGATACATAAAATTTTCATATAAATCTCCATTCTGCCGCGCAGCGCGGCGCAAACGGCAACGTGAAAAGGCACTGCGGCGAATTTTGCGTTGACCGTTATTAATAAAAAAAAGGAGCATTACAGAACGGGTAGAAGCTAAACGGCAGACCGCTTATACAGTGCCTTTATCGCAAAGTATCAAAGCGGAATCCGTTTACGCCCTGTAACAGCTCCCAATTTTCATATTTTTGAAAGCTTATTTAGCGTAATCAATCGCTCTTGTTTCGCGTATCAGACTAACCTTAATCTGACCGGGATATTCAAGTTCGCTTTCTATGCGTTTAACAATGTTCTTTGCCACGAGAATCATACTTTCGTCCGAAACGGATTCCGGCTTAACCATAATTCTGATTTCGCGTCCCGCCTGTATGGCGAAGGATTTTTCAACGCCGTCAAAATCATTGGCGATTTCTTCAAGTCTTTGTAAACGCTTAATATAGGTTTCAAGATTTTCGCGTCTGGCTCCCGGACGCACCGCGGATATTGCATCGGCTGCTTGTACAAGCGAGGCAACAATGGTCTGTGCCTCCACATCGCCGTGGTGCGCCATAATGGCGTGTACAACATCTTTGTTTTCACGGTACTTCTTCGCGATGTCCGCGCCGATAGTAACGTGAGAGCCTTCGACTTCATGGTCAACCGCTTTGCCGATGTCGTGCAGCAGACCTGCGCGTTTCGCTTGCGAAACATCGACTCCCAGTTCACCTGCCATAACGCCCGCAAGGTGCGAAACCTCAACACTGTGCTTTAAGACGTTCTGACCGTAGCTTGTTCTGAATTTAAGTTTACCAAGCAGCTTGATAAGCTCCGGATGAAGTCCGTGTACGCCTGTTTCAAAGGTGGCGCTTTCGCCCTCCTGCTTGATAATAGCCTCAACCTCTTTGCGAGATTTTTCAACTGTTTCCTCAATGCGTGCCGGGTGGATACGTCCGTCCACGATGAGCTTTTCGAGCGCGAGCCGCGCGATTTCACGTCTGATAGGATCAAAACCTGAAACGATAACAGCCTCCGGAGTATCGTCTATTATAAGGTCAACACCCGTGAGAGTTTCAAGAGTTCTGATATTCCTGCCTTCGCGTCCTATTATGCGGCCCTTCATTTCGTCGCTCGGAAGATTTACGACGGAAACAGTGGTTTCGGCAACGTGGTCGGCGGCAACCTTTTGGATTGAAAGAGCAACGATGTTCTTTGCTCTCTTTTCCGCGTTCTCCTTTGCCTCTTGCTCAATTTCTTTAACCATTATGGCTGCCTCATGCTTTGTCTGATTTTCAATGTCCTTAAGCAGAATGGCTTTAGCCTCTTCTGTTGTAAGACCCGAAATCTTCTCTATAAGAGCCATTTGTTCTTTTTTTATTTCTGCTATTTCTTTTTCTTTAGAATCAAGAGCCTTTAATTTCTGATTGTAGGATTGCTCTTTTCTTTCTAAATTATCTGTCTTTTTGTCTAAATTTTCCTCTTTTTGATTAATTCTGCGTTCCTGGCGGTTAAGCTCGTTTCTGTGTTCCTTAATCTCTGCGTCCAAAGCGCTGCGCAGCTTTTGGTTCTCCTCCTTTGCCTCAAGAAGGAGCTCGCGTTTTTTGGCGCTTGCGCTTTTTTCCGCGTCGGAAATTATAGACTTAGCCTTTTCTTCAGCGCTGCCGAATTCAGCCTCGGCGATTTTCTTGCGGTGAGCGACGCCCATATTGAAACCGACAATAACGCCTGCCGCGCACAAAACAATCGCTATGGCTATTATAACAATCAATAATGTTGTATTAATAATTAGTAACACCCCCATAAAAGTATTTCTCCAAGACCTGCAATGGGGGACTTTCTTAAAATGACTGCTTCCTATAAAACACCGGCAAAACCGGAACCGCGCGGCGCGTGTGCAGGTAAAACGCCTATGGCGGCTTGTAATCATACAGAGCAGTCTGTTTTAAGACGGCTCCATTTTAAGTATTGGGATTACATATAGATATATTATTTACAGAAAACTTTATCCTTAAAGAATATTAAGCATTATATATTGTATACTATTTTTTTGATTGTGTCAAGAATTTATTACAAATGTTACATTATATATATAATTATGCAACAATAATTTAATGTAAAAATATAATACAAAGCCGCGTAAAGCGTCGGAATATAAAAGTTGTTGTCAAGTTGCACAAAAAAACAATTAAAATTTATTTACATATGGTCTTTACTGACAAAAAAAATTGTGATATAATAGTACCAAGTAAGTGCAAAACACATAAAAAATCATTGTTTTCATTGCGGAAATAAAAAGGGAGGGGATTATATGACCGAAGAGAAAACCTGGGCAAATATAAGTCGTTTTCAGACGTATTTGTTTAATTCAGGGGATAATTTCAAGTCATATGAGATGCTCGGCGCTCATAAAGTCAAAGTGGACGGAAAAACAGGCTGGCGGTTTGCCGTCTGGGCGCCCAATGCGGTGAGCGTCAGAGTTGTAGGAGATTTTAATGACTGGAACGGCTTTGACAAGACGCTTGAAAAAATAGAAACAAGCGGTGTCTGGTACGGGTTCTTCACGGATATAAAAGAAGGAATGCTGTATAAATACGCCATAGAGGCGCATGACGGCGAAACCTATTACAAGGCGGATCCGTATGCCGTTAAAAGCGAGCTGCGGCCCGGAACGGCGTCCGTGGTAAAGGATATATCGGGTTATAAATGGGGCGATAAAACGTGGCTTAACGCGCGCGGCAAGGAAAGCACCATGAATAAGCCGATGAATATTTATGAAATGCACGTAGGCTCGTGGCGTATTCACGATGACGGAAGTTTTTATACCTACCGCGAGCTGGCGGACGAGCTTGTTCCGTATATAAAGGATATGGGTTACACGCATATAGAAATTATGCCCGTTACGGAATATCCGTTTGACGGCTCCTGGGGATACCAGGTGACCGGATTTTTCTCCGCGACGACGAGATACGGCGAGGGAGAGGATTTAAAATATCTGATAGACAAATGCCATAAAAATAAAATAGGCGTTATTATGGACTGGGTTCCGGCGCATTTCCCGCGCGACGCGCACGGACTGAGAATGTTCGACGGCACCCCCACATATGAGTATGCCGACCCGAGAATGGGCGAGCATAAGGATTGGGGAACAATGGTGTTCGACTATTCAAAGAGCGAGGTGGTATCATTCCTTACTTCGTCGGCGTATTTTTGGGCGGAGGAATACCATATGGACGGCATACGCGTTGACGCGGTTTCGTCGATGCTTTACCGCGATTATTCCAGAAACGACGGCGAGTGGATTCCGAACAAGTACGGCGGAAACGGCAATCTTGAGGCTGTCGACTTCCTGAAAAAGCTCAACAAGATACTCGGCACGGAATTCCCGAATTTTATGATGATAGCGGAGGAGTCAACCGCGTGGCCGCTTGTAACGGCTCCGCCGGAAAACGACGGACTCGGATTTAATTACAAGTGGAATATGGGTTGGATGAACGATACTCTTCGTTATGTGTCGATGGATCCGTATTTCAGAAAGGACAATCACAGCCTGCTTACGTTTGTTATGATGTACGCGTACAGCGAGAATTTCATACTGCCGCTGTCGCACGACGAGGTTGTTCACGGCAAGCACTCTCTTATAGATAAGATGTACGGCACATACGATGAAAAATTCGATTCCTATAAAACCTTGCTGGGATATTATATGACTATGCCCGGAAAGAAACTGCTGTTTATGGGAAGTGAGTTCGGACAGTTCCTCGAGTGGCGCTATGACGACCAGCTTGAATGGAATTTGCTTGATATTGAAAAGCATAAAAAGCTGCATCAATTTGTGAAAGACCTTAATAAATTTTACCTTGAAAACAAAGCGTTATGGGAGCTTGAGGGCAGCTGGGACGGTTTCAGATGGGTAAATGAGGCGGACGCCGAAAATTCCGTTCTTTCATATATAAGACGCGGCAAGAGGGCTGCGGATAATGTGGTTGTAATCGCCAACTTCACGCCCGTTGACAGACCTATATACAAAATAGGCGTTCCGTCGGCGGGAGAATATGAGGTGGTTCTGCATTCCAACTCCACGAAATACGGCGGCACAAGACGCATATCAAAGAGAACATACAAGGCGAAACGTATGCAGTTCTCCGATATGATGTACACCATAGAGGTGTCAATAGACGGCTCGTCGGTAATGTTCCTTAAGAAAAAGCCGGCGGCAAGAAAAAAGCCGTCCGCGTCAAAAACAAAAGCCGCTCCGGCGGCGAAACCCGCGAAAATAGCGGCGAAAACAAAATAAAAAATAAGCCAAATATCGGCTGAAAATATAAACAAAAAATATAGGGAGATGATTTTATGGTATCAAAAGATTGCGTTGCAATGATACTTGCAGGCGGTCAGGGATCGAGGCTCGGCGCGTTGACAAAAAATGTCGCAAAGCCGGCGGTTCCGTTCGGCGGTAAATACAGAATAATTGATTTTCCGCTGTCAAACTGCGTTCATTCCGGTATAGACACTGTCGGAGTTTTAACGCAGTATCAGCCATTGGAGCTGAATAGGTATATAGGTAACGGTAATCCGTGGGATTTGGACAGGAGCCACGGCGGCATTTATGTTCTGCCCCCGTATCAGAGCGCACAAACGGGCGAATGGTATAAGGGCACGGCAAACGCTATTTATCAGAACATAAGCTTTCTTGAGGGATTTAAGCCCGAGAATGTTTTGATACTTTCGGGCGACCATATCTATAAGATGCACTATGGCGAAATGCTTAAGGCTCACAAGCAGTCGGGCGCTGCCGCTACGATAGCGGTAATGCCTGTTCCTTGGGAGGAGGCAAGCAGATTCGGTATAATGAACGTCGATGAAAACGGCACAATTACCGAGTTTGAGGAAAAGCCGGCGGAGCCGAAGAGCAACCTCGCGTCTATGGGTATATACATATTCAGATATGACGTTCTTAAGAAGTATCTTGAGGCTGACGAGCGCGATCCCGCGTCCTCGAACGACTTCGGAAAGAACATAATCCCCACAATGCTTGCGGACGGAGAAAAAATGGTTTCGTTCAGATTTGAGGGATATTGGAAGGACGTCGGAACAATCCAGAGCCTTTGGGAGGCAAATATGGATCTTATCGACAATCCTCCGAAATTCGACCTTAACGACAGACACTGGAGCATTTATTCAAGAAATATGGCTCTTGCTCCTCATTATGTCGGCAATAATGCGAAAATAACAAATTCAACCGTAACAGAGGGCTGCTATATTGACGGCAGTATCGACCATTCGGTGGTATTCGGCGCTGTTGAGCTTGGCGAGGGCAGTGTTGTGAAGGATTCGGTGGTTATGCCGGGAGCCAAAATCGGTAAGAATGTTGTTATAGAAAAAGCCGTTATAGGCGCCGATGCCGTTATAGGCGACGGAGCAAAGGTTGGCGTCAATGCATCGGACGACAACAAATATGCGTCAAAATTATGTACCAATGACCTTGTGCTTGTCGAGGGCGGAGCCGAAATCGCCGCCGAAGAGGACATCTATAAGGGCAGTATGGTAGAAGCGTAAGAAAGGAGAGAGAGCCAATGAGAAGAGATACTATGGGTATTATTCTGACAAATGATGACAGAATACCTCCTATTACAGATATAAGAGCGAACAGCGCACTTCCCATCGCGGGAAGATACAGAATAATCGACTTTGTGCTTTCAAATATGGCAAATGCCGGAATTACAAATATCGGTGTTGCGACGGAGTCGAATTATTCATCACTTATGGACCACATTAAATCGGGTAAGCCGTGGGATTTGGACAGAAAGAACTGGGGACTTAACATACTTCCTCCGAGTCTTGAGAAAATGACATACGGCGCTATAAAGGGCAATATAGATATGCTTGCCGGCATAAGCGACTTCCTACAGAGAAGTCCGCAGACATATGTTATCCTTTCACTCGGAAACAACATATACAATATTAATTTTGCCGATGTTATCGAGCAGCACATAGAAAGCCAGGCGGACGTCACAATCCTCTATAAGGATATGCACGGCGTTGAGGAAAGAGAGCTTTCGAGATTTACAATGCTTGAGCTTGACGAGAATAAGCGCGTTACCGATATTGAGGTACAGCCGTATTACCCGAAAACCGCAATCGCGGGTATGGACGTATATGTTATGGAAAAGGCACTTTTGGAGAGCATTGTTGACGAATGCAGCGCGAGAGGCGACAGGGATTTCGTTAAGGACGCTCTTGTAAAGAAGATGCAGGGACTTCGCATATACGGCTACGAGCATACCGGATATACCGATAAGATTGACTCGCTTAAGGCGTATTACAGAAATAATATGAATTTCCTTGACAAGGACATCAGAAATGAGCTTTTCAACCCGAAAAATCCGATTTACACAAAGACCAAGGACCAGTCGCCCACAAAGTACGGAGAAGAGGCGTCTGTTTCCAACAGCTTTATTTCGGACGGTTGTATTATCGAGGGTACCGTTATTAACTGCGTTCTTTCGAGAGGCGTTAAGGTAAAGAAGGGTGCCGTGATTAAAAATTCAATCATTATGCAAGATTCCATTATCGAAGAGGACGTTGACCTGAGCCACGTTGTATTCGATAAGGAGGTATATATAACTAAAGGCAGAAAGCTTATCGGTCAGGAAAGTTACCCTCTGGCAATTTCAAAGGGCACAAAGATTTGATAATAATTACATAATAGGACTGCCCCGCTATGCGGGCAGCCCTGTTCAATTTATACGTATTTTGGGCGTATACATTGACAAATGACGGGGTTTGGTATTATAATATGTTAAATTAAAGAAAGGAATAAGTTTGAATAAAATCGCCCATCTCACCATTTTTCAAGGCTCGGAGTATAACATATACGCTGTCGCCTTTCAAAACGGCAATCTGAACGATTTTATTGCAAACTTAAGTATTGAGAAAGGAATAAGTGGTCAAATTATGAAAGTTTTATTTGCTACTTCAGAGGCGGCTCCTTTTGTAAAAACAGGCGGTCTCGGCGATGTTGCCGGTTCTTTGCCTGCAACGCTGTGCGAAAAGGGCGTTGACGCGAGAGTTATTCTCCCGCTTTATAACTGTATACCGCAGGAATATAAGGACAAAATGAGATATATAAACCATATATATATCGATATGGCTTGGAGAAAGCAGTACGTGGGCGTATTCGAGCTGGAGCATAACGGCTGTAAGTTCTATTTTATAGACAATAAGTTCTATTTCAACGGAGATAAGCCGTATGACTATATCCACCTTGACTGCGAGAAGTTTATATTCTTCTCAAAGGCGGTATTGTCTATACTTCCGACGATAGATTTCAGACCCGACGTTATCAACTGTAACGACTGGCAGACGGGCCCGATTCCCGTGTTCCTTGACACGTTCCTTGACAATCCGTTCTACAGAGGAATTAAAACGGTTATGACAATTCATAACCTGAAATTCCAGGGAAGATGGGATTTCAAGAAGATAAAGGACGCTATGGGCATAAGCGATTACTACTTCACGCCGGATAAGCTGGAATTTTACCGTGACGCGAATCTTTTAAAGGGCGGTATGGTATACGCTAATAAGATTTCCACCGTAAGCTCCACATACGCGGGCGAAATAACCACGGAGGAATACGGCGAGGGTCTGCATAATCTTCTGCGCGCAAGACAGAATGACCTTACCGGAATCGTGAACGGAATATCATACACCGATTGGAATCCGCAGACCGATAATATGATTTATCAGAAGTACACCGCGAAAACGGTACACAAGAAAAAGATTGAGAACAAAAAGAAATTGCAGGCTGAGCTTGGCTTGCCTGTGGACGAAAACAAGATGATGGTCGGCATTGTTTCCCGTCTTACGGACCAAAAGGGCTTTGACCTTGTGGCGTATAAGATGGAGGAGCTGTGCGCGGGCGGCTTGCAGGTCGTTGTTCTCGGAACGGGCGATGAGAAATATGAGAACCTGTTCAGACATTACGCGTGGAAATATCCCGATCGTTTTTCGGCTCAGATTTATTTCTCAAACGAGATGTCGCATAAAATATACGCGGCAAGCGACGCGTTCCTTATGCCGTCGCGCTTTGAGCCGTGCGGATTGTCTCAGCTTATCAGCCTGAGATACGGAACCGTTCCGATTGTTCGCGAAACGGGCGGACTTAAGGACACCGTATGGCCGTATAACGAATATACCGGCGAGGGTACGGGATTCTCGTTTGCAAATTACAACGCGGATGAGATGATGAATATTATATGGTATGCTATGAATGTCTATTACGACAGAAAAGACGAGTGGAATAACATAATAGACAACGGTATGGCTGTTGATTATTCATGGAACGTATCCGCCGATAAGTATATAAAAATGTACCAGGAGCTGACGGGCATATATGATTTGCCTGAAAAAAAAACTCCTGAAGTGAAGGAACCCAAAGCGAAAAAGGAGGATTTTGCAAAAAAACTTCGCGAGGATGCCGATGTTTCGGCTGACGCCGCGGCGGAAAAAGCAAAGGAACCTGAAATAGTAAAGGTTGAAAATCCTTTCGCCGAGGACGAAACGCCGAAGGAGGAGGCAAAGCCGGCTAAAAAGACCGCCGCAAAGACAGGCACAAGGAAAGCTCCGGCTAAGAAAACCGCCGCAAAAACGGCTCCGGCTAAAAAGACCGCCGCAAGGAAAACCGCGGCAAAAACAACGAAGAATTCCGAAACAACAACGGACGACAAGAAAACTTCGTAAAATCAGAAGAAAACAAAAGGGGATGTAGAGAATATGGCACAAGCTAAAACAGTAAAGCTGACAGCATCGGAGGAAACTCTGAAAAAAGAAATCATAGGCAAGATAGGCAGACACTTCGGTAAGGTTATGGAGGAGGCAACTCCGCATATGGTCTATACCGCGTGCGCGCTTACCGTTCGTGACCAGATTATGGAAAAATGGGCAAAGTCGCATCAGATTGTAAAGAAAACAGGAGCGAAAAAGCTTTATTACCTTTCATTTGAATTCCTTATGGGCAGACTTTTATGCACAAATATCCTTAATTTGATGCAGACGGACGAATATAAGCACGTCCTTGAGGATTTGGGATATACACTTCCCGAAATCGCCGAGCTTGAAAATGACGCGGGTCTTGGAAACGGCGGCTTGGGACGTCTTGCGGCTTGCTTTATCGATTCGCTTACAACAATGGATTTACCCGCTTACGGCTGCTCTATTCGTTATGAGCACGGTCTTTTCAGACAGAAGATTGTGGAGGGCTATCAGACGGAACTTCCCGACGAATGGCTTGAACACGGAAACGCTTGGGAAATATCAAGACCCGAGGAGGCTGTTAAGGTTGTATTCGGCGGTCAGATAGAGTCCGAATGGGTTGACGGCAAAATGGTATTCAAGAATAAGAACGAGTATACTGTATTGGCTATGCCGTATGATGTTCCGCTTGTCGGATATGACTCAAAGATTGTCAATAAGCTCAGACTTTGGAGCGCGACAATTCCGACCGATGTCGATATGACAAGATATGACAAGGGCACGTTTGATAAGATGATGGAGGCAAAGAATCTCGCGAAACAGATTTCCGGTATTCTTTATCCCGATGATACCACCGACGACGGTAAAAAGCTGAGATTAAGACAGCAGTATTTCCTTGTATCTGCGACATTGCAGTGGATTTTAAAGGAATTTGAGGAAAGAAACGGCGATGATTGGGCATCTCTTCCGGAGAAAATCGTTATTCATATAAACGATACTCACCCGACTCTTGCCATTCCCGAAATGATGCGTCTTTTGATGGACGAAAAGGGACTCGGCTGGGACGAGGCATGGGATATAGTAACTCATGTTTTCGCTTACACAAATCATACCGTAATGAGCGAGGCGCTTGAAAAGTGGAATGTGAATATGTTCCGCGAAATTGTGCCGAGAATATATATGATTGTTGAGGAAATAAACAGACGTCTTATGGAAAATCTCGAGAAAGTATACCCGGGCGATACGGGTAAGCATAAGTGGATGGCTGTAATTTCCGATAATCAGGTAAATATGGCAAATCTTTGCCTTGCAAGCTGCTTTGCCGTAAACGGCGTGTCTAAGCTGCACACCGAGGTTCTTAAGGACGACATCTTCCATGATTACTATGTTTTGGATAAGGAGCGTTTCCATGCCATCACAAACGGTATCACATTCAGAAGATGGATTGCCAACTGTAATCCGGAGCTTACGGAGCTTATCGATTCAAAAATCGGAAAGGGCTGGCTGAAGGATTCCGAAAAGCTTGCCGACCTTGCCAAATTCGCAAAGGATAAGACGTTCCAGAAGAAGTTTGACGATATAAAGAAGAAAAATAAGATTGCCCTTGCCGAATATATCAAGGAGCATAACGGCGTTGAGGTAAATCCCGATTCCATATTCGACGTACAGTGTAAGAGATTGCACGAGTATAAGCGTCAGATGATGAATGTTCTTCACATTATCGCGGAGTACAACAGAATTCTTGCGGATCCGGCGTATGCCAAGAGCTATTATCCCAAGACATATATCTTCGGCGCCAAGGCGGCTCCGGGATATGTAAGAGCAAAGAATATCATTAAGCTTATAAACTCCGTAGCCGATATGATTAATAACGACGTGAGAATCGAGAATAAGATAAAGGTTATATTCATCGAAAACTACGGCGTTTCCATCGCGGAGAAGATTGTTGTTGCGGCAGACGTGTCGGAGCAGATTTCCACCGCGGGCAAGGAGGCATCCGGTACCGGTAATATGAAGTTTATGCTTAACGGCGCTGTTACGATAGGTACTCTTGACGGAGCAAATGTTGAAATGCTTGAGCAGGTTGGCGAGGATAATATTTATATCTTCGGTCTTAAGGCTGACGAGGTTGCGGCGAGATTAAAATATGCCGGCAGCGACGAGGTTAAAACAATTTACTCAACCAATAAGGGCTTGAGACACGCGCTTGAAATGCTTATTGACGGTAGCATTATAGCCGGAAATACAAATATTTTCAGAGATTTGTATCAAACGCTGCTCTTCGGTGATTACGGTTATCCCGACACATATATGGTGCTGAGAGATTTTGAGGAATATATGCAGACTCAGGAGAAGATTTCTGTTGATTATCAGAACAGAGAAAAGTGGATTGAAATGGCTATAATGAATACAGCTAAGGCGGGATTCTTCTCAAGCGACAGAACCATAGATGATTACAATAAGAATATTTGGCATCTTACACCGATAAAATAACAGATAGAATAAATACCCAAAAGAAATGACCTGTTACCTTTCGGCGCGCGGCTTTGTCCGCGCGTCCGGTCCGCGAACCGAAGTGACAAAGGTCACTTCTTTAGGTATAGGGGGATTTAAATGGATATAGAGCATAATTCCAGAGAGAGCTTTTACAGATTTCCGTTCGGAGCCGTTGTATGCGGAACCGAGATAAGATTCAGACTTGCCGTTTCGGGCGCGGGAATACCGTCCGCGGTGCGTATTGTATACAAGGAGGACGGCAAAGAGGAAAACCGCAGAGATATGCCGTATCAATTTGACGTCAGCGACCACTGCGTTTATTCCGTAAATATTAAAATGCCGGATAAAGCCGGTCTTATTTGGTATTATTTCGAGCTTGAAACGGACAGAGGTATGGTTTATTACGGCAACAATTCCAAAAATCTCGGAGGAGTGGGCGAGATGTCCTTTAATCTTCCGCATAATTCGTTTCAAATAACGATTTACAACGAGGATTACAAAACTCCGGATTGGTTTAAGACGGGTGTCGCGTATCAGATTTTTGTCGATAGATTTTGTAACGGAAATGAGGACGGCTCGTTTTTGGGAAATCGCGACGATATTATAAAGCGCGAATGGAACGAGCAGCCGTTTTATAAGGCGGAGCAGTTCGGAGGCGAATATAAGGCTAACGACTTTTTCGGCGGAAATTTGAAGGGCGTAATTAAAAAGCTGCCGTATCTTAAGGATTTGGGAATATCGGTGATTTATCTGAACCCGATTTTCAAGGCGTATACAAACCATAAGTACGATACGGGCGATTATGAGCAGATTGACCCGATGTTCGGCGACGAGGAAACCTTTAAGGAGCTTTGCGCCGAGGCGAAGAAAATGGGTATACGCATAATCCTTGACGGAGTGTTCAATCATACCGGCAGCAACAGCAAGTACTTCAATAAAAACGGCGAATATGACAGCGTCGGCGCGTATCAGTCCAAGGACTCGCCGTATTATACGTGGTTTAGGTTTATGGAATGGCCCGATATATACGAATCGTGGTGGGGAATGACCACTCTTCCGCAGATTGAGGAGCAAAGCGAGGAATGTAGGAAATATTTGCTTTCCGATAAGGACGCTATTGTTAAAAAATGGATAAAAAACGGCGCGTCGGGCTGGCGTCTTGACGTGGTTGACGAGCTGCCGGGATTTTTTGTTAAGGAGCTGCGCGAGAACGTCAAGAAAACCGATAAGGACGCGGTTATAATCGGCGAGGTATGGGAGGACGCGTCAAATAAGACCGCTTACGGAGAAAGACGCGAGTATTTCCTCGGAAATGAGCTTGATTCCGTAATGAATTATCCTATGCGCAGAGCGCTTATAGACGCTGTGAGCGGCAAGATTGATGCGGAGGAATTTAATGAGCGCCTTATGAGCATCAAGGAAAATTATCCCGCGCCCGCGTATTACTCGCTGCTGAATATGGTTACGAGCCACGACGTGGAGCGCATTATGACGCGTATGGGCGACGCGCCGTCAAGGCACGACGTTTCAAAGGATTACCAAGCCAAATTCAAGCTCGACGGCTATGCGCTCGAGCTTGCAAAGGAACGCGCGACTCTTGTGCTTGCGCTGCAAATGACACTTCCGGGCGTGCCGTGTATATTCTACGGCGATGAAATAGGTATGCAGGGCTACGGCGATCCGTTTTGCCGTCAGACATTCCCGTGGGATAAGGTTGAGGAAATAGACGAGGACGGACGCGTAAGAGAACGCTACAAGAATATGATAAGTCTTAGGAATAAGTCAAAGGCGTTTTCAATCGGAGGCTTTGACTGCGTTTATAAGATAGGCAAGATTTACGGCTTTGTGAGATATTATCGTGATGAGAAATATCTTGTATTGGTGAATATGGGTACCCGCGAGGAAAAAGCGCGTATCGACGTTGCAAGATACGGTATTAAGAAAATTAAATGCGTCACTATGGACGTAGAAACAAAGGAATCCAAGGACGGTATTTTCTTTATTGATATGCCGAGATTGTGGATAAAGGTTTACGAAACGGAAAAGTAATAGAAAAGCTGCCGACATAAATGCCGGCAGCTTTTTGTATACCTATTAATCTACGATTGTCTTAACGTATTCGGCAATCTTGTCGCACTTGCAGTTTGCGAAGAACATATCCTTGAAATTCTCGCCCGCTACAGCACCCTTGACAAGGTCGGCGTCAAGCTGCGGGAGTATATCAAGCAAATCCTTGTGAGTAATCTTTTTAACCTCGTTAAGGATTTTCGCGTTTCTCTGTTCCGGAACGGCTCTTTCTTTTGGATAGCCGCCGCCCCATTCTTCAACGAACAGCTTTTCAAATACATATTGGAGGTTAAGCTCCGCGCCCCAGCCCCAGCCTTTGGCGAAAGGCATAGCGATACAGTTGCCGTTGTTTACCTGCGTGAACTGATAAGCGTCCGTTGGGTCAACAACGTGTCCGCAAAGCACTCCGGGGAACGCGTTGCAGGCAAGGCAAGCGCCCTCGCCGGTGCCGCAGCCGGTGATAACAAGATCCGCCGCGCCCGAGTTAAGAAGAATCGCGGCAAGAATACCGATTTGAACATATGTAAGCTGAGCCTCGTCCTCCACTGTATACATACCGTAATTGAATACCTCGTGACCCAAAGGCTCAACAACCTTTTTTGAGGTTTCGGCGATAATGCCGTTTTTTGCAGCCTGGCTGTTTTCGTTAATTAAAGCAATTTTCATTTGGAAAAACCCTCTTTCATTTATATTTATCAATATTATAACAAAATAAAAACCGCTTTGCAACAGCTGAATTGAAATTTAATTTGTCTTTTGCCGCAAACGGCGCGTTTGACCCAAATTTTTCATATTTGCTATTGCATTTTCGCGGCGGTTAAGGTATAATTATAACAAGAAATTGATTTGACGTAATAAGTAAGAGAGGTAGTAAAAATGCAAATTGGAATCAGAGCACACGATTGCAAAAAAGCGCCGTTTGACGAGCTTATTAAAAATGTAAACGAGCAGGAATTTAAATGTATTCAGCTTGCGCTGCGCTTTGCGATAGATGAATTTCCGACCGATAAATGCGCTATGACGCCCGGAATGGCGCTGTATTTAAAGCGCATACTTGCTAAAAATGATGTTGATGTGGCTGTGCTCGGATGCTATTTGAATCTCGGCACGAACGACAAGGAGCAGCTTGCGCAGATAAGCGAGGTTTATAAGGCGCATATTCGTTTTGCGAGCCTTTTGGGCTGCGGAGTTGTCGGAACGGAGACATACGGCTTTGACGGCGACGCATCGTCGGACGAGGCTCTCGATACGCTTATAGAGAATTTAAGACCGATAGTCGGTTACGCGGAAAAAATGGGCGTAATAATCGGACTTGAATGTGTGCATTACCACACAATATGCAATATGAAACGTATGAAAAAGGTGCTTGACGCGATTGATTCGCCCAACCTTCAGGTCATATATGACCCGATAAACACATTCTCACCCGAAACCTATGAAAATCAAGCCGAGATGATGACGGAGGCGTTTGAAATTCTGGGCGACGATATAGCGGTAATTCACGCAAAGGATTTTGTGGTTGAGGACGGAAAGATTGTGCCGGCGCAAATCGGCGAGGGCATATTCAGATTTGACGTTCTGATGAAGTTTTTGAAGGAAAAGAAACCGTATATTCATGTACTGCTCGAGGAAACAACTCCCGATACGGCAATCCGTTCAAGGAAGTATGTAGAGGAGCAGTACAATAAAGCATAAAAATTTTAATAATATTAGGAGGATTTACAAAAATGGATATTCGTTATTCGGCAAACCAAAGGGATTTTAAGCGTTACACAACGCAGGAAACAAGAGATGAATTTTTAATCGAGAATTTGTATGTCGCAAATGAGATTGTCGCGGTTTATTCGCACGTTGACAGAATGGTAACATTGGGTTGTATGCCGACAACCGAGGAAGTGTCGATTGACAAGGGCATTGACGTGTGGGCAAATTTCGGAACAAGCTATTTCCTTGAAAGACGTGAAATCGGTATTTTCAATATCGGCGGAAACGGCACAATTAAGGTTGACGGCACAGAATACAAAATGGGATATAAGGACTGCATTTATATCACAATGGGTACAAAGGAAGTTTTGTTCAGCAGCGATGATGCCTCCGCACCCGCAAAATATTATATGGTAAGCGCTCCGGCTCATAAGCCGTGCAAAACAACCTTTATTTCAATAAAGGACGCCGCAAAGAGAAATGTCGGCGATGCAAGCACCGCGAATAAGAGAGTTATTAACCAGTTCATTCACCCCGATGTTCTTGAAACCTGTCAGCTGTCAATGGGTATGACCGTGCTTGAGGAGGGCAGCGTTTGGAATACAATGCCGTGCCACACACATGAAAGACGTATGGAGATATATATGTATTTTGAGGTTCCCGAGGATAATGTGGTATTCCATATGATGGGCGAGGGCAAGGAAACAAGACATATTGTTATGCAGAATGAACAGGCGGTTATCAGTCCGTCATGGAGTATCCACTCCGGCTGCGGCACAAGCAATTATACCTTTATATGGGCAATGGGCGGAGAAAACCAGGCATTTGACGATATGGATAATATTCCGACAACGGAGCTTAGATAAAAGAAGGTACGTAAATAAAAGGGCGGGATTTCCGCCCTTTTTGTGTGCCATTTTCAAAAAAACGCATATTATTTGCCTGCGGCTTTTTTGTGGTTGCAAAAAAGGATATTATTTGATATAATAGATAATATTATAAAAAAGAGAGGTATCACAAAATGACAACACAAAGCATAATTGAAGGCATAGTATTGCTGCTGTATTTCATTGCGATGATAATGGTCGGATTTATTTTCTACAAGAGAAATTCGTCACATTCCGATTATTTTCTGGGCAACAGGCAAATGAACGTATGGGTAACGTCAATGAGCGCGCAGGCATCGGATATGAGCGGCTGGCTGCTTATGGGACTTCCCGGAACGGCGTACCTTTTGGGTGCGGGAACAACCGAGGCGGCTTGGACGGCGATAGGTCTGGCGTTGGGAACATATCTCAACTGGCTGATTGTGGCAAAGCCGCTGAGAAAATACACTCAAATAGCCGGAAATTCAATCACAATTCCGGATTTTCTCAAAAATCGTTTTCATTCAAAGTCAAACGTGTTAAGCGTGTTTTCCGCGCTGTTCATTTTGATATTCTTTACGGTTTACACCTCGTCGATGTTCGCGGCGGGAGCAAAGCTCTTTGATTACATATTCGGAATAGGCTATTTGCCCGCGCTTGTGCTGAGCGTTATTGTGGTTGCGGCATATACGTTCCTCGGCGGATTTAAGGCGGTATGCTGGACGGACCTTTTCCAGGGCACCTTGATGTTCCTGGCGCTTATAATAGTGCCCGCGTTTATGTATAAGGGACTTACCTCGGGCGGATTTGAATGGTCGCAGCTCGGCGAGATTTCACTCGGAGTTACAAAGGGCTTTGGAGCGATGAGCATAGTCAGCGCAATAGCTTGGGGTCTCGGATATTTCGGACAGCCTCATATACTTACAAGATTTATGGCTATTAAATCCTCAAAGGACATCAAGCCGGCAAGAAGAATCGCTATGGTATGGGTTATTATAACTCTCGGTATGGCGGTTATCGTGGGTGTTCTCGCGAATCCGTATCTTCAGCAGCTTTTGGCGTCGGGCAATCTTGCGGAGGGCGTTTTGGACGCTAACGGTATGCTTGCGGACGGCGAAAAGGTGTTTATGGTGCTTGTTCAAAATATGTTCCCGACCGTTATTGCCGGCATATTCCTCGCGGCGGTGCTTGCGGCTATTATGTCAACGGCGGATTCGCAGCTGCTTGTGGCATCGTCATCGTTCGCGTCGGATATTTACAATACGGTTATAAACAAGAAAGCGACGGAAAAGCATTTGCTCGGAGTAAGCCGTGTTACGATACTTGTGATTGCGATTATCGCGTGTCTGCTTGCGCTCGATAAGGATTCGTCGGTATTTGAGATAGTATCTCACGCGTGGGCAGGTTTCGGAGCGGCATTCGGACCGATTATTTTGTGCAGCCTGTTCTGGAAACGCTGTAACGAAAAGGGCGCTCTTGCCGGAGTTATTTCCGGCGGCGCGGTCACGCTTTTGTGGGCGTATGTTCCGACTGCAATATGGGGCGAAAATTTACCCGGAATATTCACTACATATGAGATTATTCCCGGATTTATCATATCGCTCGCGCTTATCTTTATAGTTTCGCTTGCGACAAAGGCGCCCTCCGAGGAGGTTGTCAAGGAGTTTGAATCTGTAAAGACGGCGGATATTTAACGCGTATTAAGTAAAATTTGAACCGTATCACCTATAGGAAAGAATAACCCGAGCGGTTTTTTGCCTGTATTTCAAGGGCTGACCTTTGTGCCGGCCCTTTTTCAATGATAAAGGAGAAACTATGGAGCTTAAACGAGATTCCTGGACAAGCATGGATTATACGGAGCTTGTTGAATATTTAAAAACGCTCGCGGACGGCGAATACAAAAAATTCACCGACTCGCTTGTGCCGGACTGCAAGTATTCGCTCGGCGTGCGCGTGCCGATACTGCGCGCGGCGGCAAAGGAAATTGTAAAGGGAAATTACGCGGAATTTTTGAAATGCGATAAGGGGATATACCGCGAGGAAATTATGCTTGATGGTATGGTGATGTCGCTGATAAAATGCGATTATCCGCAAATGCTAAGGTATATAAAGGAGTACGCAGATAAGATTACGAGTTGGGAAACCTGCGACATAGTATCGTTTAAGGGCTTGAAAAAATATCTGCCGGAATTTTGGGGCGATACAGAATATTTCATATATAACGAAAATCCTTGGATTGTGCGTTTCGGCTTTAAGTGCCTGCTCGACTTTTATCTTACCGATGAATATATCGATGCCGTGCTTGACCGCGTAAATTCGGTCAATTCGGATTTTTATTACGTGCAGATGATGCAGGCTTGGCTTATCGCCACGGCGGCGGCAAAATGCCGCGATAAGGCTATGGCGTTTCTCGCGGACAACCGCTTAAACGCGGTCACGCAGAATATGGCGGTGAGAAAAATCCGCGAATCGAACAGGATTTCAAAGGAGGACAAGGAAACGGCAGCGAGGTTAAAAAAATGACCGTTCGCGCGGAAAACGCATTGTTATGTGACAGCAAAAAAAATATTCCATATTATATAATGTAACTTATTTTGAAGGGAATGATATTTATGGAATATAACAGAGCGGCGGCAGTCGCTTACGCAAAGAGATGGGCATACGGCAGAAATCCCGCCTATTATGATTTTTCGGATATAGGCGGCGACTGTACCAATTTCGCGTCGCAGTGCATTTATGCCGGCAGCGGCGTTATGAACTACACGCCGACATACGGCTGGTATTATATTTCGGTGAATGACCGCGCTCCGGCGTGGACCGGAGTTGACGAGCTGTATAGATTTCTGACGACAAACCGCGGCGCGGGACCGCGCGCCGTTGAAACCGACCTGGCACAGATTAGGGACGGAGATATAATTCAGCTGAAATTTAGGGAGCAGGAGCGCTTTGACCATACGCCGGTTGTGGTGGACGCAGGAAACGGAACACCCGGCAGTATTATGGTTGCGGCACATTCCAATGATTCGGACTGCCGCCCGCTGTCCACTTACAGATATATCGAAATACGTCCTTTGCATATAACTGATGTCGGAGAGTGAAATTAAAGATTTCGGTTGAATAATTTTCATATTGGTGGTAAAATAAATAAAGCAAAATTTTTCACAAAAGAGGTGTTACAATTTAATTATGAAACGATTATTTCCGTTTTTAAAGCCGTACCGCTTGCAGCTTACAATAGGACCGTTTTTTAAGCTGTCTGAGGCGGTACTGGAGCTACTTATTCCCACGCTTATGGCGCTTTTAATCGATAACGGCGTAAACGCGGGCAATAAAGATTATATTATAAAAATGGGCATAGTGATGCTTGTAATCGCCACATTCGGCGTTATGTTCGCGTATATATGCCAATACAGCGCGTCCATAGCCTCGCAGGGATTCGGCACGGACGTGCGAAACGCAATGTTTAAAAAAATAGAAACATTGTCCTTTACTCAGCTTGATAAATTCGGCACGCCGTCGCTGATAAACCGTATAACGGGCGATGTGAACCAGCTGCAGTCTGCGGTGGCGATGCTTATACGGCTTGTAATTCGCGCGCCGTTTTTGTGTGTCGGCGGACTTATTATGGCTATGATGATTGATTTGAAATTATCGATTATTTTTATGATTGTTATACCGCTGTTTATTTTGGTGCTGTTTCTTGTAATGTTCAAGGCGGTGCCGCTGTATAAATCGGTGCAGAAAAAGCTCGACTCTCTCACTCTTGTATTGCGTGAAAATCTGTCGGGCGTGCGCGTAATACGCGCTTTCGCGGGCGGACACCGCGAAAAGGAACGCTTTAACGATAAAAATAAGGATTACGCCGATACCGCAATACGCGTGGGAAAAATCGCTGCGCTTACGAATCCGCTCACTTCGATAATTATGAATCTTGCGGCAATCGCGGTTATTTATTTCGGCGGAATACGCGTAAATACGGGTAATTTGTCGCAGGGCGAGGTTATAGCGTTTATAAACTACATCACACAGATTTTAAACGCTATGATAATTGTTGCGAACCTTGTTATTTTATATACAAAGGCATACGCCTCGGCACTCAGAGTAAGCGAGGTTCTTGCCGCCGAGCCCGCTATTAAATACGGAACGACAGCCGCGGCGGACAAATCGGACAACGCGGTTGAATTTAAAAATGTTTCGCTGACCTACGGCACAAGTAAAATTCCCGCGGTGGACGATATAAATTTAACCGTTAAAAAAGGCGAAACTCTCGGCATTATCGGCGGTACAGGCTCCGGCAAGACAACCCTTATAAGCCTTATTCCGCGCTTTTATGACGCGACGCGCGGCGAGGTGCTTATAAACGGCGTAAGCATAGCCGATTACAGTGAGGAGGCTTTGCGCTCCTTGGTGGCGGTGGTACAGCAGAGGGCGGCACTGTTTTCGGGAACTATTGCCGATAATATGCGTATGGCAAAGGCGGACGCGACGATAGAGGAAATGCGCGAGGCGGCATCTGTCGCTCAGGCAACGGAATTTATAGACCGTCTGGAGGACGGCTTTGAAACTTACGTTTCGCAGGGAGGAAACAATCTTTCCGGCGGACAGAAACAGCGTCTTACTATAGCGCGGGCGCTTGTTAAAAAATCGCCGATACTTATTCTTGACGACAGCGCCAGCGCGCTTGACTACGCGACCGACGCGGCTTTGCGCCGAGCCATAAAGGAAAGCACGGATAATCAAACTGTGATAATCGTGTCGCAGCGCGTCAATTCCGTAAAGAACGCCGACAGAATAGCCGTTATGGACGACGGTGAAATCGTAGGAGTAGGCACGCACAAAGAGCTTGTGAAGAATTGTGAAATTTACAGAGAAATATGCAGCTCACAGGAGCAGTTGGAGGAGGGTGATGAAAATGAAGAAGGATAACACCTTATCCAGGCTTTACTCGTATGTGGCGGAGCATAAAAAATACTTTGTGCTGGTTATAATATCGGCGCTTTTGGCGAATGTGTTTATGCTTGCCGCGCCGTATATTTCAGGACTTGCCATAGATTATATCAAGGGCGAGAACAATGTGGATTTTCCGATGGTGATAAAATTCATAGGAATACTTTTCGCGGTGTATGTGCTTAACGCGCTGTTCACCTGGGGTATGACCGTTTTCACCAACGCGCTTTCAAACAGAACAATAGAAAAAATGCGCAAGGACGCGTTCGGAAAAATCTCAAAGCTGCCGCTGAGGTTCTTTGACGGACATTCGCACGGCGATATTATAAGCCGTCTTACAAACGATATTGACGCGGTGTCCGAGGGACTTTTGCAGGGAATAACTCAGCTTTTTTCGGGTCTGGTGACTGTTATCGGCTCGCTTGCACTGATGTTTATGCTGAATTGGAAGATTACGCTGTGCGTTATTGTGATAACGATAATATGTATTTTCGTTTCAAAGTTTATCGCCACAAATTCGGGCAAGATGTTCCGCTTGCAGGCGCAGACTGTCGGCGAGCTTAACGGATACGTTTCCGAAACGGTGGGAAATCTTAAGGTTGTGAAGGCGTTCGGCTATGAGGACAGGAGCGCGGAGGTTTTCGGCGAAATAAACAGCCGCTTGTATGACTGCGGGCAGAAGGCGCAGTTTTATTCGTCGCTTGTAAATCCGACCACAAGATATATAAATAATTTGGCGTATATTTCCGTCGGAGTTTTGGGCGGACTTGCCGCGCTTGCGGGTCATTTGAGCGTCGGTATAATTTCGAGCTTTCTTATATATGCGACGCAGTTTGCGCGCCCGATAAACGATATGACGAGTATACTCACTCAGCTGCAGTCCGCACAGGCGGCGGCGGCAAGAATATTCGCTCTCGGCGATATTGAGCCGGAAAAGCCGGACGACAATCTCCCCGAGCTTGACGTCAAGGGCGGCGAGGTTGTGTTTAAGGACGTGGATTTTTCATACGATAAGGACCGCGAACTGATAAAGAATTTGAGCATAACGGCAAAGCCGGGTATGCGCGTGGCGATAGTCGGACCTACGGGCGCGGGCAAAACCACGATAGTAAATTTGCTTATGAATTTCTACGGCGTGGACAGAGGCGCGATTTTTGTTGACGGTCAGAATATAGATAACGTAACGCGCGACAGCCTGAGGAAAAATTTCGGTATGGTACTTCAGGATACGTGGCTGTTTTCGGGCACGGTAAAGGAAAATATAGCCTACGGCAAGGAGGGCGCGACCGACGAGGAAATCATCGCCGCGGCAAAGGCGGCGTCCGCGCACGGATTTATAAGACGTCTGCCGGACGGCTATGACACAATGATAACCGAGGACGGCGGCAATCTTTCGGGCGGTCAAAAGCAGCTGCTTACAATAGCGCGCGCAATGCTTTCCGACCCGAGGGTGCTTATTTTGGACGAGGCCACCTCAAATGTCGATACAATGACCGAGCAGAGAATCCAAAAGGCGTTTCTGAAGATGATGGAGGGAAGAACAAGCTTTATTATCGCTCACCGTCTTTCAACGATACGCGGAGCTGATTTGATATTGGTTATGGATAAGGGACGAATTATAGAGCAGGGAACCCACGAGGAGCTGCTCGCAAAGAACGGATTTTATACAAAGCTGTATAACAGTTAAATTTGGGCGAAATACAAAAGCGAAAAAGCGCGGTGCTTTTTCGCTTTTTGTTTGTTATCGGCAAGCGTCTACAAATGCCTTGAAAATTTTCAGACTGTTTTTGTTTATATGAAAATCAAATTCGGGGTGCCATTGTAATCCCCAAACAAAATCCTTTCCGGTATGCGCCGCCGCCTCGATGAGCCCGTCCTCCGACTCGGCGAGTATTTCCAGATTATCGCCCAATTTTTTTATCGCCTGATGGTGGTAGCTGTTTACGCCGAGTCTTTCCGTGCAGAGTAAATCATACAGCGGAGAGGGCTTTTTAATATTCACATAATGCGCGGTATCGGTGTAGGGAGGGCTCATATGATGCTCGATACCGCTCGGATACTCCGTCGGTAAATCCTGATATAATGTTCCGCCCTGCAAAACGTTAATAAGCTGTACGCCTCGGCAAATTCCCAATACGGGTTTATTCTCTTCCAATGCTTTCGCATACAACGCGCTTTCGAGAGAATCCCTTGCCGCGCAGGAAATGCCGCAGCCTTCTCTCTCAACCTCTCCGTAAAGTGCCGGCGACACATCATGCCCGCCGGTCATAAGCAGACCGCCGCAAAGGTCAAATATTTTGAGAGCGTCCCGCACGCCGCAGTTAAGCGGAAGAATGAGCGGTATGCCGCCGGCGGCTTCAATGCCGTTCATATAACCCGGGAGCATCCAAATGCTTTCCCTGCCGTCGTCCCACAAGGGCACAACGGCGATAATTTTTTTAGCCATATTCATCACCTACGAAAATGTATTTTGCGTTTTTTCCCGCAAATTAGATTTAGCTTGCAATTATATCATTATTATAGTATAATTTAGAAATAAAATCAACAAATTTAACAGGAGAATAATAAATGATAACGGTAACGAATGTAAGTCTGAATTTCAGCGGGCAAAATCTGTTTTCGGACGTCAATTTAAAATTCACGCCGGGCAACTGCTACGGCGTAATAGGCGCGAACGGCGCGGGAAAATCCACGTTTTTGCGTATACTTTCGGGCGACCTTGACTCGACAACGGGCGAGGTTTCGATTGACCCGAATTTCCGTATGTCGGTGCTGAAACAGGACCATTTCGCCTTTGACGAATACACCGTGCTTGACACGATTATTATGGGCAATAAAAAGCTCTACGACATAATGAAGGAAAAGGACGCTCTGTATGAAAAGGAGGACTTTTCCGATGAGGACGGAATAAGAGCGGCGGAGCTTGAGGCGGAGTTCGCGGAGATGGACGGCTGGGAGGCTGATTCAAACGCGTCAAAGCTGATGCAGGGACTCGGACTCGACGAGAGCATATTGTATTCCGTGATGGCGGATTTGGGCGGCAATGAAAAGGTCAAGGTGCTGCTTGCTCAGGCGCTTTTCGGCGATCCCGACATAATACTTCTGGACGAGCCGACAAACCACCTTGATTTGCAGGCGATTGAATGGCTTGAGGATTTTCTGCTCGATTATGAGGGCACTGTGATAGTTGTGTCCCACGACAGATATTTTCTGAACGTGGTATGCACGCATATTGTGGATATAGATTACTCAAAGGTAAAAATGTATGTGGGCAATTATGAGTTTTGGTACGAGTCAAGCCAGATGATGGAGAGGCTTATTAAGCAGCAGAACAAAAAGGCTGAGGAAAAAATCAAGGAATTGCAGACCTTTATTCAGCGCTTTTCGGCAAACAAATCAAAGTCAAAGCAAGCGACAAGCCGTAAAAAGATGCTTGACAAGCTCACCGTCGAGGAGCTGCCCGCGTCGTCAAGACGCTACCCGTTTGTCGGATTTGAAATGGACCGCGAGGCGGGACGCGATTTGCTGACGGTGGACGGCGTTTCAAAGACCGTGAACGGAGAAAAGCTCATCAACAATATATCCTTTACAATGAATCATGACGACAAGATTGCCGTCATAGGCGAGAGCGAAATTGCCATAACCGCGCTTATGCAGATACTTGCCGGTGAAAGCGAGTCGGACGCGGGAACGGTTAAATGGGGCGTAAGCACGTCGAGGAGCTATTTCCCGAAGGACAATTCAAAATATTTCGACGGCTGCGAGCTAAACCTTGTTGACTGGCTGCGCCAATACAGCGCGGCGGGATTTGAAACTCAGAATGAGTCGTATATACGCGGATTTTTGGGCAGAATGTTGTTTTCCGGCGACGATGTGTTCAAAAAGGTAAATGTGCTGTCGGGCGGCGAAAAGGTAAGGTGTATGCTTTCGCGAATGATGCTGTACGGCTCAAACGTGCTGATACTCGATCAGCCTACCAATCATCTCGACCTTGAGTCGATAACGGCTGTCAACAACGGTCTTAAGGCATTCAAGGGCAATGTGATATTCGCGTCGCATGACCATGAGTTTGTGAACACGGTGGCAAACAGAATTATAGATATTCAGGCGGACGGAAGTATTGTTGACAGAATGTGTACCTTTGACGAGTATATTGAAATGAGGAGGGCGAAGAAAGGTGAAATTTGAGAATACGGAGGTTTACGGATTTAAAAGAGCGCTGCGCGGTATGAGAAATCCGTTGGAGTCGTGGGCGAAAAACGATACCGTTGAGGAAAACGGCACGGTGACTATAGGTGAAAACGATTTGGGACTCGCGCAAAGACTTATAAAATCAGGCAGCGAGCACAGAAAGTTTATGCGTCAGATTATGGTGTCGGTGGATATTACCGCGCCGCTGTACTGGTGGAAGGAATTTGACACGTACAAGGTCGGCACAGTGGCAAACAGCACCTCAACAATGCACAAGTTAGCGTCCACGCCGATAACGGCAGACTGCTTTGAAATTGACGATTACAATGCCGATTTGGACTATGACGGCGTTAGATTGGGCGATGTGATTGACGGACATATTGAATTTCTGGAAAGTATGCGCCAAAAGTATCTTGAAACAAAGGACAAGGCGTATTGGAAAGAGCTTATTCGCTGGCTGCCCGAATCATGGCAGCAGACAAGAACCGTTACAATGACATACGAAAATCTCCTTGCGATGTGCTCCGCGGGGCAGCGCCGTTTTCATAAGCTCACGGAGTGGTCGAAATCGTTCATTGCCTGGGCTAGAACACTTCCCTACGCGCAGGAATTGATTTTCCTTGACGAGCTGTTATGAAGATAATAGCCGCGGTTGACGAAAGGTGGGGAATAGGCAAAAACGGCGGTCTGCTGTTTTCTCTCCCGTCGGATATGAGGTTTTTTAAGGAAAAGACAATGGGCAAAACGGTGATTATGGGGCGAAAGACCTTTGAATCGCTCCCGGGCGGCAAGCCGCTTTGTGGCAGAGAAAATATCGTGCTTAGCGCGGACAGAGGCTTTACGGCGCGCGGAGCAAGGGTTTTTCACACGGCGGAGGATTTGCTTTGCGAGTACGCGAAGTCCGGCGCGTTCGTTATAGGCGGCGGAAGAGTATATGAGCTGCTTTTACCCTATTGCTCCGAGGCGTATATAACGCATATATGCGCCGACGGCGGCGCGGACGTTTTTTTCCCGAATTTGGACGCGTCCGAGGAGTGGCGCGCGGCTGAAATATCGGAGCCGGTTACGGAGAACGGCGTAAAATTTCGGTTTTACAAATATGAGCGCATAAAGCCGCGCCTTTTAGGGTCGGCAATCGCATTTTGAACAAAAAACACTGTAATTTATACATTAAATTTATGAAAAACACTTTGAAATTTTTAAAAAATATGTTATTATATAGATAATAAATACTATGCGTAATTTTACTTACGTAAAAATATGTTGTATGTTATATATCAGAGGGAGGATAATGAAATGTTCAAAAATTCAAAGAAAAATTTGAAAAAATTAGGCGTATTTTCTTTGGTTCTTGCACAGGTTGCCGCTGTAGGCATTGTTGCTCCGGCTACAAGCGCGAGCGCGTTTGCGGGTAGCGCAATCACAAGAAACATGGAAAATCTTGACAGAGGCGTTGTTGCCACAAAAACAGACGACGGCGTGCTGGTTTCATGGAGAAGACTCGGCACAGAGCCGGCTGACACCACATTTACTCTTTACAGAAACAAAGAGAAAATCGCGGAGGGTGCAATAACAAACTATCTTGACGCATCGGGCACCGTCAACGACAACTATACGGTAGTTGCGGACGGAAAAATGTCTGACAGCGTAGGCGTTTGGGAAAACGGTTATCTTGATATTCCTCTTGCGGAATCTCCGGAGAGTGATGTTGTTCAGATGGACAGAAACGGTGTTTATATCGGTTCGTATGCGCCCGGCGACTCATCATACGGCGACCTTGACGGCGACGGTCAATATGAAATCGTTATGATGTGGAACCCGTCAGACGCTAAGGACGCTGCCACAACAGGTCAGACAGGTAAGGTTTATATCGACGCATATAAGCTTGACGGTACATTCCTTTGGAGAATTGACATGGGTTACAATATCCGTGCCGGTCAACACGATACAATGCTTAACGTAGCCGACTTCAATAACGACGGTAAGGCTGAGGTTATGCTTAGAACTGCCGACGGTACAACCGACGGTCAGGGCAATGTTATAGGCGACGCGTCAAGAGGCGAAACCTATGAAAGCAGCTGGGCTGCTCTTAACGCTGGTAAAAACCTACAGGGTCCTCTTTATGTAACGGTATTTGAGGGCGAAACAGGTAAGGCGCTTGACACTATTGACTACTATCCGAATAACCAGTCGGGTTCACAGGCTGTTTCTCTTACATTCGGTGATGACTTCGGTAACCGTTCGGAAAGATATAACTCAACAATAGCTTATCTTGACGGACAGACACCGTCTGTTGTATTCGCGAGAGGTTATTACTACGGTAAAAATATCTCCACTCCTAACGGACGTAGTGCGGCTGCCGCTTACAGCTTTAAGAACAACAAGCTGACAATGGATTGGTCATTTGATACATCTGAGTCGAAGTATAACGACTATATCGGTCAAGGTAACCACCAGATTGAGGCGGGCGACGTTGACGGCGACGGCAAGGACGAGGTTATCTACGGTGCTTTGGCTTGGGACAATGACGGTTCTATTTTGTGGTGTACTTTCCAGGAGCACGGCGACGCTATGCACCTCGGCGACTTTGACCCGACTAAGGAAGGCCTTGAGTTCATGAAGGCTTACGAGGATTATACCGAGGGCGGAGAACAGTTCTCTTATACAGGCGCAAAGCTTTCACCGTTCATCACATCTGATACAATTATAAAGAATTCGGCTGCGGCATCTGCAATGAGCGAAACCGAGCATGCTTGGGGTATTACTCTTCAGAACGCGGCTACAGGCGAATACTATCAGATTCATAACGGCGTTAAGGATACAGGCCGTGCTATGATTGCAAACATCGGTTATGAAGATACCTACTATGTAATGTGGGGTGCAGGTTCATCGGGTTACTGGGATAACGAAGGTAACGAGCTTTCCGATTTGGGCGCGTCTATGAACGGCAGAATCTACTGGACAGGCGACCTTCAGGATGAACTTCAGGACCACAACGGAGAAGGTCAGGAAATCACTATCACAAAGTGGAATGACACAACAAAGAAACTTGAAACAATATTTGAGGGTGAGGGTTCACACTCAATCAACAGCACAAAGGGTAACCCGAACTTACAGGCAGACCTTCTCGGTGACTGGAGAGAAGAAATCGTTTCCTATACTATCATAGGCACAAACGAGGAAAAGGAAACTATGACCATCAAGGGTGACTGGGATAAGGACGTAGAAGTTGAAATGGATAAGACGACATATCAGTATGCGCTCAGAATCTATGAGACTCCGTACCCGACAGATTATAACTTCTATACGCTTGCTCACGACGATATTTACAGAAACTCGTCAGCGGCGGATACAAACTGCTATAACCAGCCGCCTCATATCAGCTGGTATATGAATGACGCTATAGAGAATTCAGAGTACACAACTCAGCCCGATGCTAATATCAAGCTTGTTTCAAACAACTATAAGGCTAAGGACTTTAACGAGGCAGACCTTCCTGAGGCAGGTTCATCTTCAAGCGCAGGTACAATTACCTTGCAGATTGGCAGCAACATTCTTACAGCTGACGGCGTTGCAACAACTCTTGATGTACCCGCTCAGATTATCGGCGACAGAACAATGGTTCCGCTCCGCGCGATATTCGAGGCACTTGGTGCAAGCGTTGATTGGGACGGCGATACTCGCACAGTTACATCCGTAAAGGGTGACATAACAGTTAAGCTCACCATAGGCGAAAACGCTATCTATAAGAACGGCGAGGCTAAAGAGCTTGATGTTGCAGGTCAGATTGTTGACGACAGAACACTTGTTCCTGTACGTGCAATAGCTGAAAGCTTTGATTCAGATGTTGCTTGGGACGCTGATACTCAGACCGTAACAATAACAGCTAAATAATCTATGCAAATTTAAAGAGGACGCTTGGGCGTCCTCTTTTTCTGCGTACAAAGCCGACAGGCTTTGTATGCCTTGCTATAGGAAAGAGCGTTTTACCGCCTCTAAAACCGCATACAAAAAGGAACCGCTGAAATTGCGGTTCCTTTTTGCCTTAACGGCAATCGAGTGCCGTTCTTTTTGGTTTAGCAGCAATCGTCGCGGCTGCGCTCGCACGGGTCGCAGCAGGGTTCGCAACAGCAATTATTATTGTTGTTGCCTCCGAAAATGTTGCCGTCACAGCATAGCAATACAAGAACGACAATTATAATTATCCAAATCCACTGGTCGCCTCCGCTGCCGTTGCATCCTCCGAATAGTCCCATAATACTCACATAACCTTTCCGCCCGCAATACTCATAAATTCCCGCGCCTTACTGCGGGCAGGCAAGGCGAAAGGGGAATTTTACATATGCGTTGCCGCCGCGAAAATGGCGAAACACAAATCGGATTATTCAGCGTAATGACACTAAAAAACCTCCTTTTAGCATATATTATGCCGCAGGGAGGTTAAAGGTTACGAAACCGACGACTCCGTAAAGATATAATTTCCGAAGTCATCGCGGGTGACGTATAGAATTATTTTAGGCTGCGAAAATCTTTTTATGACGGTTACCCAGCCTTTTTCGGTCGCCTCTATGGGAGTGTAAAGAGCGTTGGGATAATGCGTTTCGACATAATGCGATATTCTTTCGTGCTGTTCCTTAAAGCGCATTTTGTTGAACGGTCCCTTGCCGGCAACCGCGCCGTAAACTCCCGCCGCCGCTGCCGCGCCTATGAGAAATATGGTTTTCTTTTTCATTTTAATTCCTCCGTTTCGCCGTTTTGCGACGGCATAAATTGCAACGTGGAAAAAGCAACGAATTGACATTATGAGATGCGCCGCTTATTTTTCACGTTATTATTCGCCTCTGTGGTATTCATTATATACATCGCGTTTCGGCAGATTTCTGTCCGCCGCCGCCTTTTTTATCGCGTCCTTGGAGCTTAGCCCCTCGGCGATGTATTTTTCAACGTGTTCTCTTATCGAAATACCGTCCCACTCGTTTTCCGCGGGAATATCTGCCTCAGCCGCTCCGTCCACGATGATTACGTACTCGCCGCGCGGATTGTTTTCCTCGTAAAATGCCGCCGCCTCGTCAAGCGTACAGCGTTTTACTTCCTCGTGCAGCTTTGTAAGCTCGCGCACAAGCGCTATTTTCCTGTCGCCGCCGAATACCTTTTGCATATCGGAAACAGTATTTTTCAGCTTATGCGGCGCCTCGTAGAAAATCAGCGTGTGAGTGTCGTTTTTCACGGCGTCAAGATGCTCCTTGCGGTGGCGCTTATTTACGGAAAGGAAACCCTCAAACGCAAAGCGTTTTGTGGGCAAGCCGGAAAGAATAAGCGCGTTTATGCCGGCAACGGGTCCCGGAACGGACGTCACTTCAATTTCGTTTTCAATGCAGAGCCTTACCAAATCCTCGCCCGGGTCGGAAATTGCGGGAGTGCCCGCGTCCGATACAAGCGCGACATTTTTGCCGTTTTGCAAAAGGGATATGATATATCCGCCCTTTTCGTGCTTGTTATGCTCGTGATAGCTTGTAAGCGGCTTTGATATTTCAAAGTGGTTTAAAAGCTGCAATGTTCTGCGCGTGTCCTCGGCGGCGATTAAATCGACCGCGCCGAGCACCTCAAGGCACCTTGACGACACATCGCCCAAATTGCCGATGGGAGTGGCGCATAAATATAATTTTCCGCTCATATGTTATCCTCCGAATGTGTAGGTTTTTGTCTGCCGTAAATTCTGTCGATTTCCTCGGAATATGTACCGTCCGCGTTGTAAACGTACAAGGGCGGCATCAGCTTAAGCTCCTCGCCGCCGTCCTTCATACCCTCCACAAGCACGAGATTGGGCGCCTTTTCATAGGAGGAATGTACAAACCTCAGACGCTTTGGCTCAATCCTGTATTTGCGCATCGCGCATATGATGTCCGCCAGCCTTGACGGGCGGTGTACCATAAAAAATCTGCCCTTTGAGATTAAAAGTCCGGAGCTGACGCGCAAAACGTCGTCAAGACTGCACATTATTTCGTGGCGAGATATTGACTTTGTGTCGGAGCTGTTTTTTATGCCGCCGCCGTGTTTCATATACGGCGGATTGCAGGTGATTTTGTCAAAACGTCCCTTGCCGTAAATTTGCTCGGCGCATTTCAGGTCGCCGCATTCTATGCTTACGCGTCCCGTCAGATTGTTATACTCCACGCTGCGCCTTGCCATTTCGGCAATGTCATTTTGTATTTCAAGTCCGAAAATCCTTTCTGTGCTTGTCTTTGCCGAAAGTAAAATGGGCACAATGCCGGTGCCGGTGCATAAATCGAGAGTAGCCGCGCTTTTCGCGTCCTTGGCGAAGTCAGACAATAAAACGGCGTCAATACCGAATTTGAAGCCGTTTTGTTTCTGAATGATAAAAAGACCGTTCTGCAAATCGTCTAAACATTCATTGCTTTTAATCATTATTCCTCGTTTGCGACATTGTCCACAACGGCAAAGCTGATTTCGCCCATAGCCGCGGTTTGTCCCGCTACGGTTGCCTTTACGTTCGCTTTTCCCATACCGTGGCGGTAGGTGATAAGGTCGGCGTGCAGCTCAAGAGTATCGCCGGGCACTACCTGACGGCGGAATTTGAAGTTGTTTATACCCGTGAATACGCCGAGCTTGCCTTTGTTTTCCGGCATTGAAAGCAGCATAACCGCGCCTACCTGCGCGAGCGCCTCCGTGATGAGCACGCCAGGCATAATCGGATTACCCGGGAAATGCCCCGTGAATTGAGGCTCGTTTGCCGTTACGTTTTTAATGCCCGTTATGCTTTTGCCCTCTTCAAATTCGACGATTTTGTCAACAAGCAAAAACGGATAACGATGCGGAAGAATTTTTTGGATTTCGACGTTTGTCAGTGTTACAGGTTCTTTTTTCATAATTGCATTTCCTTTCTTTAATCGCGTATATACGCTTTTTTATGAAATATATGAGTCGGGTCTGATACCGTGTCAATATTTTCGAGAGCGATTCCCGCGCCCTTTGCGACGCAGTCAACAATGTCCGGAGCAAGCAGCGCCTTTACGCCGGTCGCGTCGGATATGCGCTTGTCAAGACCGTAGATAAGCGAGCCGCCGCCGGTCATTATAATACCGTCCTGTATTATGTCGCCGTGCAGCTCCGGAGGAGTTTCCTCCAAAACCTCCTTGACTCTTTCGGTCATATTATAAACGAAGTCGTCAAAGGCGGGGTATAAATCGTTTGAGGAAATAACAGCCGATTTCGGAAGTCCCGAAAGCACACTTATGCCCTTTGCCTCGCATAAAAGCTCCTTTGAGCGCGGTATAACGCCGCCTATTTCTCTTTTTATCCGCTCCGCCGTGCGCGGACCTATCACCATACCCATTTCCTTGCGCATATAGCGGATAATAGCCTCGTTAAACTCATCGCCGGCGATTTTAAGCGAACGGCTTACCACTATTCCGCCCAGCGAAAGCACCGCTATGTCGGTTGTGCCGCCGCCTATATCCACAATCATTGTGCCGCGCGGACGCGAAATATCAAAGCCCGCGCCCAAGGCGGCTGCTACGGGTTCCTCGATTATATAAATATCCTTCGCGCCGACATCGCGCGCCGCCTCTATAACCGCTCTTTGCTCAACGTCCGTTATGCCGCTCGGCACGCACATCATAATGCGCGGGTGACCGACTGTATGTGAAAATATTTTTCGGAAAAAATGCTTTATCATTTCCCGAGTAAGAGTGAGATTTGAAATAACGCCGTCTATAAGCGGACGCACCGCCTGAATATGCGGCGGAGTTCTGCCGAGCATCGCGAGAGCGGCATTTCCGACCGCGCACACCTCGTTGGTTTTGGTATTGACCGCGATAACCGTAGGCTCGCGCAGAACAATACCCTTATTCTTTATATAGACAAGTATTGTGGCGGTACCCAAATCTATACTTATATCGTTATTGAACATATTTCTGCTCCTAATTAAAAACGCTTTATATGCCGCGCATTCCGATAAAATACAGCGCGGATATTCAAATTATATTATACATATATTATAACTTATTATTTTGATTAACTCAACCTATTTTCAGAAGTTTTTCGGCATTTTTATAAAAAATGTTTGCCTTGTCCTCGTCCGAAACAGGCAGTGAATTTATGAGGTCAACCGCGTGACCCTGTTTCTCCCACGGAGAATCTGTGGCGTGAAGGATTTTTTCACTGCCGTGGTTTTTGATTATGCGGGTAAGCTGTTCTCTATCTATATAATCCACGGTATACGCGGTGTCCAAATATATCGGCGTGCCGACAAGGTATTTTTCCACATCGTCCCACGCGCGCCAGCCGCCGAGGTGTCCGGCAATCAGCTTATCGCCCTTTATATATTCAAGAACATGAGAGAGCCTTTCGGGCATACAGTGAACGGGCGGCTCGACGCCTATATCATATCCCGCGTGGAGAACCGTGATAAGGTCAAGCTCCTCGCATTTTTTCAGTATACGCAGGGATTCCGCACTGTCAATATAAAACTGCTGATATTCGGGGTGGAGCTTAACTCCGCGAAGTCCCTTTTCCTTTATATCGTAAAGAGTGCTTTCCCAGTCCTCCTGCATAGGGTGCAGACTGCCGAATGAAAATATACCGTCGATGCCGTTTATAGACTGCGCGAATTTATTGATTGTATTCGACTGCCTTACATTTGTGGCGATGGGGAGAACAACCGAATACGCGATGTTGTTTTCTTTCATAGACTGCTTAAGCGCGTCAAGCGTGCCGGGAATGACCGCCTTTTCGCTTGCTCCGCGGCTTTGTATGTTTTTTTCGAGTATGTCTATTGTTTTGGCGGCAATTTTATCCGGAAAAATATGCGTGTGGAAATCTATAACCATTTTAATCCTCCATTCAAATCTATCAAACGCTTTTATTATACTATTCTAATTGGGAAATTTCAAGGTACGCGGAAAATATTTCTTGCAAAACCCTTAAATTAAAAGATGGAAAAAATACATAATATATGATACAATAGAGTGAGAAAAATACTGAAGGGTGTTGGAACTGTTATGGAATACGGTCTTGTTCTTGCGGGCGGCGGTGTGCGCGGCGCGTATCATATCGGAGTATGGCAGGCACTGCGTGAAATGAGAATAAAAGTATCGGCGATTTCCGGCGCGTCCATAGGAGCGGTGAACGGCGCGCTGTTCGCGCAGGGCGATTACGCGGCGGCAAGAAAGCTTTGGGAGGGTATTTCCATAAATGATATAGTGGCGCTGCCGGAGGGCATAAAGAACGAAAATAATTTATTTGCCGTTAAAAATTTCGCGGAGATATTTTCGGAAATATACAAAAACAACGGACTTGATATGTCGCCCTTGGAGGAGCTTTTGCGCGAGGTGATTGACGAAAGCCGCCTCAGAAAATCGCCGGTGGATTTCGGAGCGGCGGCATTTTCGGTAACCAAGAAAAGCTGTGTGTGCAAGTTTAAGGCGGATATTCCGCAGGGTAAAATTATTGAATATCTTATGGCGAGCGTATGTATGCCGGGATTTAAAAGAAAAACCATCGACGCGGATACATTTATGGACGGAGCCGTTTCAAACAATATGCCCGTGAATATGATGCTCGATAAGGATATAGAGAACATCATAACGGTTGACGTAAAGGGCATCGGCGTGTATAAGAGCTTTAATCTTGCCGGCAGAAATGTTATAAGCATAAAATGTGCAAAGCCTCAGACGGGCATTATGGAGTTTGACAGAGAGGGCATATTAAGGAGCATAAACGAGGGGTATACGGATTGTATGAAGGCATTTGGGCGTTTTAAGGGCGATATATACGCATTTAAAACGGCGGATTACAACAGAGCGCGCGGAAAATACTCCGAGGAGCTTATCCGCGGCATTGAATGTGCCGCCGAGGTGTTTGATATTGACACGCAAAGGGTGTACACCGTGAAGGAGCTTGCGGGCATTATGATGAGCGAGTATGAAAAATACGCGGCTGCCGCGCAGATAAAAACCGACAGCGTGTTTGAAAAAATACGCAAGGCGGACGATAACGCGTTCGTGACGTGGCTTGTTAAGGTTCTCGAAAGCGGCAGGAGCGATTTTATAAAGGAAAAAATGTCGGTTTTGGGAGCGAATTATGACGCCGCGTCGGCTATTTTGTATTTTAAACGTCAAAAATGAAAGAGAGTATTGTATTTAGTCGAAAAAAATTATATAATATAAATATATTATTATGATTAAGGGGAAAATAACAGATGAAGAAATTCTTTATCATTGTGCTGAGCATCGCCGTGGCGGTTATGGTGGGATACGGAATAAAATACGCCGTTACTCCCGTAAACACACAGCAGCTCGAATATATAACGCAGGAAAAAGCGATTAACACAAACGGATTTATAGTGCGCAGCGAGTGGGTTATGTACACGAGGAGCGCCGGAACGGTGTATCACGCCGTGTCCGAGGGCGACCGCGTATCAAAGGACAGCGTGATAGGCTCGTTCTTTTACGGAGATGTTCCCGAGGACAGCATAAAGGAGCTGTCCGTGGTTGACAGCAAGATAAAAAATGCCGAGGCGGACGAAAATACAAGCTCTGTCACGTCGCTTGATTCCACGACCGTTGAAAACGCCATATACGAGCTGGAAAAGGATATAATAGACGCGGCGGGAGAAAATGATATTTTATCAATATCGAAATATAAAAAGGATATTAACAGCCTGAGGCAGAATAATGAATTATCCTATGACAACGAGCTACAGGAAATGCAGGCGCAAAGAGAGCAAATTCTGAGCGGTATAGGCGTTTCAAACGAGGACATAACGGCGCAGATTTCCGGAGTATTCACAACCTATACCGACGGCTATGAATCGCTGCTTGTCCCCGAGGATATTGAAACGTATGACGTGGCGTATTTCGAGTCGCTGTCGCAGTCGCCGGAAATACGGAAAATCGAAAGCAAGGTTGACGCCGGCGGCGAGATATGCAAGGTTGTAAACAATCATATGTGGTATGTGATGATGAATATACCCGTGGACAGCATAGAGGACTATGAACAGGGCGACAGCGTAAAGATGCGCTTTAACAATATGGCGGACGCCGTCCTGAAGGGCACGATATACAATATATCCGACGAGCAGAACGGCAGGGCGGTTGTAACGGTGAAGTTCACAACGTATCTTGAAAGCGCCTTTTCCTACAGAATGGTTGATGTTGATTTGATATTTGAAAGCTATGACGGATATAAGGTTCCGATTCAGGCTATACATACGGACGACGACGGAAAGCAGAAGGTAATCGGCATCAGCGGAAACAGACAGTATGATTGCTATTGCGACGTTCTTTTCAGCAATACCGACAGCGGTTATGTAATAGTCGAATCCTCGGAGGACGCGGAAAATAAGCTGTCGCAGATGGACAGAATTTTAATCGGAGAGAGGTAATTAAATTATGAGTATTGCGGAAAATCTTAAAGAGGTTGAGAGGAGAATAACCGCCGCGGCGGAAAAAAGCGGACGCAGCCGCGAGGATATAACGCTTGTCGCCGTCACAAAAACGCATCCGCCGCAGATGATGAACGAGGCGATAAGGCTCGGAGTGACCGATATAGGCGAAAACAAGCCGCAGGAGGTCAGAGATAAGTTTGCCGAGGTTCTGCCGGTTAAGTGGCACCTTATAGGGCATTTGCAGACCAATAAGGTGAAGTACGTGATAGATAAGGTATGCTTGATTCATTCCGTGGATTCGATTAAGCTTATGGACGAAATCGAGCGTCAGGCGCAAAAGCATAACCTCGATATGGATATTCTTATACAGGTAAATATATCGGGAGAGGAAAGCAAGTCGGGAATAGCCAAGGAGCAGTTGGAGGATTTACTTATACATGCCGGCACTCTAAGCCGCGTAAAGGTCAAGGGTCTTATGACCGTGGCGCCCAAAACTGACAATTCTGTTACAAACATATTACATTTTGACAACATACGACAACTTTTTATTGACATACAGCAAAAAAAATACGATAATGTTAATATGGTATACCTGTCGATGGGTATGAGTGGGGATTTTGAAACTGCCATTGAATGCGGAGCCAATATGGTCCGCGTCGGCAGCGCCATATTCGGCGAAAGAGATTATTCTCAAAAATAACTTAAGAAAGGGAACGAAAAAATGGGTTTTATCAACACTGTTAAAAACTTTATAGGAATTGAAACAGAAGAAGACTACTATGATGAGGATTATTATGAGGAGGACGACGATATAGAGGAGGAACCTCCGGCAAGAAGATCGTCGTCAAAGAGAGGCTCTTCAAAGGTTATTCCGATAAATCCGGGAGTATCCTCAAGAATAAGGATTATGAAACCTGCCGAGTTTGACGATTCAACCGGTATCGCGGACGAAATCAAGGGCGGCAGACTTGTTATTTTCGACGTCGGAAATCTTGACGCCGGAGAGGCAAGACGCGTTGTTGACTTTGTTTCGGGAGCGGCATACGGCGTGAACGGAAACGTAAGACGCGTTTCGGGCGGTATCTTTGTCGCGGCACCGAGAAATATCGATATAACAGGCGATAATCTTAAGGAGCATACCAGAAATACTTTCGACTGGAATGTTTAAAGCACAGGGTGGTAATAGTTTTTTACCACCCTTTTGTATACTGACGCGGGAGAGTGAAAATGAATACAGACGCAAAGCTGCTTACGGCAAAAATAAATGATTTGTTTACTCTTTGCGACAAGCATTGCGAGCCTAAATTTTCGGGATTTTTGGACGGCGGCGAGATAGCCTTTATCGAGGACGAATTCCATGTTCCTTACGGGTATAACACGCTTGTATTCGGCGGATATGCCGGCGCGGAGCGCGCAATGTTCGGTGTGTTCCCCGAATGGCAGGAAGCGGAAGAGGAGAGCTTTCCGCTTTCGGTAATCCGTTTTGACGCGCCCAAATTTCGCGCGCTCGGTCACAGGGACTACCTCGGAACGCTTATGTCGCTCGGAATAGACAGGAGCAAGACGGGCGATATTCTGACTGACGACGGCGGCGCGTATGTGTTTGTGTGCGCGGATATAGCGGAATATGTGGTGAGGAATATAAATAAAATCGCAAATATCGGCGTTAAGGGGCATATAGTTGATATGGAGAGCTTTGTGCCGCCCGAAATTAAAACGGCGGAAAAGATGTGCGTGTGCGCGTCGCTCCGCCTTGACGCGGTGGTTTCGGCGGCGCTGAATCTTTCTCGTTCCAACACGGAAAAGCTTATCGGCGGCGGATATGTAAAGGTGAATCACAGAGAGGCGCTTGACCGCTCAAAGAAGATAAATACGGGCGACCTTTTGTCGGTGAGGAATTACGGACGATTTATTTTAAAGGATACGGGCAATACTACCGGAAAGGGCAGACTTCATATAACGGTGGAAAAATTCGTTTAAGGAGGGGATTATTTTGCTAAGACCTATAGATATTCAAAATAAGGAATTTGAAAAAAAGATAAAGGGCTACAGCTGTGACGAGGTTGACGATTTTTTGGACGTTGTAATACAGGATTATGAGCTTTTGTGTAAGGAAAATCAGACCTTAAAGGATAAAATCGGACTGCTTACGGAAACGGTGGAGCGTTATAAGCAAATGGAAAATACTATGCAGAAGTCAATCGATATGGCGCGCGCCGCCGCGGAGGACGCGTGAAAGAACGCCGAAACCGAGGCTAACGCGATAATCAGCAAGGCAAAGCTTGACGCGAGCTATCTTGCGCGTCAAATTGACGACGAGCATACGAAACGCCATCAGGAAATGCTTGCGATTAAAAACGAAATAGACCAGTATAAAACGAGGGTTAAATCCCTTTGCGCAAGCGTGATAAAAATGATGGACAATATTGATTGAAATTCATATATTGACAATCGGCAATAGTTGTAATATAATATATAAAAACAATGACGAAGACAGTATGCCTTATTGAAAGCGTACAGCGAGCCGCGGACGGTGCAAGCGCGGCGGCGAGTAGGTTTGGCTGAATATCACTTCCGAGTTTCGCACCGAAAGGTTTTCCGAGTAGACTGCGACGGTTTTCCTCCGTAAGCGGGAACGCATATGTTGGTATGACGAGTGGTATAGCAAAGATTTGGGTCTTTGTCTTGTTATGCAAGACAAAGACCTTTTTGGTTGTAAAACAAACAGCCGGAAATATTAAATATCATTGAAAGGAATGAATACACCCATGTATGATAAGGTTTCACCAAATCTGAATTTCGTGGAAAGAGAAAAAAAGGTTGAGAAATTCTGGAATGATAATAACATTTTCCAAAAGAGTATTGACGAGAGAAAGGAAGGCGAGGTCTACACCTTCTATGACGGTCCCCCGACAGCGAACGGCAAACCGCATATCGGTCATGTTTTAACGCGCGTTATCAAGGATATGATTCCGCGTTACCGCACGATGAAGGGATACAAGGTACTGCGTAAGGCGGGCTGGGATACTCACGGACTTCCCGTTGAGCTTGAGGTTGAAAAAAAGCTCGGCCTTGACGGCAAGGAGCAGATTGAGGAATACGGACTTGAGCCTTTCATTAAGGAATGTAAGGAAAGTGTATGGAAGTACAAGGGTATGTGGGAGGACTTCTCCGGCACTGTCGGCTTTTGGGCGGATATGGACGACCCGTATGTAACCTATCACAACAGCTTTATCGAATCCGAATGGTGGGCGCTGAAGAAGATATGGGAAAAGGGTCTTTTATATAAGGGACACAAAATCGTTCCGTATTGCCCGCGCTGCGGCACTCCGCTTTCATCGCATGAGGTTGCTCAGGGATATAAGGACGTAAAGGAACGCTCCGCAACGGCTAAGTTCATCGTTAAGGGAGAGGAAAATACCTACTTCCTCGCATGGACGACAACCCCTTGGACGCTGCCGTCAAATGTCGCGCTGTGCGTGAACCCGAATGAAACATATGTAAAAATTAAGGTCGGCGATGAATACTATATTCTCGCGGAGGCTCTTGTTGACGCGAATATCAAGGACGCGGAATATGAAGTGGTTGAAAAGTACGTGGGTACGGATCTTGAATACAAGGAATACGAGCCGCTTTTTGACTTCGTATCTCCCGATAAAAAGGCATACTATGTAACCTGCGACACCTATGTAACGCTTACGGACGGTACGGGTATCGTTCATATCGCGCCCGCGTTCGGTGAGGACGATGCGAATGTCGGCAGAAAGTATGATTTGCCGTTTGTTCAGCTTGTTGACGGCAAAGGTCAAATGACAAAGGAAACTCCGTGGGCGGGTACGTTCTGTAAGGACGTTGACAAGGAAATCCTTGTAAATCTTGAAAAAAGAGGACAGCTCTTCAATGCTCCGAAGTTCGAGCATAGCTATCCGTTCTGCTGGAGATGCGACACGCCGCTTATCTACTACGCGCGCGATACATGGTTTATCAAGATGACGGCTGTTAAGGACGACCTTATAAAGAATAACAAGACAATCAACTGGATTCCGAAAACAATCGGTGAGGGACGTTTCGGCGCGTGGCTTGAAAACGTGCAGGATTGGGGCATCAGCCGTAACCGTTACTGGGGTACTCCGCTGAATATTTGGGAATGTGAATGCGGTCACAGGCACGCGGTAGGCTCAATCGAGGAGCTTAAGTCGATGTCGGACAACTGCCCCGATGATATAGAGCTGCACCGTCCTTTTATTGACGCGGTGACGATTAAATGTCCGGAATGCGGAAAGGAAATGCACCGAGTTCCCGAGGTTATTGACTGCTGGTTTGACAGCGGCGCGATGCCGTTCGCTCAGTGGCATTATCCGTTTGAAAACAAGGATATATTCGAGGAAAACTTCCCCGCCGATTTTATCAGCGAGGCCGTTGACCAAACAAGAGGCTGGTTCTATTCTCTGCTTGCCGAATCAACGCTTTTGTTTGATAAGGCTCCGTATAAGAATGTAATCGTGCTCGGACACGTTCAGGACGAAAACGGACAGAAAATGTCTAAGTCCAAGGGCAACGCGGTAGATCCGTTTGACGCGCTCGAAAAGCACGGCGCGGACGCGATACGCTGGTATTTCTATTCAAACAGCGCACCGTGGCTGCCTAACCGTTTCCATGACGGCGCGGTTTCCGAGGGACAGCGCAAGTTTATGGGTACTCTTTGGAACACATACGCATTCTTTGTGCTGTACGCGAATATAGATAATTTCGATGCGACAAAATATTCGCTTGAATATGACAAGCTTTCCGTAATGGACAAGTGGCTTTTGTCAAAGCTGAATACGCTTGTTAAAGCGGTTGATGAAAATTTGGCGAATTACAAGATTACCGAAACGGCAAGGGTGCTTGACAACTTCGTGGACGAGCTTTCAAACTGGTATGTAAGACGCTCGCGCACTCGTTTTTGGGTTAAGGATATGCCGCAGGATAAGATTAACGCCTATATGACGCTTTACACCGCGTTGGTTACGCTGTGCAAGGCAGCCGCGCCGATGATTCCATTTATGACCGAGGATATTTATCAGAACCTTGTAAGGAACATAGATAAGGACGCGCCGGAGAGCATTCATCTTTGCGACTTCCCGACATATGATGAAAAGCTTATCGACAAAGAGCTTGAAAAGAATATGGAAGAGGTGCTGGATATAGTCGTTTTGGGCAGAGCGTGCAGAAATACGGCGAATATCAAAAATCGTCAGCCGATAGGCACGATGTATGTAAAGGCGCCCGAAACATTGAGTGAATATTATGTTGATATAATCGAGGAAGAGCTGAACGTAAAGAATGTTGAATTTACCGATGATGTGTCGGGATTTACGTCCTACAGCTTTAAGCCGCAGCTGAAAACGCTGGGCAGACGTTTCGGAAAGAACATCAATGCCGTGAGAGAAATTCTCGCGAATATTGACGGCAACAAGGCAATGGCGGAAATTAAAGAAACCGGCGCGCTGAAAATTACGGTTGACGGCAATGAGGAGGCTCTCTCGGAGGAGGATTTGCTTATCGAAACCGCTCAGACGGAGGGCTTTGAGTCAAACAGCGATTACGGTATAACGGTTGTTCTTGACACGAACCTATCCGATGAGCTTATTGAGGAGGGCTTTGTGCGTGAGATTATCTCAAAAATCCAGACAATGAGAAAGGATTCCGACTTTGAGGTTATGGATCACATCAAGGTAAGCTGCGTAGGCAATGACAAAATTGCCGCTATTATCACAAGGAATATGGCTACAATCAAGGACGAAACCCTTGCGGACGAAATTGATACCGCAGCCGTTGACGGCAATTCAAAGGAATGGAATATTAACGGCGAAACCGTTACTCTCGCGGTTAAAAGGCTGTAAATGAAATTGAAAAGGAGTTGTTGCAAATTATTTTATTGCAACAGCTCCTTTTTCAATTCGGGCTTGTTAATTTTCCACATCTTGCACGCTTTAAGCTCGGGGCGGTACCCGCGTACAGCACCGCTCACTAAAATGCCGAGGTTTAGCCGACTGTTTTTGGGTAGATGCGTGTTTCGATACATTTATTGATACAAAGAAAATGTAACCGTTACGTCACCGCTGCCGAGCGCGGCTTTTAATTCTTCGCCGGTGACATTTTCAATTTTGCCGAGCCGCGTAAAGTTCCACGAGTTTGTGTCGTAGTATATGGTGATGGAATTTCCCTGATATAAAATCAAATCTCCCGCCTCGGTTGTAATCTGTTCATCGTTTCTCGGCAATGTGGTGCCGAGAGAACCGACCTTTTCAAAATTACCGTAATCGCTCATCTCGATAGTAATATCGCCGTCTTTCAGCAGCTCAACAAAAGCCGCCGCGCTGCTGTTATCCGCCAATGTTGCCGTAAAGGTTACATTGTTGGCGGTGATGTACACCTTATCGAACACCTCTTCAATATCTGAGGTTGGTTCGGAAGTTTCATCGGACGCAGTTTCGGAAGTTATATCCGCCGCATCGTCTAAAGGCTGTATTGTATCCATATCCCAGAGGAACGCTTTTATTTTATCGGCGCCGGTTGAGCCTTCGGAAATGTCCATCGTAATTGTCCCGCTGCCCTTGGATATTTTTGTGCCCGACAATATCCCGTCCTTATAAAACGCTGCTATCAGCGTTGAATTATCCGGCGCGCCGCTGACCGTCACGGCGTTGCCGCTTACCGACATTTCAGCCGCGCTTGCGCTCAGAGCGCAAAGCAAAAATATAAGCATTGATATAAAACAATTTTTCATCTTAAATACCTCCACTCATTTTATTTTTTCGGATTAATCTACATACTTTATAACCCTCGCCGGATTTCCGACCGCGACCGCGCATGGCGGAATATCCTTTGTGACCACCGAGCCGCCGCCTATAACCGCACCGTCACCGATTGTAACGCCCGGAAGAATTGTGCTGTTTGAGCCTATCCATACGTTCTCTCCGATTGTGACGGGCGAGGGTATCATATCCGCTCTGTCCGAGGGGTTCATCGCGTGATTGAGCGTTGCGATAACCACGTTGTGCCCTATCAGCGCCCCATCGCCTACAGTAATTCCGCCCTGGTCTTGAAATGTGCAGCCGGAATTTATAAACACTCTTTTGCCTATTGTGATATTCTTCCCGAAGTCCGTGTGAAACGGAGTGTGAAGTCCGAAATCCTCCGGTACATTTTTGCCGATAAGCTCCGAAAACAGCTTGCGTAAATCCCCCTTATTGTGGTATACCGAGTTTATTTCGGTCGTTATTTTCATAGCCTCTTGGCTGTATCGGTGCATCAGATTATGTGCCTCAGAGCCGCCCTTTATCACCCTGCCGCTTTTTATATATTGCAAAAATTCATTAAGTTCCATTTCAGACACTCCTTTCGATAGATATATTATATCCGTTTCGTCCGTGAATGTCCAATGCTTATATTAAATACATATCTATGTCGATTAGTTATATTAAAAATTCTCCTGCATACGCTTTAAAAATAATTCGGCGGCTTTTGAGAATACCTGATATTTTTTCCATACGAAATCGATATTTACCTCCATTCGCGGTTCAAGCGGCCTAAAGCAAAGCGGACCGCCGTCCGTGATTTTTATCAGCTTGTCAAGTCCGAGCGCATATCCCACGCCCTCCTCAACCAGCAATGACGCGTTGTATATCAGATTGTATGTTGTGACGATATTTAGCTTTTCAGGCGATTTTCGCATCCAACCTCTCATTTGCGCGGTATTTATCACCTGACGCGAGCAGATGAGCGGCAAGCTCCATAAGTCCTCCGCTTTAACTGTTTCCTTATGCGCGAGCGGAGAATCGCTGCGCATAAGAACGCCCCAGGTGTCCGTTAGGGGCAGACGCAAAAATTCATATTTAGCGACGTCGTTGTAATTGATAAGCACTCCGAAATCAAGCAGTCCCTTGTCGAGCCGCTCCGTTACGTCCGCCGCGTTGCCGCTGTGGATATGAAATTTTATATCGGGATAATCCGATTCAATATCGCGAATTACTTTAGCCACTAAACGCATTGCCTCGGTCTCTCCGCCGCCGATGTATATGTCGCCGCTTATCGTTTCATCGGACGAGGTCATTTCCGCTTCTGTCCTGTCAGCCAAATCCACGATTTCCTCCGCGCGTTTCCTCAATAACATTCCGTTCTCAGTCAGCGTGATTCGTCTGTTTCCGCGCTCGAATAATGTCTTTCCGAACTCCGCCTCCATATCCATAAGCTGCCGTGACAGCGTAGGCTGGGATATATGCAACGCCTCCGCCGCGCGGGATATGTTCTGCTCCCTTGCAACCGCAAGGAAATATCGTAAAACTCTAAGCTCCATTTTTGTTGCCTCCGAATTAAATTTATATTTATATTATATATTGTTTTGGCATAGCCGTCAAGCATAGTCGGTCACATTCTATATCTGCCGAACATTCCGCGTGTACTCGGAAGTTAAAAAAATATGGACATTACTTAAAACTCGCGATATAATATAGAGTAGAATGAAAATAGGAAATTGTCCCGCATATTATCAAAAAGCTTATTTCAGCATTTTTGGAAATGCGCTTACCGCGTCCGCTTTGATTGACATAGCGGTATAATTTTGGTATACTGTTCTATATGGATACGGCGCGTCGGCGCGGATATTAATTCAATAATCATTGGGTGAAACAGATGAAAAGCAACAGATTTCTGAAAAAGGGTTATACCACGGGTACCTGTGCCGCTGCGGCGGCAAAGGCGGCGGCTATTATGCTTATGACGGGTGAAACGGCGGAGTCGGTGAGCGTTACGCTGCCGTCGGGAGAAAAACTATGCCTTAATACAGAGGATACGCAAATGGGCGAAAACAGGGCTTTGTGTGCCGTGAGAAAGTACAGCGGCGATGATCCCGATATTACAAACGGAATTCTTGTGTATGCCGAGGTCACAAAAAATGACGGCGGTATAAGGATAGACGGCGGCAAAGGCGTGGGACGCGTGACGCGCGGAGGACTTGACCGCCCTGTGGGCAGCGCGGCAATAAACAGCGTGCCGCGCAGAATGATACGCGATGCGGTAAACGAGGTCTGCTCGGATTTTGACGGCGGCTTTGATGTTGTGATTTCCGTGCCGGACGGCGAGGAAATCGCAAAAAAAACCTTTAACCCGAGACTTGGCATTGAGGGCGGAATTTCAATTCTGGGCACAAGCGGAATTGTGGAGCCGATGAGCGAAAAAGCTCTTCTCGACACGATTTTTCTCGAGCTTAAAGCATACAGAAAAACAGGCGCGAAAGCGGTCGTTTTTGTGCCCGGGAATTACGGCGAGGAATTTGCCAAAACGGAATATGGCATAACAAACGCAGTGCAATGCAGTAATTTTATCGGCGACGCGATTGATTACGCGTCGGATTTGGGATTTTCGGAGATACTTATTGTTTCGCATATGGGCAAGCTTGTAAAGCTGGGCAGCGGAATTATGAACACACATTCAAAATACGCCGACGGACGTATGGAAACGCTTGCGCTGTGCGCCGTTCTCGCGGGCATGGAGGATTTTGAAAAAATCCTTGACTGCCTTACAACGGACGAGGCGTATGAATTAATCAGGGACACTAAAACGATTGACATATTAATGAACAGAATCGATACATATCTTAAAAGGCGCACCGATTTAAAAATCGGCGCTGTAATGTTTTCAAATAAATACGGTGTTATAGGGGAAACAGCGGACGCGGAAGAAATTTTAAGCAAGGTGAGGGGACACTAAATGGTGCATTTTGTCGGCGCGGGCAGCGGCGCGGCTGATTTGATTACGCTGAGAGGAAAAAGACTTTTGGAACAGGCGGATATTATAATTTACGCCGGTTCGCTTGTGAATAAGGAGCTGCTTGAATATGCCTCCAAAAACGCGCGGATATATAACAGCGCCGAAATGACTCTTGACGAGGTTATTGAGGTTATGAAAATCGGGGACACTAAAGAGATTGTCAGACTTCACACGGGCGACCCCTGCATATACGGCGCAATTCGCGAGCAGATGGACAGACTTGATTTGCTTAAAATCGAATATGACGTATGCCCGGGTGTAAGCTCATTTTGCGGCGCGGCGGCGGCGCTCAAGGCGGAATATACCTTGCCTGATGTGTCGCAGACGGTGATTATAACGCGTATGGAGGGCAGAACGCCCGTGCCCGAAAGGGAAAAAATACATCTGCTTGCCGCTCACGGAGCGACCATGGTTATATTTCTTTCGGCGGGAATGTTACGGGAGCTTTCCGCGGAGCTTATACGTGGCGGCTATGGTGAAAATACCCCCGCGGCGATTGTGTATAAGGCTACGTGGGAAGATGAAAAGGTTATGCGGTGTACCGTGGGGACACTAAACGAAACAGCGAGTAAGAATAATATAAAAAAGACCGCGCTTATTACGGTGGGTAATTTTCTCGGCGATGATTATTCCTTGTCAAAGCTTTATGATAAAGCCTTCACAACCGAATACCGAAAGGGCGTGGAGCAATGAAAACCGCAGTGATAGCCTTTACGCAAAACGGTGCCGAAACGGCAAAAATGCTTACGGAAAAAATCGGAGCCGACGGATATACAAAATATGCCGCGTGCGGATTGAAAAAATTCGACGCCGTTTCTGAAATTATAGGAGATATTTTTAAAAATTACGACGCGCTGGTTTTTGTCGGCGCGTGCGGAATCGCGGTTCGCGCAATCGCGCCGTATGTGAGGGATAAGGCTGAGGACCCTGCCGTGGTTGTTGCAGACGAAAAGGGCGGTTTTGCAATTCCGATTTTGTCGGGACACATAGGCGGAGCGAACGATTTGGCTAAAAAAATCGCGGCGCTGACAAACGGCACCGCCGTTATTACCACCGCGACCGATATTAATAATAAATTTTCCGTGGATACCTTTGCGGTCAAAAATAATCTGCACATAGGGGACACTAAACCGATAAAGGAAATATCTTCGCGCGTTCTGCGCGGCGAAAAAATCGGACTCTATACGGATTATGAGCTTAAAAATGTTCCCGATTGCTTTAATGACGGCGCAAAGGCGGGAATTTGCATAAGCGACAATGATAAAAAGCCCTTTGATATTACGCTTAATTTAAAGCCGAAAAATATAATTTTGGGCATAGGCTGCAAGAAAAATTGCGAAAATGTTGAGATGAGTGTGCTTGAATTTTTGAAAATAAACCGAGTGTCGCCATTTTCGCTTTTTGCCGTTGCGACCATAGATATAAAACGGGACGAGCCGGGCATTTCGGATTTTTGCGGAAAATATAATTTGCCGCTTTTGACGTTTGCCGCGCGGGAGCTGGAAAATGTCGAGGGTAATTTCTCGTCCTCCGAGTTTGTGAAAAAAACCGTGGGCGTGGACAATGTCTGTGAAAGAGCGGTATGCGCCGCCGGAGCGCGGCTGTGCGCTCCGAAAACGCCGCTGGGCGGCACGGCTCTGGCATTGGGAAAATTAAAAACCGAAATAGATTTTTTGAAAGGAATTTAGATGAAGATATACGTTGTCGGAATGGGTGCGGGCAGTGAGGACGGCATAACCGCCGCGGCGAGAAAAGCTCTTGAAAATGCCGATGTAATCGTCGGCTATACGGTCTACGCTGATTTGGTGAAAAAGTTTTTGCCGGATAAGGAATATTTCACATCGGCAATGAAACAGGAGGCGGACAGGTGCCGCGCCGCCGTGGAAATGGCTGCAAAGGGGAAAGATGTCGCGGTTGTGTGCAGCGGCGACGCGGGCGTGTACGGTATGGCGTCACTTGTGTATGAAATCGCGGCGGAATATGAGGATATTGAGGTGTGCGTTACACCCGGCGTTTCCGCAATGCTCAGCGGCGGCGCTCTTGTGGGCGCGCCTTTGGGACACGATTTTGCGGTAATAAGCCTCAGCGATTTGCTCACGCCGTGGGAAACGATTGAAAAGCGTCTTGAATGTGCCGCGGCGGGTGATTTTGTGATTTGCATATATAATCCGTCAAGCAAAAAACGCCGTGATTATTTAAAAAATGCGTGCGATATAATTCTTAAATATAGGGACACTAAAACCGTATGCGCCGCGGCAAGAAATATCGGGCGCGACGGCGAGGAATACAAAATTATGACGCTTTGGGAGATGCGAAATTATCGGGCGGATATGTTCACGACGATTTTTATAGGCAATTCAATGACGAAGTGTATTAAAAATAAAATGGTAACTCCGAGGGGATATAGAAATGTATGATGTTATATTGTTTGGCGGGACGGACGAGGGACACAAAATATCGGATTTTCTGTTGAAGAATAATATAAGTCACATTGTGTGCGTGGCGACGGAATACGGAGCCGAAATTCTCGGTAATAAAAACGTGCATATAGGCAGAATGACCGCCGATGAAATGGGAGAATTTTTTTCGGAAAGCGGCGCGAAAATAGTCGTTGACGCGACGCACCCTTACGCGGATAAGGTGACGGAGAACATAAAAGAGGTATGCGAGGTAAAATATATCAGAGTTGTGCGTGAGGATACGGACGGTGACGGTATATGCTTTGAGAATACAGCTTTGGCGGCGAAATATTTGCAAAATACCGTCGGAAATATTTTAATAACCACGGGTTCAAAGAAAATAAAGGCGTTTTCGGCACTCGCGAACCGCGCGTTCGCGCGAGTTCTTCCGACGGAGGAATCCGTAAGATTGTGCGCCGAGGCGGGATTTGAAATGAAACGCGTGATATGTATGCAGGGACCTTTTTCAAAGGAGTTTAACTCGGCTTTGATAAAGGAGCTGAATATAAAATATCTCGTAACAAAACGCACCGGAAAGAGCGGGGGCTTTTTGGAAAAAATTGACGCGGCAAAAGAAAATAACACCGTGTGCATTATAATCGACAGACCCGTAAAGGAAAACGGAGTATCGTTAAAACAAGCGGAAAAACTGATTTTGGAGTGGTTGTAATATGAACATTTTTATAATAGGAACGGGAATGGGGGACACTAAAAATCTCACTGTTTCGGCAAGAGAAAAAATTGAAAATGCTGATATTATAATCGGTGCAAGGCGCGTTGCTGAGCCGTTTGCGGACGGAAAAAGACGGGTTTACTTTGAGTATGACGCGGATAGAATATCCGACATTATAAGGGAAAATCCTGAGAAAAACATTGCCGTTATGTTTTCGGGCGATATTTCCTTTTTCAGCGGGGCGAAAAAATTATGCGCGCTGTTCCCGAAAGCGCAGGCAGAGCCGGGCATAAGCTGTGTTTCATATTTTTGCGCGAAAATCGGTATTTCCTATGACGATATGAATATAGTCAGTATGCACGGCAGGGAATGTAATATCGCAAGCGAGGTAAGGGGACACAAAAAGACTTTTGCGCTGCTTGGTGAAAATCCTTGCGCAAAGCTGTGCAGATTCGGTCTTGGCGGCGCGGAGGTTTTTATAGGTGAAAATCTTTCGTACGAAACCGAGAAAATACTCCGCGGAACAGCCGAGGAATTAAGGTACATAAAAACAGACCCGTTAAGCGTGATTATTATAATAAACGAAAATTTTGATGCCCGCGCGAGAATAGGCATTAAAAATGAAGAATTTATAACGGGCAGCGCGCCCATAACAAAGAGCGAGGTGAGAGCCGTAAGCGTGTCGCGGCTTGAGATAAAACCTGATGACATTTGCCTTGATATAGGCGCGGGTACAGGCTCTGTAAGCGTGGAAATGGCGTTGTTATGCCCGAAAGGCAGGGTGTATGCCGTTGAGAAAAACGCCGAGGCGGCGGAGCTTATCGAGAAAAACGCGGTGAAATTTACGGCGGATAATATAGAGGTGATACGTGGAGAGGCTCCCGACGCGCTCAATGGACTGCCAAAAGCGGATAAGGTTTTTATAGGCGGTTCTTCAGGCAAAATCGATGAAATAATTGAAAAATGCGCGTGCCCGAAAATTGTCGTAAACGCAATCACTCTTGAAAACTTGACGGGGACACTAAAAGCCTTTGAGGAGCGCGGCTATTCGTATGAGGTGACGCAGATAAGCGCGGCAAAGGGAAGAAAAATCGGGAATTACAATATGATGACGGCGCAAAATCCGGTATTTGTGATATGTGGTGAGAAACGATGAAAAGAATAATGATTGCCGGCACAAACAGCGGCTGCGGAAAAACAACCGTTACCTGCGCCCTGCTGCAGGCACTTGTGAACAGGGGATTAAAGGTATCCTCATTCAAATGCGGTCCGGATTATATTGACCCGATGTTTCATAAAACGGTAATCGGCACGCCGTCATATAATCTTGACAGCTATATAATGGGCAGCGATACGATTAAATATCTGCTTTGGAAAAACAGCGGCGATATTTCCGTAATTGAGGGCGTTATGGGATTTTATGACGGTCTTTCCTTTACGGAAAAGGGCAGCTCTTATGAGCTTTCGCGCATTACCGATACAAGCGTTATACTTGTTGTGAACTGCAAGGGTATGAGCCTTTCGGCAATGGCGCAGATAAAGGGCTTTAAGGAGTTTAAGAATAACAAAATTGTCGGAGTGATTTTCAACAATTTGCCCGAAAGGCTGTATAAGGATATGGCGGAGGAGTGCCGAGGGATTGGCATTGAACCGTTCGGGTTTTTGCCGTACATAGGCGACGCGCGGATAGAAAGCAGACATCTCGGATTGGTTACGGCGCGGGAAATCAGCGATATAAATAAAAAAATGAGTGTGCTTGCGGATTACGCGGAAAAATATATTGATATAGACGGTATACTTCAAACAGCGGAATGTGGGGACACTAAAATTAAATCGCCGGATATAAAGAAAATTGCCGATGTTAAAATAGCCGTTGCGCGCGACAGAGCATTTTGCTTTTATTATGAGGACAATTTAACGCTTTTACGCGATATGGGCGCGGAGATTGTTTATTTCAGTCCGTTGTCAAATGACAGCGTTCCGCCTTGCGACGGACTTATTTTGGGCGGTGGTTATCCGGAGCTTTACGCGGATATTCTTGAGAAAAATACGGTTTCGCTTGATTCCGTAAGAGATACCGTGAAACGCGGCGCGCCGTGTATAGCGGAGTGCGGCGGATTTATGTATCTGCATAAGATAATGGAGGACAATGACGGCAGGGGACACAAAATGGCGGGCGTTATAAACGGCGCGTGCCGAAAGACGGACAGTCTGCGGCGTTTCGGATATATGGAAATGACCGCGCAAAGCGATAATATTCTGTGTAAAAAAGGCGAAAAAATCCGCGCGCGCGAGTTTCATTATTTTGACAGCGATTGCTGCGGCGGCGGATTTGCCGCTGAAAAAAACGGTAGGACGTGGAACTGCGTAAATACCGAGCGCAATTTATTCGCGGGATTTCCGCATATACATTTTTGGACTAATATTAAGCTTGCCGAAAGATTTATAAAAAAATGCGAGGAATATAAATGTACAAGGTAAAAGAAATCAGTAAAACAGCGAGAGAAAACGCGGTGAAAAAGTGGAATTCAATCGCTAAGCCCCTGCATAGCTTGGGCGTGTTCGAGGATATTGTAACCGATATAGCCGGAATACAGGGGACACATAATATTGACATTTCGAAGCGGTGCGTGCTTGTGATGTGCGCCGACAACGGCGTGGTGAGCGAGGGCGTGACGCAGACGGGGCAGGAGGTAACAGCCATTGTTACGGAGAATTTTGTAAAAGGCGATACCAGCGTATGCGCTATGGCGCGTCATATCGGCGCGGAGGTTATACCCGTTGACGTGGGAGTTGCGCGTGATGTAAAGGGAGCCGTAAACAGGAAAATATCCTACGGCACAAAAAATATGCTCCGTGAAAACGCTATGACATATGAGCAGGCGCGTCTGGCGGTTCAAACGGGAATTGACTGCGTAAGGGAGCTGTCGGAAAAGGGCTGTAAAATAATAGCCACGGGCGAGATGGGAATAGGAAATACCACCACAAGCTCCGCCGTGGCAAGCGTGTTGCTCGATATGGACGCCGCGGACGTTACGGGCAGAGGCGCGGGACTTTCAAGCGCGGGACTGGAAAGAAAAATCGAGGTTATAAAGACGGCAATATCAAGGAGTAAGCCGGATAAAAATGATGCTTTGGACGTAATATCAAAGGTCGGAGGATATGACATTGCCGCTTTGGCGGGCGCGTTTATAGGCGGCGCGGTTTATGGCGTTCCGGTGATAATCGACGGGTTTATATCCTCGGTTGCGGCGCTGTGCGCGTATCGGCTGTGCGGGGAAAGCCGCGATTTTATGATAGCGTCGCACGTTTCAAAGGAAAGCGCGGCGGATATTATCTTAAAGCAGTTGTGTAAAAGAGCGCCTATTGACGCGTCTATGTGCCTCGGCGAGGGCACCGGCGGCGTTATGCTGCTTGCCGCGCTCGACACGGCGGTTTGCGTGTATAACGAGATGTCAACCTTTGACGATATTAATGTGGAAAGCTATAAGGAGCTGAAATAGATGTTTATCCTGATTACGGGCGGCAGCGGCAGCGGCAAATCCGAGTTTGCCGAAAAAACGGCGGCGGAGCTTGGCGGCGATATGCTTTATGTGGCTACAATGAAACCGTATGACGAGGAATGTGTAAAAAGAATTGAGCGTCACAGAAAAATGCGCTCGGGCAAGGGTTTTCGCACTGCGGAGTGTTATGAGGGCTTATCCTCGCTTGATGAAAGAGCCGATACAATGCTTTTGGAATGTGTGTCGAATTTGACCGCCAATTTAATGTTTTCGGATAAAAAGGAAACAGACCCGCATAAAATTTCCACCGATGTGCTGAATTTAAAATGCAAAAACCTTGTGGCGGTCACAAATGAGATTTCCTCCGACGGAATAAATTACGATGGGGACACTAAAGAGTATATACGTATTCTCGGTGAGATAAACAGCCTGCTTGCGAAAAAAGCCGACAGAGTTTATGAGGTTGTGTACGGTATGCCCGTAAGAATAAAATAGAGGGACACTAAATGAATGTTTTAAAATCATTATGCGTGGCATTTTCAATGTATTCAAAAATACCGATGCCGAAAATAAATTGGGACGAAAGCAATATGAAATATGCGCTGTGCTTTTTCCCGCTTGTGGGAGTTGTAATCGGAGCGGCGTCTGCGGCGGTTTTTTTGCTGTGTGAGGCGCTTAAAATCGGGGATATTTTAAGAGCCGCGCTTATGACCGCACTGCCGGTTATGATTTCGGGCGGCATACACATTGACGGTTTTCTGGACACCTGCGACGCGCTTTCCTCCTACGGCGACAGAGAAAAAAAGCTTGAAATACTCAAAGACCCGCATACCGGAGCCTTTGCGATAATCGGCGCGGCAGTGTATTTTATATTGTACCTCGGATTTATGAGTGAAATAAACAGCATAAAAACGGTGCTTGCGGTTTCGGTGTGCTTTGTGCTGTCGCGGTCGCTGAGCGGTCTGGCGCTGTGCCTTTTTAAATGCGCCAAAAACAGCGGACTGCTGTATACCTTTAAAAGCGCGGCGCAAAGAAAAGCGGTTACGGCGGTGATGTGCGCGTATATCGCGGTATGCGCCGCCGCGGTTATTTTTATAGATTTAAGGACGGGCATTTTTACTCTTGCCGCCGCGGCAATCGCGTTTTTGTGGTATAGGCATATTGCGTACAGCAAATTCGGCGGCACGACAGGCGATGTGGCGGGATATTTTTTGTGCGTTTGTGAGCTTTTATGCGTGATTGCGGGAGGTATGGTATGCGTTTTGTGATAGGCGGAAAAAATAGCGGAAAAAGCGCGTTTGTGAAAAATAAATACGGCATAGCGGACATACCGCAAGCCGATTATGATACGGTAATGACCGAAAGGGCGGTCAAGGATTTTCATTTGTTTATAAGAAAGATGATGGAGGATAACCGCGATATACGCTCCGTTACCGATAAGATGCTTGCGGAAAATCCCGATATAATAATAATTTCCGATGAAATCGGATACGGCGTTGTGCCTATGGACAAAGCCGACAGGGAATGGCGCGAGTGCGTGGGCAGAATAAGTTGCTATATAGCCGAGAATGCCGAAAAGGTAATAAGAGTTATATGCGGAATAGGTAATATAATAAAATGAAAATAATACTTATACGTCACGGTATGACCGAGGGCAATTATAAGAAAAAATACATAGGCGTGACCGATGAGGATTTAAGGGACACTAAATGTCTTGAGCGTGAATATCCGCGCTGTATGCGCGTGGTGTCAAGTCCTTTAAAGCGCTGTATTCAGACTGCGGAATATATATATCCGAGCATTTCGCCGATTATATGCGTTAAGCTTTCCGAATGTGATTTCGGTGATTTTGAGAATAAGTCTTATGAGGAATTAAAGGATAATGCCGATTATCAAAGGTGGATTGACAGCGGCGGCAGACTGCCGTTTCCGAACGGCGAGGCGCATGATGATTTCACAAAGCGGTGCGTTGAGGGATTTTTTGAAATGATTGACGGTCAAACGGCGGATACCGCGTTTGTTATACACGGCGGAAGTATTATGGCAATTATGCAAAAATTATTCGGCGGCAATTTTTACGATTATCAGGTAAAAAACGGCTGCGGATTTAAATTTGAAATGAACGCGGGAGGGACAGTAAATGATTATAGCTCAATCGGTGGCGCTTAGTATCGGATTTTTGTTGGATTTTATATTCGGCGACCCGAATTTTAAATTGCACCCGATAAGATTAATGGGAAAGCTTATAGAGCTTTCCGAAAAGTTGATGAGGAAAATATTCCCAAAAACGCAAAAGGGCGAATTTATCGGCGGAATATTTATGGCGGCGCTTGTGTTGCTTGTCTGCGGCGGAGTGCCGTTCGCGGTTTTGTTTTTCGCGTACAGATTCAATTTATTTTTGGGTGTTGCCGTTGAGGCGGTAATGTGCTATTTTATGCTCGCGGCAAAATCGCTTAGGGACGCGAGTATGGAGGTGTACACGCCGCTTATATGCGGAGATATTGAGAGGGCAAGGGAAAAGGTGTCGATGATTGTCGGTCGTGACACGGACGGTTTGGACGAGGTCGGGATAACCAAAGCGGCGGTGGAAACGGTCGCGGAAAACACCGGTGACGGTGTAATCGCGCCGCTTATATATATGGCGATAGGCGGCGGGGTTTTGGGTTGCCTGTATAAGGCGGTAAACACGATGGATTCAATGGTCGGATATAAAAACGAAAAATACATCAATTTCGGAAAAGCCGCCGCGAAAATAGACGACATAGCTAATTTTATACCGTCGAGAATATCGGCTCGTCTGATGATAATATCGGCGTATATTATGCGGCTTGACGGCAAAAACGCGTCAATGATATACAAACGCGATTCGCGAAATCACGCCAGCCCGAACAGCGCTCAGACGGAATCGGTTATGGCGGGCGCACTCAGAATACAGCTTGGCGGCGACGCGTATTATTTCGGAGAGCTTTATAAAAAGCCGTTTATCGGCGATGATATACGCGACACGCAGTATATTGATATAAAAAATGCAAATCGGCTTATGTATATGACCGCGATTATGGCGTATGTTATCTGCATAGGAATAAAGATTGCGGTGGGTGTTTTGATATGAGAAAATATGAGCACGGCGGAGACATTTATAATAACAGCGTAAGGCTGGATTTTTCGGTGAATACAAATCCGCTCGGCATAAGCGAAAGAGTAAAAGAAACGGTGATAAGCGGCGCGGACGCTTTCGGAGTATATCCCGATGCCGATTATGCAGATTTAAGGCGCGCCATAGCGGAGCATGAGGGAGTGAAAAGCGAAAATATTTTATGCTCAAACGGCGCATCGGAAATGATTTTCGCGGCTGTCCGCGCGGTTATGCCGAAGAGAGCGCTGCTCATTGCGCCTACCTTTTCGGAATACGAGCGCGCGCTTTTGAGCGTCGGCTGTGAAATCGAGTATTATACATTAAAAGAGGAGAACGGATTTGTTATCGGCTCGGATTTTATTGCCGGATTGAAGGACATTGATATGGCATTTATATGCAATCCGAACAATCCCGCGGGAAATATCGCGGATAAAGCGTTGGCTGATAAAATCGCGGACGTTTGCGCCGAAAACGGCATAGTCTGTATAATTGACGAGTGCTTTATGGATTTGGCGGAAAACGGCTATTCAATGAAAGGCAAACTGCCGGTGATAAAGGCGTTTACAAAAACCTACGCAATGGCGGGACTGCGTTTGGGATATATCATTGGGGACACTAAAATTTGCGGGGACATAAAAAAACAGCTGCCCGCGTGGAATGTGTCCGCGGCGGCGCAGGCGGGAGGCATTGCCGCCCTTAATGACGGCGGATATATTGAAAAAAGTCTGATTTATATAAAACGGGAACGAGAATTTTTGACAGAGGAATTGAGAAAGCTCGGATTTAAGGTTTTTAAATCCGACACGAATTTTATTTTAATTAAAGGTCAAAGCGGTATCGGCGAAAGGCTTTTGGAGCGCGGAATACTTATAAGGAGCTGCGCTAATTTCAGAGGTCTTGGCGAGAGCTTTTACCGCATAGCAGTGAAAACTCATACGGAAAACGCGGAGTTAATCAGGGAATTGGGTGATATTTGTGGCTAAGTCGATAATGATACAGGGGACTATGTCAAACGCGGGCAAGAGCATAATCGCGGCGGCATTGTGCAGGATATTCAAGCAGGACGGATATAAGGTCGCGCCGTTTAAGTCGCAGAATATGGCGCTCAATTCATATATAACGCGCGACGGACTTGAAATGGGCAGAGCGCAGGTCGTGCAGGCGCAGGCGGCGGGAATTGAACCGTCGGTGCTTATGAATCCGATACTGTTAAAGCCGACGAACGATAAAGGCTCGCAGGTGATAGTAAACGGCGAGGTGCGCTCTTATATGCGCGCCGCCGATTATTTCAAATACAAAAAGGAGCTTATACCCGAAATAATGAGCGCGTATAACACGCTCTCCCGCGAGTACGACATAATAGTGATTGAGGGCGCGGGCAGTCCGGCGGAAATTAATCTCAAGCAGGACGATATTGTAAATATGGGTATGGCGAAAATGGCGAACGCGCCGGTGCTGCTTGTCGGAGATATAGACCGAGGCGGCGTGTTCGCTCAGCTTTACGGTACCGTTATGCTGCTTGACGATGAGGAAAAAAGCAGAATAAAGGCAACCGTTATAAATAAATTTCGCGGCGATGTGGAAATACTGCGTCCGGGACTTGATATGATTGAAAATCTTACGGGTGTGCCCGTAGCGGGAGTGGTGCCTTACGGACACTTTGATATTGACGATGAGGACAGCCTTTCGGAAAGGCTTGAAAATAAATCCGCGGGCATAATAGATATTGCTGTGATACGCTTTCCGAGAATTTCAAATTTTACGGATTTTAACGCGTTTGAGCGTATTGACGGCGTTTCGGTCAGGTACGTGAAAAGCGCGGGTGAATTGCTTAATCCCGATATGATAATTCTGCCCGGAAGTAAAAACACGATTTCGGATTTACTTTGGATAAGAGAAAACGGACTTGAGGCGGCGGTTAAAAAGAGTAAATGCCCGATATTCGGCATATGTGGAGGCTATCAGATGCTCGGTAATAAAATAATCGACAGCGACGGCTGTGAGGGCGGCGGCGCGGTGCGCGGTATGGAAATGCTGCCTATGGAAACGCGTTTCGTGCGCGAAAAAAGACGCGCGAGGGTAAGCGGCGTGTTTGAAAACATTTCGGGGACACTAAAAGACCTTTGCGGCGTTGAATTTGAAGGGTATGAAATTCATATGGGACGGAGTGAATTTAGTGTCCCTGCAATGACAAGGCTTTCGGACGGCTCTTATGACGGAATATCCTCGGGCGATGTTTACGGCAGCTATGTGCACGGCATATTCGATAAATGCGCGCCGCAGATTACGGAGTGCCTTTGCAGAAAAAAAGGCGTAAATATCGGGGACATAAAAAATATAAATCCGGACGAAATACGCGAAAGAGAATATGACGCTCTCGCGGATATGGTGCGCGGCAGCTTGGATATGGATTTGATTTATAAAATCCTTTGCGGGGAGGTTTAAAAAATGATACACATTTATTGCGGCGACGGTAAGGGAAAAACAACCGCCTCAATCGGTCTTGCCGTAAGAATGGCAGGATACGGAAAACAAGTATTGTTCATACAGTTTTTAAAAGGCTCGTACACGGGCGAGCTTGAAATTTTGGACAGGGAAAAAAATATAACCGTGATGCGCTGTGATGAAAATTACGGATTTTTCCGAAGTATGTCCGAGGAGGACAAGGAGAATATAATAAAATGCCATAATAAAAATCTGCTGTATGCCAAAGAAAACGCGGATAAATTCGATATGATAGTCCTTGACGAAATTTTTGCGGCGTATAATTACGGCTTGACGGATAAGGATATTGTGCGCGAAATAGTCGAAAGCTACGGCGGAGAATTGGTTATGACGGGACGCGACCCAAATAGGTTTTTTACGGAAAAAGCGGACTATGTTTCCGAGATAAAGAAGATAAAACACCCTTATGACAGGGGTATAACGGCGAGAGAGGGAATTGAGTTTTGATGAAATTTGAAAATGTGCTGCCCGCCGATATAGAGCGGCGCAGCTTTGAGATAATAGAGAGCGAGCTGCCGCACGAAATAGACAGCTCGGTTAAATCCGTGGTTAAGCGCGTGATACACACCACCGCCGATTTTGATTACGCGGATAATATGCGCTTTTCCGACGGGGTAATACAAATAATAAAGAACGCCGTGAAAAACGGCGCGGATATTGTAACCGACACGCAGATGGCGCGCAGCGGAATAAATAAAAAACGTCTTAAAAAATTCGGCGGCGAGGTTTTTTGCTTCATGTCGGATGAGGACGTCGCCGCCGCCGCAAAAGCGAACGGCACAACGCGCGCCGCCGCGAGTATGGAAAAGGCGGCGGGATTGGGCAGAGATGTAATATTTGCCATAGGCAACGCGCCTACCGCGCTCATAAAGCTGTACGAGCTTATGGAGCAGGGCAAAATCAAGCCTGTGGCGATTATCGGCGTGCCGGTCGGATTTGTGAATGTGGTGCAGGCAAAAGAGCTTATTATGACCGCCGCCGCGCCGTATATTGTATCGCGCGGAAGAAAGGGCGGCTCGAATGTAGCCGCCGCGATATGCAACGCGCTTATATATGATTTGGACAGCGGAGCTTAAAAGCCTATTGATTTAAGGCTTTCTTTAAGCTCCTTGGCGCTGTTTTTAAGTCCCGCGATTTCGTCGGAGCTGAAGGGCACATCAAGAATACGCTCCACGCCGTATCCCGATACCTGCGTGGGAACGCTCAAAGCAATGTCGCGTATTCCGTATTCGCCGCCGAGCACGCTCGAAACGGTCAGAACAGAATTTTCAGCACCGGCGATACATTCGACTATACGCGCGACAGCCGCCGCAATGGCGTAGTATGTCGCGCCCTTTTTTGTATAATCTCGTATGCGGAATTTTTAACCTCCTCGTACATCATCTGTAAATCCTCGTCCGTGCATTTTCCGTAGTTTTCAAAAAAACGGCGCATATTTATTCCGGCAATGTTGGTAATGCTCCACGCGGCAACCTCGCTGTCGCCGTGCTCGCCTATGATGTAGGTATGGCAATAGCGTGCGTCAACTCCGGTGTGGCGGCTGATGAGATATTTAAGGCGCGAGGTGTCCAGAACGGTGCCCGAGCCTATCACTTGATTTTTCGGAAGTCCGGACAGCTTGTAGGTTATATAGGTCAAGATGTCAACGGGGTTGGACACGGTGAGCAGTATAACGTCGTCGGGAGCGTATTTCATAACACTGCCTATTATGCTCTTAAAAATATCCGCGTTTCTGCGCAAAAGGTCGATGCGACTTTCGCCTACCTTTTGATTTACGCCCGCCGTTATAACGACAATATCGGCGTCGGCGCAGTCCTTCCAGTCGCCGCTGTAGACGCTTACGGGCTTTTGAAACGATATTCCGTGAGCCATATCCAGAGCGTCGCCCTCCGCCTTATCCTTGTTTATATCAATCAAAACGATTTCCTGAAAAAGTCCGTCAAGCATAATTGTATAAGCCGACGTGGAGCCGACAAAGCCCGCTCCGATAACCACTATTTTTCCTCTGAGCATAAAATTCCGCCTTTCGTTTTTGCTCTTAGTATGCGCGGAAAAATGAGGTTTATTCTTAAAAAACGGCACAAAAAAGACAAAGCCGCGAGAGCTTTGTCTACTTTGTTCTTGGGTGCTCGAGGTGCTAACCTCGAATAAAAATCATTTTTGACGGGTTGCATTTCGCTTGCGAAATCAACAGGCGCGTCAAAAATGGCTTAAAACCTAAAGTTTCGACGTGAGGAGGAACTTTTGGTTTTTTCATTTAAAAGAAATTGAAAAAAGCATCGATGATGCTTTTTTCGCTGTCGACAGGTATATCTGTCGACAGCCTGAGGCAAAGCCGCGAGAGCTTTGTCTGTAGTCTTTTTCATTGATTTACGCCGCCAGAATTACAAGCACCATTGTTGTTATCAGGAAAAGAATCGCAACCGTTGCGGTAAGCTTAGTGAACATTGATTCCTTTGTGGTTCCGCCGTTCTTCTTGAAGAATGAGTCGCCCATATCCGAAGACGCGCCCTGAATACCTCTCATACCGGGATCCTTACCCTCCTGAGCCATAACGACAAGTATAAGTACAACGGCAACTATCAGGTGCAATACCAAAAACAGATTCTGCATGGAATAAACCTCCTTTATCTCTAAAGTAAATCATAAATACTAATCTATTATATCATAAATTTACAAATTTACAATAGTTTTTTTCATAAAAATAAAAAAAATTGTACACTGAAAATAAAGCCGGACAAAACGAACATTTTATATAGAATAAACAAACAAAACCTACAAATTTTTAAATTTTTTTAAATTTTCTCGATAAGGGGTATACTTAACCGCAATTTTTTGTTATACTAAATGTAACTAAAACAAAAGCGAGGTAAATATGAACCGCATAGATGAAAAAAAGGAACGCGTAATACTGGCGGGAGTACACCGCGGAATTAAAGACAGGCTTTGGGATACCACCGAGCAGTCTATGCGCGAGCTTGGCGAGCTGGTAAAGACGGCGGGCGGAGCAGTCGTGGGCGAAACGGTACAAAACAAGCCCGATTTGGAAACGGCGACCTATATGGGTATCGGAAAGCTGGAGGAGCTGAAAAACGCCGTATCGGCTCTCGATGCCGACACGGTTGTTTTTGACGACGAGCTGTCGCCGGTGCAGATGCGGAATATAGTGGATTTTCTTGAAATAAAGGTACTTGACCGCTCTATGCTGATACTCGACATTTTCGCGATGCGCGCGAAAAGCGGCGAGGGTAAATTGCAGGTGGAGCTTGCTCAGCTTAAATACAGACTTCCCAGACTGCGCGGATTCGGCACGGAAATGAGCCGAACGGGCGCGGGAATAGGCACAAGAGGTCCGGGCGAAACGCGTCTTGAAAATGACAGACGGCATATCCGCCGAAGAATTTCCGCCCTTGAGGAGGAAATCAAGGAATTGAAAAAGCACCGCGGACTTATCCGCGCACGCAGAAAAAAGGACGGCGTTATAACGGCGGCGCTTGTGGGATATACAAACGCGGGAAAATCAACCCTGTTAAACACGCTGACGGACGCGGGCGTGTTCGCGGAGGATAAGCTCTTTGCCACGCTTGACCCTACGTCGCGCGCGATTACCCTTGACGATAACCGCAGGATATTGCTTGTCGATACGGTCGGATTTATACGAAAGCTGCCGCATCATCTTATAGAGGCGTTCAAGTCCACCCTTGAAGAGGCTGTTGTGGCGGATATTCTTCTGCACGTAATCGACGCGTCGTGCGAGGAGGCGGACAATCAGATTACCGTGGTTGAGCAGGTGCTCTCCGATATAGGTGCGGTGGGAAAACCCGTTATCGCGGTCTTTAACAAATGCGACAGACTCGGCGAATATCCCGTCACTTCATTAAAGAGTGACAGAGAGGTATATATAAGCGCCAAGGAAAAAATAAACATAGATAAGCTGATTGAGGCGGTAGCCGATGCCGCGCCGGGCAAAAAACAGCGCGTGAGAGTGTGTATTCCGTACAGCGGCGGAGCGCTTGTAAGCAAGCTGCACGAAACGCAAAAGGTTATTTCGGAGGAATACGGCGAAAACGGCACCGTTATCGAGCTTATGGCGGATTCCGAGATGTACGGCAAAATAAGGGAGTATATCATATAGCTTTGTGAATACGATATATTAAAGCCGATTTTTCGTGATTTGCCGAGAAAGGTTATGGGAATTATAATAAGATGTCAAAAAAGGACGTATACAAAACCGTAAAGGAGCAGTCACAATCGCTGCTCATTGAAAAAAAATCAAAATTTATCGCGAATGTAAAGCCGGTTGATAATGAGGAGGACGCGTTGGCGTTCCTCGCCGAAATGCGTTCCCGATATTCGGACGCGACGCATAATGTATACGCGTATGTCATTGACGAGAACAATATTTTCCGCTACAGCGACGACGGCGAGCCGTCCGGAACGGCGGGAATGCCCGTGCTTGACGCGATACGCAAGTCTGGTATTGTGGACGTTATAGCGGTGATTACGCGCTACTTCGGCGGAACGCTTTTGGGCACCGGCGGACTTGTGCATACATACGGAGCGTCGGCAAAGCAGGGACTTGCCGCGTCGGGAATTATTAAAAGACAGCTGTGCGATATTGTTTCCGTAAAGGCGGATTATACTCTTCTGGGCAAGCTGCAGCACGAAATCGCCTCAAAGGGATATATGCTTGAAGATACGATTTACGAGGACTTTGTTACATTCATAATATCCGCTCCGATTGATATGACGGAAAAAATCATCGCGAATATTACAGATATAACAAATGCAAGGGCTGTTTGTAAAAAAACGGATAAAAAATATGTGGATATGGAGGCGACGGAATAATGAAAAAGGTATTTGCGGCTATAGGCGCGGTTATTCTTGCCTGCGCGCTTGTCGCGGGAGGATACATAGCGGGACAAAAGGTTCAGATGAGCAGCATAGTTTCGGCTACGCCGAGGGAAACCGCGGGCAAGGCGGAAGATGGTGAAAATATTCAGTCCGAGGAGGCGGAAACCGAGAGCAGTCAACCGCCCAAGGAGGAGGCTCCGGCTGAAATGGAAACGCGCGAGATAAGCGCGTCGGCGGCGTCGTCGGCGGACGAAACGTGGACTGTGGTTGACCACGCGTATAACGCCGCGGGACTGGGAACCGTCACGCTGTATACATCGGCGCAGAAAAGCGACGGCGAGATAATATGGGACGACGGGCAAAAATGGATTGTAGAGGTGTCCGACGGAAACGGCGAATATTTCACGCTCTACGACCAGTACGTAAGCAACGGCAGTGTGTATTACGAGGTGGTGCAGAAGGACAGCGGCGATATGATTATAAATGTATACACGGTAACCGGAACGGGAACAACAATAAAGCGGTATACATCAAGCGATACGGGATTTTCCGAAAAAACAATATATGATTCGGGAGCCGTAAACAGGCTGTATTCCACATTTCAATCATACAGATAAATTATTTTAGGAGGAAAAATAAATGGAAAAAGAATTAACAAGCGCGAATTACGAGGGTGAAGTGCTAAAGTCCGATATGCCCGTGCTGGTGGACTTTTGGGCATCGTGGTGCGGACCGTGCAAAATGGTGGCGCCGATAATATCTCAGCTTGCCGAGGAATATGACGGCAGGGTAAAGGTGTGCAAGGTAAATGTTGACGCGGAGGGCGCGATTGCGGCGCAGAACGCCATCGTGTCGATACCCACAGTAATATTATTTTCGGACGGCAAGCCGGTCAAAAAGCTCGTCGGAGCACATTCCCTTGACGATTACGAGGACGCAATAGACGAATTTATTTGAGTAAATATTCAAAATGCCGTATAGTTATTCAATAATAACGAATAATTATGCGGTATTTTTATTTATTTTAAACTTTTTTGAAAAAAATACTTGCATTTTTATTCAAACGGTAGTATAATCAATAGCGTATTTAAATTTTGGAGGAATAACAATGCTTGACGAAATTATACAGCTTGATAAAAAATATTATATGAACACATTCGGCGACAGACTTCCCGTATGCTTTGAAAGAGGCGAGGGACTTAAGCTGTTTGACGAAAACGGAAAGGTCTATTATGATTTTTTAGGCGGAATAGCGGTAAACGCGCTCGGTCACGGACATAAGGAATTTATATCCGCGCTGAAAAATCAGCTTGACAAGGTTATACACACGTCGAGCCTTTATTACATAGAGAACCAGGCAAAGCTCGCGCAAAGGATAGCGGAGAGCACCTGCGCGGATAAGGTATTTTTCGCGAACAGCGGCGCAGAGGCAAACGAGGGCGCTTTTAAGCTGGCGAAGATTTATTTTTATAAAAAGGGCGTTGAGAAATACGAGATAATAACGCTGGATAAATCCTTTCACGGCAGAACTCTCGCGACCGTGGCGGCGACCGGTCAGGAAAAATATCAAAAGCCGTATAAGCCGCTTACGCCGGGCTTTAAGCAGGTAAAGCCGAATGATTTTGAGGCGCTTTCCTCGGCGGTCACGGATAAAACCGCGGCGATTATGATAGAGCTTGTTCAAGGTGAGAGCGGAGTACACCCGATGGATAGGGAATACGTGCAAAAGCTGAGAAAGCTTTGTGACGAAAAGGATATAATTCTGATATTTGACGAGGTTCAGACCGGTATGGGAAGAACGGGGCATTTGTTCGCGTATCAGATGTACGGCATAGAGCCGGATATATTCACCTGCGCAAAGGCATTGGGCGGCGGAATCCCGATAGGCGCGGTATGCGCGGGCAAAAAGGTATCCTCCGCGTTTGAGCCGGGCGACCACGGCACCACCTTCGGAGGCAACCCGTTTGCCACCGCGGCGGGACTTGCGGTGTTTGATATATATGAAAAGGAAAATCTTGTTGAAAACGCCGCTAAAATGGGTGCGTATATTACGGAAAAGCTGTCGGCTCTTTCCGAAAAGCACGGGGACAAAATAACCGAGGTGAGAGGCGCCGGACTGCTTATAGGCATACAGCTTAAGGACGAAATCGCGAAAACCGTGTTTAACACTCTGTTTGCCGACGGCTTTTTGACAAGCCTTTGCGGAGGAAACACGATAAGAATAGCTCCGCCGCTTATCATAACGGAAAGCGACGCGGACTTGTTTATAGACGAATTGGACGAAGTTTTGGAGGAAATATAAAATGAAAGATTTAATCAGTTTACACGATTTGACAGCCGAGGAGGTAAAGGAACTTCTTGAGCTTGGCATAAAGCTGAAAAAGGAACAAAAAAGCGGCAAAGAGCATCACATCTTAAAGGGAAAGACGCTCGGTATGATATTCACAAAATCGTCAACGCGCACGAGGGTGTCGTTCGAGGTGGGTATGACTCAGCTCGGCGGCTATCCGCTGTTTTTGTCGTCGAACGATATACAGCTCGGCAGAGGCGAAACGATTTACGATACGGCAAAGGTGCTTGAAAGAATGCTTGACGGCATAATGATTCGCACATACGCGCATCAGGACGTGCTTGATTTGGCTAAGTACGCGGATATTCCGGTTATAAACGCGCTTACGGATTTGCTGCACCCGTGCCAGGTGCTTGCCGACCTTATGACGGCGTATGAGCATAAGGGAAAGCTTGAGGGATTGAAACTCGCGTATATCGGCGACGGAAACAATATGGCTCATTCGCTGATGTACGGCTGCGCCAAGGCGGGACTTGACTGCGCCGTTGCGACGCCGGAGGACTATCAATGCGACGCGGAGGTAGTAGCGAACGCAAAGGACGATTTCAAAAAGTCGGGTAGGGAGCTGATTCTCACCTGCGACCCCAAGGAGGCTATAAAGGGCGCCGATGTTGTGTATACGGATACGTGGGTATCGATGGGTCAAGAGGCGGAAAAGGCGGAAAGACAGAGAATATTCACGCCGTATCAGGTAAACGGCGAGCTGTTTGCCTATGCCGACAGCGAGGCGATATTTATGCACTGTCTGCCCGCGTACAGAGGCTTTGAGGTTACCGAGGAGGTAATAGACGGCGCGCACAGCGTCATTTTTGACGAGGCGGAAAACAGACTTCACGCTCAAAAAGCGGTTATGGCTACTTTGATGGGCTGATAAGGGGAGTGCTTTGATGGAAAATGATTTTCAGTCGTTGTTTCAGGTTCGTCTTGCGAATTACGGCGATATACCCGCGATAATGAACATAACGCGCGAGGCGTTTGTTAAGTATCAGCAGATGTCCGGCGTGGAAAAGCTCGCGGCGCTTGAGGAATCATATAACGACGTAAAAAAGGATATAGACACAAAGGTTGTGCTTATAGCATTATCCGACGGAGAACCGGTGGGCAGCGTCAGAGTTGAGGTATTTCCGGATAAAACGGCGTATCTCTCGCGCTTTGCCGTTAAGGTTACAAGTCAAAATAACGGTATAGGCAAATCTATAATGAACCTGGTGGACAGGATAATGATAAAAAAGGGCGTTACCCATATAAAGCTGCACACCGGTTCAAAGATAACCTCGCTTATACGGTTTTATTACGGGCGCGGATTTTACATAGATTCAACGGATAAATCCAGAGGATATGTGCGCGCGCTGTTGGTGAAAGAGTACAACGAAAAGGATTGCTGATTGAAAAGAGCCGAGTTTAAAAAATTCGGTTCTTTTTTTGTTTACAAAAAATAGCAGTTTATTTACATAAAATTTACAAATTAAATAAACTATTGTATTTATATTCCAAAAAATGTATAATATATGCGTTGAGCAAGGCTCACCGTAAATATTAAACGAGGGGAAGTAAATAAAATGTATGAGGTTACAAAAGAAAAGGTTTTGGTTGACGAGGAGGAAAGAACCGTATACGGAATACGCTGCGAAAATGAGTATATTCCGAATGTTTCCGCCGATATAGAAAGGGCGCGGCATCTTGCCGCATTGTGCAATAACGGTAATCTTGCGCCCTGGCAGCTTGCGGACGTGGTGGCGGATTTTATAGAAAGCTGATATTTTTTGCTGTTTTGAAAGAAATTTAATTAAAATTGTTGCATATGCTTTCAAAATGTGATATACTAATAGTGAAAGGAAGTGGTTATAATGACAACGATAAGTCTTAGATTTGATGATGATATGAAAAAAGAATTGGACGATATGTGTGATGAAATGGGAATGAATTTGACGACTTTCTTTATGATTTACGCTAAAAAAGCATTGAGAGAAAGACGTATTCCTTTTGATATTGCCGCGCCGATTGATCCGTTTTATTCCGAAAAGAATATTAGGCAAATAAGAAAAGCGGATTCTCAGGTGAATGACGGAAAAGTTATCGTCAAAACAATGGAAGAATTGGAAGAACTGTAAGTGTTGCTTTAATGCGTTGCTCCGGCGGCGCATTTTTTTGATTAAGGAGGAAAACACGACTTGTAAAAAAACAATTTATGTGATATAATAAACAAGCCAAACAAAATTGAATAATAAAAATAAAACGGGTGTTTCTGTGTAAGATAAAAATGCAGAGGCTTTATTGAAATATCCGTTTTAGATATTCAATTTTGTTTGGCGACAAAAGCCGAAGTATTTTTAATGCGTTGCTCCGGCGGCGCATTTTTTGATTAAGGAGAGAAACAAAATGTATAAAGAGGAGATTTTCGAAACTATTGAAATTGATGAAAAGGTTACTGACAGAATAATTTTTAATCTTGAGCAAAAAAAAACAGTGAATACAGGAGGCTTTCAAGTCTGATTAGCGACTGTCTGGACGATATGAGAGAGGTTTTAGACAAAGGTGAGGAGTTTACGCCGGACCTTTATTACAAAATCCGCGGCTGCGTTGAAACCGTTGACAAAGTACGTATGGCGGAATTTGCGGCTATGTATTTGTCCGGCGCGGCGGACGCGTTTAAAATGCTTGAAAGGCTCGGATATATTAAGGATTGAAAATTCTTGTCAAACCTCGATTTTTATAGTATAATAGACAGAGCTGATATAAATTTAAATTGAGGTAAAGATTTTATGAGAATGAGGAAAAAGAAAAACTGCGGCGAAAGAATGGAGCGCTGCGGCGATATATGGATAAGAGAACCGCGGGAATACAAGGGAAAATGGTCGGAGCGTTTCGGAAACGACAATCCGATACATATAGAAATCGGCTGCGGTAAGGGCAATTTTATCGTGGGTATGGCAAAGATGTATCCCGACGTTAATTTCATAGCTATCGAAAAGGTTGAGGACGTAATCGTTATGGCTATGGAAAAGACAAAGGCGGCGGGACTTTCCAATGTGCTTTTCACCGATATGGACGCGGAAAATATAGAGGATATTTTTTCGTTCGGCGAGATAAGGAGAATTTATCTGAATTTTTCCGACCCGTGGAAAAAGAAAAAGCAGGCAAAACGCAGACTGACGCATAAGCGTTTCCTTGACCGCTATAAGGCGGTGCTTATGCAGGGCGATTATATATGGTTCAAGACCGACAACAAGGCTCTTTTTGATTTTTCGCTTAACTCCTTTGCCGAGGAAAATTATAAGCTGGAGAATATAAGCCTCGATTTGCACAATTCCGATTTTGAGGGCAATGTGATGACCGAATATGAGCAGCGTTTCTCGGAGGCGGGTATGCCGATTTACCGTTTGGAGGCGACATATTTGGGTTGGACGGACGAAAGAAAAAAATAAATTTTTGACTAAAATAAACGAAGTAGGCTGACTAAAGCCTACTTCTTTTTCTTTTGACGCAGCTCCTTAAAAAACGACGACAAAATATCCGCGCATTCGTTTTCCATAATTCCGCCCTCAAAATGAACGTCGTGATTAAACAGTCCCTTTTCAAACAGATTGGCGGCAGAGCCGCAGCAGCCGGATTTTTTATCGAACGCGCCGAAGTACACATTATCTATACGCGAGTTTATAATCGCGCCGGCGCACATCGGGCAGGGCTCGAGAGTGACGTACATATCGCAATTTGGCAGCCGCCAGCCGCCAAGTCCTTTGCACGCCTTGTTTATCGCGATAACTTCGGCGTGGAGCAGGGCGTTTTTTTTGGTTTCACGCTTGTTATAGCCGCGCGCTATAATTTTGCCGTTATGCACGATTACCGCGCCTATAGGCGTTTCGCCTATTGCCGCCGCCTTTTTTGCCTGCTTTATCGCGTCTTTCATAAATTTTTCTTCCATAATTTTTCCTATTTGTAAAATTATCCGCCCGAATAAAGGCGGATAATTTTTTACAGTGTTTTAATATACGTTTTCGCGAATTCCTCCAAAAGCTCGTCGCGCTCTATTTTAACAATCAGCCCTCTTGCTCCGTTATAGCTGGTTATGTATGTCGGGTCGCCCGAAAGTATATAGCCCACTATTTGGCTTATGGGGTCATAACCCTTTACTTTCAGCGCCTCGTATACCTTGGCAACTATTTCTCTGACTTCCTTTTCCTTGTCGAACTCAAGGTTGATTTTCATTGTTTCATTAAATTCCATGGTATTCACTCCTTTATATAATTATAGCAAACCATTTACGTATAGAATATTACAAAACCGAGCAAATTGCAAGGGTTTTGACAAAAAATTTATAATTAATTTATATTTCAGTCGAGTATGAACAGATTTTCGACGCTGTCTGCCGGACCTACCGCCGATATGCAAAGCGTTGAGCTGTCAAGAATACGGTCTATTATTTCCGCTGTTGTGTCCGCGTTCACGCTCTCGATTTTCGCGAGGGTTTCCTCCTGCGTAAGCAGCGGCTTGTTCAAAAGCAGAGAACGTCCCGCGCCCTGCATTCTTGCTCCCGTGCTTTCGTTCGAGAGAATGTAGTTGCCCTTGAGCTGTTCCTTTGCCCTGTTAATTTCTTCCTTTGTGAGCTTGTCACGCTTTATTTTGTTGATTTCCTCCGAAATCAGCTCCGCCACGCGGCTCATATTTTCCGCGCTCATTCCCGCGGCAATATCGAAAACGCCCGTGTTCAGATACGCGCTGTGTCCCGCGCTTATCGAATACACAAGTCCGCGCTGCTCGCGTATATTCTGGAACAGCCGCGACGACATTCCGCTGCCGAATACATTGTTAAACACAAGCAGACTGTACACGCTCTCGTCCATAACGTCAATGCCCTTGAAGGTCGCGACAAGCTGTACCTGCTCTATGTCCTTGCGTCTTACTATGTTGTTACCGCTCAAATACGGCGCGTCCGGCAGTAACGGAGCTTTGTCCGACATTTTCTTTGAGCCGAAATATTTTTCCAAAAGCTCAAAGAAGTCCTCGTTGAAATTTCCCGATACCGATATTATGGTGTTCGCGCTTGTATAATGACCGGCGATATACGCGCGCATTATATCCGGAGTTATTTTGTCAAGGCTTTCGCGCGTGCCGAGAATTGTCCTGCCCATCGGCGTGTCGCCCCATACAGCGTATGAGGATAAATCGTAAACAAGGTCCTCCGGACTGTCCTCATACATACGTATTTCCTCGTTTATAACCTGCCTTTCAAGCGCCATATCGTCCGCGTCAAGCCGCGAATTGAAAAGCATATCCGAGAGCAGGTCAAGCGCGGTCGGAATATGCTCGTCGAGCGTTTTAGTGTAAAAGCAGGTGTATTCGCGCGTGGTAAACGCGTCAAGCTGACCTCCCACGGAGTCTATTTCGTACGCTATCTGCGCCGCGCTCCTGTTTTGTGTTCCCTTAAACAGCATATGCTCAATAAAATGAGAAATTCCGTTTTCGTCGCGGTTTTCGTATCTTGAGCCGTTTCCTACCCATACGCCTATGGAAATTGACTTAAGATAATTTATTTTTTCCGCCACAACGCGTATGCCGTTCGACAATGTTCTGTACTGATACAATATTATACTCCTTTTACCGTATATTTATTAGACGTAAATTTATACCTTTTTGTTCCGCTTTTATCAGAATTTTCTTTTAATTTCGCGCACAAGTCCGAATACGCGTATGCGCAGAACCTCCTCGCCCTCAAAGCGGCGCGGCGGGTACATCGGATTTATCGATTGCAGCTCGATAAAATCATCTCCGTATACTATTCTTTTGATAACGCCGTCCTCCTCGTCTATTGTGACAACCGCATAGCTGCCGCTGTCAACCGACGATTGACACCGCACAAGCACAAGGTCACCCTCCATAAACACCGGATACATACTGTCGCCTATAACGCGCAGGAACGCATACTGGTCGCCACCGCGCACCTCGTTTTTCGGAACCGGCTCGTAGTCGAGTATGTTGTTGTCGGCAAAACAGCTGATGCCCGCCGCAACTCTGCCCACCACGGGTATTTTTACAAAATCCGTTTCGCTTGATATTTCAATGTTTGACGGAGTGTCGTCCCAACCGAGCAGATATTCCGGCGTGGTTTCGAGATACTGCGCCAGCTTTATAAGCGAGTCGCGCTTTATATTTTTTACGGTGCCCTTCTCATATTTTTGTATTGCCGCTTTTTGGACGCCTATCTTCGCGCCAAGCTCCTCCTGTGTTAAATTATGCTCTTTTCGGAGCATTTTAATTCTTTCCCCTGTGGTCATAAGTATTCCTCCCTGTTTTATCCATAACATAATAGTATCATATTTCGAAACTTTTTTCAAGCATTTAATCCAAAAAGTATCTGAAAAATTTATGTAAAACAGTCAAAGTATCTAAAAAAGAAATTTAGCATTGACAAAAGTATCTTTTTATGATATAATCAACGTGTCTTAAAGGTAAACCGGATTTCCGGAATATATTTTTTAAAAACAAAGTATCTTAAAAAGATAGAAAGGAGTGCTTATGATTTACTCAAATGATGACCCTATGGCTATTCTGGCTATGGAATTGGAGCGCACGGATAATTACGGCGATGGTGATGAATTCGGCGATGTGAAATGTCCGATATGCGGCGCTTTCGAGCCGGAATATTACTATATGGACGAGGACGAGGAATGTGTCGGCTGCAGCGAGTGTGTGTATAAAACGGACGTACTGTTTTAAGTGAGGTGATGTGATGAGGAACAAGGTTTTTCATAATTATTCATTCTCCGCGCAAAAAGAGGGGAATGATTGACTTGGCGGTTGCAAACGAGGAGGAAATTCTTGAATTTTGGAGCGATGTTATGCGGTGCGAAGGGTATCACGCGGAAAATACGAAATTGTCGGATTCGGTAAAAGCGGCGGAAAATTTGGCTAAATATTACGGAATGTTCGGCGATAAAAAGGTAGGCGCGGGCGGCGATGTGATAATTGTTGACAATATTGCCGAGGCGGAAAGCGATGCAAAGTCTTGACGCCCTTATCGCACCGGCGTTTTATGAGGTGCATCGCGAGATTGACAATTACACGCATTTTTGGCTTTGCGGCGGACGAGGCTCGGCAAAGTCAAGCTTTGTCAGTATTGAGATAATACTGGGTATGATGAAAAATCCCGACGCCAACGCCGTGGCGCTGCGTAAGGTCGGAGCGTACCTAAAGGACAGCGTTTTCGCACAGCTCGAATGGGCGGTGCAAAAGCTCGGAGTGGCGGATATGTGGGAAATAAAGCCGAGCGTCCCCGAGATGATTTATAAAAAGACCGGACAGAAAATATTGTTCCGCGGCGCCGATAAGGTGCAAAAGCTTAAATCCACAAAGGTGACGAACGGATATATCCGCTATATCTGGTACGAGGAATTGGACGAGTTTTACGGAATGAAAGAAATCCGTTCGATAAATCAATCTATGATGCGCGGCGGCGAAAAATTTACGGTGTTCTATTCCTATAATCCTCCCGCCAATCGGCGAAACTGGGTCAACCGCGAGGCGATAAGCGAGAGAGAGGATATGCTCATTCACAAAAGCACATATCTTGACGTGCCGCGCGAATGGCTCGGAGAACAATTCTTTTTGGAGGCGGAGTATCTTAAAAAGCTGCATATCGACCGCTACAGACACGAGTATTTGGGCGAGGTCACCGGTACCGGCGGCGAGATTTTCGATAATCTTGAAATACGCCCGATAACCCGTGAGGAAATTGACGGATTTGACAATATTAAATGCGGCGTGGATTTCGGATTTGCCGCGGACCCCTTTGTGTATCTAATATGTTTTTTCCATAATAACAGGTTGTATATTTTTGACGAGATTTACGCGAAGGGACTGACAAACAATGCCGCGGCGGAGAGGATTATGAAAAAGGGCTATGCCGATAAAATGATTGTCTGCGACAGCGCCGAGCCGAAGAGCATAAACGATTTGCGTTATTTCGGACTGCGTGCGCGCGGCGCGAGAAAGGGTCCCGACAGTATCGAATACGGTATAAAATTTTTGCAGGGACTTGAAAAAATTGTGATTGACAGCGCGCGCTGTCCCAATGCGGCGCGGGAATTTTCGGAATACGAGTTGGAGCGGGATATTGACGGTGAATTTCGCTCCGTGTATCCGGATAAAAACAATCACAGTATAGACGCCGTGCGCTATGCGCTGGAGGACGAAATAAGCAGAAAAAAGGCGAGGATTATAAACAGGAGGGATTTGAATCTATGATAATTGACGAGGAAATTGTAAAAGACGGAATGACGGACGTGATACTTGCAAAGCTCATCGCGCGACATTCCTTAGAGCAGGCGCGCTTTGAAAAGCTGTATAACTATTATATAGGAAATCACGCTATATGCTCCCGCCGCCGCTCAAGCGAAAGCGTCGCCAACAACAAAATAGTATGCAATCACGCAAAGTATATTGTGGATATTGCAAAAAGCTATCTTGTGGGCAATCCGGTGTCTTATACCTGCTCCGACGGGTACGACATCGAGGCGGTTAAAAACAGCTTTTGCGTTCAGGATATGCCGAGCATCGACGCGGAGCTTGAAAAGCTGATGAGCATATACGGCAAGGCTTACGAGTTTGTTTATGCCGACGAGGAGTCACAGCCCAGGAGCGCGGCACTGCCCACGGAAAACACATTTATTGTGTACGGCGCGGGCGTCGGAGAAATTCCGCTTTACGGCATACATTATTACAAAAAGCGCGATATTGACGGCTCCGTTACCGGCGTTTGCTGCATTGTGTGCGACGACAGTATGATTTATACATACGAAAACGACGCCGACAGCTTTTTGCATATGAGGCTTACCGACAAGCGCCCTCATTATTTCGGAAAGCTCCCGATGGTGGAATACCGCAACAACGAGGAGCGGCAGGGCGATTTTGAACAGCTTATACCGCTGATTGACGCCTACAACATTTTGGAATCGGACAGAGTAAACGACAAGGAGCAATTTGTTGACGCGTTTTTGTTTCTGACAGGAATTGACCTTGACAGCGAGCAGGCGAAAAAGCTCCGCGAGGAACGCATACTTATGGGCTATGACGGAGCCGAGGCTCAGTATCTTGCCAAGGTTATGTCCGAAAGCGACGTGGAGGTTTTAAAGGACAGTCTTAAAACGGATATTCATCGTTTCTCGATGATACCCGACCTGTCCGATCAGACCTTCGGAACAAATCTTTCGGGTGTGGCGATAAAATATAAGCTTATGGGCTTTGAACAGCACGTCAGAAACAAGGAACGCTATTTCACAAAATCCCTGAAAAAGCGTTTTGAGCTTTATACCAATTTCCTGTCGCTAAAGGGCGCTATGGAATATGTGCCTATTCATAGGATTGACGTGGTGTTTACAAGAAATCTGCCCGTGAACGAATTGGAGGTATCTCAAATGGTGAGAAATCTCGCGGGTATCGCCACCAGTGAAACACTGCTTTCCCAGCTGTCCTTTGTGGGCGATGCCAAGGAGGAGGCTCAGCTTGCCGCAAAGGAGCGTATGCTTGATGAAAAGATGAGAGTCAATGAGGAATAATCGAAGAGCAAAAAGCATAACAATTTATTTTACCGTACAGAAAGGAAAGAATTATGGACGAGAAAAAGAAACAGGGGACACAAAAAAATAATATTCCCAAGACGTATGAGGGACACAAAAATGACGAGGGACACAAAAACGACGAGCTGAAAGCGCTTATCGCCGATTATGTCGCCGAGGCGCTTAAAGGCGAAAAGGTGCTGTGGGATAAGGAGCTTAAAGAAAAGATTGCCTCGGAGCGCGAGGACGCCGCAAAAATGGCGTCGATGTCCGCCGAGGAAAGAGCCAAGGTTGAAATGGAAAGAAGGCAAAAGGACTTTGAAACCGAAAGACAGCAGTATGTGAGCGAAAGAGCGGAGTTTGAGGCGGCAAAGGAGCTTGCCGCGCAGGAGCTGCCGGTAAGCTTTGCCAAAATGGTGGCGGACTCCGACAGGGAGGTAATGGCTGAAAATATCAGCGTGTTCAAGTCGGAGTATATGAAGGCTGTCGAAAACGGACTTTCCAATCGCTTAAAGGGAGCCTTGCCGAGGATTTCCAAAGAAAAAGAACCTATGGGCGATCCGTTTTTAAACGGTCTGGGAATGTGATTAGTATTTTGAAAGGATTGATTATAAATGGCTGTAAATTACGCGAGCAAATACGCTCAAAAAATTGACGAAAAATTTGCGAGAGAATCTATGACTTCTCCGGCGGTAAATACGGATTATGACTTTGTGGGTATAAAAACCGTCAATATATATTCCGTTCCGGCGGCGGAGATGAACGATTATTCCGTGACGGGCACAAACCGCTACGGCACTCCGCAGGAAATAGAAAATACCGTTCAGGAGCTTACAATGTCAAAGGACAGGAGCTTTACCTTTACGATTGACAGAGGCACATATAACGATACTCAGATGTCCAACGCCGCCGGAGCGGCTCTGCAAAGACAGATTCGCGAAAAGGTTGTTCCGGAAATCGACAAGTACCGCTTTGAAAAAATCTGCGAGGGCGCGGGCACTACCGCCTCGGGCACAATTTCCAACACGAACGCCTATGACGCGTTCCTTACGGGCGCGTCGGCTCTTATTGAAAATAATGTTCCGCTTGCGGGCAGCGCGGCTTTTGTTTCGAGCAATTTTTATAAGAATATCAAGGAGGATTCAAGCTTTATAAGAAACGGCGATATGTCGCAGGATATGCTTATAAAGGGACAGGTGGGAACCATAGACGGTATTCCGGTAATCGTTGTGCCGAAATCGTATTTGCCAAATAATGTTGAGTTTATCATCACAAATCAGGCGGCGACAACCTCGCCGGTAAAGCTGTCGGAATATAAAATTCACGATAATCCTCCGGGCATAAACGGCTGGCTCGTAGAGGGCAGAGTATATTATGACGCGTTTGTTTTGGACAATAAAAAGGACGCGATATATGTATTCGTATCCGACGGCGAATAATAAATAAAGAAAGGCTGTGTGTATCGTGGAGGAGATTAAAACTGAAATCCTTGAATCATCAAAGCTGCTTTTGAATATTGACGATGAGGACAGTGACGAGCTGCTTTCACTGCTGATTGACGCTACGGCGGACGCGGTGATGGCGTATTGCCGAATAGAGGTGCTGCCGCGCCCGCTTGTCAGCCTTATTCCCACGCTTGTCGCAAGACAGTTTGAGGCAAGAGAGCGAGGCGGAGTGAAGTCGATTACCGAGGGAGAAAGACGCGTGGAATACCAAGGCGAGGAATATGATTTTTTAAGCGAATACGCCGCGCGCTTAAAGCCGTTTATGAGCCGAAGGGTAAAAGTACCGTCTGATTTGGAGAGTGAGAAAAATGATGAATCCGTTTGAGAGATTTTATGATGTTGAAATAGCCGTATACGAGCAAAGCATGGGCGGCTATAATCAAAAGGGTGAAAAGACGCTTTTGGGCAGCGTTGTGTGCGATGTTCAGCCGTATACTTCCGATACCGAAAGCCGCATATACGGCTTGACGGAAAACCGATGCTACAAGCTTTACTGCGATAAGAATGATTTTGTTAAAAACGGCAGATGCGTGGAATTTGGCGGCGCGTGGTATATGATTTGCCAAACGGAAATATGGAGTTTCGGAATGACCGCCGTAATAAGGAGTATGGAAAATGAAAGTTGAAATTACATATGATAACGGGCTTAAAAAGGCGGCGAGCAGAATTGAGGAGAGCCTTGGCGAAATAATCGCCGCAGGTGCGGAAATCGTGAGCGAGTGCGCGAAGTCCTTGTGTCCCGTTGACACGGGAAAGCTCAGGTCGTCCATAACGGTAAGCTCGTCGGGGAACAGAGCGGAAATTTCCGCGAATACGGATTACGCATCATATGTTGAATTCGGCACTTCAAAGGCGGCGGCGCAGCCGTATCTTGTACCGTCGCTTTTGGGCAATACCCAAGCGGTAACGGCGTCAATTCTGGACGCGGCAATGCACGCAAAAGGAGAGTGACAAAATGCTTGATATTAATGCAGAAGGCGAAAAGTCCTTGTCAAAGCTGAACTGCACTGTTGTGTATCAATATCCCGAAACATTCGTGGAAACGCCGATAATAAGCTATTACTGTCTTACGGAATGCGGCGGATTTTACGCGGATAACAGCGAGTGTATTCAGGACGGGCATCTTCAAATTGATGTGTGGTCGGACCTTGCGAGCGAGTGCGGCGAGCTTTCAATTCTGGTGAACGACGTAATGGAGGAGGACGGCTGGACAAGAGAAATGTCTATGGACGTTCCCAAAAAGGAAGATAAAATTTATCACAGAACAATGAGATTTCAGAAGTATTTCACTTTGTAAAAAATACGGGAAATCCGACTTTAAGACAAAATAAAAAAACGGAGGAAAATATTATGGTAAATAAACCTTTGCCGACTATCGGTGTGGACAATTATACCTTTTTTGAGCTAATAAGCGATGAAAGCGGCGGAGCGGAATACGGCGAGGCGTACAGCCTCAGAGGAACCGTTGAGATTTCGCCCACGGACGCGGGCGGCAGCGAGGTTTTTGACGCGGATAACGGCGCGTATGAAACCTCGAGCTATATTGAAAAAATAGGACACGACATAACCAATGCCGATATTCCGCCCGAGGTGGACGCTCTTTGGCGCGGCATCGAACGCAAAAACGGCGTTGTGGAGGTTGGAAACGACACGAAAACCGTGTATTTCGGCGTGGCGTGGAGAATACTTAAATCCGACGGCTCCTATCGCTATGTGAGATATTATAAAGGCTCATACAGCTTTGCCTCAAACGTAGGCGGCAAGACAAAGCCGTCGAGCGGCAGTATCGACAAGCAGACCGCCAAGGCGACCTATACGGCGGTACAGCGCGACTACGACAATAATTATTACGCGTATTTCGACGAAAGCGATTTGCCCGACACCGTGACGAGAGAAGAGCTTGAAGAGCAGTGGTTCTCGGATATGAATTATTATCCGGCGGCGTAAAGCGGAAATTGTTAAGGTAATGCGGCGCGCGGAAAAAAGCGCGCCGTATGACCGAAAAATATATTAAGCGGAGGTAAATAAATATGCAGCATACTATAACATTTACAAAGGATAACACAAAATATGTTTCAAAGCCCTTTGATTTTGAGGCGATGTGCCTTATAAACGACGCCCATAACGACGACGGCAAAAAAGGGCCGCTCAGCATATGCCGCGGAGCGGTTGACTATCTGTTTGAGGGAACGGACGCCACGCAGGACGTTATAGAGGCTCTTGACGCGGGCGAGCGTTCAAAAATGTGTATCACGCTATGGGGCTTTTATGTTGACGCGCTTGCCTCAAAAAAAGAGTAGCGTCAGGCGGCGGTGGTGTGCTGAGGGACATATATCCTCTGCTTTTAAAATACCACCATCTGCTGCCTGACGAAGTGGGCAGGCAAAATCCCTGGGTTCTGTTCGGACTTTTGGACGGGTTGGAGCGGGACTCGGGATTTCATAAAAACGAACATCTGAGAATGTTTTACGGAGAGGAGGTATAGCTATGGCAGAGGCTGCCAATCTTTCGGTGAGTATCACCGGCGACGCGTCGGGACTTATCAGCGCGCTTGAAAATGCCGAGGCGCAAATTGCGCGGCTTAATTCGTCCGCAGGTACTCTTATGAACGAATTTAACGGCAAAGAGGCAAAAATAACTCTGACCGCCGTTGACAATACCGCCGCGGGCGTAAGCTCCGCAAAGGCGAATATAAACAGCTTAACCGATAAAACAATTACCGTTTCGGTGAAGTACAACGCGATAAATTCCGCGTTTCTCGCGTCCGGCACAAGGAATGCGCACGAGGGACTTGCCGTTGTGAACGATGAAAGGGGCATAAGCGACCCGAGAGAGCTTATCGAGCATAACCGGGCGGCTTATGATGTTCGGCGGACGCGATGTTATTGTGCCGCTTTCAAGCGGCGACAAGGTGTATACCGCGCGCGAAACAAAGGCGATAATGTCCGGTATGGGTTTGCCGCATTACGCGTCGGGTAAAAATAACGAGCTGTTTGAAACGGCAAAAGCCGATTTGACTCATTATAAAAACACGCACGATATGTCGCCCGAGGAGGAGCTTGCTTGGTGGAATGAGCTTATGGAGGAGTTTGCTTATGACAGCGAGGTCGTAAAGGAAATTCAGGAGGAGATATTTTCATCTCGGCAGAAAATATGGAAAGCCGAAAAGCAGGCAAATGAGGACGCGCTTTCGTCGTACAAAAAAAGCTCCGACGCGTGGATAAAATACCAAACCGAGGCCGAGGATATGAGTGTTTCGGAGCAAATAGAGGCGTATCAAAGACAGCTTGAAAATTACAATGCGATGGTGTCTGAAATGGTGCAATCCACACTTTATTCGGCCGATGAGATAAAGGAAATCTGGGAGGATTTCTACGATTATAAGGCGGGAGTGGATTTAAAAATCGGCAAGCTGGAAAACGAGAGCAATTACGCCGTATATGAAAAATGGAAAAGCGACGCCGAAAATTGGAAAAATATACGCGACACATATGACGACTGGTACGAGGCGGGCGACAGTCCGGTTGAATTTTACGAGCGGAGCATTGAGCGCATACAGGAGATGTACGACGGCGGCTATATCGAATGGCAGGAATACCGCGACGATACGATGTACGCCACGCTTGATTTGTACGAGGCGAAAATGGATGAGGTAAACACGCTGCTTGAACGTCAAAAAAGCTATATAAGCGATTTAAAGCAGCAGTTCTCCGATGAGGAAAGCGCACTGCAAAGCTCGTGGGACGTAGAGGACAGAGCTGTGTCCAAGGCGGAAATATCTCATCAGCTTGAGATATATGAAAACGCCGTGACTCAAAATGGAGTGGATAAATACAAATCGCTCCAAGAGGAAATGAAGGAAATAGAGCGCGAGGAGGAGCTGTATAATCTGCAAAAGGAGCATCAGGCTACTCTCGATTCTCTCGAGGAAAGCTATGACATAGTTGAGGCGAATAAAAAATATCTTCTTGCCGCGATAGAGGAATCGGGCGTGAATATAGAGGGAATAGTGCAAAGCGTGAATTACGATATACAAAGTATGGAGAATACAATAGCGTCACTGTTCGCCCAGACCATAAGCGCGATTAAGTCCGTGAGCGCGTCGTCAAACTCGTATTCGGACAACAGAAATATAAGCATAACCGCGGACAGCTCGGCTATTATAGAGGCGCTGAAAAATCGAGTGGGACTTAGTATATCCTATGGGAGCTACAATTAAAACGGCGCGGTTTTTTTATCAAATTAATCGGGAGAATAATAAAAATGAGAAATGGATTTAAATTTAACGGCCGTCACTCATCAGAGATTGGCGTGACGGTCAGAACAAAATCGCGTCCCATACGCCCGCCTGTGAAGAGCCTTACGACAGACCTAACCTGCCGCGACGGCGTATATGATTTTTCCGCGTCAAATCCGTCGGGACGTGAATTTTACAGCGACAGATATTTTACCGTGTCAATCGGAATATACGCGGAAAATATAAGCAAAATGCAGGAAAAGCTGACGGATATTTCGCTGTGGCTCACCGGCGCGGGCGAGCTTATATTTGACGATATGCCGCTTATAATTTGGAAGGGCAAAATAAGCGACGAGATTATATATATGCCGGAGCATAACGGCAGAAAAGCGGTTATAGACGTTTCATTCCGCGCGGAGCCGTTCGGATACTGCGTGTTCGGCACTGACGGAATTGTGCTGGATACGGACATATATATTGATGAAATGATACCGCTGGAATATGAGGACCTGTTTGATTTTACTTTATCGGGCAGTGATGATTTACGCGTGCTGAATTTCGGCGACCGTCCCATAAGACCGGTTATCAGCTTAACCGGCAACGTCGAGGGAATAATTATGGAGCTTGGAGAAAAGCAGCTTTCATTTACCGCATCGGGTGATGTGAGCGTGGATTTTGACAAGCAGATTGTGACGGACGAAAACGGGAGCATAGGCGTGAGCGGTGAATTTTTTGAATTTGCGGCGGGAGAAAATATATTGCATATTGAAAATTCAAATACCGATAGCATACAAATTTCAGTGAGCTACACGCCGGAATTTATGTACGGCACGCACTTTGGCGATGTGGATTGGGGTGACGGCGATGCTTAAAATTTTTCCTTATGACAGCAAAACCTTTGAGGAGGGCATAGTTATAGGCGACGCGTATAACGTCCGCGTTACTTATGAAATAAACGGAACGCGTATGCTTGAGTTTTCGTATCCGCTGAATGAGAAGTCCGATATTATAAGCGAAAATAAGCTTGTATTGTGCGAGGGACAAGCATACCGAATTATCAAGGCGGTCAGAAAACGCGGCTCAAATTCCGTGCTTGAGGTCGAGTGCCGGCACGTTTATAACGCCGACGCGCCGAATATTCATTTGCAGAATATTCCCGATATGATAGGTGTAAATCCGGTCGAGGTAATAGCCGCCGCGATAGACGGAACGGATTTTTCTCTTCTGTCCGACAGCGAGCTTGACGCGCTCGGTATGCAGCGCGTAGACTTTGACGGTTTTATGATAGATTTCTTTTCCACGGATAAGACCAATCCCTATGATGTGATAAAATCCATAACGGAAAGCTGCGGTAAGGGCGAGCTTTACGCGGATAATTATAAAATAGCGCTGGTGGAGCGCATAGGAGGGGAAACGAATATTCGTCTTGACCTGACGAAGAATATGCAGGATATATCGGTGGAGCGCGACATAACCGATATGGTGACGCGGCTGTATCCCTACGGAAAGGACGACGCGCATATAGGCAGCGTAAACGGCGGAGTGCAGTATATCCAGAGCGCCAACGCCGATATATACGGAGTGCGCGAGGGCTACAGAGATTATTCGGACTATACCGAGCCGGAGGAAATAATGCGCCGCGCGCTTTGGGATTTTGACAGCGAAAACGAGGACAGAATAGATATACCGTGCGTGAATATAACGGGAACCTTCGCGGATATTTCAAAGCTTGCGGAGTACGGCGAAACGGAACGCCTCAAAATAGGCGACACGGTTACGGTATGCGATAACGGAACGGAAATACCCGAGCGTGTTATAAAGATTGAATATTATCCATATCAGGGCGACAGCGCGGTTGTGTCGATAGGCAGGATAAAAAAGGATTTGTTTTTCTATTTGGAGCAAATGGGCACTCTCGCAAGACGCTACAGCAAGGTTTCAACATCAAGCGGAAAGGTAAAGGCGCAGTCCGTCGCGGGCGTTATATCCAATTCGGGAATAACATTGACGAGCGACAGCGGCGAGCTTTCCATATTGTCGGACTTGCTTGAAATATCCGCCTCGGGTATTTTAAAGGTACGGCTGGGGAACAGCAACGGAGCTTTTGTGTGCAAAATTATGGACAACAGCGGAAACGCGGCGTTGTGCATAGGCGATGACGGCAAAATGGATTTTACCGGCGATTTGTGCGCGGAAAAAATTACAATCGGCTCCAATGTGATTGAAACGGACGAGGACGGGGATTTATGTATTAACGGCAGTAAAATACTTCTGTCGGAATAAATGGGAAAGGAGAATACCGATGGATAAAATATTTAACGCGGCAAGCGTGATTTTCGGGCTTGTCGGCGGCATAGCGGCGGCGCTTTTCGGACAGTGGGACACGGTTTTGTGGTCGCTTGCGGCGCTTATGGTGCTTGACTATGTAACGGGAATTATCAAGGCTGTATACGCGAAAACTATGTCAAGCGAAATAGGATTTAAGGGCATACTTAAGAAAATAACCATATTGGTTATGGTGGCGCTGGCAAATGTCGTTCAGACATTAACCGGCGTCGCGCCCATACGCGAAATGGTAATAATGTTTTACATAGCCAACGAGGGCATATCCATACTTGAAAACGTGGCGGCGGTTTCTGCAAAAATGCCGGACGCGTTAAAAAATGTGCTTTTACAGCTAAGGGATAAAAACGATATGTAACATTCGCGATTTGATTTCATATTATATACAGAACAAATGATTTAAAGGAGTGACGGATATGATAGTAGGAGTAAACTGCGGACATACGGTCAGCGGAACAACCGGCAGCGGCGCCTCGGGCTATATAGATGAAAGCAACGAAACGCGCGCCGTCGGATATAAGCTTATGGACTATTTACGCCGAAACGGCGTTACGGTTATAGACTGTACGAATGATTACGCCTCCACGGTAAGCGAGAACCTGAGCCAAATAGTCGCCAAAGCGAACGCGCAGGCGCTTGATTTGTTTGTGTCGGTGCATTTTAACAACGGCGGCGGCAAGGGCTGCGAGGTTTACACTTATAACGGAGAGGTATTCACGCAGGCGGAGCTTGTATGTGAAAATATGGCGGAGCTGGGATTTGTGAACCGCGGAATAAAGGACGGGTCGAATTTGTACGTCATACGCAAAACAAATGCGCGGGCGATGCTTGTCGAGGTTTGCTTTGTTGACACAAAAACAGACGTTGATTTATATAACAGCATTGGAGCGGAGAAAATCGCGGAGGCGATAGGCGACGCTGTAATCGGAGTTAAAACAGAGGAGGGACTTACAATGTCACAATACGAGGAATTAAAACAAATGATTTCGGAGGAAACCGCGAGAATAGACGTTTTGCAGAACGAGGTGTATAAACTCGAAAATCCGATGATTTATAATTATATCGATGAAAATATGCCCGAATGGGCGCGAGAGGCGGTACAGTGGTGCGTGGATAACGGCATAATCGTAGGAACGGGCGACGGTCTGGGACTTGATTATACGCAGCTTTGGACCTGCGTTGTTATATACCGCCTGGCGCAGAAATTAAAGTAGCATAAAAATATCAAAAAAACGGTGCCGCGCACCGTTTTTTTATATTTAAATATACAAATCAGCAAACGCCCTGAGCCATCATAGCATCGGCAACCTTTAGGAAACCTGCGATGTTAGCGCCGGCAACAAGGTTTGTCTTGCCGCCTACCTCGCAGCCGTATTCCTTAGCAGCCGCAACTGAGTTCTTGTAAATTGTAATCATAATGTTATGTAGCTTTTCGTCAACCTCTTCAAATGTCCATGACAATCTCTGTGAGTTCTGGCTCATTTCAAGAGCTGATGTGGCAACGCCGCCCGCGTTTGATGCTTTACCCGGAGCAAAGTATACGCCGTTCTCCTGCAAGTACTGAGTAGCCTCAAGAGTTGTAGGCATATTAGCACCCTCTGCAACTACTATACAGCCGTTTGCAACAAGCGCTTTGGCATCGTCGATAAGCAATTCATTCTGCGTAGCGCAGGGAAGAGCAACGTCAACCTTAACTGCCTGCCAAAGACCCGCGCCCTCAACATATTTAGCGTTCGGTCTGTAGTTAAGATAATCCTTAATTCTGCCTCTCTTAACTTCCTTAATCTCTTTAACAGCTGCAAGGTCGATACCCTCTTCGTCGATAACGTAGCCGTTTGAGTCTGAAACGGTTATAACCTTACCGCCGAGCTGCTGAACTTTCTGTGTAGCGTAAATAGCAACATTACCCGCACCCGAAATTGCAACAGTCTTGCCGTTGAAATCTGTGCCAAGGTCCTTAAGCATTTCCTGAGCGTAGTATACAAGACCGTAGCCTGTAGCCTCTGTTCTT
>MSHM01000023.1:119678-128844 GCA_001941225.1 Oscillospiraceae bacterium Zagget12
AGCTCTGGCAGAAACGCATAACCTCGTTATCGGACTTACCTTTCGGGTCGAAATCAGATCCGCCCTTGCCGCCGCCGATGGGAAGAGTTGTAAGTGAGTTTTTGAAAATCTGCTCAAAACCAAGGAACTTGATGATGCCCAGGTTTACAGACGGGTGAAGTCTTAAACCGCCCTTGTAGGGACCTATAGCGCTGTTGAACTGTACTCTGTAGCCTCTGTTTACCTGTACCTTGCCGTTGTCGTCAACCCAGGGAACACGGAACATAATCTGTCTTTCCGGCTCTACTATTCTTTCAAGTAAAGCTGCCTCTTCATATTCGGGGTGCTTGTCGAACACGGGTTCAAGTGATGTTAGAACCTCTGTTGCAGCCTGGATAAATTCAGGCTCGTTTGAATTTTTCTCTTTTAACTTTGCAAGTACGTCTTGTGCGTATGGCATAGTTAAAAACCTCCTCTTTAATATAAATTCTCTCGCAGAGCGCAGTTAATTTAGCTAAAAATAACTCTGTTATGCGATACTAACGTATATTTTATCACTGTTTTTGGCATTATGCAATAAAAAATTTCAAAAAAATTCAAAAAAATTAAGTAAAATCCCATATTTGGCTAAGCTGAGCCGTTGTTACCCAAGCGAAACTTTTTGACGGATTTTTTGACGTAAATATTTTTTTGGTATTGAAAAAAAGCGCGTGTTGGTATATAATATAAAGTAATTAAAATAATAGGGAGGAACGGTTTATGAAAATATTGGTAACAGGCGGCGCGGGCTACATAGGAAGTCATACCTGCGTTGAGCTTTTGAATGCCGGCTATGAAATTGTTGTGCTTGACAATCTTTACAACGCGAGCGAGAAATGCCTTGCCGCGGTTAAGGAGCTTACGGGAAAGGATTTCCCGTTCTACAAGACCGATTTGCTTGATTACGAGGGTACGGAAAGGGTATTCAAGGAAAATAAAATCGACGCGGTAATTCACTTTGCGGGGCTTAAGGCTGTCGGCGAATCCACAAGAATTCCGCTTACATATTACGATAACAATATAACGGGCACGCTGCATCTTATGCAGATAATGGAAAAGTACGACTGCAATAATATCGTCTTTTCTTCCTCAGCCACGGTTTACGGCGACCCCGAGAGAGTTCCGATTACCGAGGAGGACAACAAGGGAGATAAAATCCTTACGACAAATCCTTACGGTACCACAAAGCTGTTTATCGAAAGAATTATGACCGACGCTCAAAAAGCAAACCCAAAGCTTTCGGTGACACTTCTTCGTTATTTTAACCCGATCGGAGCGCACGAGAGCGGAATAATGGGCGAGGACCCGAAAGGTATTCCGAATAATCTTCTTCCGTATGTGGCTCAGGTTGCGGTGGGCAAGCTGGAAAAGGTACACGTTTTCGGAAACGATTATCCCACGCCCGACGGCACCGGAGTGCGCGATTATATTCACGTTGTTGACCTTGCGGTCGGACACGTTAAGGCTATAGACTGCTGCGCCGGCAAAGAGGGCGTGCATATCTATAATCTCGGCACCGGCAACGGCTACAGCGTTCTCGATATAGTAAAGGCGTTCTCAAAGGCGTGCGGCAAGGAAATTCCTTATCAGATTGACCCGAGACGTCCCGGCGATATTGCGGAGTGCTATGCTAATCCCGCGAAAGCAAAGGCTGAGCTTGGCTGGGAGGCTAAACGCGGTATTGATGAAATGTGCGCGGACAGCTGGAGATGGCAGTCAACACACCCGAACGGCTTTGAAGGCTGAAAAATTTGAAAAATTAAAAAATACGGCTGCCGCACTTTGAGCGCGGCAGCCCTTTTGTTTTGTTAAATTAACGCGTCCCCTTAACACCTACACCGGCGCAATACGGTTTTACCGCAAAGCTATGTCCCCGCGCTCGACGGCGTGTATCACAGCCGCGACGGCGCTTGAATTATTATCTGCCGTTATATAGTCCGCCGCTCGCTTTACCGCGTCTATGGCGTTTGCCACCGCTACGCCCGCGCCCGCCATCTGCACAAGGGATAGGTCGTTTTCGTTATCGCCGATGCCTATGGTATGAGAAATTTCTATATTAAGCAGCTCCGCCAAATGTATAAGTCCCTCGCCCTTGCCGGTGTTTTTTGGCAAAAGCTCGTAATAGCACGGACTGGACTGCATAAAGGTATATTTATCGGCGAACGGCGACGCGTCAATCGCGTCGCGCACGAGCTGTATTTTATCCGGCTCCGTCATAAACAGCACCTTTGTCCAGCTTTCCGGAATACGGCGGTAATCGAGATTGTTTTCCGGCAGCTTTTCAAGTATTTTATGCGTTTCCACCACACTGTTGATTTTGCAGAAATAAATTTTTTCGTTCGTGCATACCTCAATTCCCACAAAGTCAAACATATTGTCTATATACTCAACCACCTTCAGCGCGTCTTTGTCAAGCGAGCGCGACCAAAGTATTTTATTGTTTTCAAAATCATATATCGCCGCGCTGTTAAAGCAAACCATAGGCGCGTTCGGGTGAACGTATTCAAGCATAAGCCTCGCGCCCATCGGCACTCTGCCCGTGGCGAAGGTAAACAGACCGCCCTCCGATTTGAAATATTCTATCGCGCGGCTGTTTTCCGCGGAAACCCGCTTATCGGTTGTAAGAAGAGTATCGTCAAGGTCGGTACACAAGAGTATGCCGTCAAATTTTCCCATATTTTCTCGTCCTTTCGCTTGTATTTTCCACAGATATTATTTTAGCATATCCGCGGGCATTTATCCATTTGTATTTTATATAAAAAAATATTGTATATCGCGGTAAAATGTGCTATAATTATATGATAAGATTAGAGTATGCGGCTATTATGCGCGATATTCAGAACGGGAAGGCTCAATATGAAAATAACAGAATCGATGATAAAAAAATCCTGTTCCTCCACCATTTACAAGAGAGGGCTTGAATATTTCAAAGAGGGCAGAGTACACCTGCGCAAACGCGAGGAAAATCTGATAACCGCCGTTGTTGACGGAGAAGAGCTGTATAACGTGCGGGTAAAGCTGTCCGAAAACTCCGTTGAGGATTATTTTTGCACCTGCCCGTATTTTGAAACAATGGATTCCGTCTGCAAGCATATAGTCGCCGCGCTTAAACAGCGTCAAAAGGAAATAGACGAGGGCGCTGACTATGTCGATGAGAATGACAAAATAGCGAAAACGCTTTGCGGTGAATTTGCCTCGAAAAAATACAGTAAAGAGCCGATTTACGCCTCATTCACACTCCATATCAACAAAGCTCCGCACGGCGGCGCGGCATACTCGATGTCTATGGAGGTAAACGGAAACAAGCTGCGCGGCATAGAGAATTTTTTGGAAAGCTATTTAAAAAAGCAGGAATTTAAATTTGACAGATATTCCTCATACAATCCGCTCACGGCGGAATTTCCCGCGCCGCAGGACGCGATAATTAAAATACTTGCGGAAACCTATGAAAGCCGCTCGGCGGACGCTCAAATGTATATGAAGGCGGCGTATCAAACATCGTTCGGCTCGCTTGCGGCAAAGCGAATTTTTCCGTTGCTTAATCACACGGATTTTTCGGTTGTGTTTGACGGAATGTCAATCGGCGCGGCACGCATTATCGAGGACAATCCCGATATTATAATAGATGTGGACGCTTACGGCGGCGAAATAGATATGTCTGTCAGCGACAGGGGCTTTGCGCTTACGCGCGACGGCGAGTGGTTTTTGTATGAAAACGCAATCTATCACACAAAAAGCGAGTGGCGCGAATATTTTATGCCGATATATAACGCGCTTGCCACCGAGGAGCGGACTCATATCAGCTTTAAGGGCGACAACACGATTTTGTTCGCGGCTCACGTACTGCCGAATATAAGGAATAAGCACGGCGTAATCGCGCAGGGAATTGACGAGGTAATAGTTGACACAAAGCCGAATTTTGAGATATATTTTGATTATTCAAGAGGTGGAATAACCGCTGTAATAAAGGCGAATTACGGCAGTATTTCGCTGAGGCTGCCCGATGAGGGCAGCGGCGGCGGTAAAATCGTCGTGCGCGACTTTGAAAGCGAAAAGGATATAATGTCGTCGTTCGGGAGCTTTTCACTGCTTGACGGAGTGTATTCGCTTTACGGCGACAGGGAAATATATATGTTCCTCTCGGACGAACTGCCTGTTTTGCGGGATAAGGCAAAGCTGTATTGCTCCGACCGTTTCGCGGGACTTAAGATAACGGATAAGATAGACATTGTCGCGTCGGTAAAGTACACGGCGGAGGTGGACCTGCTTGAAACCGATTTTGAAACCGGCTTGTCATACGAGCAGATAAGCGGAATACTGAACGCGGTCAAGCTGAAAAAGCGCTTTTACCGCCTGCCAAGCGGCAGCTTTGTGGATTTGGAGCACAGCTCTCAAAAGGATATATTCAACCTGCTTGACCAGCTTGATTTTTCCTATGAGGATATAAAAAACGGCGGTAAGGCGATTTCCAAATATCACGCGCTGTATTTAAATGCGGTCGGCTCCGTAAAAAAGGACAAAAGCTTTATTAAATATATAAACGATATAAAAAACAAGGAGCCCGTAATACCCGAATCGCTCGACAATGTACTGAGGGATTACCAAAAGGACGGAATGACGTGGCTTACGCAGCTTTCTTATTTGGGATTCGGCGGAATACTCGCGGACGATATGGGTTTGGGTAAGACTTTGCAGGTAATCGCCTATATACACGGCATCAAACCCGATAAGCCGGTTCTGATAGTCGCTCCGAGCGCGCTTACCTACAACTGGCAAAGCGAGATAAATAAATTCACGCCCGACGCGTCGTCGATTATTATAGACGGCTCAAAGGCGGAAAGAGAAGGCTTGATTAAATCGGTGTATGACTATGAATTTGTCATCACCTCATATCCGCTTTTAAGGCGCGATATAGCGCTGTATCAGGAGATAGAGTTTGCCTACTGCTTTATAGATGAGGCTCAGCATATAAAAAATCCTAAAACGATGAACGCGCACAGCGTTAAGAAGATAAACGCGGAGCATAAATTCGCGCTTACGGGCACGCCCATAGAAAATTCGCTTACAGAGCTTTGGTCGATATTTGATTTTATTATGCCCGGGTATCTGTATTCCTCGCGCGAGTTCAGAAACAGATATGAAACGCCTCTTGTAAAGGACGGCGATTCAATGACGGCGAACAGCTTTCGCGCGAGAATAAAGCCGTTTATGCTCAGAAGAATGAAAACGGACGTTTTAAACGAGCTGCCCGAAAAGATAGAAAACACTATGTACGCGGAGCTTACAAACGAGCAGAGGGATATGTATTCGGCGTATCTCGCGCTTGCGAAGGATAAAACAGTGCAGCTCTTGGGCGAGGGCGGACAAGGGAAAATGCGCATACTTACGCTTTTGATGCGATTAAGGCAGATTTGCTGTCACCCGACTTTGTTTGACGAGAGCTATGATAAGGAGAGCGGAAAATTAAATCTGCTTTTGGAGCTTGTGACGAACGCGGTGGATTCCGGACACAGAATACTTGTATTTTCGCAGTTTACATCTATGCTGTCGATAATACGGGAAAAGCTAAAGGAAAGCGGCATATCCGCCTTTTATATTGACGGTCAAACTCCGTCCTATGAGAGGGCGGAGCTTTCCGCTCGGTTTAACGGCGGCGAGCGCGAGGTGTTCCTCATATCGCTTAAGGCGGGCGGAGTGGGACTTAATCTCACGGGCGCGGACACCGTTATACATTACGACCCGTGGTGGAATCCCGCCGTTACGGAGCAGGCGTCCGACCGCGCCTACAGAATCGGGCAGACTAAGGCTGTTCAGGTTATACGTCTTGCCGCAAAGGGAACAATAGAAGAGAAAATACTAAAACTTCAGGAGAATAAGAAAAATCTTGCGGATGACATCGTGCGTGTCAATACCGACACATTCAAGAATCTTTCAAATGAAGAAATTTTGTCATTATTCAGTTGACGGAGGTTAAAAAAATTGGAATTCAGGGCGATACTAAATGACAAATACGACCTTGAAGATGAGGAAAGAAGAAAATTCACGCTTAAGCCGTGGCATAAAACCGTGATATATTTTTTGGTTATCGCGGCTGTTGTGAATATTCTTGCGGTCATTTACATTACAAGGAGTAATATTATATATTTTTGGGACAACGCGACCTATTGGGATATATCGAGGAAAATCGCGTCCGGCGCGCTCGGAGAGGGCGGCTTTTGGAGAAATGTGTATCAATCCGTAGGAACGGAGGATTATAACTATATCGCGGGCTTGCCGTCGGCGGCGGTGGCGGCGCTTTTCGGCGAGTCAAGGCTCGCGTACGTGCTGGGATTGGTCAATATGTACCTAATTCCGTCGTATATATTAATCTATCTGCTTGCGAAAAAGGTGAGCAAGGCGCCGAAGATAGCGGCGGCTGTTACAATACTGCTTTGCCCCGTTATGCTTTGCATTACACTTCTCGGGTTCGCGGACATCGGAGGACTTTTAATATGTCTTTTGTGCTTTAATCTGTATTACACAAAAAAAGGTCAAAAGGACGGCATATGGCGGTATGCGCTGATAGGAGCCTTGCTTGTGCTTTCGATGCTTTGGCGCAGGTGGTACGCGTTTTTTGCGGTGTCGTTTATAACTGCGATGCTCGCGGACTGCGTTCTGTTTAGGAAGAAATGGTATAAGGCGGCTTGCACAATAGCCGTGGCGGCGCTGCTGCTTGTCGTGTTTTTCAGGGACTTCCTCATATACAGGCTTATGAATGATTACGGAAGTCTTTACGCGGGATATAAATTTTCCGTAGGCACCGATTTTAAGCTGATAACAAGATATTTCGGCTTGATATTTGTAGGCGCGCTTGCCGTGTGCTCGGTAATTGCCGGAGTAAAGAAAAAGGAAAACCGCACTGTGTTTATGTGGGTGCAGATTATAGTGTGCTTGTTTATGTTTCTGTCAACCCAGACGCACGGTCAGCAGCATTTGCTCTTGTATGTTCCGTCGCTTATAATGCTTACGCTTATAATTATAAAGCACATCACAAAGGAATGGATGCTTATAGGAATATCTCTGCTTGCCCTTATACATTCGGTGAGCGTGTATCTTCCGCGCACTCAGCCTACGAATGTGCAGGAAATAAAGCATATGGCGCTGATACCGAATTTTTCGCTTTTGCCGGTGTCGCGCGGTGACACGGACGAAATACTTGCGCTTAAGCAAAAGCTTGACACCGTGGTTTACGCCGGTGATAATATGGGAGTTTTGGCATCGTCGTTCACGCTGAACGAGGATATAATGAAGAATGTCGAGGCGTCGCTCGGGGTAAGCGCGATACGCGATAATTATATTGTATCGCTGCCGCAGGTGGATTCGCGCGATAAGGATTTGTCCGCGCTTTACACGGTAAATTACGTGCTTGCCGCGATTCCCACGCAAACGCATCTCGCACAGGGCAGTCAGACGGTTGTGACGGAGGCGGTAAGGAGCTTTGCGGAATACACGGATATTGCAACCGCCTATGAGGAGATTACCGACTGTGAAACCGTGATAGGCGATATGACGATAAAGCTCTTCCACCGCGTGCGCGAGGAAAACGCGTGGGATATTGACGCATTTGAATCAAGATTGTATAAATAATTAACATAATGTTTACAGTTGACACATTGACAACAAAAAAATACGCGTTTATAATCTATAGTATATATAATTTGTATAATTCAAAGAGGTGTATATGTATTGAGAAGTTGTATATACTGCGGAAGAGAGCTTGAAAAGGGCGAGGTATGCAGCTGCCCGCAAAGCGCAGCGCGCAGAGCGGCACGCAAAGCGGAACAGACTGCCGGCACGTCGCGCAAAAGCTCCGATAAAAATCAAAATTATAATAATCCGTACAAAACCGAAACATCATATAAAACCGGCTATGCCGGCAAGGACAGTAAATTCGAGCGCGCAAAGACAAAGCACAGGGCAAGGCGCGCCGCGAAAAAATCCGCGGCAAGAAACACAAGCTCAAAGGGATTTTTCAAGGGACTTTGGAGATATGTGATTGATTTTATAAAAGCTCCGGTCGAAAAAATATCCAATCCCGGGTATTTGGGCAAGGGCGCGATACTTACAATCGCGGCGGTTCAAGGCGCGGTTTTGTGGCTGTGTATGTACTTTGTGCTGCGCGGCGGCTCCGTGGGACCGTTTAAATTACTCGCGTCGGCGATGAGCTTTAACGGCGAGGCGGGATACAAGCTTATAGGAATGATATTGCTTTTTATTCTCTCGGGAGCGGTAAGCGGAGTTATAATGTTCCTGCTTTATTCGGGAATATTCTACCTGATAAATAGGTTTATAATGCGTTTAAAAACGCCGTTCTGGGAATTTTCCATACGCCTTGCCGCTACTTGGATTCCGTTCACGGTTATATGCGCGATAGGCGCGGCGCTCAGTCTGCTGTCGCCGATAACGCTTGCGGTCTTGATTATGTGCGGCGCGGTCACTGTCGCGGTGCTGACATATGAGGCGCTGCGCACGGAATGGATTTCGCAGCCGGCAAGCAAGGTGCTCTACGCGATGATACTGGGATATTTCGTATTTTTCACTGTCATCGGACATTTGCTCTTACTGTAAAATACCGTTTCCCCAAAAGAGGGCGGCGGTTATATATAAAGAAAGGAATTGGTACAAATGAAAGAAACAAAAACAAACAACGCTCCCGCGGCGATAGGACCCTATTCGCAGGCTATAACGGTAGGAAATCTGCTGTTTACATCGGGACAAATTCCGATTAATCCCGAAAACGGTGAAATCCCAGAGGGGGTTGAGGCTCAGGCAAAGCAGGCGCTTACGAATGTAAAGAACCTGATTGAGGCGGCGGGCGGCAGCATAGATAATGTTGTAAAAACAACCGTGTTTATAAAGAATATGGACGATTTCGGAAAGATTAACGAAATATACGCCGAATTTTTCACGGAGCCTTATCCGGCGCGCTCGTGCGTGGAGGTTGCAAGACTTCCCAAAGACGTGCTGCTTGAGGTGGAAACAATAGTTGAGCTGTAAGGCTTTATACTCCGGACTTCGCTTGTCCGGAGTTTTTTTATTGAAAATAAAAAAATAAAAAAGCAAACCCAAATAGTTTGCTTTTTTTGGCGACCCGGATGAGGCTCGAACT
>MSHM01000023.1:128887-190937 GCA_001941225.1 Oscillospiraceae bacterium Zagget12
ACCAACTGAACTACCGGGCCATATTTAAATTTGACTGCTTTTCTATTATACACAAAAACAATGTGAATGTCAATACTAATTAAAGAAAAAATTTAATAAAAATTTTTCTTAAATATTGTTTACACAAAACGGAGGATTAATAAATTGACACATGGCAAAAAAAGATGTATACTATATATAGATAATTTTATGGGAGTGATGAATATGATTGCGTCGTTTACAAATACTATAGAAACCTTGCTTGAAAAAAAGAAATATTCATCGCTCCGCGATGTGCTGTCAACAATGAACGAGGCGGATATAGCGGCGATGTTTTCGGAGATGCCGGAGGAGAGCCTGCCGCTCCTGTTTAGGATTTTGCCCAAGGATTTGGCTGCGGACACATTCGCGCTTATGGATACGGACGAGCAGGAGCTTTTGATACGCGGCTTTTCCGATAACGAGATTAAAGAGGTCTTTGACGAGCTGTATGTTGACGACGCCGCGGATATTGTGGAGGAAATGCCCGCCAATGTGGTTAAGCGTATCTTGAAAAACACCGACCCGCAAATGCGCAATATTATAAACGAAATCCTGAAATATCCCGAGGACAGCGCCGGCTCTCTTATGACCACGGACTATATCAGTCTGCGTCCCAAGATGACCGTCAGCGACGCTATAAAGCGTATACGCCGCGGCATAAACGAGGCTGAAACAATTTACACCTGCTATGTGACGGACGACAACAGAAAGCTTTTGGGATATTTATCCGTAAAAAATCTTCTCCTTGCCGGTAAGGACGAAAAGATATGCGATATTATGGACAAAACCATTATCTGCGTCCATACGCATTATGATAAAGAGGACGTTGCAAAGGATATGAACAAGTATGACTTTGTAACTATGCCCGTGGTGGACGACGAGGGACGCCTTGTGGGAATCGTAACCTTTGATGACGCCATCGACGTAATGCAGGACGAGGCTACAGAGGATATAGAGCGTATGGCGGCTATCAGTCCCACGGAGGAGTCATATTTCAAAACGTCCGATTTCAAGCACGCGAAGAACAGAATACTGTGGCTTTTGATACTTATGCTTTCCGCCGCGATAACCGGCGGAATACTGACAAAGTATGAGGAGGCTTGCTCGGCGGTGCCCTTGCTTGTTTCGTTTATACCTATGCTGATGAGCACCGGCGGCAACTGCGGCTCTCAAAGCTCCACAATGATAATACGCGGCTTGTCCGTTGACGAAATAAAGCTCAAGGACTTTTTCAAGGTGGTGTTTACGGAGCTGAGAGTTTCGCTTATCCTAAGCGTGACGCTTGCCGTGATAAACGGAATAAGAATATGGATAATGAACAGGGATTTGCTGGTTTCGTTGGTGGTGAGCCTGTCCATTGTATTTATAGTTATAATAGCGCAGTTCATAGGCTGCTCGCTCCCGATGCTCGCCAAAAAATGCAGGCTTGACCCTGCCGTTATGGCGACGCCGCTTATAACAACGATAGTGGACGCGGCGTCAATTCTGATTTATTTTAACATAGCGACAAGGTTTTTCAATATTTAAACAATATGTAAAAAAAATATAAATAATGCTCCGATATATTGAAATCGATAATAAGAAGTGGTATAATATAGTTGTTAGATTGATAATAATTTAACAACTATTTTATCATTTTTAGGAGGTCATTATAATGGGAAGATTTACGTTGCCGAGAGATTTGTATTACGGAAAGGGTTCTTTGGAGAACCTGAAAAATCTTGAGGGAAAGAAAGCAATCGTTGTAACGGGAGGCAGCTCGATGCGCCGAGGCGGATTCCTGGACAAGGTTGAAGGATACTTGAAAGAGGCGGGTATGGAGGTTAAGCTGTTTGAGGGCGTAGAGCCGGACCCGTCGGTTGAAACGGTAATGAAGGGCGCGTCCGCTATGACGGAGTTTGAGCCGGATTGGATTGTGGCTATAGGCGGCGGCTCGCCGATTGACGCGGCAAAGGCTATGTGGGCGTTCTATGAATATCCCGACACAACCTTTGAGGCGCTTTGCGTTCCGTTCAATTTCCCGAAACTTCGCCAAAAGGCTCATTTCTGCGCCATTCCGTCAACATCGGGTACCGCGACGGAGGTGACAGCGTTTTCGGTTATAACGGACTATGCCAAGGGAATTAAGTATCCGCTTGCGGACTTTGAGATTACGCCGGATATTGCCATAGTAGATCCGGAGCTTGTGTCTACACTTCCGGTAAAGCAGGTTGCATACACCGGTATGGACGCTTTGACGCACGCCATAGAGGCGTATGTATCGACGCTTAATTCGCCGTTCACCGACCCGCTTGCGATAAAGGCTATAGAGATGGTATTTGATTATCTGCCGCAGTCATATCTCGGAGATATGGACGCGAGAGAGCAGATGCACTACGCGCAGTGCCTTGCAGGACAGGCATTTTCAAACGCGCTTTTGGGTATAGTTCACTCAATGGCGCATAAGACGGGCGCGGCGTTCTCAACCGGACATATTCCGCACGGCTGCGCGAACGCTATTTATCTTCCGTATGTTATCAAATATAACGCTCACGAGCCGGAGGCTATGAGAAGATATGCAGACATCGCAAGAAGAGTAGGTCTGGGCGGCACATCGGAGAAGGCTCAGGTCAACGCGCTTATCGAAAAGATTGAGGAATTCAACAGAGCTATGAATATTCCCAAAACGCTTAAGGAATTTGGCGTAAACGAGGACGAATTCAAGGAAAAGGTTGCAAATATTGCGGAGCTTGCCGTAGGCGACGCCTGCACCGGCTCAAACCCGAGAAGTATAACACCCGAGCAGATGGAAAAGCTGTTTGTATGTACATACTACGGTACTGAAGTTGACTTTTAAGTTAAGCAGAAAAAAATCGAGCTGTCGGCAGGTATATCTCTGATATACCTGCCGACAGCCTTTTATTTTTCATCTTTCAATTCCGTAAATTCCTTTACGGCAATCAGCTTTTCGCAAAGCCCTGTGAACCGCTGATGAAATTGATTGTTAAAGGTCATATTTTGCACGGTTTTTTCGCTGCCTACAAGCACAACCATATCTCGCGCGCGGGTTACCGCGGTGTAAAAGAGGTTGCGGCTCATCAGCATCGGCGAGAATGAGCATACCGGCATTACCACAATGGGAAACTCGCTGCCCTGGCTCTTGTGCACCGTTATCGCGTAGGCAAGGTCAAGCTCGTCAAGATTTGTAAACGGGTACTCGACAAGCTTATCCTCATCGAATATTATATTCATACACTTGTCGCGGACGGAGATGCTTTCTATAATTCCCATATCGCCGTTAAAAATGCCCGTGCCGTCCTCTCCGTTCTCGCGGGAATACATCATATCATAGTTGTTTCTGGTCTGCATCACCTTATCGCCGACGCGGAAGGTCGTGTTGCCGTAGACGTGCTGCGGACGCCTTTCGTCATACGGATTGATGTGCGATTGCAGCAGCTTGTTAAGCGCGACAGTACCCGCCACGCCCTTTTTTGTGGGAGACAATACCTGTATCGAGGATATGGGATTTACGCCGTAGCTTTTCGGCAGACGGTTTTTGAATAAATCCATAACGGTAAACGCGCTCTCCTGCGGCGTTTTGCGTTTCAGGAAGAAGAAATCGCTTGACTTTGCCGATAAATCCGGCAGCTCGCCGCGGTTGATTTTATGCGCGTTTACGATTATCAGGCTTTCCTCCGCCTGTCTGAAAATTTTATTGAGCTGTATAACCGGTACGGTTTTGCTTTCGATTATGTCGTGAAGTATATTTCCCGGACCCGCCGACGGCAACTGGTCGGAGTCGCCCGACAATATAACCTTCGCGCCGTGTTTCACGGCTTTGAGGAACGACGACATAAGAGATATATCAATCATACTTACCTCGTCGAGAATAATAACGTCGGCGGTCAGCGGATTTTCCTCATCGTGAGTAAAAACATTGTACCCCTCGGCGGAGCGCTGCGTGCCCAAAAGACGGTGTATGGTTTTTGCCTCATAGCCGGTAACCTGGCTCATTCGCTTTGCGGCGCGTCCCGTGGGAGCGGCAAGCGCGATTGACAGCTTTAAATCCTCCAGCAGCTTTATTATCGTGTTTATCGTGGTGGTTTTTCCGGTGCCCGGACCGCCCGTGAGTATCATACAGCCGGCGGAAAGCGCGGTTACAACCGCGTTTCGCTGCATAGGCGCGAGATATAAATTCGTATTTTCCTCAAGGGCGTCAATGGCTTTTTCAGCCTCGTCCTCGGTCATTGTAAACTTTTGCGTATTCTGCGCCATAGCTATAAGTCTGCGCGCAATGTAATATTCCGCCTCGTAATACTCGTAAAGGTAACACACCTCCGTGTTTTCCGCCTCGGCTATGAAAACAGCCTTTGAGCCTATAAGCTCGGAAATCGCCGCCTCTACCTCGTTTTCCTCCACCTTAAGAGTGTATACCGCATGCTCGATTAAAAGTGATTTCGGCAAATATACGTGCCCGTTTGTATACGCGGCGGTATGCAAAATGTACTTTATTCCGGCGCATATTCGCAGTATGCTGTTTTTGGGAAGTCCCATATTAAAGGCGATTGTGTCGGCGGTTTTAAAGGAAATTCCGTCCACCATATCTGACAGTATATATGGATTTTTCTTTATCAAATCAACCGAATTACCGCCGAGTACGTTGTGAATTTTGACAGCCATATTTGCCGACACATTGTATTGCTGCAAGAACATAACGATGCTTTGCATAGATTGCAGCTCGCGGAAGGATTCGCCGATTTTTTTAGCCTTTTCCTTGCTTATGCCCTTTATCTGCGAAAGCTTTTCGGGTTCGGTGAGCATAATATTAAGCACGTCGCAGCCGAAATGCTCGACCAGCTTTTTAGCTGTCGCCTCGCGTATGCCCTGCACTATTCCCGAGCCGAGATATTTTATTATGGACTCCTCGTCGGAGGGCATAACGGTTTCGTAATATTCCGCCTTGAATTGCTCGCCGTAGTCCGGGTGGGTAGTCCAATTTCCTGAAATAGCGATGCTTTCGCCCTCCGAAATGAACGGCATATAGCCCGTCGCGGTAAAAAGCCCCTCCTCGGCGCTGTCAATGCCGCATACGGTATAGCCGTTGTCCGGATTGGAATATATTATTTCTTCAACTGTTCCTGTAATTGTTATTATTTCACTCATTGCTTAACTCCGATACGGTGATTTTTCCGTCTGTAATTCCGGTAATTTCCGCTCCCGCCGCCGAGAGCGTTTCTATGTATTCAATCTGTTCGCCGCCGATTACCTCGCCCATATGTATGACGGGTATACCGGGAGGGTAGGGAACGACATTCGCGCACGAAACAAATCCCGCCGCGTTTTTCAGCTCGACTTCGCGCCAATCTGAATAAAATGCCGCTTGAGGCGACAGCGCCTTCGCACAAGCGGGCGGCGGCGTAATCGGAGCCGCGCTTTTCCGCTTGCCCGCGCTTGATGTTATCTCATTCAGCGCACCAAAAAGCGCGTTCAAATCCTCAGCAGTGTTTGACGGCGTGACGATTAAAACTATATTGAATAAGTCCGCCGCCTCTATGTCTATGCCGCGCTCCGAAAGATATTCGTCAACTTTAAAGCCCGTGATGTCGAAGTCGGAAAAATTAAACACAAGCCTTGTCATATCATCGTTTTCAAGGACCTTAATTCCCGTTACGGCGATTTTTTCTCTGAAACTGCGGCATAAATTATACGTTTCGCTCCATTTGTTTTCGCCGGTCAGCTCATCTCTGGCAATATCCGCCGAGGACGCTATAACGTAGGACGGACTTGAGGATTGGAACATATACAAAGCCTTTTCAAGCCTGTTTCTGTTTATGAGAGAGCCGTTTACGTGCAGATACGCCGCGCCGTTCATCGCGTTTAAGGTTTTGTGAGCGCTTTGGCATACCGCGTCCGCATATTTTACAGCCGTGACCGGAAAACGGCTGTCCGCGGCAAAGTGCGCGCCGTGCGCCTCGTCAACAATCAGCGGAATGTTTTTCTCGTGACATTCCTCGGCAATGCGCTTTATGTCGGAGCATATTCCGTAGTAATTGGGCGATGTTATGATAACCGCGTCCGCGGTGTCCGTTATATATTCTTTTATTGTGTCGGTACGGGCGGGAACGCAGAAAACGGGGTCGGTGCTTTTCGGGAAAAATCTTATATTAATCCCGAGGAGAGCGCAGGTGTTTATAACGCTCATATGGCAGTCGGCGGCGGCAAGCAGCGTGCCGCCCGTTTTTACCGCGCCGCATATCATAGCCTGAATCGCGGCGGTTGAACCGCCGGTAAGGATATAGCTTTTATCGCTGCCGTAAAGGCGCGAAAGCAGGTGTTGAGCCTCGTTTACGTATCTTCCGCCGTGATGCAGATTTTCCGTGGCGCCAAGCTCCGTCACGTCAAGAGAGAGCAGGCTTTTATTAAGACCGCGCCCGTTTTTATGCCCGGGCATCGCGAATGATATTCTGTTTTTGTCGGCATAGCCTTTAAGACGCTCATACAGCGGCGCGGACATAAAAATCACTCCTTTTTAAAATTCTATTTCTTATTATATAAAATTTTTCGCGTTATGTAAAGCAAATCCGGAATACAAAATTGAAAAAGGTGAAAAAATGTGATAAAATAGAATAAAATAAAAAACGGAGGTAAAAATTATGAATGTATATGACGCGATAATGTCAAGACGAACGATAAGGAAATTCGAGCAAAAAAAGGTTGACGAAAAGGATCTTGAAAAATTGGTTGACTGCGCGAGGGTGGCGGCTTACGGAGCCAATACGCAGCCGCTTAAATTTGCTATTATAACCGATGAGGAAACGCTTTCAAGGATATATCCGCTTACAAAATGGGCGGGTTATCTTGCGGACGGCGCGCCGAAGGAAAACGAAAGACCCGCCGCATATGTAGCGGTCTTGGGCGACAGGGATATAAAGCCGAACGGCGGCTTTGAGGTTGAGGCAGGCGCGGCTGTCACCACGATGATGCTTGAGGCGGTTGAAATGGGACTTAGCACCTGTTGGCTCGGAGCGCTGCAGCGCGACGGCATAAAAAAGCTGCTCGCCCTTGACGATAAGCTTGACGTTGTATATCTTATGGCTGTCGGCTACGGCGCGCAGGAAAGCCGTATGGTTGAGATGAAAAACGGCGTGAAATATTATGAGGACGAAAACGGAGTAATAAACGTGCCGAAACGCTCTCTTGAAGATGTTTTAATCAAGCTGTAAAGCGTCTGCCGACAAATTTTTGAGTCTGCCGAAGATTTCGGCAGATTTTTTTTGCAAAAAAAAAACACCGCCTTTCGGACGGTGCTTAAAACAAATACATTGGGGGAGTAAATGTTTTTTTTGTGGGGGAGTTATCACACCTTAAAAAGATGTAATACTATATAGAAACAAATATCCGAGATATTTGGATCTTTTGGGGGGACCCTTGCCTTTGGGGAAGGCAAGGGCATATGAAAAAAAGGATGGTATCGACTGCCGGTTAAGGCAGCCTATCAATTAAAACTGTATAGCTTTGTCATTCCCCGGAGCTTTCCGTAAGGCGAACCTGTATTTCCATTGTTTCGCCGTCTCTGAGGATTTTGAAGGTCAGATAATCGCCCACCTGCTTGGAGTCACGAATTTCATTGATTTCGTCCGTAGAAGAAACCTTCTGACCGTCCACTTCAAGTATCATATCGTATGCTTTAAGACCTGCCTCATCGGCGCCGCTGCCTTCGGTAACGCCCGCGATGAAGAGTCCGTAGCTTGTTTCCTTAACACTTATTCCGACAAACGGTCTGCCCGTAACATATCCCGATGTCATAAGCTCCTCGATTATGGGCTTTGCCTCCGATATGGCGATTGCGAATCCCATACCCTCTACGCCCGTGGTTGACAGCTTAACCGAGTTAATGCCGATAACCTCGCCGTATTGGTTTATCAAAGCTCCGCCCGAATTACCGGAGTTAATCGCCGCGTCTGTCTGCAAAAGGTTATATGTTCTGTTATCTATTGTCATAGTTCTGTTTACCGCGCTTATGATGCCCGATGTAACAGAGCCGGAAAATTCCTGACCCATCGGGTTGCCTATCGCAACTGCCAGCTCACCGACCTCAACCGTTGTTGAATCGCCGAGAGTCGCCGCCGTAAGCTCCGTTGTGCCCGGGTCTATTTTCAAAACCGCAAGGTCTGTTTTTGTATCCTGACCTACAATCGTCGCGGTAAACTCCTCGCCGGTGTTAAGAATTACCGATACTTCGTCCGCGCCGTCGATAACGTGCTGGTTGGTTACTATATATCCGTCCTCCTGGAATATTATTCCGGAGCCGCTGCCCTGCTCAACCGTTTCGGTGTCCTCCGAATCGGAGCTGTAGTAATATCTGCCCGAAAACGGGTCGTAATATTTTTGCGTGGATACCGTTGTTTTATTTATAACACCTACAACGCTCGGACCGACTTGCGCCGCGATTTCGGGAATTGTAAGAACTTTCTTTCCGTTTTTATATGTGGTAAGCTCAGCGCTGCTGCTTGATGATGAATCGCTTTCGGTGGTTACCGCGCTTGCTATTGTTGACTGCGTTTGCACGGAGTCTGTATTCTTTAATGTGAAATACATTCCCGTTCCGAAAACTCCCGCTGTAAATATGCTTGCCGCCAATGCCGAGCATATCGCCGTAAGCCATACTCTCTGTTTCTTTTCTTTCTTCGGTTTCGCATTATAAACAACTAAGTCTGTAGACTCTGTATACGGGTACTTTTTCATGATCATCATCCTCCTTATTATCCATTATTAGCAAAATCATTAAAATTCATACTCAGTATATCTCTTCCTTGACTATGGCTATATCATACAATACACTTTTGACACTGGTATGAATTAAATGTAAATAGAAATCGTTGATTTTATGAACAAATTGTGAACAGGTATTGACAAACCGGTGTAATAGGAATAGAATATTTATAAATGCGAATTATTTGCAATTAAAATGTGAAAGATAAATGGAGTAAGGCTGGCTCCCCTAATAGGGGAGCTGTCACGAAGTGACTGAGGGGTCTTGCGCGATATTTTTGTATTTATCAAAGAAAGGGAAAACCGAATGAAAAAGCTACTCATAATCGACTCAAACAGTATATTAAACCGCGCGTTTTACGGAGTGCGCTACCTCTCAACAAAGGACGGCACTCCGACGAACGCGATATACGGCTTTTTGAATATCCTGCTAAAGCTTATAAAGGAGCAGGAGCCTGATTATATCTGCGCCGCGTTTGACGTTAAGGCGCCGACCTTTCGCCATAAGCAGTATGAGGGATATAAGGCGCAGCGCAAGCCGATGCCGGAGGGACTTGCCGCGCAGATGCCGATAGCCAAGGAGGTTCTGCGCGCGATGAATATAACAATCCTTGAAAAGGAGGGTTATGAGGCGGACGACATTATAGGAACAGTCGCGCGTATTTGCTCGGAGCAGGAAATAAGCTGCTTTATCGCCACCGGCGATAAGGACGATTTGCAGCTTGCAAGCGATAAAACAAGGGTTATATTGACCGTTACAAAGTCGGGATATAATGAAACCATAGTATATGACGATAACGCGGTAAAGGAGCGTTACCGCGTCACGCCGTCGGAATTTATAGACATAAAGGCGCTTATGGGCGACCCGTCGGATAATATCCCGGGCGTCAAGGGCATAGGCGAAAAGACTGCGATGAGCCTTATTGAAAAGTATCACAGCATTGAGTATATTTATGAGAATATTGACGATATTGGTTTAAAGGGCGCGATGCTCCAAAAGCTGAAGGATGGCAAGGATATGGCGTTTATGTCTAAGGAGCTTGCTACGATTGATGTAAACACCCCGATTGACTTTTCCGCGGAGGACTGCGTGTTTAACGGCTTTTCCTCAAGCGCGGGACTGTATGATATTTTAAAGCGGTTGGAACTTAACAGCATAATAAAGAAACTTGATTTGTCAGCGGAGGGCGCGGAGCGCGCGGCGGAGGATATTTTTGACGGCTTTAAGTATGAAACCGATATAACCGCGCTGTATTCAAAGGATAAAAGCCTGCCGATTGTGCTTGATTTTGACGGCGATAATATAAGCGCGGTTGCCATAGGCGGCGAAAAACGCGCGGCTGTAGTGAGCGGAGATAACGCGGCGGACGCGGCAAAGCAAATACTTGAAAACGCGGATATACCGAAAATCCTGTTTGACGCAAAGGAAACGATTGTCAAGCTGAACGGCAGAATCGATATAAAAAATATATGTGACGATACCGCGATTGCCGCATATCTTGTAGACCCCGCAAGGAGCGAATACACGATTGAAAAGCTGGCGGAGGAATATTTCGGCGCTGAGATTGAAAAGCCGGAGGCTAAGCAGCTGTCGCTTTTGGAGGAGGACGAGAGCAACAATGACGAATACCTTGCCAAATGCGCTTTCGCGCTCGGAAAGTTGAATGAAAAAATAGGTGAAAAAATAAAGGAAAACGGACAGGAAATGCTGTACCGCGAGGTGGAGCTGTCGCTTGTCACGGTACTCGCGCATCTTGAGATAAACGGATTTCTTGTCGATGATGAGCAGCTCAAGGCGTTTTCCGAAAAGCTCGGCGAAAAAATAGACACGCTGACAAAGGAAATATATATCCTTGCGGACGAAAAGTTTAATATAAATTCACCCAAACAGCTTGGCATAATTTTGTTTGAAAAGCTCGGGTTAAAGCCCGCGAAGAAAACAAGAAAAGGCTACGCGACCAATGCGGACGTGCTTGAAAAGCTGATGGATAAGCACCCGATAATAAATTTAATTATGGAGTATAGGCAGTTTACAAAGCTGAAAAGCACCTATTGCGACGGACTCGCGGCGGTGGTAAATCGCGAAACGCACCGCATACATTCGGTGTTTACGCAGACCGTAACGGTGACGGGAAGATTATCGTCCACCGAGCCGAATTTGCAGAATATTCCGACACGCACGGAGCTGGGACGTGAAATACGGAAAATGTTCGTGGCGCAGGACGGATATGTGCTTGTGGACGCCGACTATTCACAGATTGAGCTTAGAGTTTTGGCGCATATAGCAAACGACGAAACTATGATAAACGCGTTTAAAAATAACGAGGATATTCACTCCGTTACGGCGTCGCAGGTGCTGGGAATACCGCTTGACGAGGTGACAAAGGAGCAGCGCTCGAGCGCGAAGGCGGTTAATTTCGGCATAGTTTACGGAATAGGTGAGTTCTCGCTCGCGCAGGATTTGCATATATCCGTAAAGGAGGCGCGGGCATATATAGACAGCTATCTCGAAAAGTATCACGGTGTGCGCCGATATATGGAGGATATAAAGGAAAAGGCAAAACGGGACGGATATGTAAAGACTTTGATGAACCGAATACGATATATTCCCGAATTAAAGTCGCCGAGTTTCAATATGCGCCAGTTCGGCGAGCGCGTCGCGCTCAACACGCCGATACAGGGAACGGCGGCGGATATTATAAAGCTCGCGATGGTAAGAGTGGATCAAAGGCTTATCAGTGAGGGATTGAAGTCGCGCCTGATTTTGCAGGTGCATGACGAGCTGATTGTAGAGGCGGCGGAGAATGAAGTCGATGCCGTGAAAAAAATACTCGCCGAGGAAATGCAGGGCGCAATGGATTTAAGCGTTCCGCTTAAGGTGGATATGTCGGTGGGGCATAGCTGGTATGACGCAAAGTAGGAATTGACGGCTTGTTAATTTTCCGCATCTTGCCCGCTTTACGCTCGGGGCGGTACACACAGAATGGAATTTTAGTTTAGGTGAGAAACGCTTTGCGAAAGATTTTCAAGGCTTTGCCTTGAAAATCACCCTCATCCGTCAGCCCATCGATTTGCTTTACAAATCGATGGGCTGACACCTTCCCCTAAGGGGAAGGCTTAGTGACTGCGGCAAATATGGTTAGCCTTCCCTTGGGGGAAGGTGGCATTTGCGAAGCAAATGACGGATGAGGGATTCGCGCGACCACAAGGGTCGCCCCTACGAAACGGGTCGTCGAGGCGCCGACCCCTACGAAAAAGTTAAATTTGCGGCAGAATTGTAGGGGCGGGCATTGCCCGCCCGCGGGCGCCCAATGGGCGTCCTCTACGAAGTGCAGAGAGGAATCCCTCAGTCGCTTACGAGTTGTCGTTTCCATACGCATCAAAACCACAATTTACAACAATGAAAGGAAAAACAAATATGAAAAAAATTATACCCATAATAACAGCGCTAATGCTGCTCACTTCCTGCGGAACGGAGGTGGCGGAGAGCGGCAAGCCGGTGGTTTACACCTCATTTTACGCTATGAATGATTTTGCTCTCACGGTCGGCGGCGGTGATATTGAGCTTTACAACATAGTTCCGTCGGGAACAGAGCCGCACGATTTTGAGCCGACCGCCTCGGATATGGCAAAGCTCTCCGACGCGGATATATTCATTTACAACGGCGCGGGTATGGAGCATTGGGCGGAGGACATTGCGGATACTCTTCCCGAAACCGTAACGGTGGTATGCGCGTCGGACGCGGTCGAGGTTACGGACGCCGATCCGCACGTTTGGCTGAATCTTGAAAATGCAAAGCAGCAATTACAGCTTATATGCGCCGCGCTTTCGGAGGCTGACAGTGAAAACGCGGATAATTACAGCCAAAGAACCGACGATTATATCGCGCAGATAGACGCAATTAAGACGGAGTATGAAAACGCCGGACTTAACGGAAAGCGTTTGTTCGTAACCCACGGCGCGTACAGCTATTTGTGTGATGAGTTCGGTATGGAGCAGACCGCGCTGGAGGGCATTTCCGGCGACAGCGACCCGTCACCCGCACAAATGGCGAAAATTGTAGACGAGATAAAAGCCGAGGGCGCCAAGTGCATTTTCTACGACCCTCTTGATGGCGATAAAACGGCGAATGCCGTTGCCGCGGAGGCGGGGATAGAGGCTCTTCCGCTTTACACCTTTGAGGGTGACGGCGAGGGGCGCGATTACGTCACTATTATGAGAGAGAACCTTGAACAGCTAAAGAAGGGGATTTAATGGAGCAGGAAATTTTAAGGATTGAAAATTTGTATTTTAACTATTCGGACGCGTCTGTGCTGCGCGACGTGAATTTCACCTTACATAAGGGAGATTTTCTCGGAATAATCGGCGCGAACGGCGCGGGCAAAAGCACACTTATAAAAATAATATTAAAAATACTCCCGTATTCTCAGGGAAAAATAACACTGTTCGGACAGGATTTGTCAAGATTCAAGGACAATTATAAGATTGGTTATGTTTCGCAAAAGGCAAATTCCTTTAACAGTGACTTTCCGGCGACCGTAAAGGAGGTTGTAATGGCGAACCTTTACAGTCGAAAGGGACTTTTCAGACGCTATACAAGGGAGGATTATGAAAAGCTCCGTATAGTGCTTGACAAGGTTGGAATGTCCGGCTTTGAGAATAAGCTTATAGGCAAGCTGTCGGGCGGACAGCAACAGAGGATTTTTATAGCGCGCGCTCTCATCTCCGAGCCGGAGCTGCTGCTTATGGACGAGCCGACAGTGGGCGTTGACGCGAAATCCGTAAGGCAGATAATGGATATAATCACCGATTTAAACAATCAGGGTATGACTATCATAATGACCAATCACGATACGCCGGAGCTTGTCAAGGTATCGGGAAAACTGCTTATCTTTTGCGAGCATGGCAACGGCGAATTTGTCAGCAGGAATAATCTTACAATGGAGCAGATAAACGATATATTCGCGGGAAGGAGGACGCATCATCATGCCTGAGATTTTTCAATATGAATTTATGCGCCGCGCCTTTTTTGTCGCGGTAATAATAGCGGTGATTGCTCCGTGCATAGGCACGTCCATAGTGTTAAAGCGGCTTTCCGCTATCGGCGATGCCGCGTCGCACAGCGCGCTTGCGGGAATTGCTTTCGGACTTGTGATGGGAATAAATCCCATTCTCGGCGCGGTGCTGTTTTCCGTGTTCGCGGTGCTTGGCATTGAGGCGCTGAGAAAGGCGTTCGGGAAATATTCCGAGATTGCGACTGTGGTTGTGATGTCGGCGGGAATAGGACTTACGGCGGTGCTGTCGGGGTTCATAACAAGCGGCTCAAGCAATTTAAACAGCTTTCTTTTCGGCTCCATTGTGGCAATATCGGATTTTGAAATGTACCTTACAATAGGTCTTGGCATTGCGGTTATAATCGTGTCGGCGCTGCTTTATAAGGAATTGTTTTTCGTCACCTTTGACGAGGAGGCGGCAAGGCTTTCCGGAGTGCCGGTAAACGGAATAAACACGGTGATTATGCTGCTCACGGCGGTTACGGTTTCTGTGGCATCGAGAATAGTCGGCGCGCTTATGATTTCGTCGCTGTTGGTAATACCCGTGGCGGCGGCTATGATGGTGGCGAAAAGCTATAAGCAGACGGTGTGGCTGTCGATAGGCTTTGCGGAAATATTCACCGTGGCGGGACTGTTCATATCATATTATATGGACTTGCGTCCCGGCGGAACCATTGTGCTTTTGGGCGTGATATTTTTGATTTGCGTGATGATTCTCACACGTAAAAGAAGAAGGTGACGGGGAATGGAGATTAACAAAATTCTTTATGACGCGGGACTTAAATGCACAAAACAGCGTATAAGCGTTATGGAATCGCTCCTATGCGCCAAGGCTCCTATGACGGCGGAAAACATATATGAAAGCGTAGACGGAATGTCGCTCTCCACGGTTTACAGAATAGTCGAAAGGCTTTGCGAAAAGGGAATAGTAAGGAAAAACACCATACAGGACAGCGATAAATTTTATTATGAGCTTACAAGCGGCGGTCACCGCCATTACGCGATATGCTTAGGCTGCAAGAGTATGAAATATGTGGATATATGTCCTGTTAATGCTCCGCATATAGATAACTTCACCGTAACAGGGCATAAGCTTGAAATATACGGCTACTGTGATGAATGTAAAAATAAGGGACACTAAATATAAGGGACACTAAAATGTTTTAGTGTCCCTTATTCTGTTGTGTCATAAAGCTGTCCTCCGTTTCATAATCTAATATACAGACGGATTTTGGAAGGAGGGATAGAAATAATGTGTTACGATTATTCAAAGCTGCAAAAGGATATAAAGCTGCTTACGGATAATTACAATATAATTAAAGGCTTTTCAATAGGAAAAAGCGTTATGGAAAAGGATATTCCGTGTCTCAAAATCGGTGCGGGAAAGAAGAAACTTTTTTTGGGCGGTGCGTATCACGGACTTGAATATCTCACGACGGCGTTCTTGATGAAATTTCTTTCAAATTACGCCGCAAGACTTATGACGGAAACGGAGTATTTCGGCTATGACATAAAAAATTTGTATAACTCTGTCACCTTGTATACGGTTCCCATGGTAAATCCCGACGGAGTGGATATTGCCGTGAACGGTTTGGATATAACCAACGAATTTCATAGGCATCTTATAAGCGTGGTCGGAATACACAGCTTTAATCAGGTATGGCAGGCGAACGCGAGAGGCGTTGACATAAACCATAATTTCGACGCGGACTGGCGTATGGTGGCGGAAAGACCGTCGCCGTCAAAATACAGCGGAGAATATGTTGAATCCGAGCCCGAAACGAGGGCGCTTGTGAATTTTATACGCGCCGAGAGCTTTGATATGCTGCTTGCGTTTCATAGTCAAGGCAAGGAAATATATTATGATTTTGACGGTATGACCGGTGAACGGTCGATTGAGATTGCGAGAAAAATGGCGGAGGAAAGCGGTTATGCCGTGCGCGTTCCCGAGGGCAGCGCCGCGTTCGGCGGGTGCAAGGACTGGTTTATAAAGGAATTCGGCAGAGAGGGATTTACCGTGGAAATTGGGCAGGGAACAAACCCGCTGCCTATGAGTATGCTCGATGATGTATATGAGGAGAATGCTAAAATTATATTGTGCGCGATGAATGAATGCAAATAAGCTGTCGGCAAACAGTCAACAACGAAAAAAGCGGTGTTCCTTGGAACACCGCTTAAGCCGTGCAGACAAAACCTTTGCGGTTTTGTCTGCGTTTATTTTTGCCGTAATTAATCAATTTTAGAGCCGCATTTGGTGCAGAACATTGTGCCCGGAGCGTTTTCTGTTTCGCATACGGGGCATTTTACAGGCTCGCCCGAATTTTCATCAATCTGCGGCTTGGACGCGAACACGGGTTTTCTCGCGTATTCGTAAAAGCCCGCGCGTACAAGTCCCAGGAACATAGGCGCGAACAATCCGTAAATCAGCGCCAGCAGGGAGCTGATTATTCCGAATACCACTCCGACATACGGAATCATAGCGAGAAGTGCGAGTATAAACTCTGCAATGAAGTACGCTATAGACGGGACTATAACGGCTATGAACAAATTCAGCTTATAACCCTTTGTGTCCCGCATTGATTTTTTGAGAGCGTCAAGCGCGCCGACGCTCTTTTCCTCGTTGAGGATATACGGCGTGAACGCGTATGCCATACTTTTGTAAACAGCTATAAACGGTCCCGCGATGGGAATAAGGCACCACAGCACAATCCACAGCTTTCTCCAGCACATTCCGCCCGCTACGTGCTTGAAATCCTTAAAGCCGCTTAAAAGCTGATTTGACGAAACCTCCTGTTCGTTGTAGCCGGCAAGATATACCGAGTACATTCCGGCATTAAGAGCCGCGATGACGGGTATTGTTACTATCGGCAGCACGCCGAATATAAGTATAAGTATCGATAGAAGTCCGCTCAAAAGTGAAAGTCCCCATATTTTGAACGGCAGCTTTGCCATAATGTTTAATGTTCTTTTGTAAATTGAACCAACCATTTTAATCCTCCGTTCCGCCGCCAACGGCGGCATAAATTATAACGCGAAAAAGAAACAAGCAGATTGCCGTTATGAGAGACGACGGCGTATAAATATACTCCGAGTCTCGAATAATGGTGAGATGCGCAGATTATTTTTCGCGTTAATCCTCCCATTAATTATTTACTCAATTATTTTCCTTGTCCGTAATATGCGTTTGCGCCGTGTTTTCTGTAATAGTGCTTATCCTTGAGCTCCTGCGGAGCCTCCTTTACATCGGGATTGATTGTTTCCGTGCGAGCCGCCATTTTTGCGACCTCCTCGAGAACCACCGCATTGTGAACGGCGTCCATACCGTCCTTGCCCCAGGTAAAGGGTCCGTGATTTTTGCAGAGAACAGCGGGCATAGCCTCGTAGTCCTTATCCTTGAAGAAGTCCACAATCAGCACGCCGGTGTTTTTCTCGTATGCCTCATCGATTTCCTCCTTTGTCAGATTTCTTACGCACGGAATTTCTCCGTACATATAGTCCGCGTGTGTTGTGCCGTAGCAGGGTATGCCGCGTCCCGCCTGCGCCCAGCTTGTCGCCCACGGCGAATGAGTATGTACAATGCCGCCGATATTCGGAAATGCTTTGTACAGCTCAACGTGCGTTGCCGTGTCTGAGGACGGATTATATCTGCCCTCGATTTTGTTTCCGTTAAGGTCCACAATTACCATATCCTCCGGCTGTAATTTGTCGTAATCCACACCGGACGGCTTGATTGCGAAATAGCCGATTTCTCGGTCAATCTCGCTGACGTTGCCCCATGTGAATGTGACAAGCCCATGCTTTGGGAGCTGCATATTCGCCTCATACACTCTTTTTTTCAACTCTTCCAACATATTATTATCCCTCCTAAAATCATTTCATATTTTCCACGGCAGCCTTTTCAATCGGCAGACCCTTGCTGTAACGCTCGGCAAACTCGTTAAAGCCGTTTACGTCGTCGGCGTCGGGCGAGAGAGTGTAAACCTCTCCGTTTGCAAATACCTTGTTGTTAAGGAAATCGGTAAGCGTTTCGCCGTCGTCCTTCGCGCGCATATATGACGCCAAAAGCGCAATGCCCCACGCGCCGCCCTCGCCTGCCGTTTCCATAAGCGATACGGGCGTGTTCATAGCCGCCGCCATAAATTTCTGACCTACGTCCTTTGTTTTAAACAGTCCGCCGTGACCGAACATCTTGTCTATTTCCACATTTTCCTTTGCCAGAATATCCATACCGAGCTTAAGCGTGCCGAGCGCGGAATAAAGATGAGTTCTCATCATATTCGCAAGATTGAATTTGCTGTCGGGAGTGCGTACAAATAACGGACGTCCCTCCGCCATATGAGTTATATTCTCGCCGGAAAAATAGTTGTAGGAAATAAGTCCGCCGCAGTCCGCGTCGCCCTCAAGCGCCTTGAAATAAAGCAAGTCGTATAATTTCGGCGTGCTTATTTCAACGCCGAGTTCCTCGGCAAATTCGCGGAAAATATTTACCCACGCGTTGATGTCCGATGTGCAGTTGTTTACGTGTACCATTGCCACGTCATCGCCCACGGGCGTTGTAACTATGTCGATTTCGGGATACGCTTTTTCAAGCGGTTTTTCCAGTACCACCATAGCGAATACCGACGTGCCCGCCGATACGTTTCCGGTGCGCTTTGTTATGCTGTTTGTGGCGGTCATACCGGTGCCCGCGTCGCCCTCCGGCGGACAAAGGGGAATACCCGCTTGCAGATTGCCGGACGGGTCGAGCAGCTTTGCGCCCTCCTCCGTAAGAGTGCCGGCGCTATCGCCCGCGATAAGCACCTTCGGAAGAATATCGGAAATATTCCATTCAAAACCTTTCGGAGCGATAAGCGAATTGAATTTTTCAATCATATCCGAATTATAATTTCTTGTTTTGCTGTCAATGGGGAACATACCGGACGCCTCGCCGACGCCAAGCACAAATTCGCCCGTCAATTTCCAGTGGATATATCCGGCAAGTGTGGTGAGGTATTTGATATTTCCGACGTGCTCCTCGCCGTTTAAAACAGCCTGATAAAGATGCGCTATGCTCCAGCGTTCGGGAATGTTGAAATTAAACAGCTCCGTAAGCTCCGCCGCCGCCTTGCCCGTTATGCTGTTTCTCCAGGTGCGGAACGGCACAAGCAGCTCGCCGTCGGCGTTAAACGCCATATAGCCGTGCATCATAGCGCTGAAACCTATCGCGCCTATAGTCGTGAGCGTAACGCCGTATTTATTCTTCACGTCCGCCGCCATATCCGCGTAGCAGTCTTGAAGTCCCGTCCATATATCCTCCAAGCTGTATGTCCATATGCCGTTTTCAAGACGGTTTTCCCAATCGTGGCTGCCTGAGGCAATCGGCTTATTTGTGTCGTCCACAAGCACCGCCTTTATTCTCGTTGAGCCGAACTCAATGCCGAGCGAGGTTTTTCCGCTCTCTATAGCAATTTTTGTCTGTTCCATATTTTCCTCCTTTTTTGTTATTTACGCACAAATTAAAAGATTTTATCAAATTCAATTATAACATTTTTTCATAAATTATCAATATAAATCAGAAAATTTGTTAAATATTTTTCAAAAGTTGCAATCCGTCGGGAAATATGATATACTAAAAGAAAGATTTTTGGAAGGTGACACATTTGGATTTATTCATATTCAATAAAATAGAGGACGATAACTGCATCAGAGGAGTTTTGGAAAAGGATAATGTCGCAGTATTGCGTAATATAATAGAATTTTCGGAAACGGAGGGCGTTACAAACAGCGCCATAAGGGAATATGTGGCGTCGCGCCTTGCCAATGACGATAATATACTTTCGCGTTTGGCGCAGTCCGATAAGCGCATAGGCGACGACCTTTACAGAATCGCCCTGATGGATATTGAACAGATATACAAAAAGCTGTTCTCGATTACAATAAAATATAAGCCGTCGGGAAACAAAATCGGTTTTTACGGCGGATATGTGGAGTCTATAAAATCTATAACCGAATCTCGTTCCGCCAAGGAGCTGCTTAATTCGCTTATAGAGCATTACAGAAGACTCGGCAGCGGAATACTTGCCAAGTATACCGCGTTTAAGTATGACGGAGCTCTTACGGGTGTTTCCGAAACCGACACCATCACATTTGACTCGCTTGTCGGAATAGAGTATCAAAAGCAGGCGCTTATTGATAATACAAAGGCGTTTTTAAGCGGCAAGGCGGCAAACAATGTTCTGCTCTTCGGCGACAGAGGCTCGGGCAAATCCTCGTCGGTAAAGGCGCTTTTGAATATGTTCTGCGACGAGGGACTTCGCATTGTCGAGATGCCCAAGCACTGCATAAAGGATATACCCAATCTGTCAAAGACGCTTGCTCAGAATCCGAATAAGTACATAATTTTTTTGGACGACCTTACCTTTGAGTCCCACGAAACGGAATACAGAGATTTAAAGGTCGCTATGGAGGGACAGCTCCAGGCAAATCCCGAAAATGTGCTTATATACGCGACGTCAAACCGCAGACATCTTATCCGCGAGAATTGGTCGGATAGGGAGGGCGGCGAAATTCACGTAAACGACCAGCTCCAGGAAACGCTGTCGCTGTCGGAGCGATTCGGAATAAGCCTTGTGTTCTCCGCTCCGAACCAAAAGGAGTACCTGAACATAGTTTCCGAGATGCTTAAGAAGTACGGCGTTGAGATGAACGCCGATATAGAAAAGCAGTCGGTGGTATGGCAGATGAATTACGGAGGACGCAGCGCGAGATGCGCAAAGCAGTTTGTAACCTCTTATGTTGCCAATTTAAAGGGAAAGGAAGATGTATAATGAAAAGAAAATTTATATCAGCACTGCTCGCGGCTGTTATGATAGCGGGCACAACGGTATTCGCGCAGACTCTCACCGCTGAGGATAACGGCTCGGCGCTTGTTTTCGAGCGCGAGGGCGATACTATTGCGGTTTTGTCTTGCTATGACGATGACGGAGTTTTGTGCTACAGCAATAAGTATAAGTCGGAGGACGGCGAGTTTGCTCTCGATATACCCGAGCAGTACGAGAATATGAGGAAGAGAGTTTACTTCGTGGACACGAATGAATTTATCGATATTGAGACGGCGGACAACGCGTCGGCTGCTGAGGAGCCGACCGCAACCGAGGAGCCTACAGCTACCGAGGAGCCGACCGCTACCGAAACGCCGTCGGCGACGGACGAGCCGACCGAAACAACGTCGTCCAAATATCCCTCTATTTACGAAAAGGCGCTTGACGCGATTTACGCGCCCGCGCTTGTGACGGAGGTAGAGATGAGCGTGAACAGTAACGATGAGGAAATTTATGCCGTTACGGTGTTCTATCAAGGCAAGGAGGTTAAGGTTGGAATTGAAACCGACCTTCAAATATCCACCGCGCCGGACGCGTATTCCTTTGCGGTGGGTGAAAATGCCGGAGTGCTTGAGGCGGGAGATGTTGTCAGTATGACGGCGAACTTATCCGGCGACACGATAACCCGAATTGACTTCCTGTTCAGACCGACTTCGGAGAACATTGCGACAGACAGCACGGATTACGGAACGAATTTTGAGGAGCTGTTTACCTCCGGCGGAAAGGTCGCGTCGCAGTGGTCGTATATAAAATACGGTGAAAAGCCGTCCTCCGACAGATACCAGTACGCTTTCGGCATTATCGGCAAAAAGAGCGGCTCAACGCTTACCCTTATAAATAAAGAGGGCAGTGAGGACGAGGCTATTGAGGTTGATTTCCAAAGCGACACCATAGTTTACAGCTGCGATGTGAGCGGCAAGGAATACGACTTTGAGATAGTCGATACGAACAGCATAGAAACGACGATTTCCGAGAGCGAGTTCAGAAAAACCGGAACGGTTGAGCTGACGGACGATTACAGCTATAATTACGCGTTTGTAAGAATAGTGGACGGCACCGCTACCGAGATAATTTTGTATAACAATTACAACGAATAAAGAATAAAGACTGTTGACGGCATAGCCTGTCAACAGTCTTTTTTGCTTTAATTTAACTCAACCGAAACTTCCTTGTTTCTGTCGCATACAAGAATACCGTCCCTCACCTCAAGCTCGGCAACCTGTATAGATGTGCGGCGCTCATTTAAGGTAATGTCCTCGAGCATATTTTCTCTTCTGTCCGGATGCGTGAAATAAAATATATACGCTCTGCCGCCGCTCACGGCAACGTCCGCGTGGTTCGCCATAACGCCGTCATCCTTTCGCGTCCCGCCCTTTTCAAGAATACGGCTCGGCTGCTTGACCCAATTTGTGAGGTCGTCCGAGGAGTATACGTCAAGACCGTGCCAGCAGTCCGTTATGAGCCAGTATTTGCCGCAAAATTCAAACACATTCGGACCCTCGTGAGAAACGTCGTCTGCCGCGCAGCCCTTTACGGTCCAATTATATAAGTCGGAGCTGTCGGCGTAATATGTATGCGAGCCGTGCAGCTCGTCCTTGTACCACATTCTGAAAACTCCGTCCTTCATTCTGAAAACACACGCGTCAATAACCTTTTCCGAGGAAAGATTAAGCTTACTCTCAAAGCTCCAGTCAATCAGATTTGACGAGGTGTAATGCAGAATATACCTGGGGTGTTTCCAGTCCGCCGGAATACCGGGGACATAGCTCACGTACATATGATACAGATTTTCATAGCGCAGAATTTCCGGCGCCCAGTATGTGTTTTTGCCGCTTTCATATTCAAGTCCTCGGCAAATCCCGATATATTCCCACGAATTTCCGTTGTCGCGGCTTTCCGCAATGCCTATGTCGGTTCCGTGAACCCACATCACGCCGCTCTCGTCTGCGGTTGCGCGGCGGGCGGTGTAGAGCATATAATGCGTGCGCGTTTCCTCGTTGTATATAACCACAGGGTCGGCGGCGCCGTTATACACGGGATCTGTAAATAATGGTGCGTTTGCTGTTTTCATATCGGTATTTCCTTTCAAATTTCGGACGGCGCAGCTTTATTCTCTGTCCATATGAACCTTCATAAAGTCGTGGTCGGTGAGCATTTCCGTGATGTTGTCGTTATCCTTGCCCTTGATTTTCTTCATTCTCGCCATTTTCAGCTGCTGCAGCGGAGCTATTGAGCCGGGACCTGCCATACAGCCGCCCTCGCACGCCATACCCTCGATAATATCCTCGGGCAGCTTATTCGCGTTAAGCATCGCCAACGCGACCTTACATTCCTTAAGACCGCTGCAGCCCTTTGCCTTTATCTCGTCGGTGCAGCCCATTTCCTTAACGGCTTTCATAACAGCCTCGGTTACGCCGCCCGCGCCCGAGAAACGTCTGCCGTATGATGTAGCCTCTGTCGGAGCCTCCGGACAGTTTACGGGGTCTATTCTTCTCGCGTCAAACAGCGTGTTAAGCTCCTCAAAGGTCATAACAGCGTCGGGACTTCCCTCAACGCCGAATTTAGCCTCTTCTTTCTTTGCCATACACGGACCTATAAAGACAATATACGCGCCGGGCATATTTTCTCTTATCCATCTTACCGTCGCAACCATCGGTGAAACCGTGTTCGACATTTTATCGACAAGCTTTGGATAATGCTTTCTTATCAGCGTGACAAACGCCGGACAACAGGAGGTCGTCATTTTTTCGCCGTTTTCGTGATTTTCGATAAGCTCCTTCGCCTCGTTAAAGGCAACGGCGTCCGCGCCGAGCGCGACCTCTACAACGTCGTCAAAGCCGAGCTCCTTTAAAGCGGTGATAATGCGTCCGACTGTAGCCTCCGAACCGAATTGACCCTCAACCGCGGGAGCGGGAATAGCCACAACCCTTGTATCCTTGTCGTTTATTTTTGATATTACCTCTGTTATTTGCGACATATCCGAAATCGCGCCGAAAGGACAAGCCGCCGCGCAGTGACCGCAGCTTACGCATTTGCTTTCGTCTATGTTCGCAAGTCTGTCGCCGCCTATTGTGATGGCGCCCACGTCGCAGCTCCTTTTGCAGGGACGCATAAGGTCTGCTATTGCGTGATAAGGACAAGCCTCGGCGCATCTTCCGCATTCGCGGCACTTTGTCTGGTCTATGTACGCGCCGCGTCCGGTGATTGTGATAGCGCCGAATGCGCAGGCGTTCTGACAAGCCTTTGCCATACATTTTTGGCAGTTCTCCGTCACCTGGAAACGATTAATCGGACAGCCCTCGCACGCGGCGGGAATAACCTGAATCGTGCCGGTTTTGACCTCTATGTTTTCTACGTTATGTACGGGAATGGGTGCCTTTCCCATCGCAAGCCTTACTCTTTGTCTGATAATTTCCCTTTCCTTGTACACGCAGCACCTAAACCGCGGAGTGGCGGTGGGTATAATTTTAAAAGGAATGTCCTCTATGGTTTCCTCGTTTAATTTATCGTTAAAAGCAAGCTCCGCGACCGCTCTTAACGCCTCATATTTCATTTGCCTTGTATCGCTGTTTCTTTCCATAACAAAATCTCCCTTATTGTTATATTTTCTACTAATATAAATATACACTATTTTGATGTAAAAGTCAATCGGTTGTGTGGCTTAAATAATGTTAATTTTATTGATTGAAGTATTACATTAAATTTACATTCGACAAAAAGCTATTGACACATACGGCATATTGGATTTATAATTTTTCCATAATTAAACGGTGGCGAAAGAAGGATAAGAGCTATGGATTTGCGTCTGCCCGAAAGCGTTGTGAATATTTTAAGCCGGCTGGAAGAGGGCGGCTTTTCGGCGTTTGTCGCGGGAGGCGCGGTGCGCGATATGCTTATGGAAAAAACTCCGCACGATTACGACATCGCCACAAGCGCAAGACCGAGCGACACCAAGGCGCTTTTCAAGCGCACAATAGACACGGGCATAAAGCACGGAACTGTTACCGTTGTTGAAAATAAGATTGGATATGAGGTTACAACCTACCGCCGCGACGGAGAATACGCCGACGGCAGGCACCCGAAAAGCGTGAGCTTTGTGAACAAGGCGAAGGAGGACTGCGCTCGGCGCGATTTTACAATAAACGCAATGATGTATAATCCGCGCGCGGGAATACTCGATTATTTCGGCGGCAGGGAGGATATAAAGAATAAAATAGTAAGGTGCGTGGGCGATCCCGAGCAGAGGTTTAAGGAGGACGCTTTGAGAATGTTGCGCGCGGTCAGATTCAGCGCGGTGCTGTCCTTCAGAATTGAAGATAATACGTGGAGGGCAATCAAAAAATGCGCCGTATTGATAAAAAAGGTAAGCAGCGAACGAATCCTTGAGGAGATTAACAAAATACTCCTGTCGGAGAACCCCGACTATATAAGAAAGCTGCGCGAATGCGGACTGATGAGGTATATAATGCCGGAGCTTGAAAGATGTTTCGGCGAGCCGCAGAAAAACAAGTATCACATATATGACGTGGGCGAGCATATTATGCATACGTTAAAGGGCGCGCCCGCCGATTTGACGCTGCGTTGGGCGGCGCTTATGCACGATATAGGCAAACCCTGCTGCTCAAGCACCGACCAGAACGGCATAATACACTTTTACGGGCATCATAGGGAAAGCTGTAAAATAGCCGTCGATTTACTGCACAGACTTCGTATGGACAACGACACCATACATGATATATCGGTGCTTGTGGAAAATCACGATGTGCGCATAGAGCCGTCGCCGCCGGCGGTAAAGCGAATGATGTCGCGCACGGGCGAGGTGCTGTTTGAAAAGCTGTTGCTTTTGCAGACCGCCGACAATATGGCGAAAAATCCCGAGCATTTTCCCGAAAAGAAAAAGCGCATAGACGGCGCTTATCATATTTATAAGGAGATACTCGCGGAAAGACAGCCGTATCTTGTATCGCATCTTGCCGTAAACGGAAAGGATTTGATACGCGCCGGCTACCGACCCGGCAGAGAAATAGGCGACGCGCTAAAGCGTATGATTGACGAGGTTATAATAAATCCCGAGCTTAACAACAGAGAATATTTGCTGAAAAGAGCAAAGGAATACAGAAGAAAAAGGAAAGTCTGACTTTACGCGTCGGGCTTTCCTTTTAATAACAGCTCCGTATAATATTTTTCCAATTCTGGATATTCCAAAAGTCCCTTTCTGCCGTTGTCGGTAATGCCGTAAAGTCCCTTGTCTATTTTTTTAAACCAACCGAACACGTTCCGCGACAGAATAAGCTGAGCGTTGTCCGCGCCGCCCTTATCCCTCACCTGCTTTGGCGATAAATCGCCGTACATATCTAAAATACAGGCTATATGTATACATTTTTCGGTGTACGCCGTGACAATTTTGGTGCCGGTAACGCCGCCGGTGTTTGTGTCTATCGTTCTGCCGTTTATTTCATTCATAATTTCCCTGCGCTTTTGCGTGTTTTTGCGCGTGAAGTTGTACGGTTTCGGCTCAAAAACGATTTCCGCAAAGGAGTGGCTGCCGCGCAGCGACACAAATATAAGTCCCAGCTCCAGCTTTTTTATAACCGAAAATGTGTCGCGGAATTTTTTGAATGAATACTGCTTTGGTTTCGGCACGGCTATATAAACGTCCGCGCCGGTTTTTTGACGTTTTATTCCCTGCGAAAGCAGCGCGACCGACAGATTTTTTTTAAGCTCCACAATGATAAATTCATCGTCCTTAACAGCGGTCATATCGCAGTCTATGACCTCCGCGTTTACCCGGTAGCCGCGCTTTTCAAAGAGGTCGCGCACGGGAGGATAAAGCTCTTCCTCTTTCATATTTCCTTTAGCTCTCCCGGCTTAATTTCGTAATGCTCGAGGTCAACCGCAATCCATACGGAAATCGCGTTCGGATTGTATACCTTATCGCCTTTGGCGGTGTATTTAAGATTTTTCGCGGCGTTCATATAGTCCACAATCTCAATATTCGTCGCGTACCATATATCCTCTCTTCCGCCGATAAATTCGCAGAATCCCTCGATTAAATCCCAGCTGTCGTCACGGTCAAATTCATAGCTGTGACCCCATACGTACATCATATAAAGATACTGCGTTTTATGTAGATCCGCGAAACGGCGGGCGTTTTCCATAAGGTTATGACCGTGGTGGCAGGTGGGAGTCCATTTAAGATAATTTTCCGGAAACGCGAAATTGTCGGTGTTGCCGACAACGCGGCAGTATTCTATGCCGCACGCCGGAAGAAGATTTACAATATCATCGCTGTACGAGCCGTTCGGATAGCTCATACCGCGCACGGGGTATCCCACCGCGTCCTCAAGAGCCTTTCTGTCCTCGATTATCTGCTGAACCACCTGGCTTAAAGGACAGCGCTCGATTGTCGGGTGAGTAGAGGTGTGGCATGACACCTCGTGACCCTTGTATAAGTCCTTTACCTCATTAATCTGTATTCTCTCGCTGTCAAGCACCATGTAGCCGGAATTAAGGTGAAAGGTGCCTTTGATTCCGTGCTTGTTGAAGATTTCGATAAGACGGCGGTCAAAGATTTTTCCGTCGTCATAGCTCATTGTAAGTACCTTGTGCTTTCCGCCCGGAAAGCAGGTGTAAATTGTTTTAAGAGGTTTTTTGTTTTCCATTTTATATTACTCCTTTTGTAAATTTATTTGCTGAATGTGAATTATTTTTCCTCCGAATGTAACTGTACTACGGTGATTTCGGGTCTGTTGAAAAACCTCGGTATAAACATAGGATTGCCCACGCCTCGGTTTACAATCATATCCGTGCGCGGAGATTTGTAATATCCGCCCACATACTTCGGGAAGAATACCGGTGCTTTGCTTGCCCAGCTTGATTTGGGCGATACCACGCCGCGCCCGCCCGGCAGACGAAACTGACCTCCGTGCATATGTCCGGCAAGTATAAGGTCAAAGCCGTGGTATTTAAGAGTGTCAAAAAGATTCGCGCGGTGAAAGAGAAGTATGTCGTAGACGTCCGTGCGCGGAAGTTTTGACAGCGCGTTTTGTATATTTTCATTAATTTTTGAATTGTTCATTGAAAACGGGTCGTCTATGCCCGACAGCGCGATTTTTCCGCCGCCGCGCTCCGATATGACGCGCTCGTTATGCAGGGTAATTACGCCCGCCGCGGTAAGCTCCTTTTCAAACTGCTCATAGTCGCCGCGCCATACGTCGTGATTTCCGGTTACGGCATACACGGGCGCAATATCCGAAAGATGCTCGCATAGGCGCACTCCGGCGGCATAGCTGCCCTTGTCGTGTACAAGGTCGCCCGTCGATACGATAATATCCGGCGATTCGCGCGCGATTTCCTCCACAAGCCCGGGAACGCTGTCGCCGTGATAATCCGAAATCTGAAGTATTCTAAAACCGTTAAATCCCGTCGGGATTTTTTTAGATGATATATTATAACGCGTAACTTCAAGTCTGTTATCCAGACCCTTTACGGCGCAAAGTATTCCGCCTGTAACGGCGGCGGTTTTTAAAATTTTTTTCAATTCAATCTATCCTTTCAGCCGGTTCTTCTGTATATTATACCACCATTTTTCAATAAAAACCACTCATTTCATTGAAAAATAAAAAATAAAATGTTATAATAAAAATATCCGAAAAATTTTTGCTTTCGGAGGAAAGGAGAAAACTATATGATAAGACATATTGTAATGTGGCGAATGGCGGAAACTCCCGATAAAGAGGAAAAGGCAAGGGCGATAAAGGAAAATCTTGAGGCGCTTAAGGATAAAATCGACGTTTTGCTCGATATAGAGGTAGGACTTAATTTTGAAACATCGGACGCCGCGTCCGACGTGGTGCTTGTATCCACGTTTAAAAGCGTCGAGGATTTAAACGAATATCAAAATCACCCCGCGCATAAGACGGTCGGAGCGATGTATGTGCGTCCCAACGTGTCCGAAAGACGCGTATGCGACTATGAATTTTAAAGTTGTATTATCCTGTGAAATATGATACAATAATACTCTGATTTAAACTTTAGGAGAATATAAATGGCAAAACTGATTACAAAGGAGCAGACAGCGCGCCAGCAAAGCTTTATAATGAAACTGAAAGAGGAAAATATGCGCTATGCCGCGCAAAACGGTCATTCAAGGCTTGCGCTTACGGAAACCTACGGCTGTCAGCAAAACGAGAACGACACCGAACGCATACGCGGTATGCTGAAGGAGGCGGGATTTGAATTCACTTCCGATACCAATGCGGCGGATATTGTTATATATAATACCTGCGCCGTCCGTGAAAACGCGGAGCAGAAGGTTTTCGGCAGACTCGGAATTTTAAAGCATATAAAGGAAAACCGTCGGGATATGATTATCGGCGTATGCGGCTGTATGGTTCAGCAGGAGCATATCACCGAGAAGATTAAAAGAGTGCATGAGCATGTAGACCTTGTTTTCGGCACTCACGCGCTGTATAAGATGCCGGAGCTTTTGTATAAGGCTATGCACGAAAAAAAGACAGTCGTTGATATAGAGCAGAGCGACGGCGCGATAGCCGAGGATATTCCGATGCTGCGCGACGACTCAAATAAAGCGTGGGTATCGGTGATGTACGGCTGCAATAATTTTTGCTCATACTGCATAGTACCGTATGTGCGCGGACGCGAAAGGAGCAGAACTCCCGACGCCGTACTGCGCGAGGTAAGAGAGCTGGCGGCAAAGGGCTGCACCGAGATTTCACTTCTCGGGCAAAACGTAAATTCCTACGGCAAGGACCTTGATACGGAAACGGATTTTTCCGACCTTATCCGAATGGTAAACGATATAGACGGAGTGGAGCGTATACGCTTTATGACGTCGCACCCGAAGGATTTAAGCGATAAGCTCATTCACACAATCGCGGAATGTGATAAGGTGTGCAAGCAGCTGCATCTTCCGTTCCAGGCGGGTTCGGATAATATCCTCAGGCAAATGAACAGAAAATATACCAAGGCGGAATATCTTGAAAAAATCGAAAAGGTTAAGAAAGAAATTCCGAATATTTCGCTTTCCACAGATGTAATCGTGGGATTTCCCACGGAAACCAACGAGGATTTTGAGGAAACTCTCGATGTTTTGCGTAAGGTGGAATTTGACAATATATTCTCTTTCATATATTCAAGGCGCGAGGGAACGCCCGCGGCAAAATTGGATTTTGTCCTTACCGACGATGAAATTCATAAGAATTTCAACAGACTGCTTGAGGTGCAGAACGAAATCTCAAAGCGCAAAAACGACGCGTACGTCGGGCGCGTTGAAAGGGTGCTTGTCGACGGAGTCAGCAAGACCGATGAAAACGTCCTGTCCGGCAGATGCGACAGCTCAAAAATAGTAAACTTTAAGGGCGATAAGTCCCTTATAGGAAAATATATAAACGTAAAGATTACAGAATCTCATACGTGGAGTTTGAATGGTGAAGTAATGGAGGATTAAAATGAACGAAATAATCGAAAAAACAAGAGAACTCGGAGAAATGATTCAAAACAGCGAGGAAATGAAGAACGTAAAAAATGCGGAAATTCTACAGGCAAACAACGACGAGGCACAGGAGCTTTTAAAGGCGTTTAATTTGCAGAGAATGAACCTTGCCCGCGATATGCAGAATGAAAAAATTTCCCGTGAAGAGGCAATAAAAAAGAATAACGAGGCTTTTGAAGAAATGGTTTCAAAGTCCGAGGTTATAAGCGGATATATAGAGGCAAAAAAGGCATTCGACGCTCTTGTCAATCAAATTAATCAAGTGCTGAATTTCTATATTACCGGTCAGGACCCGAACTGCACGCATGATTGCAGCACCTGCGGCGGCTGCCACTAAAACACTCATAATTTGCGTCTATCGACTGTTTTTTTTACCTTGCGTACCCGTATGTACGCGGCGGCAAACAACAACGCCCGATATACGCTAAATTCTGAGCGTTTTAGAAAACACAGCATAATTTCCGGCGGCGGTGTGAGCCTCCCTTGTCAAAGGGAGGTGGCATTTGCGGAGCAAATGACGGAGGGATTCGGGCGACCACAAGGGTCGCCCCTACGAGAGCGTTGAAAATCCCTCAGTCGATTACGGCAACAGCTCTTTTGCTACGGCTACGAGCCTTTGGCTCTACGCCTACGATTTGCTTTGCAAATCGTTTTCCTAAGTAGGAGAGCATAGCCAAAAATGTTGCCTAATTTTTGAATACAGTGCAATCCCTCATCCGTCGGCTGCGCCGACACCTTCCCCCAAGGGAAGGCAAACTATAATTGCCGCCATTTCAAATAAGCCTTCCCCCGAGGGGAAGGTGGCACTCGCCGCAGGCGGGTGACGGATGAGGGATACGGGCAATAGAAAACGCAGCATAATTTGCGGATAGTTTTTGATTCTTTTTGCTGCAAAAAGAACACAAGAGAGATAAGGAGAAAGCTGAAATGGCAAAAGAGCAAATGACGCCGATGATGGCTCAGTACCTGAAAACAAAGGAGGAATATCCGGACAGTATTCTGTTTTACCGTCTGGGAGATTTCTATGAGATGTTTTTTGACGATGCCATAAAAGCCTCCAAGGAGCTGGAAATAGCGCTTACGGGCAAGAACTGCGGAATGAAGGAACGCGCGCCTATGTGCGGCGTTCCGTTTCACAGCGCCTCGGTTTACATCGCAAAGCTGATTGAAAAGGGCTACAAGGTTGCCATATGCGAACAGGTTGAGGACCCGAAGACGGCAAGCGGTATTGTAAAGCGCGAGGTTATCCGCGTTGTCACGCCGGGTACCGTTGTTGACGAGGAACTGCTTGACGAAAAAACAAATAATTATCTTGCCGTAATATACAGTCAAAGGGATATTTTCGGCTTTGCCGTATCGGATATTTCTACGGGAGAAATTTACACCACCGAAATTACGGGCGCGGACGAAACGCTTAACGAGATTGCGCGTTACGAGCCAAAGGAAATACTTGTAAACAGCGTCGCGGCGGACAAGCTTTCGGGACAGGTGGAATTGAGATTTCACATAGTGCCGGACGAATGTAAGGACGAATTTTTTGAAAACTCGCTTTTTGAGGAAAAAATACTGAATATGTTCGGGAAAGGCTCTCTGTCCGAAGTAGGACTTGCGGATAAGCCCTATTCCGTATGCGCGGTGGGCGCGATGATAGTTTATCTTGAGCATACTCAAAAAACAAGCCTTACATATATCAATACCATAAACACCTATGAGGTGAATCAATATATGGATATTGACGTGAATACGCGCCGAAATCTCGAAATAACGGAAACTATGCGCGACAAAATGAAAAAAGGCTCGCTTTTGTGGGTATTGGACAATACCGAAACTTCAATGGGCGCGCGCCTTTTAAAGCAGTGGTTGGAAAAGCCGCTGCTTAATCCGATTGAGATAAACAAAAGGCTGTATTCGGTAAAGGAGCTGACGGATAATGTTATGCTGCGCGGCGATCTTTCGGAGGTGCTTGCGGGAACATACGATATATCCCGAATCATAAGCCGCGTATCGCTTGGGACGGTGACGCCGAAGGACTTAATCGCGCTGAAAATGACGCTTTTAAAGCTGCCGGAGCTTGAATACACGCTCAGTACCGTAAAGTCACCGATGCTTGCGGATATGCGAAAGAATTTTGACCTGCTTGAGGACGTGTGCGATTTGCTCGAAAGAGCGATAGCGGACGAGCCGCCCTCGCTCCTGAGAGACGGAAACGTGATAAAAGAGGGATTTAACGAGGAAATCGATAAGCTCCGCCTTGCTATGCGCGACGGCAAGAAGTGGCTCGCGTCTGTTGAAAGCGAGGAACGCGCCGCGACCGGCATAAGCAAGCTGAAGGTTGGCTATAACAAGGTTTTCGGCTATTATATCGAGGTTACAAAGTCGAATATAAAGGACGTGCCGGAGCATTATATAAGGAAACAGACGCTTGCGAACTGCGAGAGATATATAACGCCCAAGCTTAAGGAAATAGAAAATACGATTCTCGGCGCGTCGGAAAAAATCGTGACGCTTGAGGGCTATGTGTTCGAGCAGGTGAGAGTAAGCGTAAGCAAGGAGATAGAGCGCTTAAAGCGCGCGGCAAACATAATCGCGACTGCCGATGTTCTGCTGTCGCTTGCGCAGACGGCGTATAAGAATAATTATACAATGCCGGAAATTTCCGATAACGGAAAAATAGAAATCACCGAGGGCAGGCACCCTGTTGTGGAAAAAATGTCGAAGAAAACGATGTTTGTGCCGAACGACACTCTTTTAAATACCAACGAGGACAGAATGATTATAATCACAGGTCCGAATATGGCGGGTAAGCCAACATATATGCGTCAGGTCGCGCTGATAACGCTTATGGCACAGATAGGCAGCTTTGTGCCGGCGAAATCGGCTAAAATAGGCGTTGTTGATAAAATTTTCACAAGAGTGGGCGCGTCGGACGATATTTCATCGGGACAGAGCACGTTTATGCTTGAAATGAGCGAGGTAAGCCATATATTGAAAAACGCCACATCCAAATCGCTGATTATACTTGACGAAATCGGCAGGGGCACAAGCACATTTGACGGTCTTTCAATAGCGTGGGCGGTTGTGGAGTATATTCATAACAAGCGCAAAATCGGCGCGAAAACTCTTTTCGCAACGCATTACCACGAGCTTACCGAGCTTGAGGACGAGCTTGACGGAGTTAAAAATTACAGAATAGCCGTGAAAAAGCGCGGCGACGATATTATATTTTTGAGAAAGATTGTACGCGGCGGAGCGGACGACAGCTACGGCATAGAGGTGGCGGCGCTCGCGGGTGTTCCCAAAGAGGTAATAAACGGCGCGAAGAAGATTTTGCACAAGATTGAGAACGATGAAATCGCGGTCGAGCATACAAAAAAGGAGCCTGAGCCGACCAATCAGATAGGCTTTGGCGACGGCGCGGCAATCGAAATCGCAAACGAGCTTAAAACGATGGACGTTACGACCTTCACGCCGATTGAGGCGATGAACAAGTTATATGAGCTGTCCAATAAAGCCAAGGAGATTTAACGCAATGGGAAAAATTCATTTACTTGACACTGAGGTATCCAATAAAATAGCCGCGGGCGAGGTTGTGGAGCGTCCGGCAAGCGTCATAAAGGAGCTTGTGGAAAACAGCATAGACGCGGGCGCGAATCTGATAACCGTTGAGATAGAAAAGGGCGGGAGCGTGTATATGCGCGTCAGCGACAACGGCAGCGGTATGAGCGCGGATGACGCTAAAATATGCTTTCTGCGCCACGCGACAAGCAAGGTGCGCACAAGCGGCGACCTTGACGCCATTTATACCCTCGGCTTTAGGGGCGAGGCGCTCTCAAGCATAGGAGCGGTTTCGGAAACGGAGCTGTATACAAAACGCGCCGAGGACGAAATCGGCGTATGCGTGACCTGCCGCGGCGGCGAGATACTCTCCTCCGATGAGGCGGGTATTCCGAACGGCACCTCGGTTTTGGTGGAAAATTTGTTTTACAATACTCCGGCAAGGCGCAAATTTCTGAAAAAGGACGCCACCGAGGCGGGATATATAACCGATATAATGACGCGGTTTATTTTCGCGCATCCGGAAATTTCATTTAAGCTTATTGCGGACGGCAAGGAAAAGCTGTTTTCTCCGGGAGATAATTCACTGAAAAATTCCGTCTATACCGTGTACGGCAAGGATTATGCCAACGGCACAATTCCGGTTGAATATGAGGCGGACGGAATAAAGGTGACGGGTCTTATCGGCAAGGGTACGCTGTCAAGACCGAAACGCAATTACCAGAGCTTTTTTGTGAATAAAAGATATATAACGAGCGCGGCGATTACGGCGGCATTGGAAAACGCTTATAAAAATCAGATTATGATAGGCAAATTCCCTATGGCTGTGCTGAATATAGAAATAAATCCGTCGCTTATAGATATAAATGTGCACCCTACCAAGTTAGAGGTTAAATTTTCCGATGAAAGGGCGGTTTATAACGCGGTTTATTACGGCGTTAAGAACGCGCTTTACGCTATTCCAAATGTGCCGAAAATCGAGAGAACAACGGAGGAATTTAAACGCGACGAGGTAAAGGAGCAGTTAAATCTTTCCGATATGGCGGCGGCATTGCCGAGAAATATGACAAGACGTCCCGAAACGCCCGATTACAATCCACGCAAAAATCCTTTCCTAAAGGAAAGCGGGGACACTAAAACAAGCGGTTCAAGGGACACTAAATCAGACGGCGGCTTTTACACAAAGCCCGATTTTATAAAAGAGAAAAACACGGATAATTTTACTGTCCCCAAAACGGTTTCGGTTGCGTCGCCTAAAACGGAAATAAAACCGTTGATACCCGATAGCGCAGGGGACACTAAACCCGAAACGGAGCGCGGGGCGGCGGAGAATGACACGGTATTCGCGGACGAATATTTTGAAATTGTGGGTCAGGTGTTCGATTCGTTTATTATAGCCGAAAAGGGCGGGGAAATGATGATAATCGATCAGCACGCCGCTCACGAAAGGCTTAAATATGAGGAATTAAAAAGGGAGATAGAATCAAAGCAGGCATTTTCGCAGATACTCATAGAGCCTGTCATTGTCAGCCTTAACGCCGGTGAAATGGCGGCTTACCGCGACAATAAGCGGTTTTTTGACGATGTCGGTTTTGAGTCGGAGGAATTCGGAGAGGATTCCGTCATCATACGCGCCGTTCCGGGCGAGGTGGAGATGGGCGAGGTTGAGCCTCTTGTGCTTGAGCTTGTTTCGCAGGGCGAGGCGCTCAAAAAGGAACTTATAACAGAGAAACAGCAAAGACTTTTATACACCATCGCGTGCAAGTCGGCGGTCAAGGCGAATATGCGTATGAGTAAAATTGAGATGGAAACGCTTGTCAGAAATGTTCTGCGGCTCAAGAATATCAATACCTGTCCCCACGGCAGACCGATAATAATAACGATGAGCAAAAAAGAAATAGAAAAGGAGTTTAAGAGAATTGTCTGAAATCCCTTTAATAGCGGTCGCGGGTCCGACGGCGTCGGGAAAGACGGGACTTGCGATAGATATTGCGCGGCATATTGACGGAGAAATTGTCAGCGCGGACAGTATGCAGATTTATAAATATATGGATATAGGCACCGCCAAGCCGACAAAAGAGGAAAGATCGGCGGCGGTTCATCATATGATTGATTTTCTTGAGCCGGACGAGGAGTACAGCGTAGCCGATTATACTGCGGCGGCGCATAAAATAATCGCCGATATATATTCGCGCGGCAAAATGCCGATAATGGCGGGCGGAACGGGACTGTATATCAATTCCGTTGTGAACGACGTGACTTTCGGAGAGATGAACGCCGATTATGAGCTGCGCGGGGAGCTGAAAAAAACGGCGGAGCAAAAGGGCGGAGAATATTTGCTCCGAAAGCTCGCGGAGTTTGACGAGGTGTCGGCGCAAAGACTTCACCCGAACAATTTAAGGCGCATAATACGCGCCATTGAGTTTTATAAGGTTACCGGAAAGCCGATTTCCGAGCATCAGGAGGAAACAAAGCGCGCCAAAAGCAGATATAATCCGCTTATGCTGTGCATCGATTGGGACAGAGAGGTTTTGTATGACAGAATAAACCGCAGGGTTGATATAATGCTTGCGGAGGGACTTATAGACGAGGTAAAGCGTCTTAGGGATATGGGGTATAACAAGTCGCTTAATTCTATGCAGGGCATAGGCTACAAGGAGGTTATGGACTTCCTTGACGGAAAAATGAGCCTTGAGGAAACGGCGGAGCTTATAAAGCAAAGCTCCAGACGCTACGCGAAAAGACAGCTTACGTGGTTTCGGCGCGATGAGCGTATACATTATGTAAGCAGTGAAAATCCGTTCGGCGAGGCGAAAATTTTAATAGACGAATTTATGAAAAAAACCGACGCTCATTGAGCGCCGATTTTTTGATTTTTACTTAAATTCTTTACTTTCTGTATCTTGAATTTGAACCCTTTGTTTCGCGGCTGACTCTTTCCGTTCTTGACGCGTTCCTGTTCGGCGTGCGCGTGCCGGTTTCGTTATCCGGCGATGTGCGCTGTCTGTTTCGCTTTAGCTGTTGAATACGTCTTTTTCTTTCGCGTTTCTTTTTCTGATGCCTTGAGAAGAGTATCAGTATAATAAGCAGTATTGCCGGAATAAAGAAGAACGGACTTGTCAGCACCTTAAGGATAAGGTGGAAAACGTGAAGAAGATTGTTTCTTTCAACGTCGTTCGTGGCGACAAGGTTCGCCGTGCCGATTTGATTGCCCTTGTAGGTATATGTTACGGTTCCGAGAACGTCGCCCTTTGTAATCGGAGCGCTTATCTGCTCGGGCATATCTATGGTTTTTTCAACCTCGTCAATGCTGCCCTCTTTGTTTGCGATAAGAGCGGATACGTCGTTTTCGACGGTTACGGCGACGCGCATATCGTCCTTTGCCTCATAAACCTTGGAATCGTAAATAATATCGCCTACCGTAGCCAATATTTGATGCAGATAATTGTCAAATCCGAATTCAAACAGGCTCTTTGAGTCGATATATGAATATGCCTGCTCCTTTGTGTCCACATTCGCGCAGTTCATAACCACAGCCAAAAGCTCCGTGTCGTTGTATGACGCGGCGCTGACAAGGCAATAGCCCGCCTCGGAGGTGTGACCCGTCTTGATGCCGATTGCCGGCGGATAGTAATAATATGTCGAGCGCGATGTTCCCAGGAAGAGGTTTGTGTTTACAAGAATACGCTCGGAGCTGTATTTATTTGTCGCGGGTATATTATATATCGGCTTTTTAACGATTTCGCGGAACTGCTCGTTCTGCATCGCGTACTGCGCGAGAATGGAAAGGTCGCGCGCCGTGGTGTAGTGATTGTCGTCGTGAGTGCCGCAGGCGTTTACGAAATTCGTTCCGGTCATTCCCAGCTCCTGCGCCTTTTCGTTCATAAGCTGAACGAACGCGTCCATTGAACCGGCAATTTGTATCGCTATAACATTCGCGGCGTCGTTCGCGCTGTAAACAAGCATTCCGTTTACAAGCTGTTCCATTGTAAGCTCCTCGCCTATGAGTATGCCCATATGCGAATCCTCAAGAGTGATGTCCTTGAGCGCGTCGTATGTCGCTGTTACCGTGTCCGACATATTGCCAAGCTCCAGAGCGAGAATACCCGTCATAATTTTGGTTGTGCTGGCGGGGTAAACTCTGTCGTCGGGATTTTTGCTGTACAGTATGCGTCCCGAGCTCATATCCAAAAGCATTGCCGACTGCGCGTAGGAAATCGTCGGCGGCGTAAGAGAGGAGTCCTCCATTGTCACGCCGTTCTCGAGCGAAACGGAACCCGAGTCATAATCCGCGCCCTGCTCGTCATAATCGTTCGTGTCCGAGGAATCGGTGTCGGCGGTGTAATCATCGTCGTAATCCGCCGCCGCGGTGTCATCGTCATCGGGCTGAGATGTGCTTTCAACGGTGTCGCTGCTTGATGTAACGGTTCTTGTGGTGCCGTCGGGCGAGGTTACCGTAGAAGTCGAGGTGTCCGGCGCGGAAGTGGGCGCCGCAAAAGAAACCGACAGCGGCGCAAGCGCAAAAAATCCCGCTAAAAGTAAGGAAATAAACCTTTTATTTTTCATTATAAAATCATTGCCTCCGTTTTTTAATCTTTATTCATAATATATCTCAATTTAATATTATACCTAAATAATAATTACAATGCAATAAAATTTTCTTTAAATTTGTAAAAAAATATGGAAAAAAGAAATATTTATGGTATACTATAAGTACATATAGTAATAAGAGGTATTAATTATGCTGGTTTTTAACAAAAGAGCGAAGGTGGTTTTCGGGATTGCCTTGTTTGCGCTGATTGTGGCGGCGGGATTTGCGGTCGAGCTTTTTGAGAAAGACGCGTTTATAATGGAAACCGTTGCCGAGGACGACGGCGCGCTGTATCAATCCGAGGGCGAGGGCGTGGTTGACGGAAAAATAAACATAAATTCGGCGCAGTCCGAGGAGCTTGAGGAGCTAAACGGCATAGGGGAGGCTCTGGCGGGAAGAATAATAAAATACCGAGAGGAAAACGGACCGTTCGCATCTATAGAGGAAATAACAAAGGTGTCGGGGATAAGCGAAAAGAAATTCGAGGCGATAAAGGATTACATATGCGCGGAATAAAACCGATAATTTTCCGGTATAAACAGCTAAACAAATATGTTGAAAGGGTGTAACAGATGAAGATATTAGTGATAGATGATGAAAAGCTTTTGGTAAAGGGAATAAAGTTTAATCTTGAGCAGGAGGGCTACAGCGTTGTGACGGCGTTCGACGGAGAGGAGGCAATCCGTCTCGCGCACGACGAAACCATAGATTTGATTTTGCTTGATTTGATGCTGCCCAAGGTGGACGGCTTTACCGTGTGCAGAACGATACGCGGCTTTTCGAGCGTGCCGATTATTATGGTAACCGCGAAGAGCGAGGACATAGATAAAATTCTCGGTCTGGAATACGGCGCGGACGATTATATAACCAAACCGTTTAATATCCGCGAGGTCACGGCGAGGATAAAGGCTATTTTCAGACGCGTAAATCCCGCGCCGAAGAGCGAAAAAGACAAGCTCATTATTTCGGGCGATATAACCCTCGATTATAATTTCAGACGCGTGATAATAAACGACAACGTCGTGGAGCTTACCAGCAAGGAATTTGATTTGCTCGAATTGTTTTTGAGAAATCCGGGCAAGGTTTACACAAGAGAAAATCTTTTGGATATAGCGTGGGGATTTGATTACCCGGGCGATGTCCGCACCGTTGACGTGCATATAAGAAGGCTCAGGGAAAAGATAGAGAAAAATCCCGCCGAACCGTCGTATATAAAGACAAAATGGGGTGTTGGCTATTATTACAAAAAGGACTAAAATTAAAGATAAAATCAAAAACGTGACAAAATCAATGCGTTTTACAATGATTGCGACCTATCTTGCGATTATAGTTACAACGCTTGTTTTGATGAGCGTTTATATAATCGGTCTGCTGAGCGAAAGCCTTTACAGCAGTGAAACGATAAATATGTTTGCCAAGGCTAATATTATCTCGGAAACCATAGCCGACGTTTGGAGCAACGACACCTCCGCGACGGCGGCGGATAGGTTCGCGGATATAGTCGAGCGCAGCCTTGCGGGCACGAGCATAAGAGGCGTGGTCACGAACACGTCATACACGGTTTTGTATGACACCAACGGTGAATCCGAGCTTATGGGAAAGGTATTTATGCGCGACGCCCTAAAGCGCGCGCTTGACGGCGAGCAGGCGGAGGTAATATCGGACGGCGAAAGCGATATGCGTATGATAAGCGTCGCTGTGCCGATAGAGATAGGCGGAGATATTGTCGGCGGAGTGTATCTGGCGGAAACGGTGAATACCATTGACGATACGATTAATTCCACGCAAACAAGCCTTATTGTTTTCAGCACGCTTATCATATTGCTTATAGGAATGTTGAGTCTTGGTATGAGCTATATTATAACGTCGCCTATGGAGGAATTTACGGCTGTAGCGAGGGAAATATCAAAGGGTAATTTTTCGATAAGGGTGAACGTCAGGGGACATAATGAGATTTCCCAGATGGGCGAAACATTGAATTATATGTGCGACGAGCTTGAACAGCTTGAGGAAAAGCGGCGCAAATTTGTTTCCGACGCGTCGCACGAGCTTAAAACTCCGATGGCGGGAATTAAGCTGATATGCGACAGCCTTGTTTCGGCGGAAAACCTTGAGCCGGCTATGGTAAAGGAATTTCTTTCGGATATGTCGGACGAGGTTGACAGGCTCACGAGGATAGTGGAAAGACTGCTTGTGCTTACCAAGCTTGACGCCGGCGGAAATTCTCTGAAGATTGAGGAATGTGATATAAAGGTTCTGATAAATCAGGTGGTGAGAAAGCTCACACCGATGGCTACGGCAAAGGATATAGTTATGTATACCGATTATCACGACAGGAATTTCGCGCCGATACTTATTGACTATGATAAAATCTATGAGGCAATATACAATATTTCCGATAACGCGATAAAATATTCTCCCGAGGGCGGCTTTGTTCATATCGACGTCACCGCCGATAACGACTATCTGACAATCAGAATAGAGGATAACGGTCCCGGAATACCCGAGGGCGAGCGCGACAGGATTTTTGAGCGTTTCTACAGGCTGGACGATTCGCGCGCGAGAGATACCGGCGGAACGGGATTGGGACTTGCAATAACAAAAGAGGCGGTTCTTATGCACAACGGAACCATAGACGTCGCGAATGTATCCGAGGTCGGCAGTGTCTTTACGGTAAGACTGCCGTACAAGGTGAATGCGGTGTAGGGCGCATTGCTGCGAAAGGATTTGATGGGTTATGATAATAAAAAACAAAAAAGCTCTTATAATAGTGATTGCGGCATTGGCAGTCGCGGTAATCGCGGCGGTGGTGTTCGGTATAATAAGACGTGATTACAATACCGAAAAATATACCGGCGAGCTGTATTTCTTTAATGAAAGCTCCACCTCGATAGAGTCGGAAAGCAGGGAAATAAGGTACAGAAACGCGCAGGATTTGGCTGAAAACGTGATAATAGAGCTGATGAAGGGTCCGAGCAACGGCAAGCATCAGCGTATTATCGAAAGAAATGCGGAGCTTATTTCGATAAGCGGCGTTGAAACCGGCAACGCGGTTGTGAATTTCTCCACCGAATTTGTCACGGGCGATAACGCGAAGGATATTTTGGCGGTATACGCGGTTGTGAAGTCGCTGTGCGCGATAGATAATATCGAAAGCGTCAAGGTGGTAATAGACGGTAAGGATATTTACACGAGCGACGGCTCGATAATAGGCTATCTCACCGACCAGGACATAAATCTTCCGACGGATACCTATAACAGCGAGATGCGCGAAATCACTCTGTATTTTCCGGATAAGGACGGTCAAAAGCTTGTAAAGGAGATACGGAGCGTCAAGATTACCGACCAACAGCCGATAGCGCAGTATATAATAAACGAGCTGATAAAGGGTCCCGAAAATGAGGAGCTGTCGTCGGTGCTTAGCAGCGACACGGTGCTTTTAAGCGTGGAAACCTCCGATAATATATGCTTTGTCAATTTCAAGTCGAGCTTTCTCGATAAGAATACAAGCTCCACGGAAAAGGAAAAAATGACGATTTACGCCATTGTTGACTCGCTCACCGAGCTTGACACGATACAGCGCGTCCAGTTCCTGATGGACGGCAAAAGAGTGGACACCTTCGGCAACATAAATATAGGAAGTATGTTCGGCAGAGATGAAAGTATAATAGGATAAGAAAAAGCAAGATAACCCGCGGGTTATCTTGCTTTTTGATTGTATTGCGTTTACGGCAGTATGTGCATCAAAAATTTTCTGACATCATAATCGGTATCTTCATCTGTACAGCCTATCATATGGGTGGATATATCCATAGCGTCGGTAATTTTTCCGTTTATAATCATTCTGCCGTTTTCATCTATAAAGGTTGCGCGGTCGGTTAAATCATTATACATATCAATCGTTTCGCCGTCCTTTGTAAAGACGCAGGAATTGTTGGGAATGATATATTCGCTGCCTCGGTATTTTACGATTGCCGATTGGGTATCATTATCCCATTTTATATCGGCTCCGATATGCTCACACAGCTCTCTCAAGGGTATTCTCAAAAAATCCTTTATATACGGTTTCATTACAAAGGGCTTAAGATAGTCGGGAAGATTAAATTCCTTCGGATTTTCCGTGTCGCCGAGCTGATATTCAAGGCAGCTTAAAGCATTTTCGCTGACGCCGAAGGGCTCTTCGGAATCGTTTGCATCGTATTCAACATTGTATACAATAACGCTCTTAAAGCTTTCCGGCTCTATTACCTCTTTTGAAAGATAGATTGTAGACGGCAGCTCATTTCCGACAGCATCGTTTTCCACGCCCATTGCGGAAAGCTCGTAAAGCTGTGAAACTGTTTTTATACTGCCGTCATTCATTTTAAAATAGATATAATATCCGAATGTTCCGCAGAAATCATCAATAATAGGTGAGGTCACATAGGGAGCGATAACCTCCAGGCTTATCGGACTGTATTTAATTGTTACATCTCCCAAAACAGCGGTTTCTGTTTCAATATTCTTCGCCATCGGCACTGTTATTTTCGGAGCGCCGTTTATTTTGTTGAGGCTCAGAGTAAAATCAATATCCTCGGGATTGCTGAAATCAACGCAGTCAACCATATAATACTTTTTTGTTTCGGTATCGTACTTCCATCTGCAAGTGAGCCATCGCAAAAGCCGCCGAATCTAACCTTTTCAAAATCAGTCGGCACAAATGAAATCGTATCCATATCAAAAAACGTGCTGTAGCCGCTCTCGTCTACGGCATTAAGCTCCGCGGCCGCCGCCTCCGTTTTTGCCTCTATGGAGTAAATAACCAGCGCGGCATTATCCGTCACCAAATACTGTTCCAATGTAAAAATATAATTTTCATCACTCACGCTCTGTTTCGGCGTTTGTATAAAGTCCGCCAAATATGAGGTGTCGCCCTCGAAAACAGAGTCAAAATATCCGCTGTCCGCCGCGGCGGCGGTCAGGCTCGACAGAATTGTCAGAGCCATAAGCAATGCCATTGCCGCGGTGCCTTTCTTTTTTTGTTTCTTGCTTGCTATAAGTGTAAGTCGCTTTTTCATTCCGCTTTTACCTCCAAAAAATGTTGTTGTCATATATGATTTTTTTTGATTTTGAGATTTTAAAAGCTTGATAAGCATTTCACCGTAGAACACTCTCGTTTCGTATTCCTCGCCCTTTAAAACCTGTTCGTCGCAGGCGGTTTCGCCGTCAATTTCGGCTGCTTTTGCCATAATGTACGCGAACGGATTGAACCAATGCAGGGATAAAAATATCAAAATAATAAATTGATACAGTATATCATTTCGCTTATAGTGCGTAAGCTCGTGACGAAATATAAGACGCAGCTCGTCATCGGAGTATTCCCGCTCGGATAAAATCAGCATCGGATGCAGTATTCCCACAAGCATCGGCGTGCCCGTAACAGCCGAAATTCTTACGGGCGGCGCGGAGGATATGTTAAGAGCGCGCGCTTCGTCACGCAAAATTTTATCCGCGTTTTCGTCGTTCGACGCGTATGATATCCTTTTTAAGGAACGCCTGAAAGAGAAATATCTGTATATATGAAAAAGGAAAAACACCGCCGCGCCCATTGCCCATACCGCGCTTAATATAAGAAGTATATCGACAGGCTCGGCATATGTAACGGTCGCGGTAACAGGCTCTTCCTCCGCGCATATCGGTTCGCCGTTTTCCGACAGCGATATATCGGCGTAATCCGCCGGTGCTTTTGAGGTAACCTCAACGCTTTCTTTGTGCTTGGGCGCGAGATTGTAATACGTCGCGCGGATTTCATTCTCAACACCCGCGGTAACGGAAGAGGTGTCGATTTTTATACCCATTCCGCCGAACGGTATCATAAATATCAGAATGACCGCAAGCCACGAATAATAGCGAAATCCTGCGGTATACCTTTTCATTATCGGCTTTGTCAGCGCAAGCAGCAAAATCACAATGACGGAAAATTTTACCGACGCAAGAAGATTTTGCATAAATATTTCCTTAATTATCATCACGTTTTTCCTTAAACATTTTTTCAAGCTCCGAAATATCTTCGTCGCTGATTTTCTTGCTGTCAAACAGAGTACGCATTAAGCTCGCCACGGAATTGCCGTGCATTTTTTTCAAAAACAGCTCGCTTTCGTATTCCACATAATCCCTCTCGGAAACAGCCGCCGTATAAATATATTCCTTACCCCTTTTATCCTTTATAAGGTATTCCTTTGCTATAAGGCGGTTTAAAAGTGTTTGGAGCGTCTGCTGCGTCCGTTGTTTTTCGGTTTGCTCATCAATATGCTTTTTCACCTCGCTTGTTGAGATGGGATTCGGATTGCTCCAAATCACCTTCATAATTTCAAGTTCCGCGTCCGGAAGTCTTTTTTCAAAGTGTTTCATTATAATTACCTCACTTTTCTACGACTTTTGTCGTATCTTAAAATCATTATACACGACATTCGTCGTATTTGTCAATACCTTTTTGAAATATTTTATTTATTCCGCAAAAAAGCTGTCGGCAGGGTATATCACGTTTTGTTGATATACTTGCCGGCAGCCTTAAAATTTTTTATTTCAGCTCCGTGAGTTTAACCTCGCCGGTAACTCTGATTTTTTCGTATTCGCTCAAATCAAAGGTGTAGGAATTATTGTAGGACACGTCAAGGTTTTGCGTCACCCTGGTGCTGCCCGATGAGGAGGTTATAACAAGCGTTCCGCTGCCCTCGGCGGTGTATCTGCCGGCGGGTATCTTGTCGGGACAGGTGTATATTTCCTCACTTGTAAGCGTGTAGGTTTTGCCCTTTGTTTCCTCGGTTATGCCCGACAGCGCGTTAAGCTTGGCGGTAGCGCTCTCTATTTCGGAGTCAATCTCCTCGATTTGAGTTTTTAAATCCTCCGTTTCACTCTTTAACGCGTCGTATTCCTTTTGATATTCCATATAGTAGTTGTTTATCGTGGTTTTATTGCTCAATTCCGTTTCTATTTCGCTTATTTGCTGCGACAATTCCGTTTTTTGGGATTCAAGCTCCGTGATGCCGGTTTCGAGCGCGGATATTTCCTCGGTCAGCTCCTCGCGCGCCAGGGACGAGGAATTTAAGCGAAAACCTATGCAAAATACCGCCGCCGCTATAAGCGCCGTCGCGGCGCAGATTATTATAATGTACAGCTTTTTCTGAGTCATAATATCACGCCTTTCTTTATTCGGGAATGAATTTCGCGTTGCCGTCTATTTTGATTATATCTTCATCGGACAGAGTAAATGTTTCTCCGTCGGACTTAAGCGTCTTGTTCACCTTTGACTTACCCGAATTGGATATTGCGATACTTCCCGAGCCGGTGACGGTGTATGTTCCCGCTGCTATATTCTTGCCGACCGTGTAGGTGCCGGACGTCAATGTGATTGTCTTTTTTGACTGCGCGTTCAAGGACGCGGTCAAGCTGCTCAGCTTGTTTTGCTTTGATGAAAGCTCGCTTTGCAGGGATTCCTTTTCGGCGGTAATCTCATCGATTTTATCCGTTATCTTTTCAAGATTGTCCTGTGACTGCGTAAATTCCTCAAGCTCCGCTTGACTTTCCGCAAGGCGCGTATTCATACTTTCAACCTCGCTTGAAACGGAGTCGTTGTTTTCTTTCGCTGTGATATACTCGCTGTCCTTTTCGCGCAGGGCGGCAAGCGCGTTTGAAACGGTGCTGTCGCTCTTTGGTATAAAAATTCCCGCAATAAGCGCGGCTATGACTATAAGCGCGCATACGGCTGCGGAGGCTTTTACGAAAAACGGAGATAAGTCGCATGGGAGCTTATCCCAAAAGGAAAACAAGCGGTTTTTAATCGATAAAACGGGCAATTTCTCGCCGCCGCGCCCGTCGGAGGATTCATCGGAAATAATGTTTTCCTCTTCGGCAAAGGCGCGCTCATCGGAGGAGGTATCCTCCTCATCGACGATTATTTCAATAATATCCTTTTCCTTTTCCAAATTAAATCACCTCATATGGTTCAATGTTTTAGTCAGGAACACGTCCTTAAATTGCAGTGAAAAGCTGTCAGCCGATTTTTTTGCCTTATCAAAATCATCGAAAATCCCGAATACCGTCGGACCCGAGCCGCTCATAACAGCGTTCAACGCGCCGTTCATAATCATTTTTTGCTTAATTCCGGCTATGATCGGGTATCTTTTTTCCGTAACAGCCTCCATCACATTGCAGAGATTGTCCGCGACGGAATATATGTTGCCGCCTTTGAGAGCGGCAATCATCGCGTCCGCGTCGGGACGCGCCGCGATGGGCGCATTGTCTATTTCCTCATAAATCGCGCCGGTTGAAACATTAATCGGCGGCTTTACAAGCAATATATAAGCGTTCGGCATTGGGGGCAGGATTGAAAGTATTTCTCCTATTCCCTCCGCTATTTGCGTGCCGCCGTTAAAGCAGTAGGGTACGTCCGCACCGAGAGAGGCGCCCAGGGACATCAGCCTTTCATCGGAAAGAGGACGGTTATAGAGCATATTCATTGCCGCGAGAGTGGCGGCGCAGTTTCCGCTGCCTCCCGCAAGTCCGGCGGATACGGGAATGTTTTTGTGAATCATAATCTTAATTCCGCCGCGTATGCCGGTTTCCTTGAAGAAAGCGTCCGCCGCTTTGTACGCTATGTTTTTATCGTTGCACGGCAGATAGCGCAGATTGGTGGATATTGATATGCCGCCCGCCGCCTTGTCGATAATTATGAGGTCAAACAGGGAAACAGTCTGCATAATCATTTTAATATCGTGATAACCGTTTTCGCGTCTGGAAAGCACGTCAAGCGTGAGATTGATTTTCGCGTATGAGCGCGTGAGCGCGCGTTTGCCCATTATAATGGTATCTTCGGCAAGCATAAATTTCCTCCTTAAAGTGAGCTGTGAGATTTTTCCGCAATCTCCCGTATAAAATCGTCCGTGACGGTGTCGGGGCACTCTTTCTTTTTCAGATACGCGAGGTATTCTATATTTCCCTCGGGTCCCTTTATCGGAGAGTAGGAAAGTCCCGCTACATATAAATCGATACTTCTTGCAAAATCAAGTACCTTTTTTATTACCTCCAAGTGAACCTTTATATCCTTTACTACGCCCTTTTTGCCTACCTGTTCGCGTCCCGCCTCAAACTGAGGCTTTATGAGAGCGACTATTTCACCGTCGGCGGATAAAAGATTTTTTGCCACCGGCAGAACGAGCCGCAGAGATATAAACGACACATCGATAGACGCGAAATCTATTTCCTCGCCAATGTCCTCGGGCGTAACGTAACGGATATTTGTCCGCTCCATATTTACAACTCTTTCGTCCTGTCTTAATTTCCAGGCAAATTGACCGTAGCCGACGTCAACCGCGAATACCCTCCTCGCGCCGTTTTGCAGCATACAGTCTGTAAAGCCGCCTGTTGACGCGCCGATGTCCATAGCGGTTTTGCCCTCAAGGCTTATGGGGAATTCGCTCATAGCCTTTTCCAGCTTAAGACCGCCTCGGCTGACGTATTTAAGCGTTTCACCGCGGACCTCGACGGCGGCGCTTTCGTCCACCGGCTGACCCGCCTTGTCGCATTTTTGATTATCTATATATACCTGCCCTGCCATTATAACCGCCTTTGCTCTTTCGCGGCTTTGGGCAAGCCCGTTTTTCACGAGCAGGGCGTCAAGTCTTATTTTTGCCATATTCTACTCCGTAATTTTAGACGCTATTGTTTTCGCGTCCAGTCCGTAAAGCTTATCCAATTCATCTGTTGAGCCGTGAGTGACAGGCTCATCGGGAAACGCGAATATTTTAAATTTGCATTTAACCTGTTTTTCTTTGAGCAATGCTCCGATTGCGGAGCCTATGCCGCCTATTTTCACGTTATCCTCGATTGTGAACACATTTTCGGTTTTCATTGCCGAGGCGATAACCGCCGCCTCGTCGAGAGGCTTTATAGTCGGAAGGGCGATTATCTCGACGGATTTATTTGTCAGAGCGGCAACCTCCTGCGCACGCTTTACCATTCTGCCAGCGGCGATTATCGTAATATCCGTGCCCTTTTGAACGATTTGAGCCTGTCCCAATTTAAATTCGGGACTTATGTCGACCGCCTCCGCACCTCCGCGCGGATAACGCAAGGCGATGGGCGCGTCGAATTTGTTTACCGCAAAATCAAGCATAACCTCGAGCTGGTCGAGAGTGGCGGGCGACAGTATCGTCATATTCGGCATATGCGACAGATATGAAATATCGTAAATACCCTGATGCGTTTCGCCGTCCGCGCCGACAATGCCCGCGCGGTCTATGGGGAACACAACGTGAAGATTTTGCAGACAGACGTCGTGCAGAGTTTGGTCATAGGCGCGCTGTAAAAATGAGGAATACAGCGGTATTACCGGAATATATTCCGCCTTTGCCAATCCCGCCGCAAGCGTTACGCCGTGCTGTTCGGCTATGCCCACGTCAAAAAATCTGTTTTTAAAGCGTTTTTGAAATTCGTCAAGTCCTGTGCCGTTCGGCATCGCGCCCGTTATGGCGATTACCTTTTTGTTTTCCTCCGCCAACTTCACTATGGTTGAGCCGAAACGCGCACTGTAGGTTTCGCCGCTTTTCTTTGTTTCTCCGGTTGCCTTGTCAAAGGGCGGTACTCCGTGAAATTTTTGCGGATTGCTTTCCGCCGGAACGTAGCCCTTGCCCTTTTTGGTATGAACGTGAATGAATACGGGCCGGTTTTCCTCTTTCGCGTACTCAAGGCAATTAATTATCGCGCTTATATCGTGACCGTCTATGGGACCCATATAGATAAATCCCAAATCGTCAAACAGCGTGGTCGGAATGACAAGACGGCGTAAAATTCTCTTTATCTGTTTAAGTATATTCGCGGTCGCTTTTCCGCCCAACGGAATTTTTTTTAGTAGGTTTTCAACCGCGTGCTTGGAGCGGAAGTAAAACGGCGACATTCTCAGCGAACGCAGATGCTTTGATACCGCGCCGACATTTTTTGAAATGGACATCGCGTTGTCGTTCAGGATAAGTATGAGCGGCGTTTTGGAATGACCGGCGTCATTCATCGCCTCGTACATCATACCTCCGGTAAGCGCGCCGTCGCCGAATACCGATATTACGTTGTAATTATCGCCGTCAAGGTCGCGCGCTCTGGCGATACCCAAAGCGGCGGAAATAGATGTCGAGCTGTGACCGGTGTTGAATATATCGCAGTCGCTTTCGCTTGATTTCGGAAATCCCGACAATCCGCCGAATTGACGGAGCGTCTTGAAATCGTCCCTGCGTCCGGTAAGTATCTTGTGCACGTATGACTGATGTCCTACGTCGAAGATGATTTTATCCTTTGGAACGCAAAATACAGTGTGCAGCGCAACGGTCAGCTCCACTATTCCGAGATTGGAGGCGAGATGACCGCCGGTTTCCGATACACTGTCAATCAGAAACTCGCGGATTTCGCGGCACAGCCGCGTCAATTCGTCAATATTAAGATGTTTCAAATCCTCGGGTGAGTTGATTTGATTTAAAAGATTATCCATCACCAATGCCTCATCGTTTTTTTCTTAAGCGTTTAAAGAAGTGCATCATTTTTCCGACAATAAATACTATCGAGTTGCCGTTCTGCATTGCAATGCCCTTGGACATAGCCTTTCCGCCTATTGTGAGCGCGCCCACAAGACCCGTCAGAATAAGGCTGGGCAGCATACCCTGAAGGCTGAACATTTCCACAAGCTCCGCCACAATAAGCGCGGTGGTGGCTCCGGAGATAATGCCGGCTATGTCGCCGATAACGTCGCAGCACATATTCGCGAGCTGAGGCGCGTGGCGTATTACGGAAATGCTTTCCCTCGCGCCGGCAACCTTGCGCGCGGCGAGCGAATGGAACGGCTTTTCCTCGGCGGACTGAACGGCGGTGCCGACCAGGTCAAACAGGATATTTACGGCGATTATCAGCAAGAGCAGCATAAACGCGAAAAATATGGTAAGCGATTCCATTGCCGCAGAGGTGATAAAGCTGAAAAATACCGATAGTGAAAATGATATTATAACCACGATAACTGTCCAAGTGTGTGAGGTGGACACATTTAAATCGGGTTTCGGCACTTTAAATTTTTTCCGCCTGTGAACGTCGGATTTATCCAAGTTGATTTCTCTCCTTCATAAATTAACGGTTTTAACCGAATAAATACAAAATAATAATAGGGCGATGGGCAGAGTAAAGTTTGCGGCTTAGGTCCGGCAGGCTTTCCCGAGAGCCTGCTTTATCGTCGCCGAAAAAGCGGTTTCCCATTAAAGGCTCACACATTTTATAGTTGCCGGATTGCCACTTAGTCCGCACTGCAATCCCCTGTCCACCCGATTAAGACAGCCTAGAAGTTTTCCCAAACAGCCTGAGCTTTCCGTATCCTCTTTTGCAGATATGGTTTCAGCACGCATTGCCCCTTTAGAGTATGGCCGTACTCCGAAAGAGTTTTGGGCGTGTATCCGCCATATCCACTCAAGGCTGGCTACGCTGCCCACAGCATTCATACCGCAGCCCTTGTGAGGCTCCGAATTACTAACCGCAAAACAGGTTTTCCCCTGCGCCGTAGCGACTTGCTCCCTTAGGGGGTCCGGGCCGCCACAGTCACAGGCCTCCACGGAAAAGGGGGAAAGGTAACCATGCCGTTGGAAACCGCCCCTAAACCTTAACTCCCAGCATCCGCCCCGAACTGGGCGTTCAAAGCAAAACACCAGAAACTTCATCGATGTGCCATTTGGCGGATTTTTAGGCCCGCTTTCCGAAAAGCCGTACTGACTAGGATACTGCACCACTATTATAATATTAAATATATCACATTTTGATAAAAAAGTCAACGCGGCGGCAAACTGTTCACAAATAATTTAACAAAACAATAAAAAAGCGCCCCCGCAAACGCCGAGCGGGGGGGGGGGGCGCGGTTTTATTATTTTGTTTCAAGAGTGTTCATAATGCCCGTGAGAGCCTCGTTGTCAATGCCCTTGTAATAGATGTCGTCCTCGGTGAGCGAGAACACGATAATTTTACCGGAATCCGCCTTTATGCAAACCGTGTTGTACACAACGGTTCCGTCGTCATACTTGCCGGAGTAGGTAAAGTGCGCATACTGCTTGGAGTTTACCTTTTCCAGCTCCACCTTTTCCACTATTTCAAAGTCGTCGTTATCGTCGATATTGCTCTTGAAGCTGTTTGCTATCGCCGAAATCCTCGTGGAGGTGTAGTCGCTGCTCTCATCAACATATACGGAGAGTATCGAGCCGGTACTCGCGTTCACGTATATTTGAGATTGTGCCGAGGAGGAAAGCGAGCCGGACGCGACGGACTTCCATGTGGTGGAAAGGTCAAAGGTATATCCTCCGAAGGAGGTGTTTGCCGTTGTGTCGTCCGAGGAGTCGTTCCGAAGCAGCTTGCCCGTTACCGATGAGTCAAGCTCCTCCGTGATTAGGCTCGACGTGATAAGCTCGGCTGTCCAAGTGTCGTCGGGGTCGTCAAGCTTTACCGCGAAATTGTACACGTAATCGCCCTTTTCATAGAAGCTGTCTATAAGGTAAGAGTCGCTCGTGGACGAGCCGGAAATAAGTATTGTATACATATATCCGTTATTGCCGCTGCGCGTCACCGCGGAAATCGTGCTAAATTCGGGATTCAGATTGCTTTCATATGTGTCATGGTCCTGCTGTGCAAGAAACTGCGCCGTCGCGGTCGAGGACTTTGAGTAAATCCCGAGGGAAACAAAGGCGTTTGAGCCGCTTTCGGGATTGTAAAAGTAAAATTCGTTTTCCGCGTCGCTCGATGTGGACATAACATAGGACGCGGGCACCTTAAAGCTTACCTTATAATCGTCGTCCTTGACGGTTCTCATATCGACCGTTCCCTCGGTTTTGACGTTGGATAAATCATAGGTGCTGTCGTCAATGCTGCCGATGGTGAAGCTGTCCGCCAATGAAAGCATCATATCCTTTACGGAGGTGTCGTCTGATGCCTGTATATAAGAGATAATTTCGTATGTGGTGTAATTATCCCCGTAATACTCGCGGTAATCGATGGTTCTGCTGCCGCTCTTCGCCTGGAAGTGCATATACTGTCTGCCCGAGGAATCTGTCAGCTTTTCCGCCTCGGTCAGCGTGTATGACGAGAACGAATCCTTAATCTTCACATATTCCTCGTCAAAGGAAATGAGAGTATCCTCCGTGTATTTGTAAATATCAATGTACATCGCGCTTAAGTCGTCCGCGGTGAACTCGGTGCTGAGCCCATCCAAGCTGCGGTCGGTCATTTTCATTTGCGACGGAGTGTCCATGCTCCATTTGTAATAGCTGTCGCCTATCCTTGTCATATCGGTAATGCCCACAACCGTGTTGGAGTCGTCAATTTTGGTTTTGGTTACAAGGATTGAGCTTGTCTGCGCGTCATATCCCACGTCCGCGCCGAAGGTTTCGGAAATAAATCTCGGCGGTACCATGGTAACGCCGTTAGCCGAAAGCGCGGGCGCCTCAAGAAGAGTTTCGCTGTGGTCGTTTACCTGCGCCACGATATTGCCTATTTGCAGCACAATGCTGACATCGGGATAGGTAAGAGTGATTTTTTGCTCCGCGCCGTCCCAGTCCACCTGCGCGCCGAATGCCTCGGTTATTACGCGCAAGGGAACAAGCGTTGTGCCCTCTCCGGCGATGTATGGCGTTTCCACCTCCGTGTCAACTCCGTTGATGCTTAGAATGCTGTCGCCGACCCTGAACGATATTTCAACATCGCCCTCATCCGCCGCCATAGCGAACGGCGCGGCGGACAGCGCCGTCGATGCCGCGAGAAACGCGGCTATTAATTTGTTTTTCATCATATTCTCCCCCTTTTAAATTTAAATAATATTCGGAACTATATCCGCGGACATTTGCGTTCCGTTTCTTGTGTATATGACATTTACGCTGCCCGATGAATAGGTATCGCGCAATGCCTTGTTATAGTCCACAATGCTGTGGACGTCAACACCGTTAATTTGCGTTATCTCATCTCCCGCCGCAAGCTCCTGCGAGGAGGATGATTTAACCGTCACACCCTTTTTTGTCGGCAGTCCTATACGCGCCTCCCAGGAGTTTTCAAGCGTCACTCCCAAATCGGGACGCAGAACCTTGCCGTTCTGCTCGAATTGAGCAAGCACGTAATTTATTGTGTTGAGCGGGATTGAAAACGCCAATCCCTCAATGCCCGTGCCGGCGTATTTTGACGAGTTTATGCCTATAAGCTGTCCCTTCATATTCAACAGAGGACCGCCCGAGTTTCCGCCGTTTATCGCGGCGTCGGTTTGCAGCAGCGGATAGTACGCGCTGTTTACCGAAACATCGGTGCCGCTTATAATTCCCTTTGACGCGCTGTTTCGCATCGAGAGCGAAAGGGGAGTGCCTATCGCTATTACCGATTGACCGGCGAACACGTCACCTTGATTGGCGAATGTGATAGGCTTCAATCCGAGCCTGCCGACCTTTACGACGGCAAGGTCGGAATCCTTGTCAATATACTGCACCTGTCCGGCATAGCTTTCACCGTCGCAGAATACAACGGTTATATTCTCAATATCGCTTACCACATGAGCGTTGGTGAGAATTATTCCGCCGGATTTAATTACCACGCCGCTGCCGTGAGCGGTAAGCTCGTTATAATCAGACGCGGTGCCTGTGATGTAATCCGATTTGTAATTTCCCACAATCGCCACAACGCTTTCGCTCGCGTCCGCTATTACCTGCGCGGTGACGGTGTCCTCGTCGCTTTCAACGTAAACGCTGCGCGTGCTCTCATCCCAGCTTACGTCCGCGCCGAGAGCCTCGCTCACCGCTCTGAGCGGAATGTAGGTCGTGTCGCTTACGATAAAGCCGCTGGCGCTCAAAGGCGAGCCGTTTACGAATATGTTCACATTGTCGGCCGCGTGTACGCCAAAAGGCACCGCCAATGCCACGATTAGCGCGGTTATCAGTTTCTTATTCAAAAATATCCTTCTCTCTGTAGGTTTTTCTTCATAATTAATACGTTTTACACCGTCAAAAGGTTACGTGTGCTTTAAAAAATTTTTATCGGAATTAAAAATAATTGTAATTATAGTATACATGAAAATGTAAATAAAGTCAATATACGAATAAAATTTCAAAAATGCTTTACAAATATTCGGCGAAGATATATAATAGAAGATAATCAGGATTTCGGAGGTTTGAAATGAACGACATATTAAAAGATGTTTCAATGGCGCACAGAATAGTCGTCAAGGTCGGAACATCGACTCTTACATATGAGAGAGGCACAATGAATTTAAAGCTGATTGACAGGCTGTCAATGGTGCTTTCGGATTTGCGCAATCAAGGCAAGGAAATAATACTTGTATCCTCGGGCGCGATAGGCATAGCGTTGGGAAAGCTGGGACTCAGCGAAAGACCGAAGGACACAAAGAGCAAGCAGGCGGTCGCGGCGGTCGGTCAATGCGAGCTGATGTATTTGTACGATAAAATGTTTTCCGAATATAACAACACGGTGGCGCAGGTGCTTGTAACGCGCGACGATATAGCTATTCCGCGCAGAAAGAGGAATATTCAAAACACCGTAACCACCCTTTTGGAAATGGGAATAATACCGGTTGTAAACGAAAACGACACCGTAAGCTATGATGAAATCGAGATAGGCGATAACGATACATTATCGGCGGTTGTAGCCGACCTTGTCGACGCGGATTTGCTTGTGCTGTTTTCGGACATTGACGGTCTTTATGATGATGACCCGCACAAGAATAAGAACGCTAAGCTTTTGCCGGTCATATACGATATAGACGCCGTAAAGGACGTGGCGGGCGGCGCGGGAACAAGCCGCGGCACCGGCGGAATGGTAACAAAGCTTGAGGCGGCACAGCGCGCGGTCGAGGCGGGAATACATATGATAATCGCCAACGGAAACAATGTGGACGCGCTGTATGATATATTGGACGGCAAGCCGGTAGGCACGCTGTTCGTGTCCAAAAATTTTGAAATGGAGGAAAAATAATGGACGAGCTGCTTGAAAAATGTACTCTTGCCCGCGACGCGGGATATAAAATGGCGTCGGTCGGCACGATTGTCAAGGATAACGCGCTTGAGGCTATCGCAAACGCGCTTGAGGAAAAGGCGGAGGAGATTATTTCCGCAAACAAAACGGATATAGAAAACGCGCGTAAAAACGGAACGCGTCAGGCGATGATTGACCGCCTTACGCTTACAAAGGAGCGCATAGCGGGCATTGCCGAGGGCGTGAGGCAGGTCAAGGCGCTGTCCGACCCTATCGGCGAGGTAGTGAAAATGTGGAAACGTCCCAACGGACTGCTTATAGGTCAAAAGCGCGTGCCGATGGGCGTTATAGCGATAATCTACGAGGCAAGACCGAACGTGACGGTTGACGCGGCGGCGCTTTGCTTAAAGACCTCGAATGTCTGCGTATTGCGCGGCGGCAGCGAGGCGATAAACTCCAACAAGGCTATAATGAAAATAATGCAGGACGCGGCATACGGCGCGGGACTGCCGGTGGGCGCGCTTAATATTATTGAGGACACCTCGCGCGAAACCGCGACGCGGCTTATGCAGATGAACGGCTATATTGATTTGCTCATTCCGCGCGGCGGAAAGGGTCTTATCCGTTCCGTTGTGGAGAACGCGACCGTTCCGGTTGTCGAAACGGCGGCGGGCAACTGCCACGTATACGTGGACGGCGACGCGGATATGGATATGGCTGTTAAAATTGTGCTTAACGCAAAGGTACAGCGTCCTTCGGTGTGCAACGCCGCGGAAACGCTGCTTGTGGACAAGAAAATTGCCGATGAATTTATCCCCGTTATATTCAACGCGCTGAAAGAAAAGAATGTCGAAATCAGAGCGGACAAGGCGGCAAAGGATATTTTCGCGGACGTAAGCGACGCGTCGGACGAGGACTATTATACCGAATATAACGATTATATTATCGCGGTAAAGGTAGTTGACGGAATAGGCGAGGCGATTGAGCATATCAATAAGTATAATACGAAACATTCCGAGGCGATAGTCACGAATAATTACGAGCATTCGCAAAGGTTCCTAAACGAGGTTGACGCGGCGGCGGTATATGTGAACGCGTCCACGCGCTTTACCGACGGCTTTGAATTTGGTTTCGGAGCGGAGATAGGCATAAGCACGCAGAAAATGCACGCGAGAGGTCCGATGGGACCGGAGGCGCTGACGTCGATTAAGTATATCATTTACGGCGACGGTCAGATTAGAGAATAAAATAATACCTGCGGTATCCGATGAAATTTTCGGATACCGTTTTTTTGTTGGCGTTCTTAAGAGAAATATTCTTTGTTGAAATATTCGGTTATATGTGTTATTATGGTAAAGTCCCAAATATGTGGGGCATAGGGGGGGGAGAACAATGTTTTTTTCGGATATTGAAACCGATGACGACAGAGATATGGTCATCGACCTTTACAACAAATACAAAAATCTTATGTACAAGGTATCATATGACATTTTGAGAGATAAAAGTCTGGCGGAGGACGCCGTGCAAAGCTCGTTCATAAAAATTATAAAAAGTTTACAAAAAATTAATAAAATAAGCAGTCCCAAAATCAAGAATTATTTGGTTATTATAAGTAGAAACGTATCAATCAATATGCTTAATGAGAGTAAAAAACTCATTACGGTATCGGAGAACCCTGACGAAATCCATAGCGGCGGGAGCGGTCTTGACGATATAATACTGCGCAGGGAGAGCGTAAGCAAGATTGCCGAGGCGATAAAATCGCTAAAGCCGATATACCGCGACACGCTTTTGCTAAAGCGCGTTTACGGCTACAGCGACGCGGAGATAGCGGAGCTTACGGGAGTATCCGAGGAAACTGCGCGAAAAAGATTGATGCGCGCGAGAAATAAAATAATCGAGTATGTGAAAAGAGAGGAGGATAATAACGATGATTGATGAAAAGGGCAATACCGCTTTTGACGGAGCTTTTGAGGTAATGCTTTCCGCGGCGGCTGAAAAAGCCGCGGAGGATATGGGCGAGGAAATACAAAAGCCGGAGGAAATTGAATTTTCCGAGGAGCACGAGGAAAAAATGAAAAGAATTTTCGCGCGCGAGAACCGAAAGCTGCGCAGAAAACGAATTATCAAATATTCAAAACGCTGCGCGTGTGCGATGCTTGCCTTTGTCATCGCCGCGGGTGTTGGAATATATAATGTAGAGGCTTGGCGAAGTAAGGTGCTGAATTTCTTCCTTGAGGACGAGGGCGTAGCGTCAAAGGTAATTCTTGAATTGGACGAATCGAGCGAAGTCAGCCACTCAAACGCCACGGACAGCACACAGCTTTCGGTTTCTTACATTCCCGAGGGATTCGATATTGCCGACATAAGAGATTACTTTATATTATATAAAAATGTGGAAAATCCGGATATATATTTTGATGTAAGTTCGAGTCCCATTGATGCAAATATCTATATTGATACTGAGAATATGACTCAGGAGCATATAACAATAAACGGGTACGACGCGGTATATTTGGAGAAAGAAAGCTACCAAAGCGTTCTTTGCTATGACGATAATTGGGTATATTATATATCGGGAAATATAGGCAGAGAATTGATAAAAATAGCGGAACATGTAAAGAGATTTTAGACAGTCAAAATATACAAAAAAATAGCAAATGTTTATGCAAAATGCCAAAAAATAAAATTTTTTAAAAATCTTGTCCCAAACCTTGCTTTTTTTAGGTTTTATATTATAGAAAGGCATTTATAATGTGTGCTTTTCAAATTAAAATACTAATGATAGGAGTGTTTCTGATGAAAAAATTTGAAATTAAAAAAATTGCGGTGGCGCTGCTTTCGGCAGTTTGCCTTGTATCCGGTGGATTTTGCACCACCGTGCCTACGGTATCTGCGGCGAACGATGATATAATGCTCGCTCGATATACCGCGCTGAATAACTGCACAAATAATTTTAGTATAAGCTCTTCGGGGTTGGCAACCTGCTCGGCTGCAACTAAGGTTTCAAGCGGTTACACAGCAGGAATAACGATTTTTCTTCAGCAGTATAACGGAGGCTGGAATACGGTTACAAGCTGGTCCGGCAAGGACAGCGCATATATAACGCTTACAAAAACAAAATATGTAAGCTCGGGATATAAGTACCGGATTATGGCTGTACATTCAGCTTATAACAGCAGCGGTACATTGATTGAAACCAATGTGACCTACAGCAGTGAAGTAAGCTATTGATAAAGTTTTTAAGGGCTATATATTAGTCGGACATTAAAAATGATATTAATTCCCTAATGGGAATTTAATATATCGCGGCTTATAAAAATTATGGCGTATGAATATTGAATACCTGTAGAGCGTTAAATCTCGTGAGATAAATCACATAACGGCACAAAGCCTGTAAATTAAGAACGCACGGCGGCAGGAAACAGCAGCATATGCCGGAATTGTTAAGGGTCGCAAACATAAAAAATAATTTATTGCTTTCATATAAAAAGAGAGCTCCCGAAAATCATTTTGCAGCTGCACTCGCATAGGTGATTTTCGGGATAGAACCTCTCTCAAATATATTATACGGAAATTTAAAAATTCTGTCAAGTATTTGAGATTTTTTTCAACGCCTCTTTTAATATGAAACAAAAGAAGGAGGAATTTTAAATGAAAAAATTCAAGAAAATCGCCGCTTTGGCATTGGCGGCAGTAACAGCAATGTCGGCAATGAGCGTAACCGCAATGGCAGACGCGTCATCTGTGACCCCGGGTATAGAACCGGAGGCTGTTATAGGTGTCGGAACAACTTATTTTTTCGGGAATGATGGTACAAGCACTTCAAATTATCGTTACAACGAATCGGTAGATTTTAATGTTAGTATGACAAGTGCATCGTCCGAATATGAAACATCATTTGGTATTGGTGTAAACAAAACAGGACAGAATGTTAGATTCAGAGTTCAGGGAAAAGGCGGCGCAGACGACCAACAAATAAAAATTTCTGTATATCAAAACAGTAACGATGCACTGTTAGACAGTAAAATAACGACAGTAGAACAGTATAATTATCGAGATATATATTTTGTAGGCTTTAAGAAAGATTATGTGTATTATGTTGTAGTTGAGCCTGTTAATTTTAGCGAATCATTTAGCGCTAATATCGAAATAAGCAAAGGGGATTGAATATGAAAAAAATAATAGTGCTTGCAATAAATATATTGTCCGTTATGGCATTGACATTAGCTCCCGCTATGGCTTATTCCGATGCGGACAGCGTTGTCTATAAGGAAGAAACCGAGGAATTGTCGCTGCTGAATATAATAAGCGGCTTTGAGGACGGCACATTCAGACCACAGGAAAATCTTACCCGCGCGCAGGCGGCAAAAATGATTGCGGCGGCGGGAGGATTTAAGCTTACAGATGAGGAGTATTCTATTATAAGCAACAGGAATTATGCTTTTTCTGATTTTGATTCATCTCATTGGGCGTATCCGTATGTGTATTTTATTATGCCAAACTCCGATCAAAGCGAAACATCATTCAGCGTGATAGAGGGTTTTGAGGACGGCACATTCAGACCCGATGAATACGTTACGGCGGCACAGTTTATCAAAATGGCAGTTTGCGTCTTTGGAGAAAACGGATATTATCCTATAGCCGAGGAAAACGGCGGTTATCCCGATGGGTATGTTAAAACGGCGGAGGAATACGGAATATTGAATGAGGTTAGCCTTAGTGATATTAACGATAATCTGACGCGCGGTCAAGCGGCGAAAATTTTATCAAACACTATTAATATACCTTTCAAAGCAAGCGTGATAATTTACGATATAAATGATAATCACGAAAAGGTTGAAAGCAGTCTTGCGGTAACATATGACGGCACAAATAACCATTATCCTTTGACTACCGTTAAGTCGTTGCTTGCAGAGGGAAGTCTATACCCTTCTGAATATATTGATGTTTCGCCCCTTGAAGAATCGGAAGAATGCTTTGCGTACGGTGAGATTGACAGCTTATCGGAAACGGAAATTACAATAAAGCCGAATTGCTTAATTAATACCGACGGCAGTGTTTATACCACTTCCGATAAGTTTAATGTTGCGGGTGACTCTCAATTTAATACGGAAAATTCCGCATATTACTATTTCTTTAAGCTGAAAAAAGAAAACGGACAATGGGTTATTGATAATTATGCGGTTATAAATAAGTAATTTGAAATTTTTACCTAAGCCATTGACAAAAAGGGAGGAACCAATATGAACACTAAAAAATTATTAGCATTAGCACTGTCCGCCGCGCTGGCGGCGGTACCGTTCGCGGCATACGCGGAAGAGGACGGTTCAAATGTTGACAAAGGCGACAAGCCGCCGGTTACGGTAGACGAAAAATTTGATGTTGACATACAGGATTTTCTTACAGATGAAACCGTGGGGCAGGTTAAGGTTATATTGCCGGAAAATGAGGATACGGAAATAATATTTAACAGCGGCAAACCGTATTTGGATAAGGATCAGCGTATGCGCGTATCCTTGCGTGATGTTGCGGAGCAGTTGGGATATACCGTTCATTGGTACGAGGAAACAGGACAAATTATAGTGAGCAACGATGATGACTGGTACACCTTTACCCCGAACGACAATATTGTTGTATGCAGTCCTCAATTTGTAGGCACGGACACGGACGGAAACAAAATTGACGCCGGTCATATGGTTATGGACTGCTCACCCTGTATAATAGACGGTGTAACATATATTCCGCTCAGGCATATTGCAAATATTCTCCGTTATAATGTTATATGGGATACCGACTCTTTTACTGCCAAGCTGTATAATTTATCGGTGGTAAGCTATGGCTCGGGTGTTGTTTATTATGATATAGACGAATCAGACCTTTCTTGAGGATTTTAATATATTTACACTCACTTCGTAGGGGCGACCCATTGGTCGCCCCGTTCAATAAAATAAAAAAGGGAGGAACCAATATGAACACTAAAAAATTATTAGCATTAGCACTATCCGCCTTTATGGTTGCGCCACTTGCGGCATTTGCCGATGAAGATGTGGACGACAGCAATGTGGTGCCCGTTGTGATAGGAGATGAATTTTTCACCGACAGCCAGGACTTTTTGGACGCGGAAACGGTCAAAAATGCGCAGCTGTTTTACGTTGACAAAGAGGAGGACATAAGAGAGGAAATAACCTTTACAAAGGGAGAAGTGTATCTTGACTCGGATTCGAGAATGAGGGTGCCGCTGCGGGATTTTGCCGAGCAGATGGGCTACAGCGTTCATTGGTACGAGGAAACCGGTCAGATAGTGGTGGTAAATAACGAAAATAGCAAAAAGTGGTTCACATTTACTGCCGGAGATAATATTGTATCGTGCTACACTCAAAATTTTATTGAATATACTACCGGACATATGGTTATGGACTGCTCGCCGATTATAATAGACGGTGTGACGTATATTCCGCTCAGACATATCGCAAATATTTTAAACTATAACGTCGTATGGGACGAGAAAACCTTGACGGCTGAATTGTATGACAGCGCCGCTATTCCCGTTGGCGGCGGAGTGCTTTATTATGACCTCACATACGCTGAGCCTGTTGCCGGTATTGTGTATACAACAGAATAATCATCACATTGGCAACCGCAATTCACTTCGCAGGGGTTTGTTCGACTTTGCTATGCAAAGTCGAA
>MSHM01000024.1 GCA_001941225.1 Oscillospiraceae bacterium Zagget12
GTATTGAGCAGGGCCTGACATGTATCATCTCGGTATCATTTAAAAAAGAACGGGCATTGTCTTCAAGATCACCTAACGTTCCCGTCTCATAAAAACGAACGGCAAGCCGGGCCTGATACGGAGCAATGCCTACAACATGATAGGCAGTTGATGTATCGATACCGGATATTGGCATGCCTTTACGTATATCTTCCAGGCATTGGGAGATCCTGTCGCGAAGATTTTTGTCTTCGCTTTTTGGCAGCAATGAATTGTCTTCGCTCACCTGGTCGGGATCGATCAGGAATGACAGGCAATCAACAACAGTTTGTTGTGTGCTGTCTGCCCAGAATACTACTGAATCTTCCCCTATATGACATCGATGATCGCGATCCTTGATCAGATATGTCAGTGCAAGCGAGGATTTATCGGCTGCCTCGGCCGAAATGGCACCAATATCGCCTGCAGGCTGTCCGTATGACCGAAATGCCGGCTGATTGGCACCTACCAATGAGGCACCGGTTGGCTGAGCACCACTTACACCTGAGATTTTTGGATACAATCCTGCTCGTGGCATACATTTGTTTCCTGTAACAAGACAGGGAGAAATTTTGGCTACTGCTTCACAATCCTTACGATATGCATTCCAGGCATCGTGAATTAAAGGCCGCTCATGTATATAGCAATGATCACCTTCGAGGCGAAATACAATGAGATCCTTATTCTCAGTCAATATCGCACGAACTGAAGCGTCTATTTCATCAATATGGGGAACCCGATCGAGGAAAGCCAATATGGTTCGCGCCGCATCATCGTCGACTCCGTCAAGAACATCATGGTGGAGTCGGCAAATATTCGCTTGTTTTTCTTTCCCTTCCTTGGGATCGTCGCCAAACCAGTATTGATGATTGTCGCAAAGGAAGTATGGCCAAGAATCTGAAGTTCTCTGTCCCTGGGGAACTATAAGGGGTAATCCATTACCTTTTTCGTCTACCAGCGGTATGCAACTGACAATAGAACTATCAGATGTAAGCGTAATTGCCCATTTAACTTTTTTTTCGGCCCAAAAACGCTCCGGAACAGGAGAAGGCTTCATTTCCCGGGCCAGATTATAATAGTCACAGAGGTCGCTCAGGATGGTCACTTGATCACCTCCGCTCCTGCCACATCGATACGTCCATACACCATAGCGGCTCGGAAAAAGAGGGGTTCCGGTCGGTCAGGATCAGAAAAATCAAGGTCGTATAGCATGTAGCCGAGGTCATGGTTCTCTTCTGCCGCGTAGTATGAAGTCGGAACCACATCACCGTTTTCAATCAGATGAACGTCTGCGGCAAATTCACGACAGCCTAAATAAGGTGCCGAAAAACACTGTCCTTTGCGAAGGCGCCGCAACGCAATGTTGTAATGCTTTTCGGGCGTATCATCAGCTTCTGCCTGATCGGTCAACTCAAAATGAGCCTCAACAAGATAGTCAACATCGGTCAGATATAACGTATTGCGCTGTTGGCGCTTCTCAGTTGCCGATATTCCTAAGACTCCGCTTCCTTTCCCCATTACAGATTTCGCGTTATCAAAGGAAGCTTTATCACCTACCTCATTTCTTCGAATACTTTCAAATTTGATAGGATTTAAAACCGTGATGCCATCGATTATCCACCGTATAGCCGGCTTCCAATAACACGCTTCAAGGATACCGCGCGCGGCAGACGGCGTGATAACGTCGTAGCTTGTTCTCTCGGTATGTAATTCCGGACGGGTAAAACACGCACATGGGCCTTTAATACGAACGGTAATGCCATAGCCCATAGGCCAATCTTCTTTCCCAACTTAAAAGAGCATTTGTAACCATCATGTCTCATTATCAGCATACGATGAGGGTATCCAATTCGCCTTCACCTGCTGCAAGAAGACCTAACGAATCGCTATATAACCTACGACTTCCCGGCATTATCTCAAGCACTCTGATATTGCCGACCAGTTGTAAAGCACCCACCTCCTCATAATCGCGAATCATCCAGAACGGAACGGAAACAGTGTATCGCTGTAACCGTACATAAACATCAGTTGACGGCTCTGCTGATGTCAGCTCATCAAGGAGTGCTTTTCCTTCATCATCCCAGGGAACAAAAATCGAAACTTCATCGTTGTCTATAAATCGGTATTCATCAGCAATGCGTTCGAACTCGCAGCGATAGGTGAGCCGTTCGGCATTTGTTTTGCCGGGCAGTATCTGTGGATCCAAAAGATCGGGCAGGATCTCCTGAGCATCCAGATCGCTGTTTTAATGTCGCTCATCAAAGAAATGTTTTACACTTTCTTGCCCAAAGGGATCCACATTGTTGCGCTCAGCCCAATTCAGAGTCTCGCCGGCGATCGTTTTCATTTTAAAAAGCCAATTAGGATGCTTAGTAGTCGACTTTAACTCATTACAGTCAAATACATTGACGATCCCCGGTTCGGCTAATTTTCCCTCACGGTTACATCTGCCTGCTGCCTGTAATACTGAATCGATCCCGGCCAGCTCGCGATATACCACCGGAAAATCAACATCTACACCGGCTTCGATAAGCTGAGTGGATATGACGGTACAGGGAAGACCGTCATTGAGACGCTCGCGGATCTCCTCCAGTATGGCGGAGCGATGTGCCGGAACCATAAGAGTGCTTAAATGGTATAGTCCCTCCGCATCTCCCCGTCGCTCAAGAAGCGCATCATAGAGGATTCGGGCCGCACGCCGTGAGCTGACAATACAGAGGGCACTTTGTTGGTCGGTGAGTTCCTCGACTAACTCTTCCAGTTCATAAGCCTTATCACCAACACGTTCAGTAGTAAATGTTGTCCGTGTCCCAAACTGTTCGAGAAGTTCGTCGTAATTGTTAATAATGGGCGTTGGTCTTGATCCAAACGGCCAGAGTTCATCAAGTGCCGGCTGTGTTGCCGTGCAAAGCACAATGCTTACATGAGCAATGTGGGAAAGTGCCTCAAGCATGGCAAGTGTTGGTTTAAGAAGACTGTCAGGAAGCGTCTGTACCTCATCAAGCACAATGACACTATTGGCAATGTTATGCACTTTGCGGGACTTTGAGGCCTTATTGGCAAAGAGTGATTCGAAGAGCTGCACATTTGTGGTTACCACAATGGGGGCATCCCAGTTTTGTACCTGAAGACGCTCGCGCAAAGACTGTTCATACGAAAAGTGTGCATCAGAGGAAATATCGCCGTCTGCCGCGGAGAAATCATAGTTTGAGTGGTGTTCCAGGACGGCTTTATGCCCAAATACTTCCTTATAAACGGCTGCTGTCTGTTCAACGATCGATGTAAAAGGGATGGCATAGATAATCCGACGCTGACCGTTATGTAGCGCATGGCGCAACGCAAACTGCATTGATGCGAGTGTTTTGCCACCTCCGGTGGGAACTTCAAGAGTGAAGAGGCCCGGTGGGAGCTCTGCCATCTGCTCACATTGAGTTAATACCTGATGCCGCGCCTCGTTGACCGGCGATTGAATACTGCCTGTCTCCAAATTCGTAACATAGTCACTCAGACGCGCATCCAGTTCCTCAAGGGATGGCTGTTGTTGGGGGCGCAATGCAGCGTCGTTCGGGCTCATGACACGTTCCGTGTCAAGCCAATCCGCATCAACAAAACATGAAAAGAGCAGTCGCTCCATAACGTATAGTGAGAATAATCTTTCATCCTGACCTGATGTTTTATAGGACAGATTCCGCATAGGAGAAATATCTATCTTATCCGGCACATCAACATCCGAGAGAAAAGCATCGTATGTTTCGGTCTGTTTTTCGAGGCGCTTCATAAGCGAGGTGAGGCTGCCGGATGATGACCAATTTGGAATTCCACCATGGTGGCCGGCAATCAGCGGCGCAAAAAATAAACCGGCACCCATATCTCCATAGTGGTCGGATACATACTGTGCGCCTGCAGTTGAATGATCAACGGATGTTTGAGAGCCCCGGAGACGCCGCTGAAAAGCATCACTTGCTTTGCCCATATCATGGAGCAATCCCAGCGGATATGCCCATGCTTCCATGCCAAAGTCCGAGGCAAACCCTGCAGCGAGCTGTGCAACGTTTTCCGAATGATCATGGAGAGTCTGCCAGTGTTCTGGACCGTCTTCTGTTGTATGTGCATATAACGGATCAGCCATCAGTTTCTCTCTATGATTCAATGAGTGAATGTAATGGCCCGTTGGATGTTCGCGATTATCTTAAAAATATTTTATTGCTTTTTGCATACTCTTTATTGCTCGCCTTAAGAAACGCATTTCCCCTTATAAATGACGACTGAACTACAATATCAAATTATCAAATATTGTATATTTGTAATCTAAATGAGAAG
>MSHM01000025.1 GCA_001941225.1 Oscillospiraceae bacterium Zagget12
AAGTATGATTGACAAACCTACAAAGTCTGTCAGGGCGGGTTGACTGCCCCTGTTCCCCGTTATCTGTTCCTTTCCTATGATACCACCAAACAAGCTCAAGTACAACCTAATCGCAACCCGGAACGCCGAAAGGGGCCGTACCAAAACAAGTCCGTTTTGATACAGCCCCAACATTTATTATAGGACCCGAAAAACGAAAAGCTCGCAAAACCATTGGCTTAACAGTGATAAGGAACTAATACAAACTTATCAACTGTTAGCCGACAAAATCGGGTGTGCATGGCGAAAGCGATGCCAACAAGGACCGTTTGTTTTCTAACAAGGAAGCAGGCGGTTCTTGTTGCATTATCGAACTACATTGCGGAATAATGGAGGAATGCTACTATGAAGCTGATACACTGTGAATTTAACATCGACACTGCTAGCGTAGAACTGCGGTTCGACGATGGAACCGAAATCAGCATTTACACCCCAGAAGTGGACGATGAGATTTGTCCCACTATCCCCATGCAGACGGAGATCGACTGGCTGATCTACAACGAGCCGTTGACCTATGCCAGGCTGATACTCTCCGGCAAGTTGGCACAATATGCCAGAGATATGGCAGGAACACATGGAGTGAGTGACTAAATACTAACAGCTCTCTCCTGGAAGGTTAACTTCCAGAAAAGGGCTGTCGTTATGCAAGTATGTTATTGGTTCACTCACTGGCGCCCATTATGTTATGAATGTGTAAGAGCATTTCACAGACTATAGTCAAAGCTTTTGTTTCCAAGATGTTTATTTTTCCACGCCATCAGACAGACGCGCATCTCATAAGCCCTTAATTTATTCAAAAATTCCAATGCATATTCTATGTTCCCGTCATCAAAAAAGGATTGTTCACATAGCATTGTGAAAGTATCGAAAGAATTCCTCTCGACAATCAGCTGAATAGATTCTTTTATATGCCCATGGACCGACTGGCGAAAGGCTGCGGCGGTTTCCGGCTCCAACTTAATCGGATATTTCAGGCGATGCAAAATACTCTCAAGTCGGTCATAGGAGTAATAGCCGCCAAGTAACAGGCGATCATAGGCTGCATAATCAAAAAATTCACCGTTCTTGCCGAAGCATTTCAGGGCGTCCCCATGCAGAGAACAGATGCAGGATGGGGTCAAAAGGTGAGCTTGATAAAAATTTCATCCTCATCCGTTCTAATTGCTTTCCGAATGTTGCATGGGATATCAATTCCGAGTATAATTATAATAGGTTTAAACCAACGAACTGATGTGGCGGTGATTAGATATGAATCCTAAGCATGATGAGCAAATAGAACGTATCAAGCAGGAATTTCAGGCATCCAGAAGAATTCTAAATGCTGTTTCTGATGAAAATCGGCAAAAAATCCTTCTGGTTTTGATGGATAACTGCACTAAGGGCGGTGTGCGCGTTGAGGAGATAGCCAAACGGGTGCATTTGTCCAGACCCGCAGTATCACATCATTTGAAGCTGCTTATGGATGAAAATATCGTATCTGTCGAAAAAGACGGGACAAAAAATTATTACCATATTACAGGTTCAAGTGAGATTCTGAAATTGAAAACCTTGATTGAAAGCATCGAGGAATTTATTTCCGATGAGGTGAAAGGATTATGAAGAATTTAATCGTCTACTATTCCTATGAAGGAAACACAGAGGAACTGGTAAAAGGCATGAAAGAAGTCATTGATGCGGATGTCCTTCGACTGGTGCCGAAGAAAGAGAAAATCAGTAAAGGTATGTTCCGGTTCGTGTGGGGCGGAATGCAGGTGTACATGACCAAAACACCGGAGCTTGATAGCTATTCGCTCGATTTGTCACAGTATGATAATATCATCATCGGCTGCCCCTGCTGGTTTGGAACCTATGCCCCTCCAATCAATACGTTCTTGAAAGAAAATAAGCTCAGCGGGAAAAAGGTCTATCTGTTTGTATGCAATGGCGGCAATCTGAGGAACACATGGAAAAACTATGAGGTGGCTTTGTCAGGAAATACGATTGTATCGAAACTTGACCTTGTGTATCCTCTCAAAAACGGCATCGATGAGGCCAAAATAACCGCTAACAAGTGGATAAAAGAGTGTTTGAGTCAGTAAATTTGGTGTGGAGGAATTATTAGTGGAGCTTCAAAGAAAGACCGCGATTATTGATGTGGGCGGCGGATTGCGCGGAGTATATGCTGCGGGTATATTCGACTACTGTCTGGATAAGAACATCTGCTTTGACCTTTGCATCGGAATTTCAGCAGGCAGCGCAAATGTAGCCTCCTACATGGCGGGGCAGAAAATGAGAAATTACGCTTTTTTCACAGAATACCCGTTTCGCAGGGAATATATGAGCTTTAGCAATCTCCTGCTTAAAAAATCCTATCTGGATCTGGACTATATATATGGGACTTTGAGTAACTCCGATGGTGAAAATCCCCTTGATTATCAGGCAATCATGGATAATCCAGCGGAGTTTATGGCAATCGCTACAGAGGCAGAAACAGGAGCCGCAGCTTATTTTGACAAAAGCGATTTGCGGCAGGATGATTACTGCGTCCTGAAAGCTTCATCTGCAATTCCTTTTGTCTGCCATCCATATAATGTTCATGGAAAAGCCTACTACGACGGTGCGCTGAGCGATACGATCCCAATCCAAAAAGCATTTGATTACGGCTGTGAAAAAATAGTGCTGATTCTGACGAAGCCGAAGGATATCCTCCGCACGTCAAAAAAAGACGAGTTTCTGGCGAACAGGATATGGAACAAATATCCGATGGCCGCGGAAAGAATGTGCAAGAGAGCAGAACGCTACAATCAGGGCGTAGCCCTGGCCAAAGAATACGCAAAACAGGGAAAGGTACTTATTGTTGCTCCTGATGATACCTGCGGCGTAGACACGCTGACAAAAGACAAGGAAGCATTAAAGCATTTCTACGAAAAAGGATATCAGGATGCCAAGGCAATCGATACGTTTATAAAATAAATCGTGATATGGATAAATATGTCTTGCAAGGGCGGCTGTGATGGCCGCTCTTATTACGTCCGCTTGGATGTAAGCACAATGACAGCGTCAGCCTCTGTGTGAATATCAAGAAAAGCCGGGAACTCCCGACTACCTTGCACACCCTTACGCTCTCCTGCACACCCTAAAATCTCTTTGCACACCCCTATGCACACTCGCGCACATACTCCATGATCTCCGATGCCAGTTGTCCTTTATAGATTTTTTCTCTGTTGCTCCCTGGCTGGTTTTTCATTCAGAGGCCCTTTCCAGACATTTTGCCACGGCATCCTTTAAGCCATCAGATGTCACTGTCGCACTGGAAACAGCATCTACATCATAGGTCTGATTTTCAATCATCTGCTCGGGAAGCTGGGCGATTGCAACCCCTCCCTTGTCTGCTGTCTCCTCGTTGTCACCAACTTCGATACTTACAATCATTCCATCCTCGATTGTCACAGTCACATCAAAAGACCCCTTTTTCCCTTCTGCTGTCTCTGTATATACGCCGTCCTTCCATGTTCCGACCTCGGATATCTGGTAGTCGCTCTGACTGCTATCTGAGCCGTCACTCCCACAGGCGGTTAAAGTCAATACCATCACTGCCGCCAAAATCGTTATCATGATCCGTTTTATTGCTTGAAACCTCATCTATATCATCCTTTCGTTTTCAGTATGTTTTCTACCCATAAACTTCATAAAATCGTAATACATTTTTTTGAAATCCCTTATGCCAAGATCGTAGAGCTGCTGCTCTATTTCTTTTTTCATGGTGTATGTCCCCATTTGCGGAGGAGAACTTGGGATAAATAAAAAAGCCTTTCCCTCTTTCTCCAATTCAAAAATCTTTTCCTGGCACGCACGATACATGATGTGTCGGTTGTCAAGCGCTTCCACCGTTTTGGGGTATTTATGACAGGCACGGGAATATATCATGCGATACTTTTGAGGTGGTTTCAGGTAATCTCTCGGCTTTGAGAGAATTGCTACGATCCTGTCACATCCGTCATCCAAGGCCTTCTGCGCCGGTATGGCATCAGAAACACCGCCGTCATAATAGTATTCCCCATTGATTTCCACAGGTCTGCAAACCATCGGGATTGCACAGGATGCCATGATGGGACGATAATCGTCCTGCTTCAGGTCATTTTTATCAAAATATGCCGGTTTCCCGGTTTTCGCATTTGTTGCCACCAGTTTATATTCTGACGGATTGTTCACCAATGCAGGAAAGTCCAGCGGATCTGTGCCATTTGAGTTCGTCAGAGTACCGTAAATGTACTGGAGTCCAAAAATGTTTCCACTTCTTATCAGGCTCCTGAGGCCAAAATAATCCGCTTCCCCCATATGATCGGTAAAGAACCTGCGGTTCCGATCTCTCTGTCCTGCCAGAAAAGAGGCAATGTTTCCTGAACCGGCAGACACACCGATGCAATAGTCAAACGAAATATGCTCATCCAGAAAAGCATCCAGCACTCCGGCACTGTAAGCACATTTCATTCCGCCTCCTTCTACAACCAGGCCGATTTTATTCATAAAAGCGTCCTCCTTCTTTCTCGGTTAATCTGTGTTTTTTCTTTGAATCTTCCTGAATGACCATTGTATTTGCCTCACCTCCCGAATGAATTATGGATTATAGCCCCATTTGGCAGTTTGTCACCCGCTCAGCAATCCCATAATGTAGTTCATTTTCAGCAGACGAAACACGAGACGCAGAACCAGAATGACAAACAGGGCAATCGCTACAACAAGTATTACCGTAGCTGCCGTTTTATACTTATACGCCGTCTCTGACTGCTCTTTCGATTTCGCCCGACAGATTATATATGCCACGACTGCCGTAACGCATAGAATTAATAATTTTACCATGTAGATTCAATCTCCTTTACATTAAATTTTTCTGCGGCATTTATTCATTATGAACCGCCATCCGGATTGAATAAATATTATAACACCCTGCGCAGGCGAATCACACGACACATTATGGGAAAGTGTACAAAAATCCTTCGGACTGTCCCCACATATAAGGAAGTCCCGAAGGATTTTTAGTCGGCTTTTGTTTATGGCTAATCTACGGACTAATCTACATAATCAAGCATCTTAAGCAATGCGGAAATCAAAGTATAGATGCTGCCTGTATCTACATCATCAGGATTTTTTAAGCAGTATGCGTAAAAGGAGATGGTAACGGAGGCCACCGATTCTAAAATCAGACCGCTGTTTACTGCCACTCTGTCACGAAATAATCTCTCCCAGAAATGATATTTAATTGCGGATTTCCACTTTTCCATGAAACGGACATCAGGGTTGGAAATCAACAAAGTGTAAAAAAACTCCCTATTGTCCTCTACAAACTTCAATGTTCGCGCATAGAACTGTACTTGCCCCTCTTCGTTGATTCCGCGAGTCATAATTTCAGGATTCTGATGAAGCATCGTAAACACCAGACGGTCTTCAGTTTCCGCCAAAATCTCATCGATGTTTTGATAGTACGCATAGAACGTACTCCGGGCAACAAACGCCTTTGCACAAAGTTCCTTTACTGTGATGTCATTGAAGCTTCTGGTTTGGAGAAGTTCAATCAATGCTTTCTTCATAGCTTCCTGTGCCGGGGTGGACGCAGGCAACTTTACCTCAAGTATATAGTCATATGGGTTTTGCATATCCCCGCCTCCAAACAATTTGTTATGGTTATTTGTTTCATTACACCAATACCGACGCACTTCAACTTCCGATCCATAACGAAACAGAAGAATTTGAATCGTCTTCGGACTTAAACAGCAGATAATTCGGAATTTCCCAGCCGCACATTACAGCAGCGTGTTATCGTTCTGAACACAGTATAATTTTTTCAATAGCCCATTAGCCGTTGAAGATAAAATATGTGAGATGGCTTGCTTCACGTAGTTGTTACTCGGGCCCGAATTCGGCTCTACCGACTTCACAATTTCTGCCGTTCCCTGTACAAAATCAAAAGAAATCTCGCCCCATTTGCCGTTGTAATCTATTTGATACTCGTAGATTGCGGCGGTGATTTTTTGTTTTTTCTTCCTTTGGGATTTTCGTTTCAGCTCCACCACATGAAGCGCACCGGCCTCTACCAGGTTTTTCGTCAGCTTCTCCAGCGCCCGGCGATAGGCCCGTTCTGCGCCGCTGGCGCTGCTGCCCTCAAACATGGTAGCCAGATCATCAAATGTGGTTCTCATCGACAACGGACTTACCCGCCCGCAGGTCATACAGATTGCGTTGCGTTTTTCCAGGTATATCTGTTCCCGGTAGCTGAGTTTATCAAAGGCGGTCTGTACCGCTCTTGCCTGCATCCCGTTCCAGAGAATGTCCGTATAGTTCCAGCTATCATCACGGGTCATATCCTCGCCGGTTTCCTCACTGTCCTCGTCCTGCACTGTCACATAAAACGGCACCTGGTT
>MSHM01000026.1 GCA_001941225.1 Oscillospiraceae bacterium Zagget12
GGTGATAATAGCTTTCGGGTTCTGGGTCATCACTGTCTTGAACTGGTTCACCTGGTTGGCAGCGTCGTTCTCGGCATTGAGAATCTCATACTTGTAGCCAGTGTCTTTGGCATACTTTTCGAACTGTTCCTGCATGGCGACCCAAGCGTAGTAGTCCAGACCTTTATGCAAAAAATAGACAGTGTCTCCTTTGCCATCGGCAGCCAGCAATCCTGTCGTAGTGGAGAGCATCATCGCGGCGACAAACAACAGTGTGACAAATGTACGCATTGCGCATTCCTCCGAATTCACCAGAAAACAACAGCCCATTAAAACAGAAAACGACAGCAAACAACAATCATTGAATCAATACGGGGTTCGCGCGAAACAAATATATCATGCAGCAAGAAACCGAAATGGAATAAACGCATAGACAAAACTGCGTCAACCTGGATAATTATAAAGAATTACGTGATGAAAAGTGACAATGCACGCCAGTAATTATTAATTATACTGGCGAATGTGCGGGAGGTCAGCAATGGCTCAAGTGTGTATGGAACAATTTCTGTCGATGCGTTCTTGGTTCATTTCCCTAGGGTTTATAAAGTATACTTTACCACGAAAACAACAATAGTCAATTACTTTTTTGAGAATCATTCAATAATCACCAACAAACAATAACAATTTCGATAACAAACGATAATTTCTTGCTGCATACTGGGTTGGCGCTGCAGTCAGTTCGAGCGACACTGGAATTGCTGGGACAGCGACTGGTGAAACAGCAGGCTTTTTCGATAAGCTGCATTGAACTCCTGACGTTTTGAAAAACACCAGGAATGTAAAGAAGTGGATTACTGCCGTGCATTTTCAGGAAATAGGTGTGGTTGGAATTCCTTCTCTTCGGGCGCGGTTATCCGGTGGTTATGGTGTTACGACATTGAAAAAAGGTGGGGATAACGATATTCCGGAAGGTAACAAATAGGGCTGCCAAGCTTCACCGCTCTCCATTGGAAACACGACAACACCCCAGACTGAAACTTGGGGAGTGACAAGCAAATTCTGATTATTGCGATGGCAGGCTGTCCGGCTCTTGGCTGGTTGACAGAGCTTTGTTGCATTGGGTTGTCTTGAACCGAGATACTGCTGCTCGAAAACATCCAAGCGGCTATTTTCAAAAATGCGAGCAACGCTGGCAAAATAATAGGCGTCGCCATGCCGATACCTACTAGGCCGCCAATCCTCACGGATACGGCATGGCAACGCCGGACGCACCCCGAAACCCGGGAAAAACATACTTTATAATACTGGCATTTCCTCGCCACGCGCGAAACGCAATCAGTCGGCGATAAGCAGCGCAAGCAGTTCGCAACGTTGACACAGATGTCAAGCCAACGTTCAAATATATTTCTAAGCCAGGCAATTCCTATTTAATCTAGCGCAGCGCGATAGGCATATCAGACACCTATAATAATAGCCTATAAGATTGTGCGCAAGGAGAACCTTCGCTTATCTTCCTTCCAGAAGCCATTCCCAAGTCACGCCTTTGTTGTCGACAGCATATTTTAATCGCTCCCAAGGAACCTGGGCCAAGTCACGTCGCCATTTTGAGATTGTGCCAGGATTGACGCCTAGTTCCTTGCCAATTTTTGCATGAGACATATTCGGGAATAACGACAGAAACCGCTGATTGATAGCATGACGATCCAGCGGTTCACTATTCTCGCTTTTTCTTTGGCGGTTTTTTGGTCCTTTTCCTTCAACAAGCCAATCCCAACGCAATCCATGAACATCAACAAGGTGCTTGAGTGTAGACCAAGGAACAGGCCGTTTCCCTGATTTCCATTGAAACACGGATCACCTGTTCGCCTGCGCAAGAACGTAAGCAGTGAAAGATCCGGGTGGTATTCTTTCGGAACTTTGTTCTGGCGCTCCTTTGAGAGACGTACCAAGTGTCTATTCTCCATACAGAAGCGTCAATCACCGGTTCCGTTATTTCCAAAATCGTAGCATTCTGGCGCAGATGATCGAGGCGCTCCTGAAAATGGTAAGCGCGACCTGACGAGTGCAATTGTCTGTTGTCTGTATTGACGAATCTTATAATCGTGCTCATCGCCAAACTGAAGGAGCGCAGAAAAAATGAAGAAAACCATTAGCTCGGGCGCTCAGGTGGAGCCTTTACCACCAAGCTCCACCTGATTTGCGACCAGCGCAGCAATCCGCGGTGATTCATGTTGACGGAAGGCAATATCCATGATTCTATAGCATTTTAAACTTGTCTGTTATACTTCCTGAAAGCATAGAAAGAATGTTATATTACAACGTCTTGAGGTTTTTGTCGCGGACAAAGGGTACTACGCAAAACGCATTCAGAAGTTATGTCGCAGCTTCTGACTTATACCTTCTATATTCAAGTGCTGTGATAAAT
>MSHM01000027.1:0-123012 GCA_001941225.1 Oscillospiraceae bacterium Zagget12
TCGGAATCCTCTACGGCGACAAGCTTATAAACTCCGCCGAACACCGGTTCGGATTTCGACGTGATAAGCCGCTCTCCGACGCCGAAGGAATCAATCTTTGCGCCTTGCAGCAGCATATCCCGTATTATATACTCGTCAAGGGAATTTGACGCCACTATATTGCAATCGGGATAGCCCGCGTCGTCAAGCATTTTTCTGCATTTTTTTGACAGATACGTTATATCGCCCGAATCGATACGCACTCCCTTGGGTCTTGCGCCTATAGGCTTTAAAACCTCGTCAAAAACCTTAATCGCGTTGGGTATGCCGGATTTCAGCACATTATAGGTATCGACAAGCAGCGTGCAGCTTGTCGGATAATTCTTTGCATAGGCATAAAACGCGTCATACTCCGTGTCGAACATCTGCACCCAGCTATGCGCCATTGTGCCGAGTGCCGGCACTCCGTACAGCTTATCCGATATGGCGCACGCCGTGCCGTCCACGCCGCCTATATACGCCGCTCTCGCGCCTATTAAAGCGCCGCTGTAGCCCTGAGCGCGTCTTGAGCCGAACTCCATAACCGCGCGGCCGTCGGCGGCGTGCACTATTCGGTTCGCCTTTGTGGCTATAAGGCTCTGATGATTTATTGTGAGCAGTATCATAGTTTCCACAAACTGAGCCTGAACAGCCGGACCTCTCACCGTCACAATAGGCTCGCCCGGGAATATCGGCGTTCCCTCGGGAATTGCCCATACGTCGCACTCAAATTTAAAGCTCCTCAAATATTCTAAAAATTCCTCTTTAAACATTCCCTTTCCGCGCAGAAATTCAATATCGTCGTCGGTAAAGCTTATCTCGCTGATATATTCAATCATCTGTTCCACGCCCGCCATTACGGCAAAGCCGCCGTTGTCGGGTATTTTTCTGAAAAACATATCAAAATATACGATTTTGTCCCTGTATCCCTCCGAAAAAAATCCGTTCATCATCGTAAACTCATAAAAATCCGTGAGCATTGTCAAATTTATTTCGCTTTTCATAATCCATTCTCCTTTGCGAACCTGTTTACTCGGGCTTTACCCTCACTGCCGCCCTTACGCCATATATATTATCTACATTTGTATGAAGAATAAACCCGTCATTTTTCATATATCTCTGCATTTTATCGTTATATCCGTAGGGACACAAAATCCAGTATGAGGAGCTTACGTCAATGGTTTCCATCATATCCAATGTGGGAATAAACACAATATCGTCCACATAATATTTATACGCGGTTTCGCTCAAATCCGCAACCTCTCCGCGCGTGGCGCTCCAGTAATGAGTGTGATTCCCGCTTACGGCAAGATCTCTGTCGTTATAGCTCAGCATTACCTCGTTGCGCTGCGTTTCTATTCGCGCAAGCTCGTCCATTGTGAACTCGCTTATAAAATCCGAATTAAGCCATTGCCTTAAATCGCTTGTTTCCCACATATTATTCTCATCGTCAAAAATGCGCTCCGTCACGCAGTCCTTTGTGACAAGAAGTAAGCTGCCGTCCTCATATTCTCCCATAACCTCCCATATGACGGTTTTGCCGTTATAGGTTCCGAACCTTACCGTTTCCTTTGCGGGTTCGATTTGCAGCGCCAAAACAGCCGCCGCAAGAACGGAGAGGGATATTACCTTGTTCCTTGTTTTCATACTCACAATTCCGATTATAATTCCCGCGAAAAGCACGTCCATACAATTTGAAAACAGGAACATATGTTTCATTATATCAGCCTCGCCGTTGCCTAAAATCGGCAGGCACATATTTATCCAAAGTCCGACTATGAGCACGTACATTGCCATAATCAAATAAAATCTCTTCTCGTCCGTTTCTTTCTTGTTCCTGACGAGGTATATGTGAATTAATATAACGTAAACCGTCATTATCAGAGCAATGGCAAACACTATTGCCGGCGTATAAAGGAATTTCGACGCCACTCTTAAATTGCTCCACGCGCTGTAGCGGTTTGAATAGTCCATAATAACGGTTTTTGAATTTCCCAAATTGAGCGGTCTGAGGCACGATGCCTTGTCTATCGAAAACGCCACCTTCTTTAAAAATCTTATCGGGTGCTTTAAATAGAAAAATGCAATATCCGCCTTGGAAACATTATCATAAAAATCCCGTTTGAATTCTTCTGTTGTTATATCTATGGGATATTCCTCCGCCTCCATATACGCGTTTGTGTTGACAAGCGGAAGATATTTCAGGTCGATACCCAGCTCCTCAAGATCCTCCTCGGGCGTTTCGCTTTCCTTTACCGCTCCGAAAAACACCGACTGGTATGTTGTGTCGTTGTGCATCCATTCGGGTATGCTCATATAGAGATTTGCAATGCACAAAGCCGCCAATACCACCGAAACGCCGACGCCTATCTTGTACCGCCTGTCCCTTCTCAAAAATACGAATGACAGCGCCAAAAGCGATACTATAATCGAATACGGCACGTTGGCGAGCTTTGAACCCGCGAAAAAATACAGCGCCACAAAAAAGCACGCCACCTTGGGTATTGTAGGTCTTTTGTATATTAAAAGTCCCAACGCTATAAGCATCATCAGCGCTACATATTGCAGCGGTTCGCCGTAAAGCGAATTGAAATACAGCAAATATCCCGAATCGCAGAACATTATTATAAATATGACAAAAACGGTGATTTTAATTTTCCGCGGAGAGTCGGCAAAAAAGGTAAATATTCCCCACGCCGCCATCGAAAGCATCAGTATATATATAAGCGCCAAATAGAATATATCGTAATGCGTTTCATCTCTTACGAGAATCCAATTCACAAGGAAATTCATTATCTTGGAGGCTTTTATTATAATAAACTGCGGCGATGAGTATATATCCTCCTCGCTGTTTGACTCGCAAAGGTACGATATTTTTTCAAAGAACGAATCGCCCTCTATATTCATTTTATAATCCTGCTTAAAAAGATAATAATAATTGTCCTCGTCCTCGTATTCCATATTGTTTACAAGCATAACGCGCCTGAAATCTCCGTTGTCGGAAAGACCTATATTATCTCCCAAATAAAGCACGCAAACAGAGAGCGCAAAAACTATAATCGCGCCCACAAGAGGAAATATTCTTTTGTTGTCCTTTAATGAAATCATAATTTTCTCTCCGCGCCTCGCCTTTGCCGAAACATCAAAACGGGCGGAAAAACTCCTTTCCGCCCATCAAAATTCTATTAAAATGAATGACCGCTCTTTCTGCTGTAGCCTCCCGAACGCTTTGAATCATTATTGCGTCTTAGGGTCTGCATTTTTTCATCGCTGTCCTGCTTGAATTTTGAAAGCTTATCTTCAAAGGACAAACTGTCTGATGAGGACATTCCCCAGTCAATATTCGCCGGACGCACGGGACCTTTGTTTACCGGTGCCGATTTCTTTGTCTTTTCCCTTTTTCCGTCAATCGCCTGCTTTATCGAAAGGCTGATTTTCCCCGATTCGTCTATCTTGATAACCTTTACCTTTACAACATCGCCCTTTTTTACACATTCATTTATATCCTTGACATATCTTACAGATATTTCCGATATATGAACCAGTCCGGACTGCTTATTTCCTATATCCACAAAAGCTCCGAACGGCATTACGCTTACAACCTTACCTTCAACTATACTACCAACTGAAATCATATTGTTCCTCTCTAATCTGTTTATTCACCCGATACATCTACAAAAATCTTAGCGTTGTTCTTTACAAGTCCGAGCCTTTCGCTTGCCATTTTTTCTACGTACTCATCGGTATTAACCTTGTCTTTTAGCTCCTTAACTTCCTCCTGACGTTCCTTTTCGTATTCGATTTGGTCCGTCAGCTGTGCAATTTCCTCTTTTCCGGCGTTTATCTGCGGTATTTGCATAAGCCCCTTAAACGCCATTCCTCCCACAAGAAATACGAATATTGCGATTTTTATCGCTTTTTTATGTTCCCGAATAAAATCAACGATTTTATTCTTGTATTCGTTCATCATACGTACCCTGACCTTTCCGTCCTTTATTTTTAATACATTTTCGCATAGGCACTATTAAAATTTTATACAAAAACGCCGACGCTGTCAAGAGTATTTTTAAAATAAATCCGCCAAATTTCAAAATATTTTTAATTATAAACAAAAAAAGCTTAAAAATCCATTTGCTGAGCAGCAAAAAGTAAAAAACTCCTCCCAAAATCAATCCCACAGGCTCATAAAATCTGAATATGCCGCTGTTCAAATTCCACACGCACGCCGTTACGGCAAAAAGCGCCGCCGCGCAGAATAATATATCGCTGAGCGCGACGATTACCGCGCACGGCTTGGCGGCTCGGCGAAACGCGCGGAAGAAATCGAACATAAGCGATATTCCTCCGCCGCACACTGTCATTGCAAGAAATACAAGAACCTCTCTGTTCATCATTTAAACAATCCCGCGAAAAATCCGTCGCCGCTGCCGCCGGTGTACTGAATAGTCTGTATTTCGCCGTTCACGTCAAGAGTTCCCTCATCGGTATTAAGCTGGCTTATAGAAAGCTTTTTACCCTTTATGCACAATCCTCCCATACTCGTCTTGAGCAGTACGCGGCAATCCGAAAACTCGGTCACGTCAGTCACTCCGGACAAGGACATATTCGCCCGATTCATAAGGGATATGGAATGTTCTCTTCCGCTGCTTTTTTCCATAGCAAATCCGCCTCCTCATATACTGAGTTTCTACTTAAATATATGTGCGGCGGTGCGGGTTTATTCCTACAGCACTTTGTATAATGACGATGCGTCGTTTTTCAGCACATGCTCCGCTATGGCGCTGACCTGCACCTTTATAATTCGCTCGCCCATTTTTATCTCTATTATATCGTTTTCCTTGACGTCATAGGACGCTTTTACTACGCGCCCGTTGACCGTTATTCTGCCCTGGTCGCAAGCCTCGTTCGCAACAGAGCGTCTTTTTATAAGCCTTGTGACCTTTAAATATTTGTCTATTCTCATATATACCTCCATTTAGCCGTATATAGCCATAAAACAAAACAAGGGCACTATTAATCAGCGCCCTTGTTATTTTTGTGAAATTACTTATTTACAGCGTCCTTAAGTGCTTTTCCTGCCTTGAATGCGGGAACCTTTGATGCAGCTATCTCAATAGCCTCGCCTGTACGCGGGTTTTTGCCTGTTCTTGCCTCTCTCTGTCTTACTTCAAACGTGCCGAAACCAACAAGCTGTACCTTATCACCTGCGCATAGTGAGTCGGTGATTGCCGCCGTTACAGCCGCAACTGCTTTTTCAGCGTCTTTCTTTGAAAGTTCAGCCTTCTGAGCTACTGCTGCTACCAATTCTGTTTTGTTCATGATTTTTCCTCCTAATCATTCAAAAAAAATTTTATTCGTCCTTACGGACCTTTTACAGAAATGCCTGTTCGGTTACTTATTCTATTACAAATTTTTCAATATGTCAATACTTTTCCGCCATTTTAAGCCAATTTTTCCTAAAATTTTGACCGAATTATGATTTTTTTGCGTTTTCCCACATTGAATCCAACTGTTCCGGCGTCAATTCCGCCATATCGAGATTTTTTTCCAGAGCCTCATTCTCCATTTTTTCAAATCTTTTAATGAATTTGTCGGACGCCTTTGTCAAGGCTATCTCGGGAGTCACATTCAAATGACGTCCCAAATTCACAACCGCAAACAGCAAATCTCCGTATTCCTCCTCTATCCTTTCGGCGTTTTCGCTGTTTTGCGCCTCCTTGACTTCAGAAAGCTCCTCCGCCACCTTATCGTATACAGGAGAAACGCTGTCCCAATCAAAGCCCACGCTGCCGGCTTTTTTCTGTATTTTTTCACTTCGCATAAGCGCCGGAAAATAATTCGGAACGTCCCTGAGCATCGCGGTATAAGTTTCGAGCTTTTTCTCTTTTTTCTTATTCTTTTCCCATTGTCCCAGAGCCTCCTCGGCGGATACGGCGTTATCCTCTCCGAATACGTGCGTGTGGCGCGTTATCAGCTTTGTGCATATCTCGTTCACGACGTCGCCGAAATCAAACGCGCCTCTCTCCTCCGCAATCCTCGCGTGAAAAACCACCTGCAATAGTACATCGCCAAGCTCGTTTGCAAAAGCGTGGTCATCGCCGCTGTCAAGCGCGTCTATTGCCTCGTAACATTCCTCTATCATACTCTTCTTTATGCTTTGATGCGTCTGCACCCTGTCCCAAGGGCAGCCGTTCTCGGCACGCAGACGAATCATTATGTCAAGTAAATCGTCCATTGTGTATTTCTTCATTCGTTATCCTACCTTCCTATTTAAATATTACATTAAGTATACCACCCCGCAATATTTTTTACAAGCCTAACTTTTCAGTATTTTTTTAACCTCGCTCACGCTTACGGCGTTGGTTATAAACAGTACCGCGACATACGCCAAGCCGGATATTATACATATCGGCGCGAGATATGCGATACCCGTGAATCTGAGCGAAATCGGTCCGCGCAGAAGGTATATCACCGCCGCCATTACCGCAGCCGAGAGAACCGGCTTTATAATTATTGCCGTAATATCCGGTTTTAAACATAAATGACGGCGTATTGCGATTAAATTTAATATCATAACCGCCATATACGCCGCGTTTGAGCTTATCGCGCTGCCGTATATGTTTATTTCCGGTCTTGCGATTAGGTACCATTCAAGCGACAGCTTTATCGCGCTGCCTATAAGCGAGTTGAAAAAAGGCAGCATTATTTTTCCCGATGACTGCAATATCGCCGATGTTATCTGCACCACGCACATCATAACCGCGCACGGCGCAACGGCGGTCAGCATCTGCGCCGACGCGCTGTTTTGAAACAGGGCGGATAATATTTCTCCGCTCATCATATACATTATGACCGCGCACGGGAGCGACAATATAACCGCTATCCTTATGCCTATCTCGGTAGCAAGCCGCGCTTTTTTCATATTATTAACGGCAACGGCGCCCGCTATAACCGGAAGTATGCTCACTCCTATCGTTCCCAAAATGCCCACGGGCAAATGGAATACCGTGAGCGCGTAGCCGGTGTAAGCGCCGTACAAAAATCTCGCGTCGTCCGCAGAAAATCCCGCGTCCAAAAGTCTGGACCGCACAAGAACCGTGTCGGCGGCATTTACCGCGTTTGACACAACGGACGCGCACAAAAGCGGCAGCGCTACGGAAAGAAGTTCTTTTAATATTTTTCCCGCCGAGCCGTCATCAGATTTTATGTAAACCTTATTTCTTTCCCATAGGTACATCAGCATAAGTATTGCGGTCGCGACAATTTCACCCGCCGTAACGCCCATTATCGCGCCGCCGGCTGTTTTTTCCACACCGAAATTTATAAACGCCGCCGCGAGATAATATCCCGCCGCGAGCTTTACCACAGCCTCAACCACCTGTGAGATTGCCGTCGGTATCATATCGGACACACCCTGATAATAGCTTTTATACGCCGTCCCGAGAGCCACAAAGAATATTGACGGTGAAATCATTTTTATGGCGTAAACCGCCTTTTCCTCTTTCATGGCAAGAGCAAAAAAATCCGCGCCGAAATACAGCGCCGCACTTCCCAAAAGTCCTATAGCAACAAGAAGTATCGTTGATACCTTGACTATTTTATGCGTTCTGCCATTCTCACCGCGTGAATTTGACTCCGCCGTGAGCTTTGATATTGCGAAAGGCAATCCCGAAATAATAAAGGACAGAAACATTATGTAAACCTCAAAGGCGATATTGTATACCGCCATACCCTCTTCGTTCAGTATATATGTAAGCGGTATTTTAAATACCGCGCCGAGTATTTTTGATATTGCATTCGCTATCATCAGTATAAGCGCACCCGTCAGAAAGCTTTGTTTTTTCATACAATTCTCCATTCTGCCGCCTACGGCGGCGCAAATCATAACGTGGAAAAGAGGCAAGCAGATTGCCGTTATGAGAGGCGACGGCGTATAAATATACTCCGAGTCTCGAATAATGGTGAGATGCGCAGCTTATTTTTCACGTTATTCCTCCGAATATTTAAAACTTGTCTTTACACCATATTTATGATATAATAAATCATCATATGAAAAAAAAGCACTATGGGTTTTGAATTATACGGAGGATTAAGAATGATAATAAGAAAAATTTCAAAAGCGTCGGGTACGGTTCGGGTTCCCGGTGACAAATCAATTTCACACCGCGCGGTAATGCTCGGTTCTCTTGCCGAGGGCACTACGGAAATTACCGGATTTTTAAAGGGAGCGGACTGCCTTTCAACTATAGATTGTTTCAAAAATATGGGTATCGACATAAATATAAACGGCGAAAACGTCACTGTTTCGGGTAACGGTCTTTACGGGCTCACGCAGCCGTCCGGCACGCTTTATACCGGCAACAGCGGCACCGCAACGCGTCTTTTATGCGGCATACTCGCGGGACAGAGCTTTTCCTCAAGCATAACCGGCGACGCGTCGATACAAAAGCGTCCTATGGGCAGAGTGACAAAACCGCTTTCGCTTATGGGCGCGAAAATAGAAAACGAATATTGCCCCTTGTATATTACCGGAACAAAGCTGCACGGCATAGATTATAAAATGCCCGTAGCCTCGGCTCAGGTAAAAACCGCGATTATACTCGCCGGACTTTACGCGGACGGAGATACAAAAATTCACGAAATCGAAAAATCACGCAATCACACGGAGCTTATGCTCGGCGCTATGGGCGCGGATATAACCGCCGACGGACTTGACATCACGGTTAAGCCCGCGAAATCTCTTTCGGCTGTCAATGTGGACGTTCCCGGCGATATTTCCTCCGCGGCATTCTTTATGGTACTCGGCGCGATTATGCCCAATTCCTGCATTACCGTGACAAATGTGGGCGTCAATCCGACGCGAACTGGTATTATAGATGTGCTTAAAGATATGGGCGCGGATATAACGCTTGAAAATATGCGGACAAGCGCGGGTGAAAGCGTCGCGGATATAACGGTGCGTTCGTCAACGCTTTGCGGCACAACCGTGGGCGGAGATATTATTCCGCGCCTTATTGACGAGCTGCCGATTATCGCCGTTGCCGCCGCAAGCGCGGAGGGCGAAACGGTTATAAAGGACGCTCAGGAATTAAAGGTTAAGGAAACAAACAGAATACGCGCCGTCGTGGACGAATTCACAAAATGCGGAATTGACATAACCGAAACCGACGACGGTATGATTATAAAGGGCGGCAAGGCTATTCACGGCGCTGATTTTAAAACCTACGGCGACCACAGAATGGCAATGAGCCTTACGGTACTCGCGCAAATGGCTGACGGAGAATCAACACTTGACGACAGCGACTGCGCGCGCGTTTCGTATCCTATGTTTTTTGATGATTTTTATAAATTAGGCGAATAAGCTGTATGCAAAAAAAAGGTCATACTCCGAAACGAACCGCATCGGTTCAAAAAGAGTATGACCTTTTTATATTTCATTTTAATCTGAGCAGCGCTCTGTCAAGCCCGCTCGAAACAAATGGAGCGAGCTATTGCGTACTTAATGCGCAATGTAAGCTTACAGGGTACATCTTCTAATAGGTTATTTTACCCAATCCTCAAACTCATAATCATCTGCCGAATCCTTGATATAATCCTTGGTAAACTCCAGCGCGAAGATTACATTCAGGCACCACTGCGCGGTGAAATTGGTGGAAATCCAGAACATTTCCTCAAGATTTTCGTTATTGAAGTAATTTTTAAGCACGGTCGTGTCAAAATTATCCTTTTTATCCTTACCGGCAAGCGAGTGGATAAGCACCTGCCATACCTGATGCGCCAGCTTTTCATTTCCCGTCCGGTTAGCGGCATAAGAGCAAAGCGCGGACGCCATATAAGGATATTCAAATCCGTCGCCCTTTATTAATCCGTTTGAAACGCGCTCTTTTTCCTCCGGTGACAGGAAGTAAAATTCGCCGTACTGTACAAGCATATCCTTGAATTCCTCATCGTCAAGCAAATCCGCAAGCTCAAACCATGTCTGCGGTCCGCCCATACAAACCGCCAAATGTGAGCCGCCCGCGGCGCTCTCGCCTATATAGCCCAAATGTCCGCTTTCAGGATCGTATTCATAATTTGAACCCGAAATCAAGCGCATCGGCGATTTCTTTAGGTCGTTAATACCGGTGACAATTTTATTTCTGTAATGCTCGTCATTATCTCTTTCCCACGCTGTGTACCAGTTTGAACAATATGTTGACCAATCCGGACCACTTCTCGCGTGAGTGGGCATTTTTGATTCTTCCTTCTTATAGAAATATCTCAGCGGGTCCATTTTAAGAGTCGCAAAATCTCCGTCCTTTACATCGTCCATTGCCTCGCCTATTCTCGGGTCGCCTCCGAGCAGATAGTAAAGCGCTCTGTGGTGTCCCGCCATAGCCACTCTCGGCTCCTTGCACGAATCGCCCCAATGCACCACATTGTGACGGCTGCCCAGTCCCTTTAATTCGCCGAAATGGTAAATATCAACGTCCGCGCTGTGGCGGCTCATCGCCTCAGCCATCGTGAATATATCCTCTCTGCCGCTGCGCATAAATGCGTACCACAGCCAAAGCGTGGGTACAAGCTCCGTATTCTGCCACGCGTAGCCGCCCAAATCGTACTTCCAGCAATGACGCTGAGCGTCATATGTGTGCATAATGTCGCCGTAATCCCACAAGCCGTACCAATGTCTTTGCTCAACCTCGTTTTTATAGAAATCAAACGCCTTGTCAAGCTCGTCCTCAAGCCACTTTTTAAGCGGAGTATCCCTTTCGGGCAGACTCCACTCGCCAAGCGCCTTAACCTCGTGATAGTATTCGGGAGCGCACAAAAGCACCGGCGGTCTTTGTACTCTGTCCGCCTTTTCCATAAGCTCGTCATCGGACGCGACAGAATCAAAGAGGTAGAGCGTCATTTCGTTTGTATTCGCTATTCCGTAAGCGCTGGCGCCTATTTCCGGAAATCCCTCATAATACGTCTGGTCGTGCGCCTCGGTGTCATAATGGCGCATATCCTGCGCATCGGCATCGGGCGGAACAATCCACGCCGTAAGCTTGGCGTTGTCCGTGCAAAGTCCGTCCGCGTAAATTGAAGTAGGGTATTTCTGCCAAAAATCGCGGATACATACCGCCGTGCCGCTGTTTTCATCGGCAATATACATAAGTCCCTTTGAACGCTTGCCCCAATTCGCCTTTATAAATGTACACTCATTATGTCCGGTTCTTTTTCTCACCTCAAAGCTGTCGGGACTTGTCTGCTGCAAGCGGTAGCTGTCCCACTTGGTTACATTTTCAAAATCCTCTTCCGTTACGATTTTGCCGGTTCTTAAGTCAACCAAACCGTCAACGCTTATCATCTCTCCGGCAAGCTGCTTTGAATGAACCGGCTGTATTCCGATAGACGGTCCCAGCCTCGGACGCCAAAGGTTTAAAATTTGCATTGCCTCGTGCATTACGCCGTAATCGCCCGTTATTTTTATACGGCGGTTATAAAGCTTGCCGCTCATCTTTCGGCTAAACTCCACTCCGACGCCCTTTATGAAGTCAACCGCCTCGTTGCCGTCATAAAGGAATGTGTGGGTAATCTTTACAGATTTTTCATCATAGAACAGAGAAAATCTGATTATGTATCTCAAAAACGTATCTCCGTCCGCGCTTTTGTGTGTGCCGGTGATTTTTACGGTCGTCTTGGCGGGACCGTTGTCATCTATTGAAACCTCGCCTATCTCGCCGTAATACGGCACCGATTTTTTTGTTTCGATTTCGCCGTCCGTTGAGCGCAGCTCCTTTATTACCTTTAAGGACGCGTCGGCGTAAGGCGTTTTCATAAGCGTTCTGCCCGACTTCGGGAATACCGCCGTGAATAAGCCGTTATTTACGGTTATTTCGCCGTCGGTTTCCTCCGTCCTGTTTCCGGCGCACTTCGCGCCGCCGCAAGCCGAAAGCTCCAATGTGTCCGCGTCAACCTTAGCGGTGTATGAGCTCCACTTCGTGCTGCCGTCGGGATAATACGCGATGGGCTTTTCCTGCCACGCGGTATTATTATCGGGTGAAAAATGAATTTCCTCGGTCTTTTCTCCCTGTTTCCACGGCACGCCGAACGTCACGTACCCGCCCTTTGCGCGATTTTCAAGCCAATGTAATTTTATACCCATATTTTTCATCTCCTTATAGAGTTATTTTATCAGATTACATATCTTTTTTCAATATATTTGTAATTTTTTATAGAAAAAATCAGCGGCACAGCCGCCGATTTTCATATTCTTGCAACGCCGGTGTCGCGTGCCGCTTTGGCAACCGCCTTTGCGACATTTTCAGCCACACGCTTATCGAACGCGTCGGGAATTATATATTCCTCATTAAGCTCATCGTCCTTGATTATACCCGCTATTGCCTCGGACGCGGCTATCTTCATCGCGTCGTTAATATCGCTTGCGCGCACGTCAAGCGCGCCGCGGAATATTCCCGGGAACGCAAGCACGTTATTAATCTGATTCGGGAAATCGCTCCTGCCCGTGCCGATTACCCTTACTCCGGCTTTCTTTGCCGCATCGGGCATAATTTCCGGAACGGGATTCGCCATTGCGAATACAATGGGATCCTTTGCCATTTTTGAAACCATTTCGGACGTTAATATACCCGGAGCGGAAACGCCTATAAATAAATCTGCGTCTGAAAGAGCCTCGTCGAGTTTTACATCAAGATTATCGGGATTTGTTATCTCGGCAAGCTTTGCCTGCTCACTGTTCATCTCGGGATTGCCCCTGTACAATGAGCCGTACTTATCGCACATAATCACGTTTTTAAGTCCTCTTGACACAAGAAGTCTTGTTATAGCCATACCCGCCGAACCGGCGCCGTTTACAACGGCTTTTATTTCCGTTATGTCCTTGCCGACAACCTTAAGCGCGTTAAGCACAGACGCAAGCACCACAACCGCTGTACCGTGCTGGTCGTCGTGAAATACGGGAATGTCACATTCCTCCTTAAGACGTCTTTCGATTTCTATACATCTCAGAGCGGATATATCCTCAAGGTTTATTCCTCCGAATGAGCCTGCTATAAGCTTTACGCAGTTTACAATTTCGTCCACGTTCTTCGAGCGCACGCAAAGCGGGAACGCGTCAACATCGGCAAATGTCTTGAAAAGAGCGCATTTTCCCTCCATTACGGGCATACCTGCCTCCGGTCCTATATCGCCCAGTCCGAGAACCGCCGTGCCGTCCGTTATAACGGCGACAAGATTTGAGCGTCTTGTATATTTATATGACAAATCAACGTCCTTTGATATTTCGATGCACGGCTCGGCAACTCCGGGAGTGTACGCCACGGAAAGCTCTTCGCGGTTAGTAACCCGCGCTCTTGACATTACCTCGATTTTTCCCTGCCACATCTCGTGCTGCTTAAGCGCAAATTCTTTTTTATCCATTATTCCTCTCTCCTGTTCATTTTTCACAATCACGGATATTTTACCACAATTTTTCTTTGTGTTCAATAGCTTTTCACTTTAAACGGTGAAGTTTTTAATAAATTATTGTGTCAAAAAATATCTCTAAAAGAAAATACATACTATATATTGACAAAACGCCGCACAAGTGGTACAATAATATAAATGAATTAAAGGAGAGAACCGTATGTACAGTTTCGGTAATTACAACTCAACACATATCGGCAAAGGGTATTTCGATTCCCCTTTATTTCTATTTTCAAAAAATAATTGACAATGTATCTGTTCATTGTCTTTTTTTTTGGACTTATAGGGTCTATATATTACGGAAGGAGATTAAATATGAAAGCACAGCTTATTTTGGAAAACGGTATGCGTTTTTCGGGAACGCTTTTCGGCGCGGAAAAAAATATCGTCGGTGAAGTGGTGTTCACAACCGGTATGACGGGATACCAGGAAACGCTTACCGACCCGTCGTTCGCCGGACAGATTGTCACAATGACGTTCCCTCTTATCGGCAACTACGGCATCAACCTTGAGGATATGGAGGCAAAGCATACCAACCTTAAAGCGTTTGTTGTACGGGAAAAATGTGATTTCCCGTCTAATTTCAGAAATGAAATGAATCTTGATGATTTTCTTCGTCAGCAGGGCGTTGTGGGTCTTGAGGGAGTTGACACAAGAGCGCTTACAAGAATTATACGCGAAACGGGTACTATGAAGGGCGTTATAATGAAAGGTGAGCCGAGCGACGATGATATTAAAATCCTTATGAATTCACTCGATAACAGCCGCGTTATAATGGATACAACGGCGGAGCAGGTATACACCGTAAACGACACGGGCAGAATGCACGTCGCGTTCATTGATATGGGCGCAAAGCAGGGTATTGTACGCGACCTTGTAAAGCGCGGCTGCAAGCTGACGGTATTCCCCGCCGATGTGCCGGCTGAAAAAATAACAGAGGTCAATCCCGACCTTATATTTCTGTCAAACGGTCCCGGCAACCCGCTCGATGCGCCCGGAACGGTAGAAACAATTAAAGAATTAATAGGAAAATATCCTATATGCGGCATATGTATGGGACATCAGATTATCGGTCTTGCTCTCGGCTGCAAAACAAAAAAGCTTAAGTTCGGTCACCACGGCGGAAATCACCCTGTTAAGGACTTAAAAACAGGCAATGTTTTCATCACGAGCCAAAACCACAACTATATTGTTTCCGATTTGCCAGAAGAGGTTGAGGAAACTTTTGTAAACGTAAACGACGGCACCTGCGAGGGCATACGCCACAAGACGCTGCCTATTCAGAGCGTTCAGTTCCACCCGGAGGCATCGCCCGGACCGCTTGATACAGGCTGGTTATTCGACAGATTTTTAAAGGAGGTAAAATAATATGCCTTTAGACAAAAGTATAAAAAAGGTTCTTGTTATCGGCTCAGGTCCTATCGTTATAGGACAAGCCGCGGAATTTGACTATTCCGGCACTCAGGCGTGCCGGGCAATCAAGGACGAGGGTATTGAGGTCGTGCTTGTAAACTCAAACCCTGCCACTATAATGACGGACAGAGGTATGGCTACTCATACCTATATCGAGCCGCTTACCGCGGAATACGTTGAAAAAATTATACAAAAGGAGCGTCCCGACTCCGTAATAGCCGGTATGGGCGGTCAGACGGGTCTTAACCTTGCCTGTGAGCTTTACGACAACGGCGTTTTCGACAAGTATAATATGAAGGTTATCGGCACATCAATTCCATCTATCAAGGAGGGCGAGGACCGCGACAGCTTTAAGCGTCTTATGGAGCGCACAAATCAGCCGATTGCTCCGTCGGAAATTGTTACTGACCTTGAGTCGGGTCTTGCGTTCGCCAAGCAGATAGGCTATCCCGTAATTGTGCGTCCGGCATACACGCTCGGCGGCACTGGCGGCGGTATTGCGGAAAATCCCGAGCAGCTTGAAACCATTCTTTCGCAGGGACTGCACCTTTCGCGCGTGGGACAGGTTCTTCTTGAGAAATCAATCAAGGGCTGGAAAGAAATCGAGTTTGAAGTTATGCGTGACGGCGCGGGCAACTGTATCACCGTCTGCTCAATGGAAAATATCGACCCTGTCGGCGTGCATACGGGCGACTCAATCGTAGTTGCTCCCGCGCTTACCCTTGCGGACAAGGAATATCAGATGCTAAGAAAAGCGGCTATAGATATAATCAACTCAATAGAAATCAAGGGCGGCTGTAACGTGCAGTTTGCGCTTGACCCCGAAAGCTTTAATTACGCGGTAATCGAAATCAATCCGCGTGTGAGCCGTTCGTCTGCGCTCGCGTCTAAGGCGACAGGCTATCCCATCGCTAAAATCGCCGCTAAAATCGCGCTCGGCTATAATCTTGACGAAATCAAAAACGCGGTTACGGGTCAGACGTTCGCATGCTTTGAACCGGCTATTGACTACGTTGTTACAAAAATACCGAAGTGGCCGTTCGATAAATTCTTCGGCGCAAAGCGCAACCTCGGTACAAAGATGATGGCTACCGGCGAAATTATGGCTATCGGAAATACGCTTGAATCCTCGCTTTTAAAGGGTATACGCTCGCTTGAAATCAAGCAGTACACTCTTGAAAGAGCGTCGTCCAAAAAGCGCACCACGGTTGAATTAAAGCAGCGCGTTATCGTTCCCGACGACGAAAGGCTCTTTGACCTCGCCGAGCTTATACGCAGAAACTATAATATGGAAAAGCTTGCCGAAATTACCGGTATGGACCCGTTCTTCCTGCAAAAAATAAAGAATATCGTAGACGCGGAGGAGGAGCTAAAGCGCTACAAGCTAAACGATTTGAATTATGACATATTAAAGAAATACAAGAAAATGGGATTTTCGGACAAGGGCATTTCGGAGCTTGTCGGCTGCAACGCGGACGAGGTGTTTGAGCTGCGCAAAACTCTCGGAATTACTCCGGTATATAAAATGGTTGACACCTGCGCGGGCGAATTTGAGGCTGTTTCACCGTATTACTACTCGACTTATGACGAAACAACCGAGTCCTTCCCGTCCGATAAGAAAAAGGTTATCGTTATCGGTTCGGGACCTATCAGAATAGGTCAGGGTATCGAATTTGACTATTGCTCCGTTCATTCGGTGCTTTCGCTTGAAAAGGCGGGAGTTGAAACTATTATAATCAACAATAACCCCGAAACCGTTTCAACCGACTTCGATACCTCGGATAAGCTGTATTTTGAGCCGCTTACCGAAGAGGACGTTTACAACATAATTCTTCTTGAAAAGCCGGACGGCGTTATATTGCAGTTCGGCGGTCAGACCGCGATTAAGCTCGCCAACTTCCTTGACGAGATGAACGTGCCGGTACTCGGTACGCAGCCTAAGTATATCGACGAGGCGGAGGACAGAGAAAAATTTGATGAAATGCTTGAAAAGCTTGACATCAAGCGTCCCAAGGGCAAGGCTGTATGGAGCGTTAAGGAGGGCGTTGAAGAGGCAAACAAGCTTGAATATCCGCTGCTTGTGCGTCCGTCATACGTGCTTGGCGGTCAGGGTATGGAGATTACCCGAAACGAAATCGACCTTGTAAGATACCTTACCGACGCATTTTTGAAGGACAAGAAAAATCCTGTTCTTATAGACCGTTATCTGGGCGGACGCGAGCTTGAGGTTGACGCTATATGCGACGGCACGGACGTGCTTATCCCCGGTATTATGGAGCATCTCGAAAGAGCCGGCGTGCACAGCGGCGACTCGATTTCAATATATCCGCCGCAAAATGTGCCACAGCATATTATCGATAAGATTGTTGACGTTACCTACAGAATCGCGCTTGAGCTGAAAGTTATCGGTATGATTAATATTCAGTTTATCGAGTTCAGGGACGAGCTTTACATCATCGAGGTTAATCCGCGTTCAAGCCGAACCGTACCTTACATCACAAAGGTTACAAATGTGCCTGTAATAGATATTGCCACAAATATTATGCTCGGCAAAACGCTCAAGGAAATGGGTTATTCTACGGGTATCGCTCCGGAAACCAACACGGTCGCGATAAAGGTACCGGTATTCTCAACGGAAAAGCTGCCGCAGGTTGAGGTAAGTCTGGGTCCCGAAATGCGTTCTACCGGCGAGGTTTTGGGTGTAGGCCGCAACTTCCGCGAGGCTATGTACAAGGGATTTACCGCCGCGGGAACAACCATTCCGAAGGCGGGCTCGACAATTCTTGTCACGGTACGCGACCTCGACAAGGACAACTTCCTGCCGATTGCGCAAAAGTTCCACAAGCTCGGCTGCAACTTCATTGCGACATCTGGAACGGCTAAGCTGCTTGAGGAAAACAACATTCCGGTGCAGGTTGCGAAGAAAATTTCGGAGGGCATACCGAATGTCCTGGACGTTATCAGGAGCGGTATGATTGACCTTATAATCGACATTCCGAAAAAGGGCAACGACATTCGTTCCGACGGCTTTAAAATAAGACGTACCGCCATTGAATGTGACGTTACAATTATGACGAGTCTTGACACCGTAAAAGCGCTTGTGGACGTTATGGAAAATGATTATTCTCCGGAAACGGTTGATATAATTTCTCTTTCCGAAATAAAATAAAACGAAACAAAATAAGAGCGGGTATCGTGCGATACCCGCTTTTTTAATCAAATTTATGACGCATTATATGCAGGAAAATTCTGAAATAAATTCTTTTGTAGCTCCTCTTCTTCATAAGCTCGAATACCTTATGATTGACGCTGAAATTATCCTTTGGAATATCCTCCAAAAAAATATCGGTGATTTCTTTAATTCTTTCAAGCCGCTTTTTGGGGGACAATTTCAAATTCGGGTTAAACAGGAAACAAAAACTGCCGAAGGTTTTATGAAAATAATCTTCAAATATCCTGTTTCTCGCCTCAATATTATCCTCATTCCACGCACAGACAATATCTTTTATATACATAGTAGAACCGCGCGCCGTATCAAAAATATCAAAGCGGTATTTATCCCAAAATTTTTTATATGTGTTGACAGTGTATCGGCACAGCACATCGCCCACAATATAAAAGCCGTTAATGTAATTCACATACCGAGCCACAAACACATCGTCCTGGCTCTTACGGAGATCCGGAAAACGAATATTATGCTTTCGGATAAGATCCATTTTATAGAGCTTGTACCACGCCGCGCCCTGTATTCCGTTTTCGCCGTACATAAAGAGCTGCTCACGGTAATCCTTGCGCGCCTCATCGCCGGTACGCTTTAAGCCGTCGGTTTTGTTTATCGTGCGAAACACCTTTTCGCCGTCATACATTGAAAAGCTGCACGCCACCAGGTCTACATTCTCTCTTTCCATCGCGGTGACGAGCGTTTCCACAGCGTTTTTTTTTCAAGATAATCGTCAATATCAAAAAAATACACATAATCGCCCGTCGCTTTTCTTATTCCAAAATTGCGCGCGGCGCCGGAGCCCTCGTTATTCTTGCTGAAAACCGCGATGCGCCTGTCCTTATCCGCCTCGGCAAGACATTTTAAATAGCTTTTATCCTTTGAGCCGTCGTCTATTACTATAATTTCAAGATTTTTATAGGTCTGCTCCGTCACGCATTTCATACCGCTTTCAACGCAGCTCTCCATATTATACACCGGAATAATTATACTAACCTTTTTCATATCGCTATCCCCTATCACATATTTCCTTTATCGCGTTAAAATTACGCTCGCAGTTGTTTGTATCCCTCAATGTGAAAAATTGATTTATTCTGTCGAGATATTTGCCGTCCGTTTCCGCGCCGCTTGCGAGTATGCGTTCGAGCGAATCAAGCAAGGTTTGCTCATCATAAACCACGTCGCCGAACGCGTCGCGCTTGTAGCTGAAATATCCCTCGCCGTAATGATTTTTTCTGAATTTTTCCTCGTCAAACTGGTAAAAAATCATCGGCTTTCCCATATATCCGTAATCGAAAAAGACGCTTGAAAAATCGGTTATCAGCACATCGGTTTTTATAAGCAGCTCCTGCACGGTGCAATCTCCGAAGGACATTATTTTGACCCTATCGACGCCGCTGAAACAATCTATAAATTTCTGAATTTCCATATGCGGATAAAACAGCACCTCATAATTGTATCTCTCAAGAATTTCTTTTAAGCGGCGGCTGTTTAAAAGTCCGTTAAAGGCTCTGAAATAATCGCTTTCCGCAAATTCCTTTCTTTCCGCGCCGCGCAAATCGTACCGCCATGTGGGCATAATGAGAATTTTGCGTGATTTTTCTTTTATTTTATATAAAGCGTCATACCTGCAAAATCCCAAAAGCCGCGCCACGGCGGCGTCATATCCGTACTGCTTTTGAATGTATTCACATTCACGTTTCGCCGAGCATACAAATAAATCCACATTTACATTACTGCTGTACAAAAATGTAATATTGTCCTTTGTGACGCCGTGCTGTAAAAATATTTTTTTGCCCTTTACCCAGCCGTGCTTATCCGCTCGGATAAAAAAGTCTATGTCCGGCGTATACCCCATTATATGCGTGCTTATTTTCACTTTGGAGAGAACAAACGCCAAAAAATGCTCAAAGCTGCCGCGGTTTATCAAATTGCCGAGTCTTTCGACCCGAGGTCTGTCCGATGAATCCCTGCTTATCGCATACGCGATATTTATTTCGGGATGATTTCGGGTTATGTATTTGAAGAGATAATATCCGTTGTCGCGCGCGTCAATGCCTCGTTCGGAAATAAGCCACAAATTTTTATATTTCGCTTTATTCTTAAAAAACGGCGACACAATATGCGCCGCGCCGAATTTTACGGCGCAGGAAATATATTTTATCGATTTTTTGAAAATCATATGTAAATTCATTTATATTCCCTCCCGTACATTTTATGTAAATATTATATCAGACATCAAGCGAATTTTCAATACAAAAATGAGCTGTTTGAATAAAACAGCTCATTTAAACCTACATATTCTCAAGCAGCTTGTCTATGCTTGCTATTTTGATGCACGTCACCAAAATTTCGCAAGCCTGCTTTAATTCCTCCGGCGAAGGATATGTCGGAGCAATTCGGATATTGGAATCGTGCGGGTCCTTGCCGTAAGGGAACGTCGCGCCGGCGGCGGTCATCACTACGCCCGCCTCTTTGCACATTGCAACCACTCTCTTGGCGCAGCCGTCCATTGTGTCAAGTCCTATAAAATATCCGCCGTTCGGCTTTGTCCATCTTGCTATATCAAGACCGCCCAGCTCGCTTTCGAGAGTGTCCAAAACAGCCTCAAACTTCGGTCTTATTATTGCGGCGTGCTTTTTCATATGCTCAAGCATACCGTTGAAATCGCCGAAGAACTTTACGTGGCGCAACTGATTTAATTTATCGTGACCTATCGTCTGAACCTTCATCTGATTTCTTATAAATTCCAAATTTGCTTTCGACGCGGAAATCGCCGCTATGCCCGAGCCGGGGAAAGTAACCTTTGAGGTGGAGCAAAATTTGAAAACCATATCGGGATTGCCGGCTTTGGCACATTCCTCGAGAATTTCAAGAATGTGATCCTGCTTATCCTCATACAAATGGTGTATGCAGTAAGCGTTATCCCAATAAATTCTGAAATCCTCCGCCGCGGGTTTGAGATTCGCGAAACGCCTTACGGTTTCGTCCGAATACGTTATACCCGACGGGTTTGAATACTTGGGCACGCACCATATGCCCTTAATCGCGTCGTCGCTCGATACAAGCTCCTCCACCATATCCATATCCGGTCCGTCCGACGTCATCGGCACATTTATCATTTCAATTCCGAAATATTCCGTGATTGCAAAATGTCTGTCATAACCCGGCACGGGGCACAAAAACTTCACCTTGCCGAGCTTTGCCCACGGGGTTGAGCCCATAACTCCGTGAGTCATTGAACGGGAAATTGTATCATACATTACGTTAAGACTTGAGTTTCCGTATATTATAATATTGTCAACGGGACATTCAATCATTGCGCTGAGCAGTCTTTTAGCCTCGATAATGCCGTCGAGAACGCCGTAATTTCGGCAGTCAACACCCTCTTCGCCCACAAGGTCGTGGTCAGCGAGAGCGCCTATCATTCCCATGGAAATATCAAGCTGCTCAACATTCGGCTTACCCCTTGACATATCGAGTTTAAGTCCCTTGGATTTAAGCTCATCATATTTAGCCGCAGCTTTCGCGCGCTCATTTAGTAATTCTTCTTTAGTCATTGCTTTATATGACATCGAAAACCCTCCCTCATAATCAACTTTCTCTATAGTATACCACATCAATATCCTTAAGTCAATTCGTAAATCTTACAAATTGCATATCCGTAATGCCGCGTCATATATCACTTTACGATAAATTTATATTCGGTGGTAAAGTTATATTCCTCGCCCTTTTTCAATATCGGCGACGGATAATGGCTAAACGACATCGCGTTCGGGAAATACTGCGTTTCAAGACAAAATGCTTGGTGGATATTGTAGCGTGCTCCGTCCTTGTATATGCCCTCCTCAAGTCCGTTTGACGTATACAGCTGCATTGCGGGTTTATCGGTATAAACCTCCATTGCTATGCCGTTCTCGATGCACTTCGCAATGGCGGCAAGGCGGTATCCTCTGCCGTTTATCGCAAAATTATGGTCATAGCCGCCGAACATTTCTATCTGCTCAAAATCGGCATTTATATCCTGCCCTATGGGTTTGGGTACTCTGAAATCAAACGGCGTGCCGCTTACGGAAAGCACCTCGCCCGTCGGCATACACTCGTTATCGTTGGGAGTGTAAAATGCCGAATTTATCTGCAATATCTGCTTGTCAACCGTTCCGCTTGCGTGTCCGGCAAGATTGAAATATGAATGGTTTGTCATATTCACAACCGTATCCTTGTCGCTTACAGCCTTGTAATTTATTTTTACCGAGTTTTCCTTTGTCAGGGTATATGTAACGGTCACGTCAAGCTTGCCCGGGAATCCCTCGTCGCCGTCGGGCGACACAAGCGAAAGCTCAAGCGACGGCTCTTCTCCGTCATTCTCCTTTGCCGACCATACCTTTTTATCAAATCCGCAATTTCCGCCGTGCAGACTGTTGCTGCCCTCGTTCACGCCTACGGAGTATTCCGCGCCGTTAAGCGAAAACTTACCCTTTGCGATTCTGTTGGCGTGTCTGCCGATAAGAGCGCCGAGATAGCCGTTGTTTTCGAGATAATCCTCAAGGCTTTCCCGTCCGAGCACGACGTCGGTTTTATTTCCGTTTGCATCTGTCACATACAAATTCTTTATTATTCCGCCGAAATTTAATATTTCCGCGCTCAAGCCGTTCCCGTTGTCAAGAGTGTACACGTACACATTTTCGCCCTCCGGCGTTTTGCCGAATACTGCCTTTGTAATTGCCATTATTATCAATCCCTTCAAAAAATTCCATATAGAAATAATATCATTTTAATGCGGATTTGTCAATTTTCTTTCGGCAATATACGCAAAAACCGAGCGTGCTGCCTTCACGCTCGGTTCAATAAGGGACTTCGCCCAATTATTATATCGCTATATTTCAGCATCTAAAAGGAATTGGACGTTTTTAACTTCTATCTCATTTAAATTGCTGTAATCATCGCCGTAATTATAGTATGGATTAATCGAATACCACGACTTGCTTGTGAAATAAGCATTGTATTCCGCCGTCTGGAACTTTCTGCCGTGGCGCGCGTAAATCTCATTTCGAGCAAGCGCAAGGTCGTATTTCGACATACCGCTTATATCGCTGTCAGTAAGCAGCCTTGTACCCGAATCCGGCAAAATATAGTCATCGCCGTCATACTTTGTAAATACGGTTATCTCATATATGGTATTGCCGTTATAGGTTTCCTCGGTCGGCTCGGCTGTTATCGTGTAATACTTATCCTGCACCTGATCCGTCGTGCTGCCCTCGGATACATTGGCGTAATACCTGGTTTTGCCGATTATGAACGTCATAAGCGGCTTGCCCGTTGCGGAATTATTGATAACCTCGCTGCCCGTGGCAAGCTTGGAGGTGATATTATCGGTTGTTATTCCGCTGTCCGCCGCCTGCGACGCGGGCACATTTATAGTCGCCGCGGAGCTGTTGCTTGACGAAGATGACGCGCTTGAGCCGCTCGTTCCCGAGGAGGAGCCGCTGCTTGACGAGGAAGATTTACTTCCCGAGGAGCTTACGCTTGACGATGTGCCTCCGCTTGATGATGAACTCGTTCCGGAGGACGAGCCGCTTTTTGATGATGAGCCGCCCGAACCTGTGTTGCCGGTCGAAGTCCACGATTGCGTTCCCGTTCCAGACGTATTTGAGGACGCGGTGTCATCGCCCGATGTTTCGGTTGTCATTGAAAGCTCGGCGGACGGAGTTTCCATAGGCTCCTCAGTCGGCTCCGCCGGCGCCTCGGTCACCATTTCCGGAGCGGGCGTTTCGTCCGCAAGTCCGCTCGGATTTATGTTCTGACTGATATAATAAGCGCCTATACCCGCCGCGGCAATCACGACCGCGCAAATCGCCGTTATCAGCATAATGCGGTTGCGCTTTTGTCTTTGTTTCTTATCATTACGGCGTCTTTCTATCTCCGAAAGCTGCTGCTTTTTATCCTCAAGCATTTTCTGCATCTGCTTACGGCGGCGTCTTTCGTTATCGTCAAATATTTCGTCTGTATTGACTGTTTCTTGCCCGTCATTTTCAAGACGGCTTTCAATTTCTTCGGAATCTATAACCTTTGTTTCCTCGCTTACTTCCTCCGACAGATTGTTTTCATCAGTTATTTTGGCGCCGCAAAATTCACATTCCGCCGCATTGTCGGGAATTTGCGCGCCACATACTTTACATAGCATATATTCTACCCTCCGATTTCAAACATTTCGTACCTATACATCTATTATTATATATTGCTCTGCATTTCAAATCAATATTAACCGTGTTATGTTTCTGTTACAATAAAAAGACAAAATGCGCCGTTTAAATGTATTTTACCCATTTTTTGCCTTTTACATAACAAAATAGGGACAGTGGGCCTTGCAATTCAAGGCGGCGGTGCCGCATATTATATGTAAAGGGATATTTGCGTGGGCATTATCCGCGCCGTGTTTCGTGTTTTATCCGCCCGCAGATAAGACGATAATTTTTTTAATTCGCGGGCAGAAAGGCTGTTGAAATAGCTATGTTTTTGAGCGGCATATTTTTTGAATGGATACAAACGGTGCTTATACTGGCAGGGTATGTTTCCGGCAGCGCCACCTTTCCGAAGCCGCTTACCGCCGAAGAGGAGGCAAAATATCTGGAGCAGCTCGCAAACGGCAGCGAGGACGCGAAAAATATACTCATAGAGCATAATTTAAGGTTGGTGGCGCATATCGCAAAAAAGTACGCGGACGAAAAAAATCTCGAGGATTTAATTTCCATCGGCACAATCGGGCTTATAAAGGGCATTAACACGTTTAATCCTCAAAAAAATTCAAAGCTTTCCACCTATATTTCAAGATGCATTGAAAATGAGGTGCTTATGTTTATGCGTTCGTCAAAAAAGCTGCAAAATGAAGTATCCATCGACGAGAGCATCGGCACCGACCGCGAGGGAAACAATATGACCTTTTCCGATATACTCACCTCCGATTCGGCAGATGTGTCCGAAATCATTTCCGGCAGGCTTGAGGCTCAAAAGCTGCATTGCGCTATGAAAAAGGTTCTCAGTCCCAACGAGATTAATATCCTTTGCTGGCGCTACGGATTGGGAAATCAGAAAAAGAAAACTCAAAAGGAAATAGCGAATATCCTCGGCATAAGCCGCAGCTATGTCAGCCGAATCGAAAAGAAATGCCTTGAACGCCTTTTTGATGAGCTGAAAGAGTGACCCTCGCAACGCAAAACGGGCTTTCACCGCGCATGAAAGTCCGTTTACTTTTATTTATATTTCTTCAAAAATTCAATATCGTCCTTTGTAAGCTCCGCTTTTTCAAGCATATCGGGGCGCTTTTTTAATGTGACAATAAGTGACTGTTCCCTTTTCCACTTTTCGATATTGGCGTGATGTCCGGAAAGGAGTACATCGGGTATCGGCACTCCGTGCCATTCGGCGGGGCGCGTATACTGCGGATATTCGAGAAGTCCGCCGAAATGCGACTCATTCTCATACGACGCGTTTGACGCGAGCACTCCGGGAATAAGCCGCGACACCGCGTCTATAACGGTCATCGCGGGTATTTCGCCGCCGGTAAGCACGAAGTCACCGATTGAAAGCTCCATATCGACTATTTCATCTATTACCCTTTGGTCTATCCCCTCATAGTGACCGCAAAGCAATACAATATGTTCCTCCTTTGACAAATCCAACGCCATTCCTTGATTGAAAACCTTGCCCTGCGGCGACATATAAATCGTCAGCGGCTTATAATCGAGTCCGCCCGCGACCGACATATACGCGTCATACACGGGCTGCGCGTTCATTATCATACCGCCGCCTCCGCTGTAAGGGTAATCGTCTGTCTTGCGGTGCTTATTCGTTGAAAAATCGCGTATATCTATAAAATTCATTTCAAGAATTTTATTCTCGCGCGCTCTGCCTATTATGCTGTCGCCCAGTACCGCCTCAAACATCTGCGGAAACAATGTGAGCACGTCGAACCTCATTATAAATCCTCCAAACCGTCCAATATATGCACGGTTACCTTTTTTGCCTCGATGTCGATATTAAGCACAACATCGTCAATAACGGGCAAAAGCATATTCTTCTTTCCCTCGCGCTTTACGTCGTATATATCACTGCTGCCGGTGTTGAACACGTCGGCTATGACGCCTATTTTTTCTCCGTCCTCCGTCACCACGTCCAGTCCGATAAGGTCCGCAATATAATGCACTCCCTCGGGCAGCTCGCCAAGCATATCGCGCTCCGCGTAAAGCACGCTGTTTTTATACCTTTCAGCCTCGTTTATGTCCTTTATCTGCGCAAATTTGACTATCAGATTACCCTTTTGGTATTTAATATTCGATATATCCAATCTTTCGTAATCCGACTTTTTCTTAATATAAACATATTCTATATCTTCAAAATCCTCCGGATAATCGGTCCATGTCACTACCTTGACATCACCCCGAAGTCCGTGCGTATTTACTATTTTTCCAACTTCAAGCAAGTCCATAACAATCTCCGTTCCGCCGGTTTGCCGGCTTAAAATCGTGCGCATTGCAACGTAAAAAGGGCTTACATACGCAAGCCCTCCTATCCTATTGTAAGATGTCAACCGCAACCTTTTTATTCTCTCTGCTTGCGGCAGCTTTGACAACAGTTCTTATAGCTTTCGCTATTCTTCCCTGTTTGCCTATCACCTTGCCCATATCGCTTTCGGCAACCCTGAGTTCAAGCGTTACCGTTTGGTCGTCGTTTATAATTTCTTTAACGTCAACCTGTTCGGGATAATCAACAAGTGATTTGGCTATTATCTCCAATACTTCTTTCATTAGTCTACCCTCCATCATTAGATAATGTTAGACTTCTTAAGAAGAGCCTTAACAGTATCTGTCGGCTGAGCACCGTTTGAAATCCACTTCTTTACAGCCTCTGCGTCAATGTTTACCGTAGCAGGGTCGGTAAGAGGATTATATGTGCCGACTTCCTCAATAAATCTACCGTTTCTTGGGTATCTTGAATCTGCAACTACAACTCTATAAAAAGGAGCTTTCTTTGCACCCATTCTTCTTAGTCTGATTTTTACTGCCATTACGTTTCACCTCCCATAAAACTTCATCTTTACTCAATTTATCATAAAGTATACAATATATATACCTTATTAACTTAATTTTATCTGCGCTTTCTGAGGCGCTTAAGCATCTTGTTTTGGCGTCCGCCGGAAAGCTGTTTCATCATTTTCTGCATCTGCTCAAATTGTTTCAAAAGCTGATTGACGTCCTGCACTCTCGTGCCGCTGCCCTTAGCTATTCTCACCTTTCGGCTCGCGCCGATTATGTTGGGCTTTCTGCGTTCCTCCGCCGTCATAGACTGGATAATCGCCTCGATATGAACCATTCTTTTGGCATTTTCCTCCGTATCGACGCTTTCAAGCATCTTCTTATCCACGCCCGGCAGCATACCGAGTATCTGCGAAAACGAACCCATTTTCTTTATCTGGCGGAACTGCTCAAGGAAATCATCAAGGTCAAACCGCTGAGCGCGGATTTTTTCCTCAAGCTCCTGCGCCTTTTTCTCATCGATTGTTTCCTGCGCTTTATCAATCAGAGTAAGCACATCGCCCATACCGAGTATTCGCGATGCCATTCTGTCCGGATAGAACTGTTCCAGGTCGGAAAGCTTTTCTCCGACCGACGCGTATTTTATCGGCTTACCCGTTACGCTCTTGACCGAAAGTGCCGCGCCGCCGCGCGTATCGCCGTCCAGCTTTGACAGTATAACGCCCGTTATATCAAGCTGTTCATTAAACGACTTCGCCACATTTACGGCGTCCTGACCCGTCATAGCGTCAACCACAAGAAGTATTTCCGTCGGATTTACCTCCGCTTTGATGTTCGCAAGCTCGTCCATAAGCTGCTCGTCTATATGCAGCCGTCCGGCTGTATCGAGTATAACCGGATCGTTTCCGTGCTTAACCGCGTGCGCTACCGCCTCTTTTGCGATTGTTACGGGATTTACGTCCGCGCCCATTGAAAATACAGGAACCTGTATCTGCGCTCCCAAAACCTCCAGCTGCTTTATCGCCGCCGGACGGTACACGTCGCACGCGACCATAAGCGGACGCTTTTTCATTTGCTTTGTGAGGCTTAAAGCCAATTTGCCAGTCGCGGTGGTTTTACCCGCGCCCTGCAAGCCGCACATCATTATTACCGTAGGAGGCTTTGACGTGAATTCGAGCCGCGCAACCTCTCCGCCTATCATTTGAGCAAGCTCTTCGTTTACTATTTTAACAAGCTGCTGCGCCGGCGTCAGGGATTCCATTATCTCCTGTCCGAGCGCCTTTTCGGATACCACGTTTACAAACTCTTTTACAACCTTGAAGTTTACGTCCGCCTCCAAAAGAGCCAGCTTTATTTCGCGCATAGCGTCTTTGATGTCTTTTTCGTTAAGCTTGCCTTTGCCGCGCAGCTTTTTGAAAACGCCTTGCAGCTTATCTCCTAAGCTTTCAAATGCCACAATATTCGGCTCCTTTCCGCAAATTAGGTTAAATTTCCTTTGCAATTTCTCTTGATATTTCCGCAATCTGTTCCTTGCCCTCAAAATCAAGAATATCAAGCAGCGCGTCAAGTCTGTCAAGCTGCGAGCTTACCCGCTGAAAGCGCCTGACTATTCCGAGCTTTTCCTCATATTCAAGCAAATGCTTTTCGCCCTGCTTTATGGAATCTCTCACTCCTTGACGGCTTATATCTATCTCATCGGCTATTTCCGCAAGGGACAAATCTTCATTGTAATACATATCAACCGCAAAACGCTGTTTTTCCGTAAGAAGTTGTCCGTAAACGTCAAGCAGAATAGCAACACTCAAATCCTTTGCCACTTTGCATCACCTGTAAAGCTTTTTTATTTTACACACGATAGTTTACACGATTTCGGACAATTTGTCAATATATTTTTTATCAAAATTATTCCGGTTTTTCATCAATATTTTGTATAATTTCACAAAACTCATCATAATTAAGCAGCCTGTTTAATATATCAATCAGCATATTTGCCGATATTTTCATCGGGATTCCGAGAGAGAGGGCAAGCGCGTTTCTTTTTTCTCTGCTGCCCGCGCCTCCCGAAAGACCGGCGGCGTAAAGGTCGGCTTTTGTTATTTTGCGTCCCTGTTTCGGCGTTTCGGCTGAGCCGTCTATGACACAGCCCGCCTTTTTGAGCGCGGCTAAAATTATATCGTCGCTTATTCCCTCAACGCCCAGAAGTCCCTCTTTGCCCGGCGCCCTCTTGCGCTTTTCCTTGCCGTGTATATCGGGCACATACGCGTGCTTTACCTTATCCTTGTCAAGCGACTGCTTTATGTAATTCCTTATTTTAAATCCGGCGCTGTCACTGTCGGTTAATATTACCACTCCGGTTTCGTCCGCCATTTTCTTTATGCTGTCAAGTATTCTCTTGTCGGAAAACACGCTGAAACCGCTTGTTGTTATTATAACCGCATCGATAAATCTCGACAGCTTAATTTTATCGTATACTCCCTCTACTATTATCGTTTCTTTTACTTTATACATTATCCTTATCCTTTACTGCGTTCTAAGCATTATTTTAAGCTGTTTCTCTCGCTCTGTCAACACTTTCCGCTATATAATTCTTCTCAACCTCGCGCAGCTTATTGGGTTCTGTTTTTTTCTTTATAATCGCGTTCAAAAACTCAACCACATCGTTATATCTGTAAAACACATTGTTTATCTGCTTGCTTTCCACTATCTTTCCGCCGCCGGCGTATATTATTGTTTTCTGTATTTTTATCCCGTAGCATTTCAAATCGCAGTAATCAGCCGATATGTTCTCCGGTATAATATAGTAATCAAGAAATATTAAAACGCTTTCCTCCGTTTTTACGCTTTCGTATAAAACCTCATTATCCATTCCGTAAACCTCCGTTTTTTTTTTTGCAATATATAAATTTCAAGCCACCAAACATTATATGCAGAGATTTTTTATATATTCCGAAAAAAAATCGGGAAGAAATAAAATAACGGCGCAAATGCCGTCAAGGCATTTCACCGTTTTTTATCTGCGTCACACCGCTAACCGTTCCTTTATTTTGCGTACCTCATTTTCGAGAATATTGACACGAATTAGGAGCATTTCCTTCTCATTTTCTACTGTTAAAGCCTCATCAAGCTTTCTTGACAGGTCAAGATGTCCTTCCGCAATCACTTTAATATTACGATTTGTTTCGGTTTCAAGAGTTAAGCGGACACTTAAAATATCACGTTTCATATCCGACATTTCTGTTTTCATATCCGAAATCTCTGTTTTCATATCCGAAATCTCTGTTTTCATATCCGACATTTCTGTTTTCATATCCGAAATCTCCGTTTTCACGCCGGACATCTCTGATAGCAGTAAATCCAATTTTTCATCTGTTGTCATCTTATCACCCTTTTTATTTTTGAATAACAATTTCACCGTACATTTTCTTTATTCTGATTATAACACATAGACAAAGCATTTTCAAGATGCAAAACCTTTCTTTTATTAATTTCCGAAAAAATTTTAAATTAGGTATTGCAGTTTTTATAAAAATATATTATAATAGATAAGCAAGTTTATTTTTGCTAACTTAATATTATTGAAGTTTCGGCGATGATGACCGAGCCCGTGCGACCGGAACCCGTGAACCTTGTCAGATGGGGAACCAAGCAGCAATAAGCGGTGCTTTCGGTGTGTTACGGCAAACTCGGTCTGAGCCTTTTTGTATTATGACGCCCCTGCGGCGTTTTTTCGTATATTAAAGAAAGGTGGGTTATATGGCACATCAAGCTATATACAGGAAATGGCGTCCGTTGGTATTTGATGACATTGTGGGACAAGGTCATATAACGCAGACGCTGAAAAATCAAATAGCAAACAATAAAATCGGTCACGCGTATCTTTTCTGCGGCACGCGCGGAACGGGTAAAACCACCTGCGCTAAGGTTCTGTCCCGCGCGGTAAACTGCCTTGACCCGCAGGATTCAAATCCCTGCAACGAATGTGATGTATGCAAAGGCATACTTGACGGCAGCATACTCGACGTAAAGGAAATAGACGCGGCGTCAAACAACGGCGTTGACAATATCCGCGAAATACGCGACGACGTGCGCTATGTGTCCACAAACGCAAAGTACACCGTTTATATTATAGACGAGGTGCATATGCTGTCCGCCGGCGCGTTCAACGCGCTGCTGAAAACCTTGGAGGAGCCTCCCGAGCACGTTATATTCATTCTTGCCACAACCGAGGCTCACAAAGTACCGCAGACAATACTTTCTCGCTGTCAGCGTTTTGATTTTAAAAGAATCAGACCGTCCGACATCATATTGAGAATGAAGGAAATCGCTCACGGCGACAAGCTTAATATTTCGGACGACGCATATGAGCTGCTCGGTCGTCTTGCGGACGGCTCAATGCGCGACGCGCTGAGTATACTTGAGCGCGTGGTTTCCGCCTGCGGAAATTCAATCACTGCCGAAAGCATAACCTCAACGCTCGGTATTTCCACTGCCGAATCCGTTTTTCGCATTACCGAGGCTATCGCCGACGGCGACGTGGGCAAAATTATATCCGTTATCGACTCCGTTATGTCGGACGGTAAGGATTTAAGGGTGTTTATCGACTCTTTAATAAGTAATTTGCGCGATATGCTCCTTTGTAAAATATCGGATAATTCTCCCGCGCCGCTTGACTATAGCGCGGAAGATATGGTAAAATTAAAAGCGTTGTCGAATAAGATGTCTTTCGAAAAAATATCTCACGCGGCGTCCGTGCTCTCCGACGCGCAGGCGGATACCAAATGGGTAAAATCACCGCGAATTATATACGAGCTGGCACTTATAAAGCTCGCAAAGCCGGAATTTGACGATTCACCTGCCGCTGTCCTGGACAGGATAGCCTCGCTTGAAAGCCAAGTGGCAAACGGCGCGGTAACAGACACCTCATCGCTGTCGAACAGAATCAGCGCTCTTGAGGAAAAAGTAAAAAACGGAGTGAGCGTACCGGCTGAGGCAAAACCCGAAAAAAAAGAGCCTGAAAAGAAAAAAGCTCCCGTGCGTCTTTACAGACCTATCCCCGAATATGAGCTTACCTCGGAAAATCCGATTGTCAAAGCCGCAAAAAACTGGGAAAACATCTCGCGGATAATGAGCAACGCGGCGGGATATTTAAAGCCGGCTCTTATGAACAGACAAATAACCATAGACGCGGACGGCATTATATTGATGTTTAAGCCGGGTGAAATCGGCTCGTACAATATCGCCGTACAATACAAGGATAAGCTTAATCAGACCTTTCGGCGCGCGTCGGGAACCGATTATATAATAAAGCTCGCATATGAAAACGAGCTGCCGGACGAGCTTGTGGATTTTTGGAATCTGCCCTCGCCCGAAAACAACAGTGAAAGCAATAATTCCGCCGATTCTGCCGACCCTCTCGAAAATCTCATTAATAATTTCGGTGAGATTATCGAAAATTCGGACGAAAGCGAATTTATTGAATATAATTCTTCACAGGACAGCTTTTCTCAGTCGTCATTCGACGAGGACGACGACAGAGAGGAATTTTTAGAGAAAAATGAAATCCGCGATGAAGATGAAAATAATTAAATAAAGAAAGAGGTATATAACAATGGGAAAATACAAAGGCTTTGCAGGTTCGGGAATGAACGCGAACAAGAACGTGAGCAACGTGATAAAGCAAGCGCAGAAAATGCAGGAGGAAATGGAAAAGGTACAAGAGGAGCTTGAGGACAAGACTGTTGAGGCTACCTCCGGCGGCGGCGCGGTTACGGTTACCGCGAACGGCAAAAAGGAAATACTTTCTCTTAAAATAAGTCCGGACGCCGTTGACCCCGAGGACGTGGAAACTCTTGAGGACCTTGTTATGGTTGCCGTAAACGACGCTATAAAAAAGGCGGACGATATGATGGCTGAGGGTATGAGCGCCGTAACGGGCGGAATAAATATCCCGGGACTGTTCTAAAGATTATGCACGCTACCGTAATTGAAACTTTAATTGAAAAATTCGAGCAGCTGCCCGGCATAGGCAGAAAAAGCGCGGAGCGTATCGCGTTCCATATTCTTGAGCATATGTCGAAAGACGACGCGGCGGCAATGTCAAGCTGCATACTTGAGGCAAAGGAAAAGATTACATTATGTCCGGTATGTCAAAACCTTACCGACACATCGCCCTGTAAAATATGCTCATCTCCAAAGCGCGACGGCTCGGTTATTTGCGTTGTGGAAAGTCCGGAGGACGTTTCCGCAATCGAGGCGACAAACGAGTTTAACGGCCTTTATCACGTTCTTCACGGCTCGCTCTCACCAATGGACGGCATTACGCCCGACGACATAAAGATAAACGAGCTTTTGCTGCGGCTTACGGACGGAAAGGTAAAAGAGGTAATAATGGCTACAAACCCTACCGTAAACGGAACGGCTACGGCTGTTTATATTTCAAAGCTGCTCTCTCCCTTTGACGTAAAGGTTACGCGCATAGCCCACGGCGTGCCCATCGGCAGCGACCTGGAATACGCGGATAAAATCACGCTTATAAAGGCGCTTGAGGGCAGACAGGCAATGTAGCTTGCCAAATTCCGAAATATACGTACAAATCGACACTGTTTCAATACCGGTGCCGATTTTGTTTTTCTGCTTGTTTTAATAGCTTTTTTCACAAAATGCGCTCCATTTTTTGACGTTTTATTACCTTATTTTATACTTGACTATTTTTATATAAAAATATATAATAAAGTGAATAAGATTTATTCTTGCTCTGATATATGTAAGGGGGTTACATTAATGAGTTTACACATGGGTATAGACGTTGGTTCAACAACGGTTAAGGTGGTTGTTCTTGATGAGAGGAACAATACCCTGTTCGCTGAATACAGACGTCATTTTTCCGATATAAAAAGCACGGTAAAGGGTCTTTTTGACGAGGTCAAGGACGTTGTGAAGGACGAGGAGTTTACCGTTGTTATAACCGGTTCCGGCGGTCTTTTGCTGTCGAAAATGCTTTCACTTCCGTTTGTGCAGGAGGTTATAGCGAACAAAACGGCAATAAAAACCTTTATGCCCGAAACCGATGTGGTTATCGAGCTGGGTGGTGAGGACGCGAAAATTTTATACCTGTCCGGCGGACTTGAGCAGCGTATGAACGGCACCTGCGCCGGAGGCACAGGCTCTTTTATAGACCAGATGTCAATACTTTTAAAGACGGACGCGGACGGTCTTAACGCATTGGCGGAAAAACATTCCGTAATATATCCGATTGCGGCGCGGTGCGGCGTTTTCGCGAAATCGGACGTTCAGCCGCTCCTGAACGAGGGCGCGGCAAAGGAGGATATTGCCGCATCGATACTTCAAGCCGTTGTAACGCAGACAATAAGCGGACTCGCGCAGGGCAGACCTATTAAGGGCAATATAGTATTCCTCGGCGGGCCTCTGCATTTTCTGCCGCAGCTCAGACGTCAGTTTGAGGAAACCCTAAAGGATAACGCAAAATCCTTTAAAACGCCCGAAAACGCGCAGCTTTTCGTTGCGATAGGCGCGGCGCTTATGTATGAAAACGAAACTACAAATATAGATACGCTGATAAATCAGCTTTCAAGCGCGAAATCCGTTGACGCGGAAATAACGCGTATGCGCAAGCTGTTTGAAACAGAAGACGAACGCAAGGAATTTTTTGACCGTCACGGCAAGCACGTCGCTAAGCGCAAGGATATTGAAACCGCAGACGGTCCCGTATTCCTCGGTCTTGACGTCGGCTCGACCACAATCAAGGCGGCTCTTATAAACGAGGACGGCGACATTCTCTACACCTACTATGGCAAGAACGAGGGAAGTCCCATTACCACCGGCATAGGCATACTGCGCGAGCTTTACTCAAAGCTGCCTAAAAAAGCATATATCGCGAACGCCTGCACAACCGGCTACGGCGAGCTGCTTTTGAAAACGGCGTTTAGAATCAGCGAGGGTGAAATTGAAACCATCGCTCACTACAAGGGCGCGAATTACTTCTCTCCCGGCGTCGATTTCATAATTGACATCGGCGGTCAGGATATGAAATGTATGAAGATTAAAAACGGCGTAATCGACAGCATTATGCTTAACGAGGCTTGCTCCTCCGGCTGCGGCTCATTTATTCAAACCTTCGCCGAGGGCCTCGGACTTGACACGATTACATTTTCAAAGGAGGCTCTCGAGGCTGAAAATCCGGTTGACCTCGGCACACGCTGTACCGTGTTTATGAATTCACGCGTTAAGCAGGCTCAGAAAGAGGGAGCCACTGTCGGCGACATCAGCGCGGGTCTTTCCTACTCGGTTGTAAGAAACGCTCTGTATAAGGTAATTAAGCTGCGCGACCCGAATCAAATGGGCGAAAATATAGTCGTTCAGGGCGGCACGTTCAACAACAACGCCATTCTCCGCTGCTTTGAGCTGCTTACCGGCAAAAACGTCGTTCGTCCCGATATTGCGGGCATTATGGGTGCTTTCGGCTCCGCGCTTATCGCAAAAGAGCGCTGGGAGGGCGGCGAATGTGATATTCTGCGTGCCGATGAGCTTGACAGCTTTACCTTTGAATCATCGCTTACGCGCTGTCAGAAGTGCAATAACCACTGTCAGCTTACCATAACGCAATTCTCGGACGGCAGCCGATTTGTGTCCGGCAACCGCTGCGAGCGCGGCGCGGGAATGGAAAAGCCGAAAAAACAAATGCCGAATATGTTCGATTATAAATATAAGCGTGCTTTCGCGTACAAGCCGCTCAAAGCGGAAAATGCTCCGAACGGCGTTATAGGAATACCGAGAGTTCTTAATATATACGAGAATTTCCCGCTATGGTTCACATTCTTTACGGAGCTTGGTTTCTCCGTGAGAATTTCCGGCAGGAGCACGCACGAATTATACGAAAAGGGCATTGACTCAATACCGAGTGAAAGCGCGTGCTATCCCGCGAAGATTGTTCACGGTCATATACAGGACCTTATCGACAAGGGCGTTAAAACGATATTCTATCCCTGTATTCCCTATGAGCAGATAGAGTATTCCGACGCGGGCAATCACTTTAACTGTCCTATGGTAACATCATATCCCGAGGTTATTTACAACAATATGGACGTTGTGCGCAAGGAGGATATTAACTTCCTGTACCCATTCATCAACCTCGCGGATAAGCCGTCGTTTAAGCGTCAGATGATGAAAGCCTTAAATAAATACGGTTTTACAAAAGCCGAAATCGACAACGCGTCGGAAAAGGCGTTTGAAGAATTACAGAATTACAAGCACGATATACGCCAAAAGGGCGAGGAAATATTGAAATGGCTCGACGATAACGACGAGCGCGCAATCGTGCTTGCGGGACGTCCCTATCATATCGACCCGGAAATCAATCACGGTATACCCGATATGATAACCTCGCTCGGCTTTGCCGTGCTTACCGAGGACAGCATCGCTCATTTGGGACATCTTGAGCGCGACATAAGAGTGGTTGACCAATGGGCATACCACACCAGACTTTACGAATCGGCGGCGCAGGTTATCAAAAATCCGCGTCTTGAGCTTATTCAGCTTAACTCATTCGGCTGCGGTCTTGACGCAGTCACAACCGACCAGGTACAGGAAATACTGCAATCTCACGAGAAGATATATACAACGCTGAAAATAGACGAGGTTTCAAACCTCGGCACCGCGCGCATACGCGTGCGCTCGCTTAAGGCGGCTGTCAAGGAGCGCGATGCGAGCGAATTCGTTCCGCACAAGATTGAGGACTATACCATAAACCGCGTAAAGTTTACAAAAGAGGAAAAAGCAAAACACACCATCATATTCCCGCAGATGAGCCCGACGCACTTCGGAATGTTTGAGGCGGTTATGCGCGCGAACGGATATAACGCGCTTGTGCTTGAACACGCGACCGCGGAGGACGTTGAGGCGGGTCTTAAGAGCGTAAACAACGACGCGTGCTACCCGTCGATTATGGTTACGGGACAGCTTGTAAACGCCTTTGTAAACGGAAAATGCGATCCGGATAACACTTCGGTTATGATAACTCAAACCGGCGGCGGCTGCCGCGCCACCAATTATATAGCATTCCTGCGTAAGGCGCTGAAGGAGGCAGGTTATCCGAATGTTCCGGTAATATCGCTTAACGTATCGGGTTTGGAGGGCAATCCCGGATTTACGATTACCCCAAAGCTTGTGGACGGACTTCTTAAGGCGTGCACCTGGGGCGATTTGCTCCTTTCACTCACGCTGCGCATACGTCCGTATGAGGTACACAAGGGCGAAACAAACGCCCTGCACGACAAGTGGCAAAAGCGTCTGTATAACGACCTTCTGCATAACAACCGCAAAAATCTAAAGCTTAAAAAGATTATAGACGAAATGGTTGCCGATTTTGACGCGGTTGAAATAGACGAAACAGTCAAAAAGCCGAAGGTAGGCGTTGTAGGTGAAATTCTTGTTAAATTCCACCCAGACGCCAACAACAACATCATCGACGTTATCGAATCGGAGGGCGGCGAGGCTGTTATGCCCGGTCTTGCGGACTTTATGCTTTACTGCCTGTACAACAACAACTTCAAGCGCGACAACCTCGGTTCAAAGCGTTCGACGGCTATGCTCTGCAACCTTGCGATATGGGGCATAGAGAGTTTCAGAAAGCACGTTGTTAAGGTTATGAGCGGCAATCCCAAATTCACCTCGCGTTCGCCTAAGCATATCGCGGATATTGCCGAGGGCGCGAAGAGCGTTTTGCAGCTCGGTCACTGCACGGGCGAGGGCTGGTTCCTTACTGGAGAAATGATTGAGCTTATAAACTCCGGCGTGCCGAATATAGCGTGCGTTCAGCCGTTCGCTTGTCTGCCCAATCACGTTACGGGCAAGGGTATGATTAAGGAGCTGCGCCGTCAGTTCCCGCAGGCTAATATTGTAGCCGTGGACTATGACCCGGGCGCGAGCGAGGTTAATCAGCTTAACAGAATTAAGCTGATGCTTGCGGTGGCTTTTGAAAATCTGAAAAAGAATGAAATGTATGACGCGGTTAAGCCTAAAAAGGCTGAGAATGAAACAGTCAGTCAGGTAAAGAGCAACGTATAACCTATATTGGTTGAAATCGGTTCGCTCTCCTGTTTAAGAAAGCATAAAAATAACGGAAACGACGTGTTTCCGTTATTTTTTATTTCACTTTATTCGTCCAATTTCAGCACCGACATAAACGCCTCCTGCGGCACCTCCACACTGCCGACCTGGCGCATACGCTTTTTACCCTCCTTCTGCTTTTCAAGCAGCTTTTTCTTACGGGTAATATCGCCGCCGTAGCACTTTGCCAGCACGTCCTTACGCATTGCGCGCACCGTTTCGCGGGCAATGATTTTTGAGCCGATTGCCGCCTGAATGGGTACCTCAAAAAGCTGACGCGGAATAGCCTCCTTGAGCTTTTCAGCCATTTTTCTGCCGCGCGAATATGCGCTGTCCTTATGCACGATAAACGAGAGCGCGTCCACCATCTCGCCGTTAAGCAGAATATCGAGCTTGACAAGGTTTGAGCGGTTATATCCGCAAAGCTCATAATCAAAGGACGCATAACCCTTTGTCCTTGATTTAAGCGCGTCAAAGAAGTCATATATGATTTCGTTAAGCGGCAGCTCATAGAATATCTCCGCCCTTGTTTCCTCCATATATGTCATATCCTTATAAATTCCGCGTCTTTCCTGGCACAGCTCCATAACATTTCCGACGTAATCCTTAGGCACCATAATATTCGCCTTAACCATAGGCTCCTCTATATAATCTATTTCCGAGCCGTCGGGAAGATTGGTCGGGTTATCAACCCATACCATCTCGCCGTTCGTTTTATACACCTTATAGATAACACTCGGCGCGGTTGTCACAAGGTCAAGATTATATTCTCTTTCCAATCTTTCCTGTATTATTTCCATATGCAGAAGTCCCAAAAATCCGCATCTGAAACCAAATCCCAGCGCCACGGAGGTTTCGGGTTCAAACATAAGCGCCGCATCGTTAAGCTGCAGCTTTGAAAGCGCGTCCTTTAAATCCTCATACTGCGCACCATCGGCGGGATATATTCCGCAATACACCATCGGGTTTACCTTTTTATAGCCGGGCAGAGGCTCCTCTGCTGCGTTTTTAACGGTCGTGACCGTATCGCCCACGCGCGTGTCCTGTATATTCTTTATGCTCGCGGCTATATATCCGACGTCGCCGGCGGCAAGTCCGCCGCTCGGAACAAGTCCCGACGGGTGCATCACGCCTACCTCCACAACGTCAAATTGCGCTCCGGTAGCCATCATTTTTATTCTGTCGCCCGCCTTTACGCTGCCCTCTTTTATTCTGACATATACTATTACTCCCTTATAGCTGTCGTAATACGAGTCGAAAATCAACGCTTTGAGCGGCGCGCCCTCATCTCCGTCGGGCGGCGGTATCATCTCGACAATTTCCTCAAGCACCGCCTCGACGTTAAGTCCGGTTTTAGCCGAAATCTGCGGAGCGTCCTCCGCCGGTATGCCTATTATGTCCTCTATTTCCTTTATTACAACCTCCGGCTGCGCCGACGGCAAATCTATCTTATTGATTACCGGCACAACCTCAAGGTCGTGGTCAATGGCAAGATATGTGTTAGCCAGGGTCTGCGCCTCTATTCCCTGCGACGCATCCACTATCAGTATTGCTCCCTCGCACGCCGCGAGAGAACGCGACACCTCATAATTAAAGTCAACGTGTCCCGGAGTGTCTATAAGGTTAAGAGTATAAACCTCGCCGTCATCTCTGTTATATTTCAGCGTTACGGCGTGCGCTTTGATTGTTATGCCTCTCTCGCGCTCCAAATCCATATTATCCAAAAGCTGCTCTTCCATATCGCGCTCCTCTACCTCGCCCGTAAGCTCAAGCAGCCTGTCGGCAAGAGTTGATTTGCCATGGTCTATATGCGCTATAATACAAAAATTTCTTATCTTTTTCTGTCTTTCGTTTGACATTTATTTATCTCTCCCGAATTTTCCGATATTTTTTCGATATTTATCTAATGTATATTCTATCATATTTTATCGCTTTTAGCAATATTTATTTTGCATTCAGCACGGCGGCTATCGCGCGGGCGACGTACCTCGCACCCTCCTTTGCCTGCAAAAGCGTGTTGCCGTTACTGCCCACCTCAAGAATAAGACTTCCCTTTGTCATATGCTCGTTAAAACGCTCCGTTCTTAAATTTATGGGGCGCATAAGTCCGGGATACATTATTTCCGCCGCGTTTTGTATTTTTGCCGCGAACGTCAAATTATCCTGCCAATTATCGTGCCAAAGTCCCATACTGTTCGTTCCGACTACCAGCATTACCTGTGCCGCGGCTATTCCGTTCTGCTCGCAGGTGACCGCGAGCTTTGAACCGTCCGAATACACAAACGCGTCCCTGTGTATATCAAGCACTATCTGTATCGACGGATTATTCGCAAGCTGCGTTTCTATTGTTGACAGCGCCCTTGTATATGAGCCTTGATATGAGGGATAATCGTGATAGGTGGTATCGTGAATTGTTTTTATGCCGTTTTCCTCAAGCACGGCGCATATCTCGTTGCCAACGGCTATAACATTCACATTATCGTCGGTGCTCCTCTCCGTTTCTCCGTTCATCTGGTCGCCGTCGTAACATTCTGTGGTATGGGTGTGTATCACAAGCACCTGCGCCTCATCGCGGTTCACCTCAAACGGCAAAGAGCGCGCGCATAGGGCGCTTAAATCAACATCATATTCGGTGGCGTTATTCATTTGCAAATTTACCGCCGTGTCAATCTGCTCCTTGCCGGGCAGCGGCGGCTCGTAAACGGGCGTATCCTCCGCTGTTTCCTGAGGCGTATCCTCCGCCGGCGTCTCCTCCGTTTCGTCAATCTTCTCCGTTTCCTCATTGGCGGAGGTTGTCCCGTCAAACACCGGAGAATATTCGCTTATGATTGTTTCGGGTTCATCTATGTCAAATCCGAGAATTTTGTTCAGCACGCTCTTTATATTAAGGCTCTTTTCCTCATTGCTCGGCAGTCCCTCGGATAATATATCCTCATAAATATTGTCCTCCGTTTTAAACACGCTTACAGTCCTTTTCGGCATAAATTTCACCGCCGCCGCAAGTACCGGCACGGAAAGACATACCGCGAAAAATACCGCAAGCTTTTTCTTGGTTATCACAACAGTTTTAAATTTCATTGGTTTTATCCCTTTCTATCGGTGCTATATTATGAATACGCTTAATTTTCTGAAATATGTTGAAAAAACTTTAAAAAAATGCTTGCATTTGCCGCGCGGCTGTGGTATAATTTTGTAGTTATTACGGATAGTCCTCTGCCTCGGTCGGCACGAATGTCCTATATTATAAGGAGGAATTAATGATGAACACACAAGAAATCATTAACGCTTTGACAAAAGACCAAATCAGAACCGATTTACCTGAACTCGTTGTCGGTAACAATGTAAAGGTTTACCAGAAGATTGTCGAGGGTTCTCGTACAAGAACACAGATGTTTGAGGGTACAATCATCAAGGTTCAGGGCGGCGGTATCGCTAAGACTTTCACCGTTAGACGTGTTTCTTACGGCGTAGGCGTGGAAAAAACATGGCCGGTCAACTCACCCAACATTGAAAAGATTGAGGTTTCAAGAAAAGGTAAGGTTAGACGTGCCAAACTTTATTATCTGCGTGACAGAGTCGGTAAAGCGGCAAAGGTTAAGGAAAGAATCTAATTTCCTGGCAGGATACCAAAAGGGACATTTATTGTCCCTTTTTTATCTTAAAATTAACATTTAATTCATTATAAATTAATATTTGAATAGTATAATCAGTATATACTAATATAAATTTGGAGGGAAAAATTATGAGCGAACCGGAAGAAAAAAAAGATGATTTAAAGGAAAACTCACAGGAAAATTCAAAGGAAACAAAAAAATTCAATCTTGCCAAAGAAATATGGGAATGGGTTTACACCCTTGCAATAGCTATAGTTATAGCGCTGCTTATCAAAGGATTTATCTTTGATATTGTAAGAGTGGACGGCTCAAGTATGTTCCCTACCCTTGTCGATAACGACAGACTTATCGTCACAAAGCTCGGATATACTCCGGAGCAGGGCGATATAATAATACTCGACAGCGAGTATAAAAACCGCGAGGAATATTATGACGAGCTTGCCGCTGAAAAGGGCAAGGATGAGCTTTCCGCGATAGATAAGCTGTTTGCTCAGAGCAGTATGCCCTCGGATTTACAGAAAAAATATTACGTAAAGAGAATAATCGCTATGCCCGGTCAAACGGTTGACCTCGTGGACGGAAAGGTCTACGTGGACGGCGAGCTGCTTGACGAGCCGTATTACGACGGCACAACGTACTCGATTGACACCACTGTTGAATATCCGATAACGGTCGATGAGGACTGCGTATTCGTAATGGGCGACAACAGAGCCCACAGCAAGGACAGCCGCTCCTCGGAGCTTGGTCAGGTTCCTTTCGAGGCTATTCTCGGCAAATCGCAAATACGTATATGGCCGCTTACCGATATAGGCGTTACAAGATAATTTAGAGGTATTTATGCAAAATTTACAATGGTATCCGGGACATATGGCTAAAACGCGCCGTATGATTGAGGATAATCTGAAACTTATAGATGTTGTTGTCGAAATACTTGACGCGCGTATTCCCTTTTCGGGACGCAATCCCAATTTTGACGACATTATCAAAAACAAGCCTCGTCTGCTTGTGCTTAACAAATCGGATTTGGCGGACAAAAAGCGCACAAGGCTATGGATTGAATGGTACGCCGCGCAGGGATTAAAGGTTATCCCGATAAGCTGTACCACCGGTATGGGAATTAATACCGTGCTTGCGGAGGCAAGAGCGCTTATTCAAGACAAAATAGACCGCGAAAAGGAAAAGGGCAGAAACCGTACTTTAAAAATAATGATGGTCGGCATACCGAATGTCGGCAAGTCAAGCCTGATAAACAGGCTCATCGGAAAAGCAAGCACAAAAACAGGCGACAAGCCCGGCGTAACGCGCGGCAAGCAATGGCTGCGTATTAAAGGCGACGCGGAGCTGCTTGACACGCCCGGTATTCTTCCTCCGAAATTTGAGGATCAGGAGGTTGCCGTGCGCCTTGCTTTCACCGGCGCTATACGCGACGAAATAATGAACACCGAATTGCTCGCCTATTCCCTATGCGATTATCTCCGCGATAATTACGCGGACGAGCTTTGCGCCCGTTACAAGCTTGACGGTGACATCGCTCCTCTTAAGGGATATGAAATTCTTGAAAAAATAGGCAAAAAACGCGGTTTTGTCATCTCAGGCGGAGAGGTCGATATGGAAAGAGCCGCAAATATGATTCTCGACGAGCTTAGAGGCGCTAAAATAGGAAATATAACTCTTGAAATACCGGATGATTTCCGATAAAAATTTAAGGCTGTAAACACCATTAAACAGATGTTTACAGCCTTTTTATTCAGCCGGCGTATCTCCAGCCGCCGAATTTTGTTATGTCCTCGCCGGATATTTTATCCGCGCCCCTGCCTATAAAGCCGATAATTTCACTTTTATCACGCAATGTTATTCTTCCGGGCTTAATTCTTTTGCAAAAACTTTTTTCAAATGTTATCACAATCCTCGAATTATGTCAACCAATTTTGCGGTCAAAAAAAACACCCTCTTAAAGAGGGCGTTTTTTTGTTACTTACTTTATTATGAACTTATCAAGTTCGTCAATGAACTTCTCAGCATCATCGGAATGTACTTCAACCTTAATAGGCTTAGACAAATCCAAACTAAAGATACCCATGATAGACTTAGCGTCAACCACATATCTGCCTGACGTCAAATCTACATCGAAATCATACTTACTTACGATATTCACGAAGTCTTTTACGTCGTTGATAGAGCTTAGTAACAAGTTAAACGTTTTCATTAAAATTTCCTCCCTTATTCATGCATACAGCTTATTTATTTGTAATACCTTACTGTTATTATAATACAACTTTTTTTTCAATTAGTCAATAGGTATTGCGTTTTTATTTAAAATTTTATATAATAATACTAATGCTGAGATTTATTGGGACGGCATTTGTGGTGAAAACTTATACAAAGACTGGAGATTTAAATGAAAAAAGCATCATTCTACACACTTGGCTGCAAGGTCAATCAATACGAAACAGAGGCAATGGCGGAGCTGTTCTCCGATGCGGGCTACGAAATATGTGATTTTAATGAAAAAGCCGACATATATGTTATAAACACCTGCTCGGTTACAAATATGGGCGACAGAAAGTCGCGGCAAATTATAAGGCACGCAAAAAAGACAAATCCGAACGCGGTTATAGCCGTAACGGGTTGCTACGCCCAGACCGCGCCGGACGAGGTTCTTTCGATAGACGGAGTAAACATCGTAATCGGCACCAAAGACAGGAAAAATATCGTTACGCTCACAGAGGCGCTTGACAGCTCGTCAAATGTAAATCACGTTTCCGATATTATGACAAATCACGAATTTGAAGAGCTGCAAATAAAAAAATATTCAAACAGAACCCGCGCGTTTATAAAAATACAGGAGGGCTGCAATCAATTCTGCTCCTATTGTATTATTCCCTACGCGAGAGGTCCGGTTCGCAGCAGACCAAAACAGGAGGTTATTCGCGAAATACGCGAGCTTGCCGGCAACGGATTTAAGGAAATTATCCTTGTTGGTATACACGTCGCGTCCTACGGCGTTGATTTGGGTGGCACATCATTGGAGGATTTAATTGCGGATGCGGATAAAACAGACGGTGTGGAGCGCATACGTCTGTCCTCCATAGAGCCTATGACGCTAAACCGACAATTTATTGACAGCATAAAGGGCTCGTCAAAGCTATGCCACCACTTTCACATATCATTGCAATCCGGCTGCGACGCCACGCTTAAAAGAATGAACAGAAAATATACAACGGCGCAGTTCAAAGAAATCGTGGACGGTCTGAGAGAGGCTTTCGACGACGTCGCGGTGACAACCGATATAATGGTGGGTTTCCCCGGTGAAACGGACGAGGAATTTAACGCCACCGTGGATTTTATAAAGGAGGTGTCCTTTGCCGACGCGCACGTATTCCAATATTCGCGCCGCAGAGGCACGCCGGCGGCGAAACGTCCCGACCAAATCGCTCCGAATGTAAAAGAGGAACGCAGTAAAATTATTATCAAGGAAACGCAAAAGACGAGAGATGAGTTTATCAGTCGATTTATCGGCAAAACAATGCGTGTATTGTTTGAGCAGCCCGCCCGCGACGGTCTTTTTGAGGGAAAAACCGACAATTACATCACCGTGCACGCGCCGTCGGATATTGATTTGAACGACCAATTCAGAAATGTACTCCTTGAAAAAAATATTAACGGAACAGTTATCGGTAAAATTATTGACTAATCGGTAATTTAGGAGTAAAATAGTATAAGGCTGTAGACAAAACCCGAACGGTTTTGTCTATAGTTTCGATATGGACGCATTATTATGAAATTAAGGGGAGTTTATTTGTGAACGAAAAATTTGAAGGCATTAAAAATATGATTTCTGACACTCCGCTGCTTGAAATAAGCTTTATATACAAAGGAAAAGAGCGCAGAATTTTTGCGAAAGCGGAGTATTATAATCTCAGCGGGTCAATAAAGGACAGAGTCGCTTACTACATACTGAAAAAGGCTTACGAAAGCGGTGCCATACACAAGGGCGACACAATCGTCGAGGCAACAAGCGGGAACACCGGCATCGCGTTTTCCGCAATGGCGGCGTATCTGGGACACCCGATGATTGTATATATGCCCGACTGGATGAGCGAGGAACGCATAAATCTTATGAAAAGCTACGGAGCGGACGTCATAACGGTATCCCGCGAGGAGGGCGGTTTTCTCGGTTCTATCGCAAAGTGTGAGGAAAAAGCTCTTGAGAGCAATGTTTTTCTTCCGGGACAGTTTTCCAATTATGACAATGTAGAGGCTCACATCATAGACACCGGCAGCGAAATATTAAAGCAGCTTGACGCTTTGGGACTCGTTCCCGACGGCGTGGTGGCGGGAGTAGGCACTGGCGGCACGATTATGGGACTGTCAAAGGCTTTTAAGGCGGTAAATCCGAATTGCAAGTCGTTTCCGCTTGAACCGCTCAATTCCCCTACATTATCCACGGGATACAAGACGGGCAATCACAAAATACAAGGAATTTCCGATGAGTTTATACCTGATATTGTAAAGCTCGACGAGCTTGACGACATCGTAGCCGTAAACGACATAGACTCGATACTTATGGCAAAAAAGCTCTCAAGGGAGCTTGGAATAGGCGTGGGTATTTCCTCCGGCGCGAATTTCCTCGGCGCGGTTGCGGCGCTTGAAAAAATAGGTATGGACAAATGCGTCGTCACGGTATTCGCCGACGACAACAAGAAATATCTCTCAACCGATTATTCGCGCGATTTCGACGCCGAGGACGATTATATTTCTCCGCAGATTGAGCTGCTGTCGGTAAAGTCATACAGATAAAAAATAGGCAAAACCGTTTCGGTTTTGCCTATGCTTTTAGCTTTTCTTAACCCATCATTTGAAGAGCGTCCTTAAGCCACCATTCGCCTATATCTATTGCCTTGTACAGATTTTCTCTCTCGCCCTTGCGGTACACCTGACCCTTACCGAATTCGCCGGTATTATCCATTACCTGAACCTTAATCTTTGTCGAGGACTTTATATCCTTATTCGGCTTGCTGTCAACAATATCCAACGCGAGAATAAATTTATCCTCAAGACTTCCGTAATATATTCTGTCGCCGCATCTCAAAAGCGGCTTACCCTTATACATTAAAATCTTCTTCTTTTTTACTGTTGCCATTTACATTCTCCTTTCAAAAATCAAACTAAATCGTAGCCCTCTTTTACCGCTTTCATATTGGTTTCCACAAGAGGCAGTCTCTTTGCGGGCAGCGATTTTTTCATTGTTTCCTCTATTTCGCTCAGCGAGAATACCTCCGTTGTCTTGAGTATAGCGCCGAGCATAACCATATTGGCAAGATTTTTATTGCCTATCTCATTCGCTATGCGCGTTGAGTCGATATAAACGGCGTTTACGTCCGTTCTTTCGACCCTCCTGTCTATAAGAGAGCTGTCCACAAATATATATCCGTTTTTGGCAACGGAATCCTCAAACTTATCCAGCGGCGGCTTATTCATCGCGACAAGAATATTAGGCTTTGTGACTATCGGCGAGCCTATAGGCTCATCGGCTACTATAACGTGACAGTTCGCGGTGCCGCCGCGCATCTCGGGACCGTATGACGGCAGCCAAGACAGCTGCTTTCCCTTAAGCATCGCGGCATACGCGAGAAGTTTTCCGGTGAACAATATTCCCTGTCCGCCGAATCCGGCAAGAATTACTTCACAATTTTCCATTATTCATTTACCTCCTCAACGTCTTTATACACTCCGAGAGGATAGTATGGAATCATTTCGTCTTGCAGACGTTTCATTGCCTCAATCGGCGACATTCCCCAGTTTGTGGGGCAGGTTGAAAGTATCTCCACTATTGAAAATCCCTTTCCGTTTATCTGATTTTCAAAAGCCTTTTTTATAGCCTTTTTTGCCTCTTTTATATGCGGCACCGTGTCCGTGGACACGCGCGCGATATATGAAGGTCCGTCAAGCGTCGCGAGCATTTCGCATATTCTTACCGGATAGCCCTGGGTGTGCGTATCGCGTCCGTAGGGCGAGGTCTGAGTAACCTGTCCGGGCAGTGACGTGGGCGCCATCTGACCGCCCGTCATACCGTATATTGTATTATTGATAAATATTACCGTTATATTCTCTCCCCTGGTCGCGCTGTGAACCGTTTCGGCGGTTCCTATGGACGCAAGGTCGCCGTCGCCCTGATATGTGAATACAATCCTGTCCGGCAGAGAGCGTTTTATTCCCGTGGCGACAGCCGGCGCTCTTCCGTGAGCCGCCTGCACAACGTCAAAGTTGAAATAATTATGCGCCGTTACCGCGCAGCCTACCGGCTCAACCGCTATTGTTTTGCCCTGTATATCAAGCTCGTCTATAACCTCGCACACAAGCTTATGCACAATGCCGTGTGAACAGCCTGGGCAGTAACGGAAGGTAGTGTCTGTCAATGATTTGGGCTTTGCGTATATTGTTTTTGACATATTACTTTACCTCCTTTAAAATATCTTTTACCTTTTGCACCACTTCATCGGGTGTGGGTATAACGCCGCCGGTTCTGCCGCAGAAATATACCGGCGCGCTGCATTCGCACGCAAGGCGAATATCCTCAACCATTTGTCCCGTGCTCATCTCAACGGATAAAAACGCCTTCGGCTTTACCTGCTTATAAATTTTCTCCGGAAACGGCCACAATGTTATAGGTCTTATAACTCCCGCCTTTATTCCCTCGTCCCGCAATATCTTAACCGCGGTTTCAACCACTCTTGACGTGATTCCGTAAGAGGATATTATTATATCGGCGTCGTCCGTATTGTGCGCCTCGTATCTTTGAAGTTTCTCTTTTACAACGTCGTATTTCTTTTCGCGCTCCAAAACTCTTTCTTCAAGCTCTGTCGCCTCAAGGAAAAGCGTTTCGATTACATTCTTATCGCGCTTGTTTTCTGTGCCGGTCGCCGCCCAAGGCTTTTCGGCGTACACCGGCTCGGGAATGGAATCGAAGTCCACCGGCTCCATCATCTGACCCAATGTGCCGTCGCCCAAAAGCATTACCGGAATTCTGTATTCATCGGAAAGATTAAACGCGTCCGCTGTTAAGTACACAAGCTCCTGCACGCTGTTCGGCGCGAGAACTATCAAATGATAATCTCCGTGACCGCCTCCGCGCGTTGCCTGGAAATAATCGGACTGCGCCGGCTGTATGCCGCCAAGTCCGGGACCTCCGCGCACTATGTTCACTATTACACACGGCAAATCGCCCGCGGCAAGATAGCTTATTCCCTCGGATTTAAGGCTTATTCCGGGGCTTGAAGAGCTTGTCATAGCCCTTACTCCGGCAGCGGCTGCTCCGTATACCATATTTATAGCCGCGACCTCGCTTTCAGCCTGCAAAAATACGCCGCCTATTTTCGGCATTTTCTTTACCATATACGCGGACAGCTCCGTTTGAGGAGTAATCGGATAACCGAAAAAATGTCTGCATCCGGAACGAATCGCAGCCTCTCCGATTGCCTCGTTACCTTTCATTAAAACCTTTTCACCCATCGATTAATCCTCCTCTATCGTTATTGCCGCGTCGGGACACATCGTGGCGCAGAACGCACAGCCTATACATTTCTCATTGTCAGTAATTTCAGCGGGTCTGTAACCCTTTCCGTTCATCTTGTCCGCCGATATTCGCAATATCTTTTTCGGACATACCGCAATACACAGCTCACAGCTTTTGCAGCGCTCCTCGTCGAAGATAACCTTCTTCATTTTTTAATCAATTCCTTTCCGATAATTTTATTGTATCTCCCAAGGTTTTGGAATGTATATTTTCATTTCGAATACAGTTTCTTTGAGCTTTTTCGGCACGTTTGAAAGCGCCGCTCTCGTGCCGCAGTTTCTTGCTGTTTTTATGCCCATTTTGCGCGATAGCTTTTCAATCTCTTCATAATTTGAAAAAAGGGTGTTTTCATCGGTTTGCACGGACAAATTCGTGTTATTGTAAATATCCGTGAATTTCAGCCTGGACGCGGTTTCGATTCTGTTCGCCATTTCCAGGAAATCCTCCGCGCGCTCGGTCAAAGGTCTTTTTGTGTTCACAACAAAGTGCATTTGATAGCCGTGCTTTTCAAAATATTTTCTGTACTGTCCGAGCGCCAACGCGCCGTCATCATCGCCGCCAACGTCAAATACCGCGACGGTGTCATTATCGTCAAACACGCTGAGCAAATTCAGCGGAACGGTCGGCATATCGAGGTTTGATGAGGCATAGCTGTTCGCGATAAGCTTTATACCCTTTTCATTAAGCATTTTACGCGCGTCATTTGTTCTGAAATAAGGGTTTACTATATCAAAATCTATTATAGTGACCTTTTTGCCCTTTTCCCTTTCTTTGACCGCATAATTTAAAGCCACTTCGGTTTTGCCGCTGCCAAAGTGACCCGAAAATATATGAATCCGTTTTTCCATTTTTTCTCCAATACAATAATTTTCTCTAAAATGTAATACTATTATAACATATTATTTTTGCATTTTCAACATATTTACAATTTTTCTTTTGTGAACTTTTCGTGAACAACGAACAATAAAAAAGCCGACGGCAAATATATTCGCCGCCGGCTCAAATTCGGACAAAATTTGTGCTGTTTTATCGGGAATTTAATCCTCCTTATCCTTTTCATACATAAACTCGTCAAGCTTTTCGGTGACGTTTATCTTTTTGCAGCCGGCTATATAACCTGCCGTTGTCGCGGCAATGGGCGCCAAAACCATCACAACCGCGGAATAAATCGTAAACAATCCGTTATTGAGATTCATAAGTCCGTTATAAGGAAAGCTCCAGTAATAGAACAAAATATTTATAATTGTCGGTATTACTCCCGTTATTCCGGTGTCCGTCCCGAAATTTATCCACATAAGTCGGAAAACAGCCATAAGTATCAAATTGACAGCGGCAATCGTGCAGCCGAAAAGCACGCCTTTAATTTTGCTCGGCTTTAGCGGTGTGTACGGCTTATTGTCAAAAACGGCGAATTTTTTCGACGCGGTATACAGAAACGCAAAATTTACCAGTATCAGTATTATCGAAAGTACTTGCTTTGCTATGTTGATATTGGTAAAATACCAAAACGCCACCAATCCGAACACAAACGCTATGCCCGACGCCGCCGCCTGCATAAGCAGCATATACGCGAATTGGTATTTTACGGTTATTTTCATTGAATCTCTCATTATACAACACTCCTAAAATAATTTTAAGCCGTTTACCGACAGCCTATCTCGTTCCCGCGGAAATTCCGGCAAGGCAGCCCGACGACCATGCCCACTGCAAATTGTAGCCTCCGCAGTCGCCGTCTATATCCAAAATTTCACCTGCGGCATACAAATTTTTTACAAGCCTTGATTCCATCGTGGACGGATTAAACTCGTCCGTTGACACTCCGCCCTTTGTAACCTGCGCGTTGTTCCAGGACATCGTTCCGGTTATATTAAAATCCCATTTTTTGATTATCCCGCAAACACGCGATATTTCCTTTTCGCTTAGTGTTACGGCGTATCTTGACAGCGGCTCTATGCCGGCGAACTTTAAAAGAGCCTGTCCCACCCTTTTGTTGAACATTCCGACAAAGAAATTCTCGAGCGCGATTTTGGGATTTCTATATATCCTTGAGGTAAGCATTTCAAAAAGCCTATCCTTAGAATATTCTCTCATTATATCAAGGGATATTGTCTTTTGTTCATTCAGCCTTGACGATAAGGAAAAGACCGCCGGACCCGACAAGCCGTACTCGGTAAACAGCACCTCGCCGTATTCGCTGTATTTCCCAAGCGTCACATCGGCATTGAGCTTAATTCCCTTAAGCTTTCTCACAACATCGGTTTCCGTCTTTATCTGCACAAGCGACGGTGAAAGCTTTGTCACGGTATGTCCTAAGCTTTTGAGAATATCATATCCGCCGCCCTTCGAGCCGAGGTTAGGCGCCGCCTTTCCGCCCGTCGCTATGATAACCCTATCCGCGCTTTCCTTTCTTCCGTCGTAGGAAACAATATCAAATTTGCCGTTATTTTTTATTACCTTAGACGCCTCAAAGGAATTTACGACTCTTATTCCCAAATCGTTCATTTTAAATCTCAGCACGTCCAACACGTCGGACGCGCGGTCGGAATACGGATATACCTTTCCGTCCTCCTCGACCTTTACAACGATGCCGAGGTCGGAAAAAAATTCAATCGTTTTATCCGTCCAGAATTTATTCTTTGCTCCGAGTATGAATTTCGGATTTTTTCCGTGATAGTTTCCCGTGTCGGCGTTTATATTGGTCATATTACAGCGTCCGTTTCCTGTGGCAAGTATTTTTCTTCCCACTCTTTCGCCGCTTTCATAAACGGTAACGTCGGCGCCGCTCTGCGCGGCGAAAATCGCCGCCACAAGTCCCGACGCTCCGCCGCCGATTACCGCAACGCTATTTTTCATTACTCTCACTGTCCTCCGGCATTCTGTTTTTTACTTCTCTCGCGTCGATAAAATCCGACGCTATCGCTCTTATAATCGCTACCACCGGAACTGAGAACAACATTCCCAAAAATCCGAACAGCGTGCCTCCGACCGATACCGCGAATATTATCCAAAGCGGTCTTATTTCAAGGGAATCACCCATAATTTTAGGTCCGAGCAGGTTACCGTCTATCTGCTGAAGAATAATCAATACAACTCCGACCCATACGCCTTTCCACATACCGCCCGTAATGCAGGTAACTATAATCGCTATAATGCAGGATATAATCGAGCCGAAATACGGTATCATATCCATCGCGCCTATGAAAATGCCGAGTATCAAAGCGTATTTAACATTGAATATCATCAAAACCACACTGCACGCAATCGCCATTATAATGCTGCAGGTGAGTCTGCTGTATATATAATTTGTGAATATATCGTTTATGCGCTTTGCGTGAGCGGTAATGCCCTCCGCGCGCTCCTTTTTGAAAAATATTCCCATAACGCGCACTATGCCGCGCTGAAGGCGCTCCTTGTCTATCAGCATATAAATAGACGCGATTACCGCGACAAATATTTCAAACAGACCGGTCGTCACATTGAAAACACCCTGAGCGTATTTGGCAAACTGCGTCATATCGACCGATGTGAACAGCTTATTGACCGCGTCATATAAATTAAAGCCGTTTTCCGCAAAGTTGATATTTTTAACGATTTCAAAGCTGTATATATAATCCCGCAAAGACGCCACGTATTCGGGAAGATTGTTATACAAATCAATCACGTTTTTATACAGCGCCGGAATCAACATTCTCAAAATCAAAATAACCACTACAACCGCGGCAATATATATCACGAATATACTTATCCCGAGCGAATGTTTTTTTATAAACGCTTTTTTCGATTTATTGAGCCATAATCGCAGGCGTTTTGCCGGCATATTAAGCACATATGCGATTATAAACGCTATAATAAACGGTTTCAGCGCGCCTATAACGGTTCCGATGTATTGGGTTATATTGCTTAAATTATCAAATGTCTTATATACCGCAATAACGGCGATGCAAAATACAAACGCCGCTATCCAGCCGTAATATTTTTCAAATCTTTTCATTAACTAACCTCTGATTTTATTCTGCTTAGCAATAAAAGGACGGAAGTAGACTTTCCGCCCTTTTACATATGCAATATGCTTAATCCGAAACAATGACTATCAGCTTTGCCACAAACACACCGTTCGATACCGTTCCTCTGATGTCAACGGTCTGTCCGACGCTGATATTGCTCATCTTCTTTGTGGTTCCCTCAGCCGTGATGAACTTTGTTGTGTCGTCCTTCGCGTAAACCTGAGTGGTGCTTGACGAGTCGTCCGGTTTAACGGTGATTACTCCGTATGAGGAATTAAACGCCGTTACAACGCCGGTTATATGTCCCGATGATTCCTGAGTTGTGGTAGCGACTATCTTTGTGATTGCGTCGCTCTCAAGCGTGAGCTTAACCGCGTCGCCGACTCTGAAGTCGTAAAGCGAGCCTTCCTCGTCGTTTATAAGTATTTCAACGTCCGACGGAATCTGATATGTTTCCTCCTCGCCGTCCACGTTTACAACCATTGTGGACTGCGTTGAAATTGTAAGCGATTTTATTGTGCCCTCAACCGTCTTTTTGGTGGAGGTAGCAACTATGCCCGTTATAACGCCGTATTCAAGAGTGAGCGTAACCTTATCGCCGACATATATGCTGTCAAGTCCGACGGTAACGCTGTTCTTCTTTACGCTTACGTCGCTGCTTACGGTATAGGTCTTTCCGTTATATTCATCATTGCCGTGAGTTATTGTTATCGTGATGTCGTCCGAGGAAATATCCATACTTTCCACAACGGCGCTTGAAATTGTCGTCGTCTTTGTTCCGCCGATGATGTTCGCGATTTTTCCGTTTACAAGCTCAAGCGTAATCGCGTCGCCTTTGGTAAAGCTCCTGACAGTTGCCGGAGAACCGTCGTATGTTACCGTTAAGTCCTCGCTGCACTCATATCCGACTGTTTCACCGTCGTCGGTTGTAATTCTTACGGTGGTTTTACCCGATGTGGTAGCATAATTTTGATACTTACCGCTTATTGTTTGGTCGGGTTCGCTTGAAAGTGTGTCAACCGAAACAAGCGCGTCGCCCGAGAATGTAATTATCGCATCAACGCTTGTGTCTAAATTGACAGGCTGAACCTCGTCGCCCATATTCTTCATAACGGTGCTGTCGGTATAGGCATATGTTTCCTCTTCCCCGTCATTGGTGACCGTGAGAGTTTTTTCAGATGTATCTATATCGGTAAGCTTTACTTTGAAGAACGTATAATCGGTTTTGTCAACCGTGCGCGAAAGCATAACCGCCATTTGACTTCTCTTTACCTCGGTATTCGGTGAGAAAGTACCGTCACCCATACCCTCCATTATGCCCGCGTCGGTTGCGTAAGCGACATACTGAATGGCATTTGACGGAACATCTCTCGCGTCGGTGTAATCAAGCACAACGCCAAGCTCGTCAAGAGCCTCGTCCTCGCCGCCCATTGCCTTTGTTATTATAATAGCCGCCTCGTATCTCTTCATAGCGGTGTCTTTTTCCGTATCCTTGAGATATGTATCCAGGTCTGTTTTCTTGAGCGCGCCCTTATACATCAAATACGCAATCTCATCTTCGCCCCAGCTTAAGCCGTAATCGCCGATTACGTCGTCATACATATCGTGAGCGATTTCAAGCAGCGGCTCGTTTACCTCGTCGTTTGAGCCCATAGCCCTCGCGAACAGCGAAAGAGCCTCAAGGCGCGTAACCTCATTATCCGGTCTGAAAGTGCCGTCCTCATATCCGGAAATAAGTCCCTTTTCCGCCATAGCGTTAATATATGACCTCGCCCACTCAAAATCCTCTGTATTTATATCGCTGAACCTTGACGCTGTATCGGTGCTGTCATCCGGCTCCGCGAATACCGGAACCGTCATTGACAAAGCAAGCGCCAACGCCAAAGCTGTCTGTACAATTTTTTTCATTGCTCTACTCCTTTTCTACACATAGTTTATTACTATAATTTTAACATAAAGATATTACGTCTGCAATACATTTTCATTAAATTTTATTAAAATTAATATATTGTTCATTTTTAGGTTTACATAATATCGGATTTTAACCAAAAACCCGAATATTCTTATTCTTTGGTTATTGTAGATAAAAAATTAAGCAAATTTTTCATATTTGAGCGCAACTTTTGCTAATGCTTTTTTTAGGAAAATAGTGTATAATATAGTTACAAATTTGAATTTGAAAGGAAGAATCGTCATGGATAAGGTAAAAATATGGTCGGAGGACGTTACTATACCCACTTATGAAATCGGAGAATACAGTAAAATCCCTATGTTTCTTGAAAAAAGAGTTTATCAGGGCAGCTCCGGACGCGTCTATCCGCACCCCGTATGCGAAAGCGTGTCGAACGAAAAGACCGACAGAACCTATACCGCGGTATATCTCGAAAACGAGTATCTGCTCGTTATGGTTCTGCCCGAAATAGGCGGCAAAATACAGCGTATACTCGATAAAACCAACAACTATGACGCTGTTTACTATAATGAGGTAATAAAACCGGCTCTTGTGGGTCTGGCGGGTCCGTGGGTCAGCGGCGGAATCGAGTTTAACTGGCCTCAGCATCACAGACCGTCCACATTTGACAGCGTTGATTACACCATACGCCAAAACGCCGACGGCTCGGCTACGATACTCGTGAGCGAAATAGAAAGAATGCACCGCACAAAGGGTATGGCTATGTATACCCTTTACCCGGGCAAGGCTTATCTTGAAATAAAAGGACAGATTTACAACCAAACCGACAGACCTCAAACATTTTTGTGGTGGGCAAATCCGGCTGTGGCGGTGAACGATTACACAAAATCGATATTCCCGCCGGACGTCCATGCCGTGATGGATCACGGCAAGCGCGATGTGTCGCGTTTTCCCATCTCCACAAGCACGTATTACAAAATGGACTACAGCGAGGGTGTGGATATTTCGCGCTATAAAAATATTCCCGTGCCCACCTCGTATATGGCTTATCACTCCGACTATGACTTTATCGGCAATTACGACTATGATAAGGACTCCGGACTTTTACATATAGCCGACCACCACATATCGCCGGGCAAAAAGCAGTGGACATGGGGCTGCGGCGACTTCGGAAAGGCGTGGGACAGAAATCTTACCGACGAAAACGGTCCGTATATAGAGCTTATGACCGGTATGTTCACCGATAATCAGCCGGATTTCACGTTCATCGCGCCGTATGAGGAAAAGACCTTTAAGCAGTATTTTCTGCCCTACAAGAGCGTAGGCGCCGTTAAAAACGCCACTCTTGACGCGGTTATAAATCTTGAGGTCGAGGACGGCAACGCGTTTGTCAGCGTGTATTCACCCGAAGAAAAGGAGGTAACCGTCACGCTTTCCGGAGCAATAGAAAAATACATATCGGAAAAGATTACAATTTCTCCGTCCGAGCCTTACACAACCGCGGTGATTCTGAAGGACGACGAGGAAACGGATCTTACGCTTTCGGTAAAGGACGAGGACGGAAATATATTATGCTCTTACACTCCCGCGCCAAAGCGTTTCGAGCCGACTCCGCCTCCGGCTCAAAAATGCGAAAAGCCGAGCGACATCGCATCTCTTGAGGAGCTGTATCTTACGGCTCTGCATCTCGAGCAATACCGCCACGCGACATACAAGCCCGAGGATTATTACCTTGAGGGCTTAAGGCGCGACAGCACCGATATAAGGCTCAACAATGCCTACGGAAGATACCTGTATAACAACGGCGAATTTGAAAAGGCGGAGGAGCATTTTAGAGCGGCGATAAAAAAATCAACATGGAAAAATCCGAACCCCTACGACTGCGAGCCGTATTACAATCTCGGTCTGACGCTGCGCAAGCAGGGCAGATTTGACGAGGCGTTCGACGCGTTTTACAAGTCAATATGGTCGGGAAATATGCAGGATAAGGGATTTTATCAGCTGTCGTGCATATCGGCGCTGAGAGGCGATTTCAAAACCGCTCTTGAATTTATTGAGCAGTCGCTTTTAAAGGGCGCGCACAATCTCAAAGCGCGTAATCTTAAAACAACTCTGCTGCGTCTTTCGGGCAGGCTGCCGGACGCGCAGGCATACGCGCTCGAAACCATGGAAATAGATCCGCTTAACTACGGCTGCCGCTACGAGCTTTATCGGGTAACCGATGATTTCGCGATTTTAAACGAGCTTACCGTTATTATGAGAAACAATGTGGACAGCTATATCGAGCTTTCGCTTGACTACAACGAATTCGGACTTTATGACGAGGCGGCAAAGGTACTGGCGCTTATCTCGCAGGCTAACCGTCCGATGCTCCATTATTATATGGCGTATTACTCAAAGAGCGATGTGGAGCTTGAAATTGCCTCAAAATGCAATTATGATTATTGTTTCCCTGTGCGTCTTAACGATATTCTTGTGCTTAACTATGCCGTCGAGAATAACGATAAAGACCCCATGGCGCCTTATCTCTTGGGCAATCTGCTTTACGACAAGGGACAATGGGAAAAGGCGTTTGAGTGCTGGACGCTGTCAAATAAGATTGACTCGTCAAATCCGATAGTACACCGAAATCTGTCGCTTGTATACTTCAACAAGCTCTCCGACACCGAAAGCTCGGTCGCGGAAATGGAAAGAGCCTTTAGGCTCTCTCCCGACAACGCGCGTATATTATATGAGCTTGATCAGCTTTACAAGCAGACAAATTATCCGGTGAAAAAGAGGCTTAAGCTTATGTCGGACAATATGGAGCTTGTTTCGGCGCGTGATGATTTGTATACGGAATATGTAACGCTTTTAAACTGCGAGGGATATTTTGACAAGGCGTACAAGACGATAAGCGTCCGCACATTCCACCCGTGGGAGGGCGGCGAGGGCAAAATCACCGCTCAATACAAAAAATCACTTATGGGTCTTGCCTACGAGTGCATCGAAAACGGCGATTATGAAACCTCCGAGGACTATTTGCAGCGCGCGCTTGTATATCCCGAAAATCTCGGCGAGGGCAAGCTCTACGGCACGCTTGACAACGACGTGTATTACCTGCTCGGATTGGCTTATGAAAAAATCGACCGCATAAAGGCTAACGAATATTACGCGCTCGCTATGCGCGGCAGCGGCGATTTGACCTCAGCCGTGTACTACAATGACCAACCGCCGGAAATGCTCTTCTACAGGGCATTGGCGGAAAAAGCCGTTGGTAATGCCAAAGCCGCAAAGGGCAAATTTAACCGTCTTGTTTATCACGGTCTTGAGCATATGAACGACCATATAGAAATTGATTATTTCGCCGTTTCACTGCCCGATTTTCTTATTTTCGATACCGACCTCGACAAGAAGAACCGTGTAACCTGCTCATTCCTTACGGCGCTCGGATATATAGGTCTTGGGGACACCGAATCCGCCGCGGAATATATCGAATCGGGACTTGCGGACGACGCGTCGCATCAGGGACTTATAGAATTATCAAAATTCATTGAAAGGAATTAAGCGAATGTATTCAATAGATTTATCGGGAAAATGGAGATACGAAACCGATGAGGAGGACATAGGAATAAGCGAAAAATTTTACTCGCGCCGCCTCAGGCACGAAAACTTTACTCTGCCCGGCGACGCCTGCCTTAACAGAGTCGGCAAAAAATTTACGCCCTTTGAGGAAATGACAAGGGACGCGGTGCGCTCGCTGCGTCCCGCGTTTGAATACATAGGCGCGCTGTGGCTGCAAAGAGGTTTCACCCTGCCGGCGGAAACAGAGGACAAGCATATCACGCTGTTTTTGGAGAGAGTTAATATCGCGTCGGATTTGTGGATTGACGGAATTAAAATCGATAGGCAAATAATAGAAATATCCACTCCGCACATATATAATCTTACCGGTAAAATCAAGGGCGGCTCTCACACGCTCACTCTGCGCGTCGACAACAGAAATCTTCTGAATATAGACAATATGGCAAGCGGATATTCCACGGACACTCAGTCAATATGGAACGGCGTTATAGGCAAAATCGAGCTTAGGTGCGAGGAAATATTCCATATGTCAAACATACAGGTATTCCCAAAGGAAAAATCAATAGACATAAAGCTGACCGCACACAGCGACTGCCAAGCGCCCAATGACAGGCGCGAGGTTTGCTTTGAGATATACGCCCTGTCGCCCGACGGCACCGCGCTTAAAGCAAAAAAATATAAGTCCGTTCTGTACAATAAAAAACAGATTATTCATCTTGAATACCCTATAAAAAAGCCGGAATACTGGAGCGAGTTCAATCCCGCGCTGTACACGCTTTGTCTTAAAATGACGTTCGGCAAATCAGCCGACGAAAAAAGCGTGCAATTCGGTATGCGTACTATTTGCGCAAAGGATAGCGAATTCATCTTAAACGGCAATAAAATCGCTCTGAGAGGCACGCTTGACTGCGGAATTTATCCCATCACCGGCTACCCGCCCACCGACCTTGACTCGTGGCTTAAAACCCTTAAAACCGTCAAGGAATACGGACTTAATCACATACGTTTTCACGCGTGGTGTCCGCCCGACGCGGCTTTTACGGCGGCGGATATGCTCGGCATATACGTGCTTGCGGAAATGCCGTTTTGGCTTAACACGGACGTGTGCGCCCTCTCCGCGGGCGATGATCCCGTACATAAAATCTATTACCACAAGGAGGCTGTGAATATCTCGGAGTATTTCGGAAATCACCCGTCCTTTATAATGTTCTCCAACGGAAACGAGCTGCTCGGCGATTTTGAAATGCTTGAAAACCTCACAACTCAGATAAAAGCGCTCGACAACAGGCGGCTCTACACCCTTACCTCCAATTTTGACCGTCCCTTAACTCCGGCGGACGATTATTTCTGTGCTGCCGCGGCGGCGGGTCACCGAGTAAGGGTTCAGGTTTTCCATGACGTTGTATCTGAGCATACAAGGCTTTCCTACGACGACGCGGTAAAGGATGCGGACGCGCCCGTTGTTTCGTTCGAGGTCGGACAATACTGCGTTTATCCCGATGTTGACAGCGTTTCCGATTATACCGGAAATCTTCTGCCCGCCAATTTTGAGGTGATAAAAAAGGATATGATAAAGCGCAATGTGTATCATATGCTTGACGATTATATAAAGGCGTCGGGAAACTTTGCGGCTTTGATGTACAAGGAGGATATAGAGGCGTCGCTCAGAACGCGCCGTATGGGCGGATTTGAGCTTTTGGGTCTTACGGATTACACGGGGCAATGCACCGCCACCGTGGGACTGCTTGATGTTTTTTGGAACACGAAAAATATTATCACGTCCGAAAAATTTCGGCAATTCTGTTCAAGCGTCGTTCCGCTTTTAAAGGCAAACAGGCTCTTTTTGAACACGGACAAATTTAAAGCCGAATTTGACTTATACGATTACGGCGCGGAAAAAATAACGCGTCCGATGTTCACGCTTTCGCTCTACGACGGCGAAAATAAAATATATGAGATTGAAACGCGCAAAAAAAGCGTATCGTTTTCGCTTGATTTTATCGTAAAGCCGACTATGCTTACCGCCGTTCTTTCCGTAGGCGAGTATCAAAACTCGTGGAATATATTTGTATATACAAAGGAGGATACGGCTTGCTCAGTTCCCGTTTTGGACGGAATGGGCGGCAAGCTTGACAATATAATCAAAAGCGGCGGCAAGGCGGTAGTGATGATGACGGATAAAAATCTCGTCCACCCAATAGAGGGACTTTTTAAGCCGGTTTTCTGGTCGCCGGCGTACTTCCCGTCGGAGCGCGCCTGCGGACTTATATGCGACAAAAATCATCATATATTTGACCTGTTCCCGACAGGCTCATATGCTGATTTCCAATGGAAACACCCGATTGACAATTCGGTAAGTCCGGATGTTTCGGCTTTGCCGGACGGCTTTGAATTTATCATCGAACCGGTGCCGAATTTCTTCGATAATACAAGGCGGTCGCCGCTGTTTGAGGCAAAAATCGGAAACGCCGATATATTGTTCTGCGGATTCGATTTGAATGTAAAGCACAACGCCGTTCGGGCGCTGAGGAACAGTATTTTCGGCTATGTTAATTCGGATAGATTTTCACCAAGCCAAGCATTGCCGGTCGAAACGGTTAAAGGACTGTTTAAATAACGCAAAAAAATGAGTGTCACCTTTGTGAACACTCATTTTTTTCAATTTACCCTTTATCCTAAATTTCCTACATACACATTATACAACAATTATTCTTATAAATCAACAAAATTTCATTGTGTAAATAAAATGTAAGCATTTAAAAGTCTTTTTGTAATCAATACGAAACAAATCACGCCGATATTTTCCAAAGTCCGTGCAAATTACAATACGAATATATTGTAACGGGCATATTTTCGGGAACCTCAAAAATGGCTATCGGGTCATCGCCGCTTTTCAGCGTTACTCTCTGCTCGAGATATTTGCTCTTTACCTCCACCCAAAGGATACTGTGTTCCCTGCTCATAGGGTGCAGCACGCGTCCGACGCACACCGTGAGATTGTTTCCCTCGCGCTTTACAACGGGCATATGCTTTTCCTCAAGCGATATAAGCTCGTTTGCCCTGAGCAGCTCCATAGGCTTGCCGCAGCAGGTGAGGTCGTCGCAGCACTGATGAGTGACCGACTCCAATATAATATCGCACTCGGAGCATTTATAAAATTTCGGTTCGTATACCACTCAAAACTTACCTCCGTACGGCACAAGCTCTGTTCTTATGAAATATCCTTGGTTATGCTTGCATACCGGACATATCTGCGGCGCGCTTGTGCCCGTATACACATATCCGCAGTTCAGGCACATAAATCCCGTTTCCGTTTTGGAAACAAACAGCTCGTTATTTTCTATCAGATTAAGAAAATAAGCGAATCTGTCGCTGTGTATTTTTTCCACCTTGGCTATCTCGTCAAAGGAATACGCGACAGACACAAACCCCTCGGAGCGCGCCGTTTCGCCAAAGGATTTATACACAATATCGTGTTCCTTTCTCTCATTGTCGCGGGCGTTCCTCAATATTTCCTTTATATCCGCATAGGTTTCCACGGGATATGCCGCGTCTATATTGATTTCCTCATTTGCGAAATCCTTTAAACTGTCAAAAAAGACCTTTGCGTGAGCCTTTTCCTGCTCGGCTGTAAATTTGAATACCGCCTCCACAACATATAAATTCTTTTCCCTCGCCGCGGACGCCGCAAAGGTATAGCGATTGCGCGCCTGACTCTCTCCCGCAAACGCACGCATAAGATTTTTATGTGTTTCACTGTTTCTGAAATCCATAATCATCTTCCTTTCTTTTTTTCTTTAGTATTTACATTTATTGCAAATATATACTAAAACCACTCCGAAAAGAATATAAATGCCAGCGCAAGCAAAAGCAGCTTATCATCGCAATCATCTATAATCAAAACAAAGGCGACTATCAGAAGTATCAAATCATCTGTTTCCAAATTTGCGAACAAGCCGCCGTCCTTATGCTCCTCCTCTTTTTCCTTTGGAGGCGGCGGCAGAGGCTCATTTTTTTCCTCGCTCTTCCTGCGGACAGGCATCGGCATATCGTTATAGCTGTAGGTCCTATACATTTCACCACCTCCATAGAGAACACTATTTTCTTAACATTTTGGTTATATTGGTAAGTCCGAGCAGTCTTACCGCGGAATCTATCGATTTCTGTCTGCCGCCGCGCATATACGGCTTTAAGGACAGCAGCAAATTACTCCTCGGGTCGTTTCTGTTGGTAGTCATATTTTCCATTATCTGTTTAATCTGCATAAACTGATCGAGATTATCCGCGTTTATCGCGGGCGCCGAGCCTCCGTCCGACTGCGACAGCGAGCTCATAACATTTTTAATTTTGTCCTCGGCATCGTCGCCGAGAATATTTTTAAGCGTATCCATTGCGTCAGCCATTTCTTAACACCTCTTAATCCGGTTACAAATTTCTCATTATCCTCATTAAATCCTCTGTGCTAAGTCCCGAAATTCTCCTTTTTACCTCGTTCGGGTCGAGCTTTGAAAATTCTCTCATAAGAGTATCCTTATCGGAGGCGTTGATATGCTTTTTCAGCCTTTTGCCGTCCGATGAATTTAAAAACTTATTTATCTCTCTTAACTGATTTTCGTCAAAATCCTTTAATATTCTTTCAAGCTTATTCATACAGCACCTTTCCTCTCTTAAAACATATTATGTTGTCTGTTTTTATTATATTCCGACACGCAAAAAAAAGAGCCTGTACGTGTTTAATCGGAACAAAGTCCCGATTAAACGCATACACGCTCTTAGGCTCAAAATATTTATTCCACAACCTTAACGCTTGTTATATCGCCCGACGTCTTGACGTACTTTGAATACAAATCCACATTTCTTCCGACTGAAAGCTCCGTGCTGTCATCAAGGACATAGTTATCCTCGGATTCCTTTCCCGCAGCCCTTATCGTCACGTAACAGGTGTATCTGCCGGGCAGCTCGGCATTTATCAGCTCTCCCTCAACCGTTGTGGAAAGCTGCGTCGCGTCCTCAACCTCAACATCTACAATCTCGCCAAGCTCGGTTTCCGATTTTTTATCCGTAATTTTTCCTATTTTCTCAAGCGCGGTTACCGTGTAGCTCCTCACGTTGTCCACCTTAAGCACATATTCAAATTCCGCCTCGGACTTAACTGCCGAGGTTGTAATACTGCTGCCGTATCTTACCGCTATGCCGGCTATTACAACAACTATAAGAAGTATGACAAGAATATCTATAATACTTACTTTTCCCGCGATTTTTCCGTTCTTATCCACAATTACAAACCTCCCTTAATCGTCAATCTCTATAATATATCCGTTGGACGCGTATCCCTTGCCTCTTACCGGTATGTCGGCTCCGACCTTTATAGCCGTACCGCCGGTCATTATTGCAAGGTCCGAAACGTCCGCGTCAGCCTCAACCGTGACGTAGACATCGTATTGCTCCTCCATAACGTCCTCCGAGTATACGCCGTCTATACTGTTATAGACTATCGTTTTCGCCGGCTCCGCTTTTACGTCCGTAACAATGCCGCCGTCCTTTTCGGTAAGGCTTATCGTAACATTATCTCCGACCGTTATCGCGTCGGCAAAATCCTTATCCTTGCTCTGTATCATTACCGTAAAGCTTACCTTTTGCGAGTCCGAGCTTTGCATAAACGACGGAACGATTTTCACCGCGCATACCACCGCTGCCGCCAACACGATTAAAATAATAATCGCGTCTATCACTGTAAATTTCACTTTCTTTTCTGACATTTAAACGCCCTCCTTATCTGTTTACCACATCAAAATATATTTTTTCGGTTTGCCTTGTCATTGCCTCGGCAGTAAAGGTTTCCGAGAAAATCTTCGTTGCTTTCTCCGACATATTCCTGTACAGAGAATCGTCCGTGAGCAAAAGCTCTATTTTTTCCGCCAATGCGGCGCTGTCGCGCGCGGGAACAACAAAGCCGTTTTCGCCGTTCTTTATAACTCCCGGGTTTCCTCCGAAGTCGGACACTACCGCCGGAATACCGAGGCTCATTCCCTCAAGCAGCGCGAGAGATGTCGCCTCCGTTCCGAATGAGGCGTTCGCCTGTATGTCCGTTATGCTCATAAGCTTGTCCGCGTCGGGAATAAATCCGGTAAATATAATCTGCTCGCCGCGGTTGAGCTTTTTGACCTTTTCCTTTAAATGCTCCTCGTATGAGCCTGTTCCGGCAATATAAAATCTTACCTTATAGCCCTTTTGCAAAATCCTGTCCGCCGCCTCGATAAAATAATCGTGACCCTTTATATCCTCAAGCCTTGCCACTATGGACACCGCCTTATAGCCGTCGGGCAGATTAAACCGTTCCTTTATAATTCGCCTTTCGTCGGCGGATACCTGCGAAAGCGCCGTGACACCGTTTAAAACAACGCTTATCTTGCTTTCCTTAACTCCCGTATCTGTGAGATTTTTCTTCGCCGCGTCCGCAACGGCTATTATGCTGTCGGCATAATAATTATTTATCATACCGTTAATAATTTTGCCCAAGCCTTTTGAAATTTTCTTTGACGGCTCAAACACGCTGTGTCGGGTGTAAATCACCTTTGCTCCCGCCTGCTTTGCCGCGATACGCGCGGACATACTCGCGTGAGTATGAACAATATCGGGCTTTTCGCGTTTGAAAATCTCCCTCAGCACCTTTACCGCCGAAAAATCAAGGGATTTATCGGCAATGCCGTCCACCTCCGTAACCTCTATGTTCATCTTATCTATATGAGGCTTTAAAAGGCTGTTTTTGGGAAGTATTACCTTTACGTCAAAGGCGTTGTAATCGAAATTTTCGAGCAGAGTAAGCAGACACTTTCCAGCTCCACCTATGTTGGTGTCCGAGGACACCTCTATTACCTTTATCTTCATTCCACACCTCCATTGCTCCGCTTGCATCAACACGAATTGTAACGCGGAAAAGAAACAAGCAGATTGCTGTTATGAGAGACGACGGCGTATAAACATACTCCTAGTCTCGAATAATAGTAAGCTGCGCCGCTTATTTTTCACGTTACACCTATTTTTTCCGACGAGGTAATATGCCTAAGCGCCATTCCGAGCGCAATCACCATAAAGAACACCGCCATTACTCTGTAGTTATAGAATGTATAGTCGAACATACTCTGCGCCAGAAATCCTATCACTCCGCTTGAAACCGCAAGCGCAAGCATCGAGTCGGTGCTCTTTTTATCGAATTGCCTGTACACCGACGACATTTTCTTTACAAATACTATCTGCATTATCACAAATATAAGCAGTCCGCTTATGCCCGCCTCAACAAGCAGCTGTAAAAACAGGTTATGCGAATGGGGCGCTGTTATCGCGTTATACGAGAAGAACGGGTATACCTGGGAGAACGCGCCCTCGCCCATTCCTATTCCGCCGAGCCAGTAATGTTTCATCATACCGAGCGTTCCCAACCATATATACACGCGGTACGAGGTGGATGAATCCTCCATATTGCCCACGCTCATCAGGCGCTCCACAATCGACTGAGGTACCACAAACGGCAGTATGCACATAACTATCGGGATAAGTCCCCACCATTTGCCCTCGTAGAAGGTGACGAATACCACCACGCTTATCATAAATCCTATCCAACAGCCTCTTGACTGCGTAAGCACAAGGCACAGCGCAAGCACAAGAAATACCGCGCCGTATGCCCATTTGGATAATTCCTTCCATTTATATTTGAGCATATACACCGCCGAAACAGGAAGTATCAGCAGTAAATATTCTCCGAACACGTTCGGATTTCCGAGTGTGGAGTATACGCGCATTGTAGCGTCCTCAAACATCTCCTCGTCAATCCACGCGTTTGAGGTCGTCCAGCCGAACAAATACTGCATAATGCCGTACAGCGCCACAAGCGCGCCCGATATGGCGAGGAATTTAAACAATCCGTAAAGCTGTTCCCTTGTTTTCACCGTGTTTACAATTACAAAGTAAAATCCGACAAAGACAAGGTACATTGCCCATACCTTGAGGCTGCTCATTCTCGCGAACGACGCCAGGGACGATACCAACAAAACCGCAAGGAATATCAATATGCACAATCCCACGCCGCTGAATTTCCATTTGAAATTTTTATCCGTTACGGATTTTATTATCAGAGAAAGCGCCGTCCATATGCAAAGTCCCGCCAAAACCATTGTCGGCACAAACGGCGCGGCAAATACCGCCGCGTATACGCCCGTAATCGGCGCGTACATAACAAGAATCATACCGAACAGCGCAAACGGAACAACCGCTCCGTATATCAGGCTGAAACTCATCGCGGCTCCCGTTACAAGTCCGACAAGCAGCGCCAAAAACAATCTGAGCTTTCCGCGCGTCTGCGTTCCATCGTAAAAGTCAAAATCAATATTCTTAAATCCCGCCGCGCTCTTTACTATATCCACAAACTTACTCGGATTTAAAAACGACATCAGATTATAATTAAACACGCACATAACCGCTCCGACTGCGGCAAATACGGCGGCGGGCTTTGAAAAATACCTTCCGCACACGCAATATCCTATAGCCGCCGCGATAAGCATTATTCCGAAAAAGCGCGTGTTCACAGCCATAAAATTCTGCATATAGCTCTTTGCCCAAACGCATATAAAGCTCTCCGAAATATTTTTTTCAATAAACGCGCCCATTTTATTTTTCAAAAACGTCAGAAACGTAAACGGACAATAGAGTATTTTAGCCGTGACGCTGCTTTTATCGGTTTCGCCGTTTCCGTTATCTCTTATCAGGCTCATTATTCGGCTGTTTTTCCAAGAGCCGGATATTCCGTTGTAAATCTTCATAAGCAGCGCGTATATTCCGCTGTTTTGATACATTCTTCCGAATGCCTTGAAAAACGCCGCCAATGATGACAATATCAAACTATTCATATTCTCACCCTTTCCTATGCAATAAATTTTTAACATCTCTTTCGCCCATAAGGACAATCAAAATTCCGTATATGATAACGCCCGACACGCCGCATACCGCGCATACCGCGATATTTCCGATAATTCCGGTGAAAAAGCCGCTTACCGCGCGGTATATCAGCATTACGCACACTCCCATTACCGCCGCCGATATTACCGATTTCAGCATATCCGCCGCATCGGCGCGCGTCACCATTCCCGGATATTTTCTCGCCATACATATCCAGTTCAGCGCGGCGTTGATTACAGACCCGCACGCCGCCGCGAGAGCCAATCCGTTTGTTGACATCAGCTTATACAAAACATACGCCAGCGCGATATTTATCACCATACTGATTACGGAGTTGCGCATAGGCGTTTTGCTGTCTTTTAAGGAGAAAAACGCCTTTGACAAAACCTCGTTAAGTCCCAGCCCCATCATACCGACCGAATAAAATTTAAGCAGCATACTTATCGCGGTTACTCCCTCTTCGTCCATTTTTCCGTAGCCGTAAATTATAGATGAGATAGGCTTTGACAGTATCATAAATCCTGCCATAAGCGGCGCGATTACAAGCACAATGGCGCGTATGGAGCTTACCGTGAGATTTTTAGCCTCGCCTATATCGTCCCGCGCGACAGCCTGCGCCAATTTCGGGAATATAAGGTTCGTCACCACAAAGCTGAACACTCCGACTACCATTATATACAGCTGATATGACTGCTGTATATATGTCACCGCCGAATCTATATTCGAGGCGAACCGCTGATTTACTATGGAATACAAGGGCTGCACCCAAGTCGCTATCAGCATCGGTCCGGCAAGCAGGAGAGTTTGCTTTATATCCGAGTCCTTAAATTTAAAATCAAACCGGAATTTCACTCCGAATTTCCGTATCCACGGAATTTGTATCAAAAATTGCAGACTCCACGCTATAACCATTGTCACCGCGAGTCCGTATATTCCGAACCGCTTTCCGAGCGTCACGTAATACAGTATTATCGCCAGATTGGACACAAGACTTATCAGCGACGGTATTTTATATTCGCCGAAGGACTGCAAAAGTCCCACGAACGAAAACGCGAGTCCGGTAAATATCAGCATCGGAAACATTATCGCCGTAAGCCGCGCCGCGAGCGCGTGCTTTTCGCCGTCGTAATTGGTTTGCAGCGACACCAACGGACTGCTGAAAACTATTCCGAATACCGCTATAAGCGCCGATATGCACAAAATCAACGTGACAAATTTATTTAAAAATTTCATCGCGTCGTCCTTGCCGCGCTTTGACATTATACTGTTAAAAACAGGTATAAACGATGCGGAAATAACTCCGCCGATAACTATATCGAAAAGCGTCGTAGGCAGCGTGGACGCGGTCAAAAACGCGTCGGATTCCATTCCCGAACCGAAATACGCCGTCAGCATTGAATTGCGCACAAGTCCCAATCCCTTTGAAAGCAGCGTCGCCATAGCCATAAATCCCGCCGTTTGAATCATTCCGACCGAAGATTTCTTTTTCTTCAAAGAGCAACACTTCCTTTTTCGTATAGTTCGACGGCATATTTGCCGTTCAGCTGCGACTGCGCCTTTAAGACGGTGTAATTATCCTTTAAATCACTCTTTATCTTATCATAATCGCGCACACATTCGTCAAGCATAGCCTTAAGCTTATCCTCATTCAAATTTTTAACGTCAAGATAATATTTCTGGCGCGTATGCTCCATAAAGCTGCTTATTTTCGGGTCGTATACAAGTCCTATCAGAGGCACGGCATTTATCGCCGCGTATATAAGAGTATGCAGTCTCATACCTATGCACAAATCAAAGCACTTCATCAGTGAAATCATATCCTCAACCATATAGCGTTTTTTTATAATGGAGGATTTATTTTTCATTTTGCGCTTTATATTCTGCAATATTGCCGTGTCACGGCTTGACTGCATCGGAAGAAGAACCGTGTAAAAGCCGTATTTTTCATACGCGTAGTCGCATACCCTCGCGACGGCGTCCTCAAAATCCGCTCCTATATCCTGCCAACGTCTTACCGACACTCCGAGCAGCTTACTTCCCTTTGGCACGCCCTCGTCCGCAAGAATGGCGCGTCCGCGTTTTTCGTCCGCTATGTCAAGGTCAAGCGCCGGATCGGCGGTAACCTTTACCCTTTCATTGGTTACGCCGATTTCGCGCAGCGTCTTATATGAATGTTCGTCCCTTAACGTAATCAAATCCACTTTGTCAAGTATTTTTCTCGTTCTCGCGATATTCCTTTTCTTTTCCAACGGACCTATGCCGTTTGAATAAAGCATAACCTTTAAATTATTTCTGAGTGCCAACGATATTATCGTAAGATAATACCAGAGCGACTTTGTGCTTGTCCTGTCCTGTATAAGCGTTCCGCCGCCGGATATGAGCATATCCGCCTTTTTCATATGCTTAAATATGCTGAAAACATTTATTCTGCTTATGCTTTTAACGCGGTAATCTGTCTCTGTTTCACGCGGATTCGCGCTTAAAACCACGATATTGGGGCTTTCCTTGTGTTTCTTTAAATCCTGTATTATTGCCTTTAAAAGGGCGTCGTCGCCGCTGTTCTTAAAGCCGTAATATCCTGAAATCAATATTTCCTTATTTTTATCAAGTGCCCAGTCGTATACCCTTATGCAGTCGTCCGCCATACGGCTTACGGAGTATTCGCGTTTTATAAGCTCTCTGCCGTATTCGCCGAGCTTTAATTGTTCGCCGCCGCTCATCGCAAAGAATTTAAGAATATCCCGCTTTATAATTTCTCCTGTAGACTGCTCGCAGCCTCGGCAGCAAAAGTTGGTATCTATGCCGACCGTCAGCTTGCTGTCGTCAAACAGACCTATATAGCCCTCGTTTCCGGCTATAATCACGGGCTTTTGCGCCGCCATTGCCTCAAGAGCCGCGCGGCTTACGCCCACGAACAGCTTACACGGTGCTATGAGCTTGTTTATATCGGTTCTCGCGCCCGTCAGCGCGATTACGTCCCTGCCTATTTCGGCGTTTACCTTGTCCGCCGCCGCTTTGACATTATTGAAATCATCTCCCGCGCCGACTACTATTATCTTTAAATTGTCTATCGCCTTGTCCAATTCGGGCACAACCTCTATAAGCTGTTTCGCCACAAGACTTCTGGATTCGTCAAGCCGGCTGACATATGTTATGACATTGTCACCGTCACTGATTCCAAGCTCTTTCTTTATATCCGAGCAGTCCGTGTCCGGCGAAAATTTATCCGTGTCGATGCCGTTTATCGTCACGTTTATGTCGCCCTCCGGTACGTGATAATTGTCCATAAGATATGTTTTTATATCCTCGGATACGGCAACCGTCTTTTCGCCCCAGTCGGTTATATATTTGAGTCCGTAGCCTGTGTTAAATACCCAATGCGCCGTGGTTACAAACGGAAACTTCATTCGCTTGTGCAGCTTACCGAGTATAAACGACGGTATTCTCGCGTGAGAATGAACTATATCGATTTTTTCCTCAATAATTATTTTCTTTAAAAGGCTTGCCGCCTTAAGCATATTAATCGGATTTTTATTTTGCAGAGGCACATTATAGTGCTTTATTCCCGCCTCCTCAAGCTCCTTTACGTAAACGCCGCCGTTGGAGGTCACCGTTATGTTAAAGCCCTTGCGCTTAAGCTCCTTCGCCAATTCCACAACGTGAGTCTCCGCGCCGCCGATATTTAACTGCATTAGTGACAAAAGGATATTCGCTCCTTTTTTCAAGGCACTCACCCGCCCTTTCATATATACTTCTTCTATTATATATAAAAATGAAAAAAATAGCAAGTTTTATTTGCAAATCCGCATAATTGTTTACAAATATAAAAACGGTACTTTGCGTACCGTTTTTAATGTATCTTATTTCAATACCACTCTATGGAAGGTCTTTTTGCCCTTTTTGATAATCATACCCTCGTCGGGTATCATATCCGCGGTAACAACGCCGTTTACGTCGTTATACTTCGCGTCGTTGATTGAAAGACCGTTCTGCTGAACAAGTCGTCTTGCCTCGCCCTTTGACGGCAAAAGTCCCGTCTTTACAAGCATATCAAGCACGCCCATTCCAACGGCGTCGGGAATAACCGTAGTCGGCATATCGTCGCTTATGCCGCCCTTTGCGAATACCTCCTCGGCTGTTTTCTTTGCCTTTTCAGCCTCGTCCTCGCCGTGTACAAGCTTTGTAACCTCATACGCGAGTATTCTCTTAGCCTCGTTAAGCTGCTGTCCCTCCCATTGCTCCATTTTGCGTATCTCGTCCATCGGAACAAATGTGAGTAGTTTAAGGCACTTGATAACGTCCGCGTCCTGCACGTTTACCCAATACTGGTAAAAATCGTAGGGCGTTGTTTTCTTCGGGTCGAGCCATACCGCACCCGCGGCTGTTTTGCCCATTTTCTTACCCTCGCTGTTTGTTAAAAGCGTAAAGGTCATACCGTATACCTGCTTTTGGTCCTTACGTCTGCAAAGGTCGATACCGCCCAAAATATTGCTCCACTGGTCGTCGCCGCCAAGCTCTATCTTACAGTCATACTTACGGTTAAGCATAAGGAAATCGTAGCTCTGCATAAGCATATAGTTAAACTCAAGGAACGAAAGTCCCTTTTCAAGTCTTTGCTTAAAGCACTCCGCGGTAAGCATCTTGTTTACCGAAAAACACGAGCCTATGTCGCGCAAAAACTCAACATAATTAAGGTCCAAAAGCCAGTCGGCGTTATTTACCATAATAGCCTTGCCGTCCGAAAAGTCAACAACCTTTGAAAGCTGTTCCTTGAAACATTCGCAGTTATGGTCGATAATTTCCTTTGTCATCATTTGGCGCATATCCGTTCTGCCGGACGGGTCGCCTATATGTCCCGTGCCGCCGCCTACAAGGGCGATGGGTCTGTGTCCGTAATTCTGCATATGGCGCATAACAACCATCTGCAAAAAGTGTCCTACATGAAGGCTGTCTGCTGTCGGGTCGAAACCGATATAGAACGTTACTTTCTCCTTTCCCAATAATTCCCGTATTTCCTGTTCGTGTGTTGTTTGGGCGATAAGTCCGCGTTCCAACAAAACATCATATACATTATTTTGCATATTTCTTTTCCTCCTTCTGTAGTGTATCGCCGTCGGGTGCGGCAATCTTAAATATTATACACCAAACATAGGATTTTTGCAAGAAATTTTTACTATATATTTTTCGACCCGAGCAAATTGTGGTATTTAAGATAATCCTGCGGATTTGTGCTTACAATTCTGTCAACAATTCCGTCCGTTATCTCCAGCGTTACATTATTATACATTTTTATATGCCTGCGCCGTATTTGCGTTTGGTCGAAAAATATTACGTCTGTCGGCACTACGGAATAAATCATTTTTTCTTCCCCTTTCTCTGCTTTGCTATAAGCTCATACATTTTTTCGAGCGCGTCCTTAAGTCCGCCCATTTCATTTATCAGTCCGCACTCCACCGCCTTTTTTGCGAATAATATACTGCCGACGTCATTGGCTATTTCCTCCGTGGAGAGCATCAGCTTTTTAAATTCCTCGTTTGATATGTTTGAATTTGAAACCACAAATTCAATTATCCTTTCCTGCATATTCTGAAAATAGCGAAACGTCTGCATAACGCCTATCACCACGCCGCTCATACGGAGCGGGTGTACGGTCATTGTGGCGGTGGGCGCGATAAATGAATAGTCCGCCGCAACGGCAAGCGGCACGCCTATGCTGTGTCCGCCGCCGAGCACAAGCGATACGGTCGGCTTACCCATACCGGCAATCATCTCCGCTATTGCGAGTCCCGCCTCCACGTCGCCGCCGACGGTGTTCAAAAGCACCATAAGTCCGTCCATCTCCGGATTTTCCTCAACCGCGACAAGCTGCGGCAAAACGTGCTCGTACTTTGTCGTTTTATTCTGCGGCGGCAGCGCCATATGCCCCTCTACCTGCCCGATTATATTCAGGCAATGTATGTTGCCGCGCGGATTTTTTGTCTGCACACTGCCAAATTCCTTTATATTTTTCGATTCCCGCTCCTCAATCTCGCTCTCGCTGTCATTTTCGTTTTTGTTTACCACTTGATTCACCTCATATAAGCATTTATTTTAGTATAGATGATTTAAGATGTTTTTATTCCCGAATATATTTAAAACAATAGGATAAAACATTGTAAAATAATAAAATATGTGTTATAATGTTCTGTAGACTTTAATTAAATATGAAAGGAGCGGATAAATATGCCGATCAGAATACCCGACAAATTGCCGGCGACAAAACAGCTTAGAAATGAGAATATATTTGTAATGAGCGAAAAAAAGGCAATGCACCAGGATATACGTCCGCTTAAGATAGTAATTGTAAATCTGATGCCCACAAAAATAACCACGGAAACGCAGCTTTTAAGACTGCTCTCAAACTCGCCCTTGCAGGTTGAAATAGATTTTCTGCAAATGGATTCTCACGAATCGAAAAACACCTCTCCGGAGCATCTTTCGGCATTCTACAAGCGTTTTGACGAAATCAAAAATTCAAAATATGACGGAATGATTATAACGGGTGCGCCCGTTGAAAATCTTGAATTTGAAGAGGTGGACTACTGGGAAGAGCTTGTGCGCATAATGGATTGGTCCACGACGCACGTTACGTCCACTCTGCACATATGCTGGGCGGCGCTTGCCGGACTTTATTACCACTACGGCGTGCCGAAGTACCCTTTAAAGGAAAAATGCTCGGGTGTTTTCAAGCATAGAGTAAACCGCCGCACCGCAAAGCTCGTGCGCGGATTTGACAACGATTTTTACGCTCCGCACTCGCGCTTTCAGGAGGTTCGCATCGAGGACATAAAAAAGGTTAAGGAGCTTGAAATACTTGCCGAGTCAAAAGAGGCGGGCGTTTACATAGTATTCACAAAGGGCGGCAGACGCATATTTGTAACAGGTCATTCCGAATATGACGCGAATACCCTGCGCGACGAATATTTCCGCGATTTGGAAAAGGGCAAAAATCCCTCCGTGCCAAAGCACTACTTCCCTCACGACGACCCGACAAAGCGTCCGATTGTGAGATGGCGCTCGCACGCAAATTTGCTGTTCTCAAACTGGCTCAATTACTTTGTGTACCAGATTACACCATATGATATTGACAGTATTAAATAGCCGCCGGCACTTCTCTTGCGGCTTGGCAATAATAAAAAAATAACGGCGGACCGTTTTCCGCCGTTATTTTGTTTCTTATGCTAATTTAGCAAGCTTAAGAGCAAGCTGCGACTTCTTTCTTGCCGCGTTGTTCTTATGAAGAATGCCTTGGCTTACGCCCTGATCGAGTTTCTTTGATGCCTCGTTGAACAAAACCTTTGCATTTTCCTTGTCCCCTGCCTCAACAGCAGTCTCAAACTTTTTGATAGCCGTCTTAAGAGCAGTCTTGTGCGACATATTGATAAGAGTCTTTTTCTCTGTCACCTTAACTCTCTTCTTAGCTGATTTGATATTTGGCACTTTTTTACACCTCCACGAAATTTAATCTATAATACCGTAATATTATACACCAAATCGGAGATAATTGCAAGGTTTTTTTTAGTTTTTTTGGCGTTTTATTTATTTTGGCCAAAATATATAATTACTCGAGGTTTTATCCTTGAATTTTATGTAAACTGACCAATCGCATATGTCACATATCAAGCAGCATTTTGTAGTAATCAAGGCTCGAAAATTTCCTATCCAGCTGCAACAAAACATACTGCTCGGTGAGATTTCCGAGCGACTTTAAGAGCTTATCGTCCGCGCCGAATGACAGCATCTTTTTATCCTCGCTTAACGCGATATAGCGCACCGCGCGGTAAAGATTCTTGTCCACACGGATAATTTGCTTACCTCCGCATTCGCGGCACACCATTCCTCCCTTGAGCGGGTCAAAAGCGAATATCTCACCTTCGCCGCAGGACACGCAGGAATCCAATACCGGCGCGTAGCCTCCGGCGCACATCATTTTCAGCTCGTACACCGCCTTTACCTTTGCCGGATTCTCATTCTTGTACGCGAGAGCGTAAATACTGTTCAAAAATATACGCAGCATACGCTCGTCAGGATTATTCATACCGAGGATACTGTATGTAATATCCGACAGATATACGCAGAGCGACAGCTTTTTTATATCCTCCGAAACGGGATAAAACCCGTCAAGGGTGTCAATGCTGTTCACGCTCATAATATCCTTATTGACACCCTTGTAAAGCTCAAAATCGCCGTAGCACAAAAACTGACTTGACGCGGCAGCCTTGCCCTTGGATTTTTTGACGCCGTAGCTGACCGCCTTTATTATACCGTATTCCTCGGTGAACACGCTGAGCATTCTGTGCCCTTCTCCGTAATCCGACTGCTTTATGATAATGCCTCTCGCTCTGATTTCCGCCATGTATTATCCTTATCCTCTTGAATCTCAGTATTATTTATAGATTTATATAAAAGATACGCGTCTATATTTCCGGTTCTTGTGAAAGTTTCCCATGAAAGTCTGTTCAGCTCTGTCATCGTAATACCCTCCGAAAAAAATAACTTGTTCCTCAGTCCGCGAAAATCCGATCCGAATTTATTTGCGGTCTGTATTTATGTTTTTCATTTTTTCAGCGGTTATACTAACACTATTTTCTATTCATTTGCGTAGCCGAAATTCTTGATTAAAAAGTCGCTGTTTCTCCAATCCGATTTTACTTTTACCCAAAGCTCAAGGTAGACTTTTTTATCAAGCATTTTCTCGATGTCGCCCCTTGCCATCGTGCCTATTTTCTTAAGCATTTCGCCGTTCTTTCCGATAATTATTCCCTTATGCGACGCCTTTTCGCAATATATTGTGGCGTATACATTTGTGATTTTCTGTTTTTCCTGCATTTTTGTAATCTCAATGGCTATGCCGTGCGGCACCTCCTTATCGAGCAGCCACAAAAGCTTTTCGCGGATAATCTCCGCCGCTATCTGCTTTTCCGGTTGATCGGTCACCATATCGGAATCGTAAAACTCCGGTCCCTCCTCCAGGTAATCCTCGATTTCGTGAATGAGAATATCCACGCCGTCATTATTCTTCGCGCTTATCGGAACTATAGAGTCAAATTCGTGTATGTTGGAACAATCAGCTATAATCGGAAGTAAATCCTCCTTTTTCATAAGGTCAACCTTATTAAGTACCAATATGCACGGAAGTCCCGTTTTTGATATGTTTCTCGCTATCTCGCGTTCAATTTCCTGTATCTTTCTGCAAGCGTCCACCACAAATATGAGAACATCGGTATCGCCCATACTCTCATTTGCCACGTTTACTATATACTCGCCGAGCTTATTATGCGGCTTGTGTATTCCGGGTGTGTCCGTAAAGATTATCTGCTCCTCATCGTTTGAGTAAATGGCAAGTATTTTATTTCGAGTTGTCTGCGGTTTATCTGATATTATCGCTATTTTCTGTCCCACTATCGCGTTTAAAAGCGTTGATTTGCCGACATTCGGCATTCCGATTATTGCCGCAAATCCGGATTTAAAATTATTTTTATTCATACATTTCTCCTAATTTCGTGTTATACTCAAAGAGGTCAATACTTTCTCTTGCTTTTCGCACATTATTTCCTCGCCCTCTTTATCATCTATATGGTCATAGCCGAGCAGGTGCAGCATAGAATGTGCCGTGAGGAAAGCCGTTTCCCTTAAAAAGCTGTGTCCGTACTCCTCCGACTGCTCCCTTGCGCGTTCCATCGATATTACTATATCCCCGAGCACCACATAATCGCCGTCCATATCATATTCTCCGTCGGCGTTTCCCTCAGAGTCAAATTCAAGCATCGGAAACGACAGCACATCGGTCGCGCTGTCAATATTTCTCTGCTCCTTATTGATTTGGCGTATAGTTTCGTTATCCACAAGCGTGACGCTTATCTGCGCGTCAAAATCACATTCCTCCTCCTTTAAGACCGCCTCGCACACGTCCCTTATCGCCTTTGCAATCTCCGAGGTCAGCTCCTCTTTATCCTGCTCGTTCTCAAGTATTAAATCAACCATTTGTTTTCCTCTTATTCCTTCTTCTTTCCTGTTCCTCGTCATATTTCGCGTATGCCTTTATAATCTGCTGCACAAGCGGGTGGCGCACAACGTCCTTTTCCGTAAACGTGCAAAATTCTATTCCGTCTATGTTTTTCAGGATTTTCGCCGCCTCCTTAAGTCCCGAACGCTTATCGCGCGGCAAATCTATCTGGGTTATGTCGCCGGTTACAATAGCCTTTGACCCGTAGCCTATTCTTGTAAGAAACATTTTCATCTGTTCCGGCGTGGTATTCTGCGCCTCGTCAAGTATTATAAACGCGTTGTCAAGCGTTCGCCCTCTCATATACGCGAGCGGCGCCACCTCTATAACGCCCTTTTCCTGATAGCGTAAAAATCCCTCGCCGCCGAGCATTTCATACATTCCGTCATAGAGCGGTCTTAAATAAGGGTCAACCTTATTCTGCAAATCTCCCGGCAAAAATCCGAGCTTTTCGCCCGCCTCAACAGCCGGTCTTGTAAGTATTATTCTGTTTACCTCCTTGCTCCTCAGCGCCGTTACCGCCTTTGCGACCGCAAGATATGTTTTGCCCGTTCCCGCGGGACCGATTCCGAACACAATGGTATTGTTTTCTATCGCCTCGACATACTTTTTCTGCCCGAGAGTTTTTGTCTTTATCGGGTGTCCCTTAGCGCTTACGGCGATGCAGTCGTCACCCATCATTTTTATATCGATGCCGCCGTTTTCCTGCACCATGGTTATCGCGTACAGCACCTTTTGGCTGTCAATTATTTCTCCTCGGGCAATAATCTGCATAAGCAAATTTATAACCCGACTGCTCTTTTCTACGTTTTCCTCCTCACCCGTAACTCTTAAAGCGTTATCGCGCGACGCGATATTTACCGAGAGAGCCTTTTCAATCATTTTAATATTCTCATCAAAATTACCGAACAATGATGACAGGTCAACCTCCTGCGGCACCTCTATCTGTCTGTTTATCAAATATTTCCTCTCCTTTGTTTTCCTCCGTGTCAAGCGGCTGCTGCACGGCTATATTCTGAATAAAGTCCATTTTCAATGTCACGGTTATTGTTTCATTATTTTTCTTCACGTATTCAACATTTTCGTCCGTCAGCACGCTGCCCTGCGTAAGCTCCTTTGATATTTTTTCCTCAAGGTCGTTTTTTGCAAATTCAACCGCAGTTTCGATGCTCAGCCGCTCCTTATTTACATTCACCTCGTCATACCGCACGGCGCCGAGCGCTATGCCCGTATAGCCGAAAAACGGAATACTCAGCTCATAGCGGCTTTCCTTTACGTCATATTCCTCATATGCAATATCCTTAAACGGCAGCGAAAAAAGCTTACCCAGTATTTCTATCGAGTAATGCGTCCTATGCTTGCCTGTAGGTGTTCTTGACTCGTAATACAGCTTATAATCTCCCGACCTTGTGTGGCTCGTATACGCCTCTACGTCCGCCATAGAATGGACATATATGTATTTCTCCTCCTCGCCCTCCTTATACGCGGATACCTTTCCCGAAACAATCACGTCGCCCGAGTTGACGGCATCGCCGGTTTTAAATATCTCCTCGCCGTTTTTTACAACCATCTTCTTTATTACTCCGTCGCAGGCGGCGACAATATCGCACGGAGTGCTTTTGTCTATCACGCTCGGCGGAATAATTTTTTCATATATTTCTACTCTTGCCTTAGCGCCCTCAATATATACCCATGCCCACGCGATTTGGTCGGTATCGTTCAGAATTTCGCGCTTTATTTCCATTCCCTCGGGAATATTGCGCTTAAGCGCGCCGCTCTTTATTCCGAGCCTGTCAAGAGTTGCCGTTATGCTGTTTATATCGCTGTTTTCCACGCCGTTTATCTCAACGACCCATATAAACTGCGAAAGCGCCGCAAGAAGTGCAATGCAAACCGCCGCTCCGATGATGAGCGCGTATCGGTGTCTGTAAAGTCCGATTAAGTGAAAAAGTCCGCGTTTTTCGGCTATCCTTACCCTTACGCGGCATTTTCCCGCAATGCGGCGCAGCAGAAAAAAATCACTTTTCGCGACGCACATCTCAATGCCGTTTTCAATAGGCACGGTATTCCATACGCTTATGCCTCGTCTGAGGCAAATATTCAAAAATCTTTCCGCGCCCTTTCCATATACTTTTATTATAACATATCCGTAAAGAAATTTAAAGAACTTCTTGAACATTTTTTACTCCCTTTTTCAGATTTCGTATTCAACGGCGTCAAATTTGCCGGATATTAATATATCCTCAAGGCGTATTCGGTCTATAGAAAGATTTTTTCCGCATATTTTTACCGTGCCCATTCCGGTTAAAACGCGTATTTCCTTATCCGTATATCCGAGCAATCCCTTATGATTTTCTATATATATTTCCCTGTCGCCGGATATTGTAAAACGCGGTATGTTCATAATAACATCCTTCGGCACTCCCCACGCGTCAGCCGCCGCCTCCGATATACGTTTTTTCATACACATCAGCTCCTGAAATAAATTTATGAAGGCAATTCGGTTTTAAGTACAAAAAACCAATCATATAATTTAATAAGCTAATTGAACGGGAGATTGTATGATGAAAATTAAAAAAATATTTATTTATGTATTCGCCGTCGGCGCGGTTATTCTTTTGGTGATAAACGCCTCCGACGCGATTAAATACGCCTCCGACGCACTCGATATATGCTTTGAGATGATAGTGCCGTCGCTGTTTCCGTTTTTTATCTGCTCCGGAATACTTATTTATTCCGGCTTTTGCGAGCTTTTGGCAAAGGCATTTCAATTTTGTATGTATCCGCTGTTTAGGATAAGTCCCGTCGGCAGCAACGCGTTTATATTGGGCATTGTAAGCGGATACCCCTTGGGCGCGATTACCGCGGGAGAATTGTATTCAAATAACTATCTCTCAAAAACCGAGGCGGAAAGACTGCTTGCTTTCTGCAACAATTCCGGTCCGCTGTTTATATTGGGTTCGGTGGGAATCAGCGTGTACTCAGACATACGATACGGTATAGCGCTGTATATCGCGCACATTTTAGCGGCGCTGACCGTTGGCGTAATGTTTCGATTTTACGGCAGGAACAAGCATACCGCGCCGCCCACGCGAATGACATCGCCCGAGAGGAGCGTCGGCGAAATATTTGATATTGCCCTGCAAAACGGCATAAGAAATATCCTTACCGTATGCGGAGCGGTGCTGTTTTTCAGCGTTATAAGCAGGCTGTTTCTCGATATTTTGCCCGTAAGCGGAGCCGGAGCGGCTGTTATTTCGGGATTATTGGAATTTGTCACGGGGACAGTAAAAATATCGGCGCTCTCCATTCCTATCATGGAAAAGCTTGTGCTTACCTCCGTAATAGTCGCTTTCGCGGGAATAAGCGTCCACGCGCAGGTTATGGCTGTTATTGCCAAATATAATTTAAGTCTTGTTCCGTATATTGTCGGCAAAATACTGCACGGACTTACCGCCGGAGTGTATATGATGCTTTATCTGCATTTTTACCCGATTACCTCGGCGGTGTTCAAGCCGTCCATGGGGCGCTCCTTTGCCGCGTCCTCCGCTATTGAAACGGCTATAGCCGTATTTGTTGTTTTTACCTGCGTAATATGCGCCGTTTTCCTTTATGTGAGAGAATACAAAAAGGGACACTAAAATTTAGTGTCCCCTCGGATTTTTAGTGTCCCTTTATCAGAATACGAAGTCAAATTCCAAATCGCCTATTCTTACGGTCTGTCCCTCTTGTATTCCCATTTTAATTAATTCCTCTATAACTCCGCGGTTGAGCAATGCGCGCTGGAAATATTGCAGCGACTCGTTATCGGAGAAGTTCACACTTCCGCCCACAGCCTCAATCCATGAGCCGGATACAACAAACGTCTCGTTTTCACGGGTAATTTCAAATCCCTTTTCATCTTTCATTATATATTCTTCCTCTTCTATGCTCATTTCCGGTTCGAAAATCGCTATCGGAGGAAGTTTTGAAAGCTCCTCATATGTCTTTTGCATAAGCTCTGTAACACCCTTGTTGGTTGCCGCAGAAATTTCAAACACATCTATGCCGCGTTTCCGCATTTCGGCAAGAAACGCGTTATAAGCGTCCGCGTCCTGTATAATATCGGTTTTGTTCGCCGCGACTATCTGAGGGCGCTCCTCAAGCGCCATATCGTATTTTGAAAGCTCGTCATTTATAATGTCAAAATCCTCGATGGGATTTCTGCCCTCTATACCGGACACATCGACAACGTGTATCAATATTCTTGTTCTCTCAATATGGCGCAAAAATTCGTGTCCCAGTCCGACACCCTCGCTCGCACCCTCGATTATTCCGGGTATATCCGCAAGCACAAAACTTCTGTGGTCGCCCAAATCCACAACGCCGAGATTAGGCTCGAGCGTCGTAAAATGGTAATTGGCAATTTTCGGGTCCGCCTTTGTAGTCATTGAAAGAATAGTTGATTTTCCCACATTCGGAAATCCGACAAGTCCGACGTCCGCAAGCAGCTTTAACTCAAGTGTTATTTCTCTCTCATCGCCCGATTGTCCGTTCTTGGCAAAATTGGGTGTCTGCCTTATCGCGGTAGCAAAATGCGCGTTGCCCCAACCGCCGTTGCCGCCCTTGGCTATCACAATGCTCTTTTCCGGATCGGACAGGTCGGCTATAATGCGGTTGCTTTCCGCGTCGCGCACTATCGTTCCCTGTGGGACTTTGAGTATAATATCCTCGCCCTTTTTGCCCTTTTGGCGTTTGCCGGCGCCGTCCGCGCCGCTTTGAGCGACATATTTTCTCTTATATTTAAAGTCCATAAGAGTCGTCATACCAAGCTCAACCTGAAATATAACATTGCCGCCGTTGCCGCCGTCGCCGCCGTCGGGTCCGCCCGCGGCTACATATTTCTCGCGGTGAAAGGATATTGCGCCGTTGCCGCCCTTTCCCGCTTTAATGAATATTTTAGCTTTATCTATAAACATACGCTTTACTCCTCACAATGCCCAATTAAAATAGAAAGGCTGCTTTGAAATACTTTATGTACTTCAAAACAGCCCGCAAAATCCGGAATTAATCGGCATAAACACTGCACTGTGTCTTATCTCTGCCTTTTCTTTCAAACTTAACTTTGCCGTCGATCAATGAAAATAATGTATCATCGCTGCCGATTCCTACATTGTTTCCCGGGTGAATCTTTGTTCCTCTCTGTCTGACAAGAATGTTGCCGGCAAGAACGAACTGACCGTCAGCGCGCTTTGCGCCGAGTCTTTTAGACTCACTGTCACGACCGTTTTTTGTACTACCCATACCTTTCTTATGAGCCATTTAAAACACCTCGCTATCTTAAATAGAATGTGGATTACGCGCAATTAGGCATTAATCTTTGTGATTTCAACCTTTGTGAAAGGCTGTCTGTGGCCCTTCTTCTTACGCTCGTTCTTCTTTCTCTTCATCTTGTAAACGTAAATCTTCTTGCTCTTACCGTTCTTTACGATATTAGCCTCAACCGTTGCTCCTTCAACTGTGGGAGCGCCGACCTTTACGTCCTCGCCTTCACCGACCATAAGCACCTTGTCAAAGGTTACAGCCGAGCCTTCCTCAGCCTCGATTTTCTCAACGAAAAGCGTGTCGCCCTCGCTGACCTTGTACTGCTTACCGCCTGTTACGATTACTGCGTACATTCAAAACACCTCCTCTTTATATTATGAGGACACGCTATTATAGGTACTGCTTTGCAGATTTAAAACCCATTCTATGCGGTCACCGTGACAGTATACCATAATATTCACGATTTGTCAAGACTTTTTTGGTTTTTTTTCGATTTTATTCCCTTATTCCTCATCATAGCTCACATCATATCCGCCGCTTTCGCCGTAATCCGAATCCGATTCGACATATGAGCTTTCCTCTTCCGCGTATGACGAGTAATCATCATATTCGCTTGACACGTCCGAGCTTTCACTGTAATAATCATAATCGGAAGATGTGCCCGACGAATAATTACTCGAGCTGCCCGATGAAGAATTACTTGATGAATAAGAGCTATATGACGAAGAGCCGCTTGATGACGTACTCGACGAATTACTCGACGATGTGCTGCTTGCAGATGTGCCGCTCGAGGTTGTGCTGCTCGATGTTGTGCCGCTTGACGATGTGCCGCTCGAGGTTGAGGCAGTCGTTTCCGTGCCGGCATAATCGACATCGTCGGGATTGTCTATTGTTATATTATCAGCCGGATAGCCGAATACGCTCTGCACAAGCTCGCGCGTCGCCTCAAGGTCAACCTCCCACACGTCCGCTCTGTAGCCGTCCATCATAGCCGAGGCGGCTGCTCCGGGAAGTTCATAAGTAGCGATATTCTCCGTTGAAAAGCCCGATAAATCCTTTGAGTATTTTATAACGTCGCTGACAGTGAAATTCGTCTTTATCTCATCGCTTATGGTCTTAAATATTGAAGGTATCTTCAGTATTAAGGACGCGTTCAGCTTTTGGTCTATAACAGCCTTTATAAATTCCTGCTGCATTGCCACTCTGTCGCTGTCTCCGTTTGTATATCCCTTGAATACTCCGGTTGAAGGATCGACATTTCCGTGTCTGTAACGCATAAGCTGCACTGCCTGTTCGCCGTTCAATTCATAGGTTCCCGGCGGAAGATTTATATGGAGATCCTGGGCGGGATCGTCATATACCATACCCACACCGTCTCCGTAAAGGTCGGGAATTGTAAATTCTATAGTTCCAAGCTCGTCTATCACCTTTGCCACCGCGTCAAACGAAAAATCAACATAGTAATTGATAGGTATTCCCGTTATGCGGGTAACCACCTCGCAGGTGGCTGTAGGTCCTCCTATTTCGCCGTCCGAGCCGACATACGCGTGAGCGGCGTTTATTTTCTGATAACGATTTCCTACATATACTCTTGTATCTCGCGGAATTGACATTATATTTGCCGCTTTTGTTTCGGTATCAAAGCTTACAAGCATAATGGCGTCGGTTCTAAGCCCGTCCGAGTCAACCGCCATAAGCAGCACGTTGACCTTGCCGCCCGATGCCTCGACGGTAGATGTGTTGTCCACAACCTCTTCACCGCTAAATCCGGAAAAATCAATTCCCATACAAACAGCCGCCGCCGCAATAACTATAGCCAGCGATATACCAAGAACCTGAAAATATCGTTTTACATTAAATTTAACCTTCACCGTTTACCCTCCAAAACTCACAAGGGACAATGCCCTACCCTCAAAGACACAATATATAAAACATTATACCATTGAAAATACTCTCCGTCAACCAAAAAACTTATACTAACTTGTAAATAGTTTGTTAAGTTTTTATTACACTTATACCAAAAAGTCCGTGAAAACGGTATTATGTCGGCAAGGGCAGCCGCGCGGATAACAAGGTTTGGGTCTAATTTATTTTAAGACTGCCGCATACAGGCTCCTGTCCGCCCTCCCAAAGGAAAAGCTTAACAAATGAATTGTCCGTGCTGTCTGAAACGGACAGCGTATCCGTTTCAATTTCCGTTCTGCTGTATGGCAGCATCTCAACTCTTGACAGCTTTACCGATTGCAAAATTCCGGTTCCGTCATAGTATGCCATATAAACGGCAATATCCTTTGTAACGGACGAATCATTGTAATATGAGCAATATCCGCGCACATCTGTATTTGCCGAAAGCGCCGTGACGGTGTTTCCGTCCGCGTCTCTTAATTCCAATTCGTTCTCCATTACCTCTGCGCTGTCCGCGTTTAACGTAAGGTACACATCATCTATTCTTACATAATTTCCCGCGTAAGCGTTGGAATACAGACCTACCTCACATTCGCCGTTTCTGACAACGATGTCCTTTACGACAACCTCCGTCCAATCGGACATTTCACTCTTAAGCGATACCGAATATTCCTCACCGTCCGCAACGGCGTAAAGCAGACATTCATTTTGACCGCCGCTCGATTTAACGCTTGCTCTGAGCGTATATGTGCCGTCCGGCAGATTTTCCACGTTTTGTTTCATTGTCGCCTTATAGTCAACATCGGCGCTCTGTCTTGCGGAATATTTGCCGCTGTACTGTTTGTCCTTGACATTGCCCGTTGCCGTACCATCGATGTTGTCGCTGCAATTCCAACCGGTCAAATCATTGAGGGCAACTCTGTCCGCGTCGAAGTAGGAATTAGCGATATAGTTATTGCCCTCCGCGATGCTCCATTCGCCCGTTTCGGCGTTCAGCCTCCATTGACTTAGGTTGTTGAACACCGGCGTATCGTTTTCGCCCTCGAACGACAGCGGCACCCATTGATTATAGCCCAAGCCGTTTGAACAAAAGCTGCTCCAGCGATCACCGCAGTAAAGCACGGTTTCCTGTTCGCTGCCCTTTATCGTGTAATAAAATCCCGTTTGCGAATTATGCGCGTAGCTGTCCTCGACGTTTTTCATAATATAAGGAAGTTTTCTTGTCGAGTCCGCCGCGCTGATATTGTAGTCGGGACGTATATCGTAGCTGCCGTCTATCGTGTCGGATTGGAACACGTACACTCTTGAGCCGTGCCAGCCGTAGAGGTCGGAGCCTGTAAAGTAATATTTGCCGTTGTATTTAAACATACAGTCGCCCTCAATGCCGCCCTTATCCTTTGTCTTAACGCTGCCGTCCTCCGCGAAATAACTTCCGGTCGAGCCGTCAATCTGCGTGATATTGTCGAAATCAAAGTCGCAGTAGTCCGCGTCCTCGTCCATCGGCACTACATATAAATACGCTCTGCCGTTTGCGCTTGAGCAAATCATATACGCATTGCCGTCATCATCTTGGAACATAGTTTGGTCGCCCGTGTCATTGTTCGCTATAGAGGGCAAGCTGCCCCAAAAATACAGTTTTTCCTTTTCAAACGGTCCCAAGGGGTTGTCCGCGCTTGCGATTATGGTTCCGTTAAACTGCGACACAAGAATGTATCTGTCGGTTCCCTTGTGATACACAACGCCCATTCTGCCTGCCCAACCTGTCCACGTTTCGCCGAGCGTTTCGAGAGTCGCGACGTCGCCTTGATATTCCCAATTTACAAGGTCCTTTGATGTGTAGCAGGTGTACGCCTCAAAGGCGGGGTGCTCAACGTCCATACTTTGCAGCGGGTCTGCGGCGTATGAAACCGACTCCGTATAGCGCACGCCGTACCAGTAGTAGGTGTCGTCAAATTTGAAAATACCGCCGCCCTGAGAATATATCGGATTTCCGTCCGTGTCACGGTAAAACATATCGTTGGTTATAAGAGTGTCGTCGTCGTTTACGGTGACCGTACATTCTGCCGTCAAGCCGTTCGAGGTTGACGCGGTTATTACCGCGCTGCCGACCTCGTTTGAAACTATTACGCCGTCATAAACCGCCGCGACGTCCGTGTTGTCCGACGTCCAAGTGATTATACCGTCTGTGTCCTCCGGATATACGCTTGCGTGGAGAGATACGGTTGAACCGAATTTTGTAAGCGACACATCTGTTTTGTCAAGGGTTATGCTCTCGGCATCGACCGGCTCCTTGACCGTTACATCACACGAGGCGGAAATTGTTCCGTTTGCCGCCGACGCAGTGATTACGGCTGTTCCCGCCGCAACCGGCGTTACAATGCCGTTATCCGATACCGCCGCGACTTCCTCATTGTCCGATTCCCAGCTGACAGATGTGTCGGCTGCGTTTTCGGGTATAAGCATCGCGGTTAATTCGCCTGCGCTGCCACCCGTATAAAGCGTAAGCTCCGACTTGTCAAGAGAGATACCCTCAGCCGATTGCAGCACGGTAAATATACAGCTGTCGGTATATTCTCCGTCGGAGGTCGTGACGCTGATTGTCGCAGTGCCGGCACTGTGCGGCGTAACAGCTCCGTCCTCAACAGTCGCAACGCTCTCATCATCGCTTGACCATACGAAGTCCTCCGCGCTTATTCCGTCCTGATAAATTCCGACCTCAAGCTCAATGGGAGAATCCGCCGTATACATTGTCATTTCGTGCGTGTCGAGCGCGATACCGCCGCCGTAAAGCACAATTTTAAGTGACGCCGTGGAGGGGTCAATCGCGAGCGCCTGAGAGGAGTTTGAAAAAGCGAACTGTACCTTGCTCTCCTCCTCCGCGTTTGCCATACTTCTGACGTGATCGCGGGTGTCCGTATTGGATACGGTGTCCGTGCGCGTCTGTCCTTGAGCGACCTCCGCGCCGGTGTATATGCTATTGGTAAGAGAAATCGTATTCAAGGTGTCTATGGTAGTGTCTGCATCGATTGTTATATCAGCCGTATACACATCATATGTTCTTCCGCCGCTCCTTGATGAGCCGTTATACACCGAGTATGTCAGCTCCGCCGATTTTACAAATGACGGGTCCATCGCCGGCAGCTCAAATTCAAGCACGCCGACACCCTTCCATTCGCCGGACAATGTGTTCCACGAAATGGAAGTGGGCGTTGTAACGTCCGCGGTGTTCAGCGTGAGAACCTGCTCACTGCCGTTGTTGATGTACGACGCGCTTTGCGTGCAAGAAATCGCCTCAAGCTCATCATCCGCCGATACGGTCACCGCCGTGAGTGCCGATGTAAAAACCGCGGCGGCGCATAACGCGCTGATTACTTTTTTCAAAATCATTTTCGTCCCTCCGTTATTTTAATTAATATCTGTAATAATAGTAACATTTTTCGTCATATCCTTTCAAATATATTTTTGCTTAAAACTAATCAAAATTTGCTGTATGTATCTTGTATTAAAAGATAATATATGATATGATAAATGTGGGTGATTAAAATGATTTACGAAAAGGAATGGGAAAATCCCAACTATAAGTTTCTTTCCTATAAAACAGAGGATTTGAATTGGTATATTCATTTTCACGAATCCTTTGAAATTTGCTATGTAACGGACGGCGAAATTAATATAACGATAGGAAATACCGATTATTTTTTGAAAAAGGGCGATTCGGTTATAATTTTTCCGCACCAGCTGCATAAATACGAAACAAAGGATTTTTCAAAATTACATATAATAACCTTTATGTCGGAGCTTGTGCCGCAGTTTGCCGAGGCATATAAAAATATGCTGCCGATGGACAGCCTTTTCCAATCAATGGACAAATACAGCGAAGGACTTTATCCGAGCAATATTTTTATGCAAAAGGGACTTATTTATTCGATAATGGGCAGCTTTGTAGAAGACAGGGAATTTGATGACTTTTCCGCAAATAAGGAGGACAGGCTTTTAATAAAAGCGTTAAAGTTTATCGAAAAAAATTACGCGGGTGAATGCTCGTTAAAAACCGCCGCGGAGGAGCTGTCATATGGGTATTATCACTTGTCCCGCACCTTTAAGCGCCTTATGCAAATGAGCTATAATGAGTATCTGAACCGATACCGCATAAATCGGGCGGTGTACCTTTTAAGCGCAGGAAACAAAATGCGAATACAAGACGTCGCTCTTTCCTGCGGCTATGAAAGCCTGTGCAGCTTTAACCGTAATTTTAAGGATTTCACAGGCGTTACGCCGCGTGAAATGATTGCGAGGAAATAATTTAAATTTGCGTTTGAATGAGAACAACGCTCAGCTCGAAATTTCCCCCGCTTGTAATAAAAAAACGAGTGTTTCTGTGGGTATTTTTTCCAAAAAACACTCGTTATGGCGCGGCGTGACTATTTTATTGTCACTTATCGCCTCACGAACTGTACCAATAAACAGCCAAAAAATACTATTGTCTTATATCTCTCCTACGCTGTGGTGCAAATAATCTTTGTTTCTTACTGCCTGTAGATTTACAACAGATGCATTACACACCGCCCTTGATATGCCGAAAAAAATCATTTTATATTACAGTTAGGCGTGAAAGCCAAAATTCGACTTTCACGCCCACTAAAAATAAATATTTTATCATATAAGAAAATTTGAATTTACGAAAAAAATCTCACACTCCCTTAAATTTTGTCTAATCTCCGGAATTCAATTCACAAGGGAGGCTATTTATTATTTTTTCAGAGTTCCCAGGCTTGCCGCTTTAAGGTAAGCGTTTATAAAGCCGTTCAAATCGCCGTCCATAACGGCGCCGATATTACCCATTTCAAAGCCTGTTCTGAGATCCTTAACCATCGTATACGGTTGGAACACATAGGAGCGTATCTGACTTCCCCAGCCGTTTTCCATCTGCACGCCTTGAATATCCGATATTTTTTCCTTTTGCTGCTGTTCGGCAAGCTCCACAAGCTTTGCTTTGAGCATTTTCATTGCGTAATCCCTATTTTGATGCTGCGAACGCTGCGTCTGACACGAGGTTATAATACCCGTCGGAATATGCGTCAAGCGAACCGCCGAGCTTGTTTTATTGATATGCTGACCACCCGCGCCGCTTGCGCGGAACGCCTCCATTTTTATGTCCTCCGGACGTATATCCACCTCGACATTATCGTCAAGCTCCGGCATTACCTCTATTGAGGCAAACGAGGTCATTCGCTTTCCCGCCGAGTTGAACGGCGAAATTCTTACAAGGCGGTGAACGCCCTTTTCAGCCTTTAAGTATCCGTAAGCGTTTACGCCGTCAATTTCTATGGTACAGCTTTTAATTCCCGCCTCGTCGCCCGGGAGCGAATCAAGCACGGTCGTGGTATAGCCGTTTTTCTGCGCCCACATCTGATACATTCTGATAAGCATTTCGCACCAGTCCTGCGCCTCGGTGCCGCCCGCGCCGGCGTGGAACGTCATAATGGCATTATTTCTGTCGTAATTGCCCGAAAGCAGCGTTTCAAGCGTCATTTTTTCAATTTCCGCCTCAATTTCCGCCGCCGCCTCTGTCACGTCCGGCAGCATACTCTCGTCATTTTCCTCATTCGCAAGGTCGATAAGAACAAGAGTGTCCTCCCATTTTGACTTCAGATTATTGAACGCCTCAACCTTATCCTTGAGCTGCTTGGTTTTCTGCAAAACCTTTTGCGAGTTTTCCATATCGTCCCAAAAATCGGGTTTCGCGCTCTCCTCTTCAAGCTTTGTTATTTCACTTTCCGCACCCGCGATGTCAAAGTGAATCCCTCAAATCATTTATGCTTTCCTCAAAGCCTTGCAGCTTTAATCTGTACTCATCGTACTCCAACATATTTATCACTTCTTTCTGTTATTTATTCTTGCCGCAGCAATGCTTATACTTCTTTCCGCTGCCGCAGGGACACGGGTCGTTTCTGCCCGGCTCCTTTTTGGCGCGTCTTGTGCTCGGAAGTGAGCCGTCGCCGCCGGTATCTATAGGCTTAGCCACCTGCTCGCGCTCTATCTTGATTTTCGGCATAGCCGAAAGCACATATCTCACGGTATCCTTTTTGATGCTGTCAAGCATACCCTCATAAAGCTCACTGCCCACATTTCTGTATTCCATTACAGGGTCGTGCTGACCGTAGGCGCGAAGTCCGATTTCACGCTTTACGTGCTCCATCTCGTCAAGATGATCCATCCACAGCGTATCAACAACCTTAAGCATAAGCACTCTCTCAAGCTCGCGCATATTCTCGCCGAAGATTTCCTCCTGCTCCGCGTAGCGCTTGTTTCCAAGCTCCATAAGCATATCCTTTACATCGGCGCGGGTTATGGTTTCCATATCCTCCTCCGGTATCGCAAATTCTCCCTTTGCGTTAAGATTTTGATTTGCGAATTCGGTTATTGCGCGGATATTCCATTCCTCGGGAATTTCGGATATTCCTATGAAATCGTCAAGCGCGCTGTCTATTGACGATTCCATCATACTCCTTATGGTGCCGCTGATGTCCTCGCCGTTAAGAACCGCCTGACGCTGAGCGTATATAATCTTACGCTGCTCGTTCATTACCTCGTCATACTGCAAAACGTGCTTACGCGAATCAAAGTTTCTGCTCTCCAAATTCTTCTGCGCGTTTTCTATCGCATTTGTAAGCATTTTCGCCTCTATAGGCTCATCTTCTTCAAGACCGAGTGCGCTTACCATTGTTTTAACCTTTTCACTGCCGAAAATTCTCATAAGGTCATCGTCAAGCGAAAGGAAGAACTTTGACGCGCCCGGGTCGCCCTGACGTCCCGAACGTCCGCGCAGCTGGTTATCTATACGTCTTGATTCGTGGCGCTCCGTACCTATAATGAACAGACCGCCGAGTTTCTTGACTTCTTCCTGCTCGGGTTTTATCTGTTCCTTGAATTTATCGTTAAGCTCCGTAAATACCTTTCTGGCGTTTATGATTTCCTCATTATCGGTATCGCCGAAACCGGTAGCCTCCGCGATAAGCTCGTCCGTAAAGCCCTGTCTTGCCATTTCGTGCTTAGCCATATATTCCGCGTTGCCGCCGAGCATAATATCCGTACCGCGGCCCGCCATATTTGTGGCGATTGTAACGGCGCCCTTTTTACCCGCCTGAGCGACAATTTCAGCCTCCTTGGCATGGTACTTCGCATTCAGCACCTCGTGCTTGATGCCGGCGCGCTTTAGAAGTGCCGAAAGTATTTCGGATTTGTCCACGTTCACGGTGCCGACAAGCACCGGCTGACCCTTTGCGTTACATTCCTGTATCTGACGGATAACCGCCATAAATTTTCCCTTTTCGGTTTTGAACACAACATCGTGCATATCCTCGCGGATAACCGGCTTATTTGTCGGAACAGCAACAACGTCAAGCTTATAAATATGCTGAAATTCCTCCTCCTCGGTAAGAGCCGTACCCGTCATACCGGAAAGCTTGTTATAAAGGCGGAAGAAATTCTGGAAGGTGATTGTGGCAAGAGTTTTTGACTCGTTCTCAATCTTCACGCCCTCCTTCGCCTCGATAGCCTGGTGAAGTCCGTCGCTGTAGCGTCTGCCCGGCATTATACGTCCGGTAAATTCATCGACAATCATTACTTCGCCGTCCTGCACAACGTACTGCTGGTCGCGGTGCATAACGCCGTTCGCCTGCAAAGCCTGATTGATGTGATGCTGAAGTTTCATATTGTCCGGATCGGAGAGATTTTCAACACCAAAGCCCTGCTCCGCCTTTTTAACACCGCGCTCGGTAAGAGCCGCAGTTCTTGCTTTTTCGTCCACGATATAATCGGCATCGACGTCCTCGTCAAGCTGTTTATCGTCGTGCTCGGTCACAACAAGCTTTTTAAGGCGCTTTACAAACATATCAGCGACGCGGTAAAGCTCGTTTGCGTCCTGTCCCATACCGGAAATAATAAGCGGAGTTCTCGCCTCGTCGATAAGAATCGAGTCCACCTCGTCCACTACGGCGTAGTTATGTCCGCGCTGTACCATTTCCTCTTTATGAACAACCATATTGTCACGGAGGTAGTCAAAACCAAGCTCGTTATTTGTGCCGTAGGTAATATCGGAGGCATACGCCTCGCGTCTTTCCTTATTGTTAAGATCGTGGATAATAAGTCCCACGCTCATACCCAAATAGCGGTAAACCTTACCCATCCACTCACTGTCGCGCTTTGCAAGATAATCGTTTACGGTAACGATATGTACGCCGTCACCCGTCAGCGCGTTAAGATATGCCGGTAATGTGGAAACAAGGGTTTTACCTTCACCGGTTTTCATTTCGGCTATACGTCCCTGATGCAAAATGATGCCGCCGACTACCTGCACGTAGAAATGTTTCATTCCTAGTACGCGCCAGCTCGCCTCACGCATTACGGCAAACGCCTCCGGAAGAATATCGTCAAGGGTTTCGCCCTTTGAAAGTCTTTCCTTAAACTCGGGAGTTTTTGCCTTTAGCTCCGCGTCCGAAAGCTTGGACATATCCGCCTCGAGAGCCATTACCTTATCCGCGATGGGATATATTCTCTTAAGCTCTCTGTCGGAATAAGTGCCGAATACTTTTTCAAATATACTCATTATTCTTCTCCTCATAAAAATTGTATGAAAAAGCCCATAGTGCGGGATTTTACATTATTAATTTGTATTATATCACAAATACAAAAATATTACTACTGTTTTTTATTAATTTTTTGTAAATTTCCGATATACGGCAAAAAAAGCTGTTGACATTTATGCCAACAGCCTGAAATTACTTTTCAAATAAAATACCCTTTTCCAATCTATCGCAAGCGTCGTAATAGCTTTCGGGAGTGCCTATATCAATGCGAACCGCGTCAAAAACATAGGCGTAAACGTCGTTCCTGCCTATAAGCCACGGAATAAAATGTCCCGGAGCGTCTGGATTATTTCCCGCGCGCAAATACTCATCTATAAGAGGAAGAGTTTCGCGCTTATACAGATAAAACGGAGGCACGCCCAAATCGGACTTCGGACAAAGCGGCTTTTCCTCAAAGCTCTTTACTCTGCCGTCATCTTCAAGCTCAACCACACCCATTGAATGTAAATCCTCTTTATCCTCAATGGTGTGCGCGCAAATCATATCCGTGTTTTTCTCACGGTACATATCGGCAAAGCCGTTCAGCGAAAAATCGAAAATATTGTCGCTTGCCATAACAAGTATCTCATCGTCAATATTTTCTTGGTCGATAACATACTTCAAATCGCCTATCGCGCCGAGTCTGTTATCGTTATTTGTGGTATGGTCGTTTAAGACCTTTACCTTTTTGCCGCCGCTGTAGCCTTTGCTCCATTCAAGAAAATTATTGTAAAATTTCTCGTTTGTGACTATATAGATATGCTCCACCTCGGGAACCTCGTCTATTTTTTCCACAACCATATCAAGTATGGTTTTATCGCCCAGCTTTAAAAGCGCTTTCGGCATATTTTCCGTAAGCGGATACAATCTTGTGGCATAGCCTGCCGCCAGCAATATACACTGCATAAATTCTTCTCCTATTTATTCTCAATCCTGTCCACAAGAGCCTTAATCTTGTTTACCGGATCAAGCAGTTTGGATATTGTTTCATCATGGTTAAGCGTGTCGATAAGGAGCGACATATATTTTGACATATCAACCTCGCAGTACCAATCGCGCGACGCGAGGTCGGGATTTCTGTAAATAAGATTTGTTGTGAAAATTTTATCCACTATACCCTCGGCGAAAGCATCATCAAAGCACTCAAGACCGTTGCAGAAAAGTCCGAATGAGGCGAATACAAAAATTCTCTTTGCGCCCTGGCTTTTAAGATTTCTTGCCACGTCTATTACGGACTCTCCCGAGGAAATCATATCGTCAACTATGATAACGTCCTTACCGTTTACATCGCGTCCCAAATATTCATGCGCCTCGATAGGGTTCTTGCCGTTGACGATTCTCGAATAGTCGCGTCTTTTATAGAACATTCCGAGGTCAAGCTTAAGCACCGCCGAATAATACATACATCTTGACATACCGCCCTCATCGGGAGAAATTACGATTGTGTCAAATTTATTCAGCGAAATGTCCGGCACGGCTTTTACAAGCGCCTTTATCATCTGATAGGTAGCCTGTACATCGTCAAAGCCGGAAAGCGGAATTGCGTTTGAAATTCTCGGGTCGTGCGCGTCAAAGGTGATGATATTCGTCACGCCCATATTTACAAGCTCCTGCAGCATAAGAGCGGCGTCAAGCGATTCTCTTCCGCTGCGTCTGTGCTGTCTGCCCTCGTAAAGCATCGGCATTACGACGGTTACACGCCTTGCCTTACCGCCCATAGCGGCTATGATGCGCTTTAAATCCTGGTAATGGTCGTCGGGACTCATATGGTTTTCAATGCCGTACATTTTATAAGTAACTCCGTAATTGAATACGTCACATATAATATATACGTCATGTCCTCTTACCGTTTCATCGATAACACATTTGCCCTCTCCCGTGCCGAATCTCGGACAGGTTACGTGGGTAACATATGTGTCAACGTCCTCATATTGCCGAAAGGCTTTTAAATACTCATCGATACGGGCGGTTATCGCCTCGCAGCCTTTCATACTGATAATACTCAGTTTACCTACTATCGGCGCCTCGTCACTTATAAAATTATTTGTCATTGTAAATTCTCCTTTTTTTACGGAATGTGTGTTTTCTGCTGTAGATTGCCGGAGCGTTTCCGGCTTATTTCAAAAAAGTTTTACATTTACTTTACAAATATATCACATATCGCAAAATTTTTCAAGTGACATATCATATTATTTTGCATAAAAAGAATGAGCATATTTTGTACATTTTTCTTTAATCGGGCATTTTAGCGTCGAATATCGGCGAGCATTTGCGCCGCCGTGCGCCCGCTTATCGGGTGACGCGCATACGGAGCAATCATACTGAGCGGCGCAAGCACAAATTCGCGTTTTTCCGTTTCGATATGAGGTATGATTAAATCCTCGTCCGCGATTACGGCGTCATCGTAGAAAATTATGTCCAAATCAAGCGTCCTCGGACCCCAATGTACTTTTCTCTTTCTTCCCCGACTGTTTTCCACCGCGTGCAGAAAATCAAGCAGCTCGTGCGGCGTATAAAGCGTTTCAATCTCGATACAGCCGTTTAAAAAATCGTCCTGCTCCACCTCGCCCACGGGCTTTGTCACAATAAACTCCGACACCTTTTTCACCTCGCAGTATTTGTCCGCGCCGATTGCCTCAACCGCGGCGTTAAGGTGGGAATACGTATCTCCTATATTGGAGCCGAGCGCGATATATGCCCTGTGGCGCTTTCTTGTAATCTCAACCTCAACGGTGTCAACCCTCATCATAATCGGCGCCCACGGCTTTTTTACCCGTACCGTAACCGCGTTTACCGCGCCGTATTCAAGAAGTATCCGCTCCGCGATTTTTTCCGCCGCCGCCTCGATAAGCTTAAACGTGTTATTCTGCATTTCGCTCTCTATCAGTCTGCCGACGTGCGCATAGTTTACCGACCGGTTCAAATCATCTTTTTTCCCCGCGGCTCTCGTGTCGCAGTACAGCTCCGCGTCCACAATGAATTTTTGCCCGAGCACGTTTTCCTCTTTTAGCACGCCGTGATTTGCAAAAATTTCCAATCCCTCGATTTTTATTTTATCCATATTTATCTCCGTTCCGCCGCCCTTAACGGCTCAATCAGTAACGCGGAAAAGAAGTATGACTTATTTTTCACGTTATCACCCTCTACTTACTGTTTATAATTGCCTCGGTCATCATTATCGCGCGCTTGTTCTCGGCAACGTCGTGCGCGCGCACAAAAAGACAGCCCTTGATAACCGCCAAGACGCTCGTCGCGATTGTGCCCTCCACGCGGCTTTCCGCCGGCAGACCGAGCGTAAGACCTATCATAGACTTGCGCGACGTTCCGAGAAGAATCGGATAACCGAGGGTGTGCATAAGCTCAAGCTTGTTCGTCATTATGAGATTTTGCTCATATGTTTTGGCAAAGCCTATCCCGGGGTCAAGCATAATTTTATCGCCGCTTATTCCGGCGTTTTTCGCAATGACGACCGTTTCCCTTAAATCGCTTATCACATCGTCGGGGAAAGATTCGTACTCCGCCTTTTCCCTGTTGTGCATAAGACAGCACGCCGCGCCGGAACGGCTTATCACCTCCGCCATTTTGCCGTCGTACTTCAGTCCCCAAATATCGTTTATAAGATCCGCGCCCGCATGCAGCGCGGCGGCGGCGACGCGGCTTTTATATGTGTCTGCGGATACCGGAATATCAAAGCTCCGCTTTATTTTTTCGATAACCGGAGCAATCCTTTCCGTTTCCTCCTCATCGCTGATTTTTGTGTAATTCGGGCGCGTGGACTCGCCGCCCACGTCTATAATGTCCGCACCGTCCTTTATCATTTTTTCCGTGCGCTTTAACGCGCGGTCAATATCGTTGTATTTTCCTCCGTCCGAAAACGAATCGGGCGTCACATTGAGTATGCCCATTATATATGTGTGATTTTTAAATTCTTTGTTTCCTATAATCATTACAATCTCCTATAACTCTATAAGCATATTTCTCTCCTCTTCCCTCCACTTGCACGTATCCGACGCGGCGCACAGCATACACATACGCGTTTTTTTATCCGCCTCGGCAATAACGTCCGCGAGAGTTTCGGTTTTGCCGCTCATACTTCCGTGCGCCTTTACCGCGCTTATAATTTCCGCTGTTTCCTTTTCGTCAAAGCCGCATTCGGGCAGAATTTGCGCCGCGATTTTCGCGCCCGCGGCATGATGCTCCTCAGCGCCCGTATACTGAGCGTATCTTCCCATATCGTGGAGCAGCGCCGCCGCATATATAAGCTCCTTTTTTATATCAAGTCCGTTTTCGAGAGCTGTTATATATCCCGCCCGCGCGACATCCAAAAGATGCTCGATGCCGTGATTGCAGTATATTCTGTCCTTTTCCGCCTCGTTAATCAGCGACAGCGTTTTTAAAAATATTTCGTTTTCCAAAATACGGCTGCATCGGCGCATACCGCATACGGCGTCCGCTTTTTTCTTGAGCTTGCCCAAAAACGAAAGCGACCCGAACGCGACTGTAACGGCGCTCTCCTCTTTGACGCACATTTTCACAGCCGCGTCAAGGCTCAATGCCCGAACATTCGGATTGTATTCCTTGATTGTTTCCGCTAAAATTTCATTGCTAAGTCCGCGCGGATTATCCGGCGTAACCGTGTATATCATCTCCGCCATGGGCGCGGTTATTTCAGCCATTTTCCTATAGTCCTTGTCCCTAAGCACTCCCATAATAAAAATCAGCCGTTCGGCTCCGCAGTCTTTTTTTAGGCTTGCGGCAAGCTTTTCCGCGCCGTCCGCATTATGCGCGCCGTCTATTATAAAAACGGGATTGTCCGATATTTTTTCAAATCGTCCGTGCCATACCGCATTTTTTAAGCCGTTTTTTATATTACTTTCCGAAACTCCGTCTATCCGCCTCAAAACCTGCGCCGCAAGCGCGGCGTTTTGGCACTGATAATCGCCGTCAAGCGATATTTCATATTCGGTATCGTTTTCGCTTACGATAAGCTCCGCTCCTTTTTCGCGGCACACTCTTTCAATAACCGCCATAGCCGCGTCCGTCTGACGAGCCGAAACAACAATTCCGTTTTTCTTTATAATTCCCGCCTTTTCAAGCGCGATTTCCTCAATGCCGGTCCCGAGGAATTTTGTATGGTCCGCGCTTATCGGCGTTATGACCGAAACAAGGCTTTTGCCTATCACGTTGGTCGCGTCCGCTCCGCCGCCCATTCCCGCCTCGATAACCGCGATACCGCAATCCTCGCCGCGAAAATACTCAAAAGCCGCCGCCGTTTCCATCTCAAACGGCGTAGGGTGCGGCTCCATCTTGTCCGCCGCCTCTCTTACAAGGCTCATATAATAAGCGTATTTTCCCTCGCTTATATTTTCACCGTCTATCGTAAACTGCTCTCTGTATTCAAATACCGCCGGCGACGAGAAATGTCCCGTTTTTATTCCCGCGTCCGTCAGCGCAGACCGTATAAATGCGCCTGTGCTGCCCTTGCCGTTTGTGCCGGCAATATGAATTATTTTTAATTTCTCCTGCGGATTCCCAAGCGCCGCGCAAAGCTCCGTTATATTTGAAAGCCCCGGCACTATCCCGTATTTCGACGCGCCATTTATATACTCGCGCGATTCTCTGTAATTCATTAATCCAATATCCCTCCGATAAACAAAAAAAGCCTTTCCCGCCCTGCCCTTTCGGCAAAACAAGAAAGACTGCGTTATCCTGTAATGCAAGCAGCGGGATGCGGAATACGCACCGCAAGCAAAGCTGCTTTTCGTCGGAATGACAACTCCCCGTTCATTCCGCACTTCACGCGCGCAAACCTACTCTGTTGTTTTATTCTACTAACCATTATATACCTATATATAATATTTTTCAAGTATAATTTGCGAATTGTGTTCACAAATTATTAAAAAAGCAAATACAATTTATTCATTGACAAATTCTCTTTTTTGAGTATAATAATATGTGAAAGGTCAAAGAAAGTCAAAGTCTAACGTGAAAAATAAACGGCGCAGCTCACACTTATTCGGGACTTGAAGTATAAACATACGACTGCGCCCCTCATAAGCGCAATCTGCTTGTTTCTTTTCCACGTTATATTATGGAACGGAGGGATTAAAATGGGTATGAGCGACAAAATAGAGGCTTTTATAACGGAGCTCCTAAAGGACAGCGCGGACGAATGGACAGAGCTTAGGAGAAACGAGCTTGCCTCAGTATTCGGCTGCGTGCCGTCGCAGATAAATTATGTTATATCGACAAGGTTCAATCCCGAGCATGGATACATGGTCGAGTCAAAGCGCGGCGGCGGCGGGTATCTGAGGATAAAGCAGGTAAAATACGGCGACGGACTTATTATGGAAACAATAAGAAGTGTCGGAAACTCCGTCGATGAAAGGAGCGCCAAGGCGCATCTTGCGAACCTTGTACGCCAAGGCGCGGTGGACGGCAAAACGGCGTCACTGATATTTTGCGCGGTGTCGGACGCCTCTCTCACGATAGAGCAGCCGGCAAGAGATAAATTAAGAGCGAATATATTTAAGAATATGCTTGCGAACGCGGGCAATTAAAGGAGGAATTTATTATGTATGATTTATTTTCGGATTTTTTCGACGGGTTTGATATGTTTATGCAGCCCGTAACAATCAAGGAGGAAAAGAAGTGTCCGGTATGCGGACGCACATACTCCGATTTCAGGCGCACCGGCAAGCTCGGGTGCAGCGAGTGCTACAAGGCGTTCCGCAGCGGAGTGAGCGAAACCCTGCGCGGCATACACCCAAGCATAGTGCATACCGGCAAAATCCCGTCAAAATCGGGCGAGGAGCTTAAGCTTAAAAGAAAGTACGAGTCACTGAAAGCCGAGCTTTCGGCGGCGGTTAAAAACGAGGACTACGAAACGGCGGCAAAGCTGCACAAGCAAATCCGTGAAATCGAAAATGAGGTGAAAAAGCAATGATTTGGTATAAAAACAATAATTCGGACATAGTTGTTTCAACAAGAATACGTCTTGCGCGTAACCTTGATTCCACGCCGTTCCCGAACGCGTTAAAGGACACAAAGGAGGTTACGGAGAAAATCAAGTCGGCAATTCTCGGCGGCAACTCAACGCTCGCAAGAGATTTTGACTTTATAGACCTTGACAACACACCCGATATACGAAAGCAATCGCTTGCGGAGGAGCATCTTATAAGTCCCGTAATGCTCAAGGGCAAGGGTAAATCCGTTCTCATCAGCAAGGACAAAACTATGAGCATTATGCTTATGGAGGAGGACCATATAAGACTGCAAATTATACAAACCGGTTACGCGCTTGACGAGGCATTCTCCACGGCGAGCAAGGTTGACGATGTAATCGAGGAGAACATTACCTACGCGTTTGACAACGATTTCGGATACCTGACGGCTTGTCCCACGAACACAGGAACGGGTATGAGAGCGTCAGTTATGATGCATCTGCCGGCGCTGACAATGACGGAAAACATAAACAGAGTAATTTCATCGGCGGGCAGCTTGGGAATTGAGGTGCGCGGACTTTACGGCGAGGGCACAAAGGCTTACGGAAACCTGTATCAAATTTCCAACAGAATAACGCTGGGACTTTCGGAAGAACAGGTTCTTGAAAAGCTGAAAAATATAGTCAATCAGATAATTGAAACAGAAACAAAGGCGCGCAAGGCACTTACCGATAACAGCGCGGATCCCCTTTCGGACAGACTGTTCCGCTCATACGGAACCTTAAAATACGCGCGCAGTATGTCGTCAAGCGAGGCAAAATCGCTTTTAAGCGATGTAATGCTCGGTCAAAATCTGGGTATAATTCCAAAGGACGGTAAAATATCGCCTTTGGAATGTATGGTGATTACGGAGCCGGCGCTTTTGAGCAACGGAGAGGATTTATCTCCCGCTATGCGCGACAAAAAGCGTGCCGAGCTGATAAGAAACAATATATGACGAGATAATAAAAAGGAGTTGATTGTCATGTTATTTTCAAATTTTACGGAAAAGGCAAGAATCGCCGTGAGCGAGGCTCATGACGCGGCAGCCGAGCTGGGACATAATTATATAGGCAGCGAGCATCTTCTTCTGGGACTTATACGCGAGGGCAGCGGAGTTGCCGCTAAGGCTCTGGAAAAATACGGTGTAAGCGCCGAAAACGTCAAGGAAAAAATAAACGAATATATCGGCATAGGCTCTCCTCTGCCCCAACAGACGGAACTGCCTCTCACGCCGCGCTCAAAGCGAATCCTTGAAATGAGCGCTCTCGAGGCGCGCAGGCTCAACCATAAATACATCGGCACGGAGCATATCCTTATGGCTATAATCCGCGACGGCGACGGCGTTGCCGCGAAAATAATGGAGGCATCGGGAATAAATCTTCCGGCTTTCTATACCGACACTGTACGCTCCATAGAGGGCGATGTGGAAACAGAGCAGCACCGGGGCGGCGAATACGCGCAAAATCCCAATTCGTCCACGCCAACGCTTGACCAGTTCGGACGCGACTTTACAGCCGTTGCCGGGGAGGGCAAATTCGATCCGGTAATAGGTCGTTCAAAGGAAATAGAGCGAGTTACGCAGATACTTTCAAGGCGCACCAAAAACAATCCCTGTCTTATAGGCGAGCCGGGCGTCGGCAAGACCGCCGTAATAGAGGGACTCGCTCAGAAAATCGCCTCCGGCGACGTTCCGGAGCCGCTTAAAACAAAGCGTCTTGTTTCAATCGACCTGTCAAGTATGGTGGCGGGCGCGAAATACAGAGGCGAATTTGAGGAGCGTCTGAAAAAGGTTATAAACGAGGTTCTTGAGGCAAAGAACGTAATCCTTTTCGTAGACGAGTTCCACACAATAGTCGGCGCGGGCAGCGCGGAGGGCAGTATGGACGCGTCAAATATTCTAAAGCCGTTCCTTGCCAGAGGTGAATTGCAGCTTATCGGCGCGACTACCCTTAAGGAGTACAAGAAGTATATCGAAAAGGACGCCGCACTTGAAAGACGTTTCCAGCCGGTAACCGTAGGCGAACCGACCGTTGAGGAAACCGTTGAGATACTTAGGGGCATCAGAGATAAATACGAGGCGCATCACAGCGTTACAATCACGGACGACGCGCTTAAAGCCGCGGCAAATCTTTCGGCAAGATATATAACCGACCGTTTTCTGCCGGATAAGGCGATAGACCTTATAGACGAGGCGGCGTCAAAGAAACGCCTCGGCTCACAGACAGAGCCCGACGACCTTAAGGATAAGGAGAAAAAGCTTGAAAAGCTGCTCTCGGAAAAGCAGGAGGCAATCACAGCTCAGGACTTTGAAAAAGCGGCAAAAATCCGCGACGAAGAAAAGGTTCTTAAGGACGAGGTTGACAAGCTCAAATCCGAATGGAAGGGCAACGGCTCATCATCGGGACTTGTTGTGGACGAGGACGACATCGCGGAGATACTCGCGGACTGGACTCATATTCCGGCGGCAAGGCTTAAGGAGGAGGAAACGGAAAAGCTCAAAAATCTTGAAAATACGCTTCATGCGAGGGTTATAGGTCAAAACGAGGCTGTCACCGCCGTAGCAAAGGCTATAAAGCGCGGCAGAGCCGGACTTAAAGACCCAAAACGCCCCATAGGCTCGTTCCTTTTCTTAGGTCCGACGGGCGTGGGTAAAACGGAGCTTTCAAAGGCGCTTGCGGAGGCTATATTCGGCAGCGAAAACGCGCTTATCCGCGTTGATATGTCGGAGTATATGGAAAAGCACGCCGTATCCAAATTTATCGGCTCGCCCCCGGGATATGTAGGCTTTGAGGAGGGCGGACAACTCACCGAAAAAATCAGGAAAAATCCCTACTCCGTAATACTTTTCGACGAAATCGAAAAGGCGCACCCCGACGTATTTAACATAATGCTGCAAATTCTCGACGACGGAATCTTGACCGACGCGCAGGGCAGAAAGGTTGACTTCAAAAATACCGTTATAATAATGACGTCAAACCTGGGCGCAAAGGAAATTCTGGGCAGCGTATCGTCAAAGCTCGGCTTTAACAGGGACGACGGCGACAAGAATATCAGCGAGCATGAAAAAATCAAAAACAAGGTTATGGAGGAGGTTAAGCGTACCTTTAAACCCGAGTTTTTGAACAGAATTGACGATATAATCGTCTTTGACAGGCTTTCGGAGGATAACATCAAGGAAATCGCAAAGCTTATGCTTAAATCCCTCGAAACGCGTCTTGCCGCAAACGAAATCACTGTTTCGTTCTCGGAGGACGCCGTCGCGAAAATCGCAAAATCGGGATTTGACCCCGTGTACGGCGCAAGACCGCTCAGACGCGCAATCCAAAACGAAATCGAGGATATGCTGTCGGAGGAAATCGTCGACGGCAGCGTAAAGAGCGGCGATACCATAACCGTGGACGCGGAAAACGATAAGTTTATTGTCAGAAAGTAAGACAAAGAGCCGGCGCAAGCAGTGTCGGCTCTTAATTTTTGCGGCAAAGACAAGAAATGCGCCGCGGCAAAAACTCCTTTTGCGGCGGCGCATTTCTTTGTGTATTCGGTTTAAAATTCGTTCTGATTGTTGTTCTTGCGGTTTTGTTTTTGGTTCTGGTTCTGATTCTGCTGATTCTGCTGTTGGTTTTGTTTCTGGTTCTGGTTCTGATTTTGGTTCTGATTGTTGTTTTGATTATTGTTCTGATTGTTGTTATTCATTGTCTTCACTCCTTTCTACAAGGTTATTTTGCCCGATGCTTATTATTTTATTCAAAAATACCCTATTTTACTTGAAATTTATCCGAAAAAATGTTATAATAATATGAAAGATTAATTTTAGAAATTTACACTTTGGAGTATACTATGATTGACAAGATTTGGAGATTTCGCAGCAAAAAACTCAGCGACGACGCAATAAACGCCGTATCGCTTAAATACCGCGTACCGCGCGTTATTTCCACGATACTTTTAAACCGCGGCGTAGAAACGGATAATATTTCCGCATACCTAAAAAAATCAATGTCGGACATAGTAAATCCCAAATTAATGCTTGATATGGACAAAGCGGTTGAGCGCATTTTAAATGCCGTGGACAACAAAGAAAAAATTACCGTGTACGGCGACTATGATGTGGACGGTATTACGGCAACGGCTCTTTTATATGAATTTCTGCTGTCAATCGGCGCGGACGCGGAATATTATATTCCCGACCGCAAGGGCGAGGGCTACGGCATAAATATAATGGCTGTGAACAAGCTGTTCCGCAGCGGCACAAACCTGATGATAACGGTTGACTGCGGAATTACCGCAATCGGTGAGGTGGAGTTTGCAAAGCTCCAAGGAATGGACGTAATAATCACCGACCACCACACCTGCAAGGACCGCCTGCCCGATGCGGCCGCGGCTATCCTTAATCCAAAGCGTCCCGACTGCGGCTATCCCTTCGATTCGCTCGCCGGCGTAGGTGTTGCGTTCAAGCTGATACTTGCCCTTGCAATGGAAAGGGGTATGGACACCAAAGAAGTATTTTGTAAATACGCGGACATTGCCGCGCTCGGCACCGTGGCGGACGTTGTTCCGCTTTTGGGCGAAAACAGGATAATTGTTGACAAGGGAATTAAACTTCTCCGCAATCCCAAGCGTCCGGGGCTGAGCGCCATAAAAGAGGTCGCGGGAATATCAGGCGGCGATATAACCTCGTCCAACATAGCTTTTGCCATTGCGCCGAGGCTCAACGCCGCAGGCAGGCTTGGCACGGCTACGACGGCGGTGGAGCTGCTCCTTACCAACGATGCGGACAGAGCGAGAGAAATCGCGCTCGCGCTCGATGCGGAAAACAAGGAGCGTCAGCTGACCGAAAAGCAGATTTTTGACGAGGCTCTTGAAATGGCTGCCGCCGACCCGAATTTTGAAAAGAAAAAAGTAATCGTGCTTGCCCGCGAGGGTTGGCATCAGGGCGTAATCGGCATCGTGGCATCGCGGCTTTGCGCTTTATATTACAAGCCCTGCATATTGATTTCATACTCAAACGGCGTCGGAAAAGGCTCCGGAAGAAGTATAAGCGGATTTAATCTCTTCGAGGCGCTGTCCAAATGCGAAAAGTATCTTACCGATTTCGGCGGTCACGCCGTCGCGGCGGGACTTAACGTGAATATGTCCGACCTCGAAAATTTCACAAAGGAAATCAACAAATACGCGGATGAGGTGCTTACGGAGCGGGATATGATACCCTCGATAGAGATAGACTGTCCCCTTTCCGAACGCGCGATAACTCTTGAAAACGCAAGAATGCTTTCACTGCTTGAGCCTTTCGGTATGGGAAACGAAAGACCTGTGTTCGCAATCGGAAGAGTTAATGTTGTGAATATCGCGTCCGTCGGCGCGGACAGCAAGCATCTTCGCCTCAGAGTCGAGAAAAACAACCGCATAATAAACTGTATAGGTTTCGGTATGGGAGAATACGCCACTATGATAGGCCGCGGCGACTCCCTTAATCTGGCATTTCAGATTGATATAAACAGCTATCAGGGCAACGAAACGGTTCAGCTTATACTCAAAGATTTAAAAATAAACAGATAAATTTGCAAACCCGCAGAGAGGAAGTGAGCATATGGCGAAAAAAAACGCGCCGGTTATACTGTCGCCCGAAAAAATACCGCAGAATATAGACAGTACCGATGTTCTTGTCGATAAAATAATAGAAATGGTCAAGGGATACAGTCCAAATGCCAATACAGATATGATTTTTGTAGCCTATAAGCTTGCAAAATCCGCACATTCGCACCAGTTCAGACGCAGCGGCGAACCCTATATAGATCACCCGGTGCAGATTGCATATATTGCCGCTCAGCTTTCGCTTGACGCTACGGCAATCTCAGCCGCGATGCTGCACGATGTGGTTGAGGATACTCCGTACACATACGAGGATATTGAAAGTCTGTTCGGAAAGAGCGTCGCGGAGCTTGTTGACGGTGTTACAAAGCTTAAACAAATTAAATACAACACGCGCGAAGAGCAGCAGGTTGAAAATCTGCGCAAAATGTTCCTTGCAATGGCAAAGGATATTCGAGTGGTTATGATAAAGCTGATAGACAGGCTTCATAATATGCGTACTCTAAACTTTATGCCGCGCGCAAAGCAGCTGCTTATTTCAAAGGAAACCCTTGATGTGTACGCGCCTCTCGCCCATCGTTTGGGTATGTCCAAAATCAAGATAGAGCTTGAGGATTTGGCGCTTAAATACCTTGATCCGGTGGCATATGAGGAAATTACCCAAAGCATAAACCAGAAAAAGGGCGAGCGTGAAAAGTACATACTCGATATTATAGATGTGCTGCGTCAAAAGCTCGGGGAAATGAATATAAAAGGTCAGGTCACCGGACGCGCGAAACATTTTTACAGCATATTCCGTAAAATGTACACGCAGAATAAAACTCTTGACGAGCTTTACGACCTGTTCGCGGTACGCGTTATAGTGGATACGGTTGCGGACTGTTATGCCGTGCTCGGTATGGTACACGATTTATACACGCCGGTGCCGATGCGTTTCAAGGACTACATCGCAATGCCCAAACCGAATATGTATCAGTCGCTCCACACGACAGTTATAGGTCCGAACGGCACTCCGCTTGAAATACAAATACGCACATGGGAAATGCACCGCGTAGCCGAAAACGGTATCGCGGCTCACTGGAAATACAAGGAGGGCATATCCGGAGCAAGCGATATGGATTCAAAGCTTGAATGGGTACGCCAGCTGCTCGATACTCAAACGAGTATCATAGATACGGACGATTTTTTTAACACACTTAAATTCGACCTGTTTGAAGATGAGGTTTTCGTGTTCACGCCGCAGGGCAAGGTTATTTCGCTGCCGGCTAAAAGCACCGTTATAGACTTTGCATTCGCGATTCACTCCCAGGTAGGCTATAAAATGAGCGGCGCAAAGGTCAACGGAAAAATCGTCCCGAATAACTATATGGTTCAAAACGGCGAAATAGTTGAGATACTTACCGCCAACACCCACGGACCGAGCCGCGACTGGCTAAAAATATGCCGCACATCGCAGGCGAAGAATAAAATCAATCAATGGTTCAAGCGTGAACGCCGCGATGAAAATATCGAGCGCGGCAAGGAGCTTATAGAGCGCGAACTTCGCAGACTCGGCAACACTCACGAGCAGCTCTTTAAGCAGGAATGGATTGCGATTCTTATAAAAAGATACGGATTTCAGACTATCGACAACCTATACGCCAGCGTCGGCTACGGCGGACTGACGGCGCAAAAGGTTGTGGTAAGACTGCGCGACGAGTGGATTAAGCAGAATAAGGCTCTTGAGGCTAAAAAGACCCTTGAGGCTGTGTATAACGAGGAAAATCACACCGTGCAGGCGGAGCCGGCAAAGCGCCGCTCGTCAAGCAAGGGTATTATCGTAAAGGATATAGACAACTGCCTTGTGCGCCTTGCCAGGTGCTGTAACCCTGTCGCGGGCGACGATATAGTAGGCTTTATCACAAAAGGAAGAGGCGTAAGCGTTCACAGACGCGACTGTCCCAATATAAATCCCGACTCAATGTCCGAAGAGGATAAGGGCAGATTTATAGAAGTATGGTGGGACGACGAGCGCAGCACCTCATATATAGCGAATTTACAGGTTGAGGCGCACGACCGCGACGGCGTGCTGCTTGAAATCACCAATATACTTGCAACGCTTAAAATACCGTTTAAATCCGTCAACGCCTTTGTTACGAAAAAAGGCATCGCTGTTATCCAGCTCGGCGTGGAAATACGCAATACCTCGGATTTGGCGCTGCTGAAGAAAAAAATAGTTCAAATTCACGGCGTTACATCGGTAACAAGACTGCAAAATTGATTAGCAAGCCTTGCGGAGCGAAAATGCGGCGCAAGACCCCTCAGTCGCCTTTCGGCGACAGCTCCCCTAGATAGGGGAGCCTTACAAAACCACAGCCGAAAGCCTCCACTGCTATGGGAGCCTTACGGGCACCATACGAAGTGAATACAAACCATAATTTATCAAAAAGGATAATCATTATGCAAAAAACAAACATCACCATCACAACCGAATATATAAAGCTCGACCAGCTTTTGAAATTTTCCGCGCTTGCGGAAAGCGGAGCTATGGCGAAGGATATGATACTTGACGGAATCGTGTCGGTAAACGGCGAAATATGCCAAATGAGAGGCAAAAAAATACGTTCCGGCGACAAGGTTACCGTCGAGTTTGAGGACGAAACCGTAGAAATCGAAGTAGGGGCGGAATAATGTATATTTCTTCCCTATCGCTCTCGAATTTCAGGAATTATTCCTCCGAAAAAATAGAATTTTCACCCTATACCAACGTCATATACGGCGATAACGCGCAGGGGAAAACCAATATACTCGAATCCGTTTATATATTTTCACAAGGCAGGAGCCACCGAGCCAAATCCGACAGGGAGCTTATAAAATTCGGTTCCGACTTTGCCGCGCTTTCGCTTGCCTTTCACGACAGCGAGCGCGACTACAATGCCGCAATACAGATGGTAAAAAACGGCAGAAAAAACATTAAAATCAACCACGTACAGATAACAAAGCTGAGTATGCTTATGAATTATCTCAATGTGGTTATGTTCTCTCCGGAGGATATGGAGCTGGTAAAAGGCTCTCCGTCATCGCGCAGGCGGTTTATCGACTCCTCCGTGAGTCAGCTTTATCCGAGGTATCTTTCAAGCCTTATAGATTATCACAAAGCGCTTGTGCAAAAAAACAGTCTGCTGAAAGACCTCAAGGCAAAGGGCGCAAAATCCGACATTATGCTTTCCGTATGGAATGAGCAGCTTGCCGCGGAGGGCGCTAAAATAATAGAATACCGTATGGAATTTGTAAAGCTTATAAACAGCTTTGCCTCCGAAATTCAGCGTGAAATTTCGGGCGAGGAATTAAAAATATCCTATATGCCAGGCATAAAAACGGAGCAAACCGACAAAAACGAAATTTTTCTGTATCTTGAGCGCAATCAGCGGCGCGAAATCGAGTTTGCCTCCGCGCAGGTAGGCGTGCAGCGCGATGATTTGCGTATTTCTGTAAACGGCACAGAGGCAAAGGTTTACGGCTCTCAGGGACAGCAGCGTACCGCGGCGCTTTCAATGAAAATCGCGCAGGCGGATTACATTCACCATATCAAGGGCGAATACCCCGTGCTGCTGCTTGACGATATTATGAGCGAGCTTGATATAAACAGGCGTATGTACCTATCGCAGAAAATACGCGGCAAGCAGGTGCTTATCACTTCAACCGACACGGACTTAATTAAAAGCACCGAGTTTTCAAAGCTGCTGCACATAAAGGACGGAGCCGTAATCAGGGAGGACGGATAATGTATCTTAGAGTTGAGGAAAATATTGTTGTAAACACAAAAGATATTATAGGAATTTTTGATATGGATAACACGACCGTGTCAAGGCTCGGCAGAAATTTCCTTGCCAAGGCGCAAAAACGCGGTCTGATTATAAATTCTACCGACGATTTGCCGAAATCCTTCGCGGTAGTAAATGAAAACGGCGCGACAAAGGTATTTATATCCTCCGTTTCATCGAAAATATTGGCAAAACGCGGTTTATGATAAGATAAAAAAGGACAGAATCAAAGTAAGGAGAAAGACTTATGAGTGATATTGAAAAGATTGAAACCACCTATGACGAAAACCAAATACAGGTTCTGGAGGGACTCGACGCGGTAAGAAAGCGTCCCGGTATGTATATCGGTTCCACCTCCTCGGCGGGACTGCACCACCTCGTTTATGAAATTGTGGACAACTCCATCGATGAGGCTCTCGCCGGCTACTGCACCGAAATTAAGGTTGATATTAATCCCGACAATTCGGTTACGGTTACCGACAACGGACGCGGTATTCCCGTCGGTATTCACCCTCAGCAGGGTATCCCCACGGTAGAGGTTGTTCTTACAATTCTTCACGCCGGCGGTAAATTCGGCGGCGGCGGATATAAGGTGTCGGGCGGTCTGCACGGCGTCGGCTCGTCGGTTGTAAACGCGCTTTCCGAAAGACTTGAGGTGGAGGTCGCGGACGGCGAGCATATACATTACCAGTCCTACGAGCGCGGCAAGCCTACCTGCAAGCTAAAGGTTATAGGCGATACCGATAAAACCGGTACAAAAATCACCTTTAAACCCGACGGCGAAATATTTGAGGTGCTTGAGTTTGATTATGAAGTCCTGCTGAAAAGACTTCGCGAGCAGGCATTTTTGAACAAGGGCGTAAAAATACTGCTTACCGATTACAGAGTTGAAAATCCCGAAACGGTCACGCTCCACGCGGAGGGCGGCATAAAGGAATTTGTGCAGTATATCAATCAGAACAAGGATCCCCTGCACGACGAGGTAATATACTTCGAGGCCCAGCGCAAGGATATGGAGGTCGAGGTCGCAATGCAGTATACAACCGCGTATTCCGAGGCGCTTTTAAGCTTTGCCAACAATATACACACCGGCGACGGCGGCACTCACGAAACAGGCTTTAAAGCCGGACTTACAAGAGTTATAAACGAATACGTGAGAAAATACAATCTCCTAAAGGAAAAGGATCCGAATCTTTCCGGCGAGGACACCCGCGAGGGTCTTACCGCGATTATAAGCGTAAAGGTTGTCGAGGCGCAGTTCGAGGGACAAACCAAAGCAAAGCTCGGCAACAGCGAGGCAAGAACACTGGTTGAATACGCCTTAAACGATAAGCTTTCCACATTCTTTGAGGAGCACCCGCAGATAGCGAAAACCATCGTTGAAAAAACGCTTACCGCGTCAAGAGCGAGGGAGGCGGCAAAACGCGCGAGAGAGCTTACAAGGAAAAATTCAAACGCGAACAATTCCTCACTTCTTGGCAAGCTTGCAAAATGCACCGATGAGGGCGCGGATTACGCGGAGCTGTTTATAGTCGAGGGCGACAGCGCGGGAGGCAGCGCAAAGCAAGGACGCAACAGACGTTTCCAGGCGATACTTCCGCTTTGGGGTAAAATGCTGAATGTTGAAAAGTCTCGTATAGACAAGGTTTACTCAAACGAAAAGCTGCTGCCGGTAATACAGGCGCTCGGAACCGGCATCGGCGAGGATTTTGATATAAACAACCTGAAATACGGCAAAGTGGTTATTATGGCGGATGCCGATGTTGACGGCGCGCATATCAGAACTCTTCTTCTGACGTTCTTCTTCAGATATATGCCGCAGCTTATCGAAAACGGCAATATATATATCGCTCAGCCGCCGCTTTACAAGGTATTCAAGGGCAAGAACAAAAATCTTGAGGAACGCTTTGCTTTCACGGACGATGAGCGCGACAGACTTCTTGCCGAAATGGGCAGCGGAGCCAAGGTTCAGCGCTATAAGGGTCTTGGAGAGATGGACCCGTCCGAGCTTAAGGAAACCACAATGGATCCCGCAAAGAGGACAATGCTTAAGGTCACTCTTGCCGACGCGATTGCAGCGGATCAAACCTTTACCGTTCTGATGGGCGACAAGGTTGAGCCGAGACGCGAATTTATTGAGAAACACGCCAAATATGTTTCAAATCTTGATATTTAACAAAACGGAGCCGATACGTTAAAACGCAGCGGCTCCTTATTTTTTTCTTTAATTATGATTTTGTGATTATTTTTTCGCGTCGTACATATAATATATTCAGCAAATCACAAAATAAAAAGGACAGGTATTATGGCGAAAATATTAAAATATCTTTTTCTGTTTTCATTCGGCGGAATTATATATCTGCTTATCGAGCTTATCTGGCGCGGATACTCGCACTGGAGTATGTTCGCTCTGGGCGGATTTTGTTTCCTGATGCTGGGACTTATAAACGAAAAATACACCCGAGATATTCCTCTGATAATCCAGATGCTCATAGGAGCGTTCGTTATTACGCTTATGGAATTTATTGCCGGGTGTATTCTTAATTTATGGCTCAAGCTGAATGTATGGGACTATTACAATATGCCCTATAACATTATGGGACAGATTTGTCTGCCGTATATGATTTTATGGTTCTTTTTAAGTCCCGTATGTATAATAACGGACGATTATATCCGCTATCTTTTCTTTGACGAGGAACGTCCGCATTATAAGATTTTTTAAAGCACGCTCATAAGGTAATATACAAGCGGCAGTGTGACAAGTCCCGCAAGGTGCGTTATAAAAACGCCCTCCGCGCAGTAAACCACATCTCCGTCATATTCCATACCCAAAACCGCAAGAATCGTTGACGCGGGCATTGCCGCCTGCAAAATTATCGCCGCCCTGACCGTTTCGCTCAAATCGAACATTCCGAGTACAAATATCAGCAATATCGGCACGACAATCATCTTTACCGCCGTAAGCGCGAAAAGCCGAACGCGCTTGTATATATGCCTGAAGTCCACCGCCGCCAGTGTGCCTCCTATGAAAAACATTGACAGATATGTGGTGGTTGAGCCTATGCCCGTCATAACCTCCCCTATTATGCCCGTGAATTTGAACCCGAACGCCATCATTATAAACGCCGCGATAAACGACACCGTACCCGGCGTCAGCAGATTTTTGAGATTGCCCAAAAATGACGATTTGCCGTTTTTTATCGATGCCATACGGTACACGCCCACCGTCCAGAGGTACATATCGTTTGCCAGTCCGAAAATCGCCGCGTACAGCAGTCCCTCCGCGCCGTAAAGCGCCTGTATCAAGGGATATGCCATAAACACAACATTGCCGAAACACGTCATACAGGTGTGCATAACCGCCTTTGATTTTTCCATATTGCCGGGTCTTGACATCAAGACTCCGATAATATATAAAAATCCTATCACAACCAGCGATATTATCAATACCTTTATGGAATTCATCAAAGTTTCGTGGTCGAAAACCTGATTTGTCAGCGAGGTTATTACCAAAAGCGGCAGTGTGACCCTCACTATCACCTTTGAAAGAGCATTTTTCTGCTCCTCCGTTATGTATTTTGTTTTTACGCATACAAAGCCTACCAGCATCGCAAGCGCAAGCGTCATTATACTGTTTGTTATTGTTTCAAATCCCTGCATACTCTTATCCTTCTGTCATATTTATTATCAAATATTATTATGTTCTTCCTTTTTGAAAAATCACCCAGAACATCATATTCAAACTCTTCAAAATGAAGATGCTTTACTGTTTCCTTGCGCGGAAGATTTTCATATTCTCTTAGATTTTCACGTATAAATTCATCGCCGAGAATTTCAAACCGCTCCTTTAAAAGACCTCGGTTGTACTCCGTAAGCGACCATTTCGGCGTGTCCGCGCCCTTGTTGTTTATAAAATAGTCCAGCTTTAATATATCCTTGAATACCTCGTCGCCGCAAAATTTTGAAAGTATTTCATAAAGCGAATTCCTCGACCTGCCCGCCGCGTCATACCCGTTCTCCGAATAAAACCCGCGCAAATCATCAAAGAAATCAAAGGGCGAGGCATATTTTTTAAGCAGGTATTCCATTGAATTTTCAAATACGCCGCTGTTATAGTACCTTTCAAATACCTCCTCTATCCCCTTTAAACGCAATATATCGTCATATGACATAAAGTCATTTTTCAGCACCTCATACGGCGGCTTTGAGCTGTAAACGTACCCGTATTTGTTTTCCTCGCCGCGAATTTTCGTGCCGCGCAAAAGCTTTAAAAATCCGAGCTGTAAAACGTGCGGCCGCAATGCGAAAACATCGTCAAATGACTTTGCAAACGACTTAATATCCTCGAACGGCAGTCCCGCAATCAAATCAAGGTGCATATGCACTCCGCCCGCCTGCTTTACAAGTCCCACAGCGCGCTTTATCTTCTCAAAATCCGTTTTTCTGTCTATCGCTCTTATTGTATCATTATTTGTTGACTGCACCCCGATTTCAAGCTGAAAAAGTCCGTCCGGCGCCGCTTTGAAAAGCTCCGTCATCTCCTCGGTTATAAGGTCCGCGGCGACCTCAAAATGAAACGTGGTATTTTGGGCGTTGTCTATGAGGAATTTTATCAGCTCCGCCGCGCGCTTTCTGTCCGCATTAAAGGTTCTGTCCACAAATTTCACTATCCGCACGCCGTGCTTTATAAAAAACATCAGCTCCTCTTTTACCGCGTCCATATCCCGAAAACGCACACTGTGCGTTGTGGACGACAGGCAGTAGCTGCATCTGAACGGGCACCCTCGGCTTGACTCATAATATATCAGCTTTCCTTTGTTCCGCTCAATGTCCTCATCTGTATAGGGAAACGGTATCGAGGTAATATCGCTTATCATTTCCCTGTCGGCATTGCGTATTATTTTTCCGTTTTTTCGGTAGGTCATTCCCTTTATATCGTCGCCCTTTTCCAGCCATTCCCTGAAGGTCGCCTCGCCCTCGCCGCGCATTATTCCGTCGATAAATCCGTACCGCTCCATATACTCCGCATCGTCAAAGCTCACCTCCGGTCCGCCGAAAATTATTTTCGTTTCGGGCGAAACCTTTTTGAGCATATCCGCGACGTCAAGGCACATTCCTATATTCCATATATAGCACGAAAACAACACCGCATCGGCTTTTTTTCGATATATCGAGCGCAAAATATCCTCCGCACGCTCGTTTATTGTGTACTCGGAAAACTCCACATCATACGGCATCGCGTATGCCTTGAGCGTTCTCACGCCCAGCGACGTGTGAATATATTTCGCGTTTATCGCCGCAAGTAAAATCTTCATATATAAATCACCTTATCCGTAAAACCCTTTTTATACGGTTAATTATACCATATATAACAGTTGAAAAAAAGTGTTTTTACGTTTTTTTCGCTGTTTACCATAACTATTCTATTGTAAGAATTGCCGTAAGATATTCCTTGGTATTTCTTCCGACCATAATTTCAAAATCGCCCTTTTCTACAACGTATTTTAAATCGCTCGTCACAAGGGCTAGATCGTTTGTATCGAGTTTTAGTGTCACCTTTTTAGTGTCCCCCGCTTTTATGAACACCTTTTCAAAGCCTTTAAGCTGCTTTGTCGGCGTAAGATGCGAGCTTACCACATCGTTTACAAACATCATAACGGTTTCCTTGCCGTCCATATCACCGTTATTTTTTACGTTCACCGACACATTAATTATTTCTCCCGCCGAGGCTTTTACCTTCGACAGTTTTAAATCGGAATATTCAAATTTTGAATACGACAATCCGTCGCCGAAATCATAGACATTCCCTTTCTGTAAATCCACATATCCGCCGCCGTGCCAGCCCGTATATTGATTATAATAGCACGGCGTTTGAGCGCTGTGGCGCGGGAAGGATATGCTGAGCTTACCGCTCGGGTTGAATTTTCCCGCTATCATTTCCGCGACCGCCATTCCTCCCAAATCTCCGCTGTTAAACGATTCTATCACGGCGGCGCAGTTTTCCTTGAGATATGATATGCAAAGCGGTTTGCAGTTTACAAGCACGGCAATTACCGGTTTTTGTGTCCCCACAAGCCTCTTTACCAATTCAAGCTGATGACCCGATAATTCCAAATCCGTCCTGTCGCGGTACTCGCCGTTCTGCGCGAGACAGTCGCCGATTACGCATACAACCGCGTCGGCTTTTTCGGCAGCTTTAACCGCGTCCGAAATATAATTTTCCCTGCCGTAAATATCGCAGCCCTTACTGTATAATATATTTTCATCTCCGAACACCTCTCTCATTCCGCGCAGAACCGTATAGAAATCACTTAAGGGCGTGACATTTTCTTTCGGAGTAGGGTGCGAGAAAAATGTCCAGTCGCCGTACTGTGCGCGTATATCGTCCGCGTTGGGACCTATCACGGCTATAGTTTTAGTGTCCCCTTTGAGCGGCAGCAAATTATCGTTTTTCAGCAATACAATACTTTCCTTTGTAAGCTCGTAATTCACGTTTTTGTGTCCCCTACAGCCGATAACATCTCTCTTTGGTCTTATTTTTTCATCAAAAAGTCCGAGGCGGAATTTAATTTTTAAAATTCTGCGAACCGCGTCGTTAATTAAATCCATATCAATTTTACTGTCCCCTACAAGCCGCAGCATACATTCGTAAAATTCGTGAGTATTCATACTCATATCATTGCCCGCCTCAACGGCTTTTTTTGACGCCTCCGTTAAATTCTCGGCAACGTGCTGATTGGTAACAAGACTTCTGACGTTTTCCCAGTCGGTTACGATAAATCCGTCAAATCCGATTTCCTCCTTTAAAATTTCCCTTAATATATGCCTGTTCGCGGTAAGAGGGAGCGTGTCAATCGAGCCGTAAGCGGTCATCATAGAGCCGCAGCCTATGTCCGCCGCCTTTTTGAACGGAGGCAGAAACACCTCTCTTATTTTACGCTCCGTAACGGGACTGTCATACGCGTCGCGGCCGCCGGTCGCCTCGCCGTAGGCGATATAGTGTTTCGCGCAGGCGATTATATAATTATCACATTCATATCCGTCGATTATCGCGCTGCCAAGCTCGCCGACAACATAGCTGTCCTCGCCGAAGGTTTCATCGACGCGTCCCCATCTCAAATCGCGGGCGATACACAGAACCGGCGAAAACGTCCAGTCAAGACCGTCCGCCGCAACCTCTCGGGCGGTGCATCGTCCCATCTCGCGGATAAGCTCGCGGTTAAAGCTGCACGAAACCGCAAGCTGCGACGGAAAAACAGTCGCGCCGTTTAAAAGCGCGTGTCCGTGTATCGCGTCAATGCCGAAAATCGGCGGAATACCGAGCCTTGTATTCGCAGCTTTGGCGCGTATATCGTCCGCCTCGCTGCCGAGAACGTGCAAAAACGAGCCTATTCCAAGCTCCTCATACCGCTCGTAATCCTCCTCGCTGAGCGTGTTATAGCTTACCTGTAGCATCTGCCCTATTTTTTCCTCGACCGTCATACGCGAAAGCAAATCCTCCGCTCTTTCATCTGTGCCGACACTCTTGTCCTTATATTTTTCCATAAATACACCGCCTGTTCATTAATTTAATTTCAGTATATATAATAAATTATCGCTTGTCAATATTTACTTTTTCTTTTTTTTGTGTTAAAATTACCTTTGCGAAATTTAAAAAGAAAGGTTTTGAAAAAATATGATAGCATCACTTAAAAGAGCGATTTTGCATATACTTGACGCCAATTCGGGCGTCAGCGTTTACAGCGATGAGGAGCTTGACATCACGGACGCGAGCATAAACAGCTTTATAACCAAGCATATGGAGAAAATATTCGAGGACGCGGGACTGAGGAGCGCCGAATTCGCGGACAACAGCGGCTTTAAATACCACCTGTCGGAATACCTGCGTGACGAAAACTATTTTCAGACGATGTCGCAGTTTATCGCGCAGAGAGTTTACGAGGGCGTGAGCCAATCGGACAAGCCGGATTCATCGGATTTGCTTGTATGCGACTGCATAATAAACGAGCGTCCCACGCTTGCGATTCTGAAATGCGACAACAAAATCGGCTACACGCACCAGGTTATGCAGGAGGACGGCAAGGTTAAAAATCAGATTATCAATCACTATGCGATTTTGCCGACCACCTCGCAGAAAATAAGCGAATGTGCGTTCATAAACGAGGACGATTTCACGATTAAATATATAGGAAAAAGGCGCAAAATAGACGGCGAAACCACCGACCTAATCGCAGATGTGCTGCTTGAATGTATATATGACATATCGCCGCGCGAATCGGTGAACGCGGTAAAAAAGATTGCCAAAAAGGTGACGGAGGAAAACGGCGGCGACGCTATCGAAACGCTTTCCAAAATGAAAGAATACATAACGGAGAACGTGGATGAAGGCGGAGCCGATTACATAGAAACGGACAAGGTTGCCGAAAAGATATTTGACAGCAAGCCCGGTATGCGCGAGGAATTTATGGAAAAAATCGAAAAAGCGAGCGTGCCGCAAAGGGTTGAGGTGAACAGCTACGTCACAAAAAAGCTCGCCTCAAATGTGAAAATAGTCACGGACATCGGCGTGGAGCTGACATTTCCCGCCGAATACTACCAAAACAGCGAATATATTCAATTTATAAACAACGAGGACGGGACAATATCGATTCAAATAAACAACATAGGCGAGGTTATAAACAAATAAAAAATAGGGCTGCCGTCGGGCAGCCTTAATTTTATATGCAGAAATCAAAGGAGCTGTTTTCGCTCACGGTCACATTCACAAGGTCCTCAAGGGTGGCGGAGTCCACATAATCATTAATCACCTTATACAGACCCTCCCAAAATTTAATCGTCGGACAGACCTCCGCGCGGTCACATTGATTCACTTCGTCCTCCAGGCACGCCACGGGCGAAAGAGAACCCTCGGTTATGCGCAAAATATCGCCGACGGTGTATTCCGACGGCTTTTTTGCGAGTCTGTAGCCGCCCTGAGCGCCGCGTATGCTTTTCAGATACCCCACGCGCGCAAGCATACCGACTATCTGTTCAAGATATTTTATGGATATATTCTGCCTTTGCGCCACGTCGCGAATGGATACGTTTTTGTTATTGCCGTGTATCGCAATGTCAAGCATAAGCCTAATCGCATATCGTCCCTTTGTAGAAATTTTCATTTTAATCAATCCTTTATAATAATTCTCCTATTCTCCCATTCCATTAGTATGAATTATATCACCGTAGGCGCGGTTTGTCAATACACGCGGCATATTTTGTGAAAAGCACAATGCGCGGAGAAAATCAATTCTCCGCGCATTGCTTAAGGACCAATTATGAGAAAATAGCTTGTTTATTTGCCCCAAGCGACAAGTACTAACGCTATATCCCTCGAGTCAATCTTACCGTCACGGTTAAGATCATTGCATAGATATTTAGCGATATAGCTATCTGACGGGCTTTCTATTTCATCATCGGTAGCATTGTAGCCGAAGTAAGACGTAACCGCCGACAGGTCGTAAAGATTGATTTGACCAATGGGTTCTTTAATATCACCCGCAAGGAATGTTATATCCGTATATGTGGTGCTGTCCTCAACGCCGTCAACTGTGATAACAGGGTGAGTCGCCTCGTCCATAGCGTTATTCCATACATTCACGGTCACCTCTGTTGCGTCGGAATCCGGAACTACGCTTGCCGAGCAGGTTCTGTAGCCGCTGCCGGTGAATGTCAGAGCTGTACGGTAACCCGCAGCTACGGTTGTTTTGATAACATAGCCGTAGTAACCGGTGCTGCCTGTCTGCGGTGTAACATATCCTATTGTCGTGTCGGCTGTTGTTGATGAACCGTTGCTGCCGAGAGTGATTGTTTCATCGGGGTAATAGCTCTCCACAGAGCTGTCAACCGCGACCTTCATATCGGTGTATGCCGCCGTTTGTGAATAAACCCTGTTCGGGAACATTACGTTTATTGTAAGGTTTACCGAATCCGGAATTATTTCGTTTTCGGCGGGAACCGTAAGAATGTCAAGGTAAAGTGTGCCGTATGGATTGTCATAGATGGCAGTGTCATCTATGGTTTCGTCTATAAAGTAATACGTTCCATTGTTGTCACCCGAGCAGTTTACAATATTGTCATAGCCGTCGGTTACAAGAGTGAGAGAATATTTGCCCAAACCGCTTACCTTCACCGTTCCAAGAGTTATGCTCTTAGCGGTTATCGAGGTTGCTGTGCCGTCCATATTGAATTCGTATTCGCCGTCGCCGTTATTGATTAATCCTATGTATTCGTCTGTGTTAGCCGTCACGGTAAGAGCGCCTGTGCTTGTTATATCGCAGGTTTCGTTTTTGGAATTTTCGTCGCTAAGCACAAACTTAAGCTGCGCTGATGTGAATTTTTCGATAGGAGCCTCGTTGCCGTCTATGTCGCCTTTAAGAACAATATTATACACGTCATCGGTACCGGTTTCCTCAAGTGAAACGTATAAGTCCTCCGCGTAGCTGAGCGCAAGCTGAACCACGTTGTTGTCACCGTTTATAATTCTGTAAAGCGTGTTGTCGCTTGCGAATCGCGTGCTGTAATCGTCGTCGTTCGTGCCGGTTACATCAACAAGTTCGGTTTCCGTAGGCGCAACTGCCGAGGTAACGCCTGCCGAGCCAAAGAATGTCGTTGAATCATCTATTGTAATCGTTTTGCCGGATTTGATGTATACGTTGTTATTTTCGCTGCTGTTATCGGTATTACCGGTAACGCTTGATGAACCTGCAAGGGTAAACGTGCCGCCGTTGATATACGCACCGCCGCCATTATCCGCTACATTGTTTGATACTTCGGTATCTGTAAGCGTAACGGCGTCGTCCGCATATATACCGCCGCCCTGAGATCTGTTGTTGCTGTCTATTGTATTGTAGGTTATGGTACAGTCGGTTGCGGTAAATGTATCGCTTTCCGCATATACGCCGCCGCCTCTGTTGCCTGCGGTATTTTGGGTTATTGTGGCATTCTCCATAGCAACTGTCGAATGATTGTCTAATGCCACACCGCCGCCGTTGTTGTCTGCGCTGTTGTAGCTGATTTCACCGCCGGTCATTGTTGCAGTTCCGCCATAGCTGTAAATACCGCCGCCGTCATTTGTTGATGTATTGTCGCTGATTTCGCCACCGGACATTGTGAATGTGCTTGTTACATACACACCGCCGCCGTATTCTGCGCTATTACTGATAATGCTGCCTCTGCTCACTGCCAATTCGCTAGAGTCATCTACATACATACCGCCACCCTTAGTTGCGGTATTGTCGCTGATTTCGCCGCCGGACAGGGTAGTTTTGCCGTTTTCATTGTATACACCGCCGCCCCAGTCTGCGCTGCTGTTGCTAATTGTACCACCGGACATTGTAAACCCGCTATAAGAAGTATCACCACGCACATACACACTACCGCCTTCTTCGGTTGCGGTATTGTTGCTGATTTCGCCGCTGGACATTTCAAAGACACCATAATCATTTACATACACACCGCCGCCGTGTGTTGCTGTATTGTCGCTGATTGTACCGTCATTCATGGTGAATGTAGTATAATAGCCATTTTCACCGTAAAGGTATACACCGCCGCCGCTATTGCAGTTTATGCCGCCGTTGCCGCTGATTGTGGCATTGTCGGACATGGTAAAATCACTATATATACCTGCATACACACCGCCGCCGTATTCTGCGGTATTGCCGTTGATTTCAGCATCGTTTTCCATTATAAAATCAGTATTATCATTTAAATATACACCGCCGCCGTTGGCTGCACCGTTATCGCCGATTGTGCCGCCGGACATTGTGAATGTGTTGTCACAATTAATATATACACCGCCGCCATAGCTACATGTATCTATTGCCCCATTTCCGCTGATTTCGCCGCCGGACATTGTAAACAACGTACTGTTATCATTTAGATACACACCACTGCCGCGGAATCGTGCGGTATTGCCACTAATTGCGGCATTGTCAGACATGGTAAATTCACCACACACATACACACCGCCACCCTCGCTATCAGATGCATCTGTTGCAGTATTGTCGCTGATTGTGGCATTTTGGGACATTGTAAATTTAGCCCTGAAATATATATACACACCACCGCCGCCGCGTACTACAGTATTGTTGCTGATTTCGCCAGCGGACATGGTGAATGTGCTGCTCTCACCAAGATACACACCGCCGCCCTCGCTATATGTATCTGTTACTGTATTATTGCTGATTTCGCCTCCGGTCATGGTAAACTCACAATAATTATTTACATACACACCGCCGCCGTCGGTTGTCGCGGTATTGTCGCTGATTGTGCCGTCTTCCATGGTGAATTCAGCATAGGCGTAACTATCATAATAGTTAAGGTACACACCGCCGCCGTATTCTGCGGTATTGCTGCTGACTTCACCATTGGTCATTTCGAGGTCGCCTTCTTGTACAAAAATACCGCCGCCGTATGTTGCGGTATTGCCGCTGATTTCGCTGTCTACTAAATGAATTATTCCTCCATCATTAATATATAAACCTCCGCCCTTTTCAGCAGAATTACCTTTTATAGTAGTACCGTTGTATATATATAGACCACCATTAAGATATATGCCGCCGCCGCCGCAGGGAATATTGCTGTCATCTTCTACCTTATTGCCGCTGATTTCGCCGCCGTACATATAAAAATAAACATCATTTCCTGATACACCGCCGCCTGCTGTTTTTGCAGTATTATTACTGATAGTACCGTCGTTCATTATAAACGTGTTGCTAATGTCACCAATATATACACCGCCGCCCTCATATGTTGTTGCTTTATTGCCGCTGATTGTGCCGCCGTTCATGGTAAATGTAGAACCAGTTGCATCATTTCTAATGGATACACCGCCGCCG
>MSHM01000027.1:123048-139455 GCA_001941225.1 Oscillospiraceae bacterium Zagget12
ACACCGCCGCCGTCGGTTGTGGTATTGCCTCCTGTTATTGTACCGGCATTGGTTCCGCTGCTATCCATAAGAGTAAAATAAGCTTTCTCTGTTGCAGATGTTCCGCTTACATATATGACATTTCCATCAGCCTCGGCAACTGACAAGTCTCTATTTATAGTATATCCGTTCAAGTCAAGGGTTATATTATCACCTGCCGAAACTTCAAGGCGTCCATAATTGCTCGTGTCCCAATCATCGAGCAGCTTTAGCGTAACAGAAACCTCGCTGCCGGTATTATTCGTATCCGCGTCTTGAGCCGCTTTCCATGCCTCGGAAATATCTGTATAGGCATCAGTAGAGTCAGAGCCGTCTACAGTTATTGTAACCTCCGCCACTTCTCCTGCCGCGAACGCAAAAATAGGCGCCATGGCCATAACCATTGCCGCCGCAGTAATTATTGATATTAACCTCTTAGTTAGAGAACCCCCCCCCATTTTTCCTGTTACTGTAATTTCTCATTTTTTATTCCTCCCCTAAAAGATTTATACGCCTATATTCTCATAGGCGTATGGTAAATATTAAATATATTATACCCCTGTTTTTGTGCGATGTCAATAAATAAAACGACATTTTTTTGCCTTAAACAGTCCAAAATGACTGATTTCTACTTTTTAAATGAAATTTTGTTACGTTTTTTGTGTATTTTGACGAAATTTTCTGCGTCATTTTCGGCGAACACTGTTCGCCGCTACGAAAGAGAGCCTTGCATAGCGCTGACGGATTTGCGGCGCATAGACGAAAGTACGGCGCAATCCCTCATCCGTCGGCTACGCCGACACCTTCCCCCGGGGGAAGGCTTAGGGTTGCGGCGAATTTGGTTAGCCTTCCCCTGGGGGAAGGTGGCGCCCGCCGTAGGCGGGTGACGAATGAGGGTCGCCCCTACGAGGCAATTTTGCGGCTGTGTGTGAGCCTCCACTACTAGGGGAGGTGGCACGGCGGAGCCGTGACGGAGGGGTTTTATTTAAAATTTTGCGTCTTGTAAAACCCCTCAGTCAGCTACGCTGACAGCTCTTTTGCTACGACTACGAGCAAAGCTCTACGCCTACGATTTGCAAAGCAAATCGTTCACCTATTAGGGAAGCCTTGCGGGTCGTCGGGGCGCCGACCCCTTTTTGCTACGGCTACGAGCAAAGCTCTACGCCTACGATTTGCCTTGCAAATCGTTCACCTATTAGGGGAGCCATACGGGTCGTCGAGGTCTTCGGCTTTGCATAGCAAAGTCGAACAGACCCCTACGGAATCAAAGCCGGATTTGCGGCGGCATAGACGGATTTGCGGCGGCAAAGTTTTATAATATTGCACATCGTTTTTTATTTTCTCTTGAAAAATCTTTATATATATGATAAAATAACATTAATACAAAAATGAGGAGTTATTATTATGGAATTGCACGAATCCGGTGAAATGTATCTTGAAACAATACTTATTCTGAAAAATCGTTTCGGATATGTACGTTCGATAGATATTGCCAATGAGATGAATGTTTCCAAGCCGAGCGTGAGCCGCGCGGTGAGACTTTTGAAAGACGACGGATATATTTCCTTTGACCCGAACGGTATGATTTTGCTTACCGACAGCGGGCGCGCCGTCGCGGAAAAAATTTACGAGCGGCATCAGATACTTACGCAATTTTTTACCGCCATCGGCGTCAGCGCGGACACCGCCTCGCACGATGCCTGCAAAATCGAACATATCATAAGCGACGAAACCTTTGAGGTTCTGAAAAGTAAATTGGCTCAAATGCAATAAAAAAGCGTTTTCCATCGAGAACGCTTTTTTTACAGGCTGTCAACAAGTATATCAAAGATATACCTGTCGACAGCGAAAAAAGCATCGTAGATGCTTTTTTCAATTTCTTTTAAATGAAAAAAACCAAAAGTTCCTCCTTTCGTCGAAACTTTAGGTTTTAAGCCATTTTGACGCGCATGTCGTCAAAAATGATTTTCATTCGAGGTTAGCACCTCGAGCACCCAAAAACAAAGTAGACAAAACCTAACCGGCTTTGTCTACAGTCTCTTTAGTATGCTCCCCTTTTAAAAATAACGGAAAACACGGTTTTTACAATCAAAAATATATCAAGCATCATACCTCGGTGTTTTATGTATTTCATATCCATATATATCCAATTTTCAAACGATAGGGCGCTCCTGCCGTATGCCTGCCAAAAGCACGTAAGCCCCGGCTTTACCAAAAGGCGCTGCATTTGGTACGCGTCATACTGCTCCACCTCGCGCACAAGCGGCGGTCTTGGTCCGACCACGCTCATATCGCCCCGCAGTATGTTCACAAGCTGCGGCAGCTCGTCTATGCTGTATTTGCGGATAAACTTTCCGACGCGCGTTATACGCGGATCCTCCTTTATCTTGAACACCGGACCGTCCGCCTCGTTATACTTCATAAGCTCCTCTTGGAGCGTTTCCGCGTTGACGCACATACTTCTGAATTTATATATTTTGAAATGCACGTTATTCTTGCCGACGCGCGTTTGCGAATAAATCGCCGGTCCGCCGTCGGATTTCACAGCTATCGCGGTAACAAGAAAAACGGGCGACAGAACCACAAGAGCCAAAACGGAGTAAACCACGTCAAAAACTCGTTTCACAAACTCATACACGGGTTTGTGCAAGTCCTCCGGCGTTATTATGATTTTCTCCGTTTCCTTTTTCTCCTGAGTCCTCATTGCCGCCCCACTCTTTCATCAATACCAGCCTATGTCCACCACGGTTATCTCCGGCTTATTGTTTATTCTCGGCACTATGCCAGATTTACCCAATCCGCGCGTTACTATAACCTTGCTGTTGCTTATTTCATTATATCCGTCGCAAAGCTCCGGAAAAAATCCCTGGTCAGCCGCGTACAGTCCGCCTATCCACGGCAGTCTTACAAGTCCGCCGTGAGCATGTCCCGACAGGGCAAGGTCTATCTCGTAGTCCTCGATTACCCCGAGGAAGTTCTCGGGATAATGCGTCAGCACAAGCTTGAAATTATCGTCGGCGTTCATTGCCTCCTCAAAAAAGCTCTTGCCGTACTCCTCAAAGGTTTCGGGTCCCTGCGTAAGACCGATTATATCAATGGGCGTTCCGCCTATTGTGACGGTTTCGGTTTCGTTATTGAATATTTTTATACCCTCCGCCTTTAAATCCTTATATATTTGTGAATTGCTGAAAAGCATCGCGTCTATCTCGTGATTGCCGAGAGAATAATACACGGGCGCGATTTCATTGAGCTGCTTGCAAAGCGTTATTACGCAGTCGTAATTATCCGGCTCGCTCTCCATATTCATATCGCCCACAATCGCCACAATGTCGGGACTGAGATTTGCGATTTCAGACACCAATTCCGCATTGTCCTTGCCAAATTCCTTGAGGTGCATATCCGCTATGCACACAATTCGTATATTATTTATTACCTTGGTCGATTTCACTTGATAAAAGTTTTTTTCAAGCTGGTCGTTTTGGCGCATTACGCCGACCGCGCAAAGTCCCAGAACCGCAATGATGATTACAAGAATGATTATCAGTCTTTTGCCGCGTTTCTTTTTTATCTTTACTTCCGCGGGACGCGTTTCAAGATTTTCAGTTTGTTCATTGTCCGCCATACTAATTATCCTCCTTGTATTTATTGCTCGCTCTTTGTTTCATTCTCTGCCTTCTTTGCTTTATCTTCCGGTTTTTGGTTGAAATTGGCAGACGCTTTGCGGAATGTCGCCGCCATAAGCTTTCTCATATCATAAATCTGCTCGCTGTTTGTTTCGGAAACGGCTACGCTTACTTGAATTGTTACGCTCGGATTTTGGACGTTATGATAGCGTACAAGCTCCTCAAGATACTGCTTAAAGTCACTCGCGCGCTGCGCGGTACAATCCTCAAACATACCTATAAATTGGTCGCTGCCGTTATATCCCGCAAAGCCGTAGCTTGACGCCGCGCGCTTTAATATCTTACCGAACGCCTTCAGAAGAGAGTCACCTGCCTCTCTGCCGCCCTTATCGTTGACATATTTCAAATTGTCAATCTTGACAAGCACGAATACGAATGAATCCTTAAGCTTTTCCGCGGCATATCTCTCGATTTCAATATCGCACATAGCGCGGTTCGGAAGTCCCGTCTTTTTATCCGTATACATAATGTAATCGAGGAATTCTTTGGAACGTCCCAAAATTATCGCGCCTATGCAGCCTCCGAAGAAGAATATAATTACCGCAAGCACTATGTACATTCTTACGTTAATTTTTTCCTCCGTCGTTATGCTCGCAAGCGTGGATACGTTATACGCTCCGACGTATTGATTATACTCATCGACAGTGTCGGAAAGAATCTGATACATCTCGTCAAGGTTCTGAGAAAGCGTTTCAAGGCTTTCCTCTATAGCCTGAGTGTTGCTCTTTTCCTCAGACTCCACATCGCTTGTGAAAACGGCAAGCAGTTTTTGCTTATGCTCAAGGTCAACCTGGAGCTTTTCTTTTTCGGTTTCAAGATCCACATACTCGTCGATAAGAGCGTCATATGTGGTTTCGCTTGAAATTCTGAATTCCTCGCTTATATCCTCCTGAACGTCCTTTAGGATATAATCGCTTGAGGTGCCGTCGCCCGAATCGGTTCCGAAATGATATTCGGTGCCCTCCTTATTCTTGTCGCTGTAGCTTTGTATAAGGATATTTAAGTCGTCAATCTTTTCCTGCATATTCTGCAAGTCAAGCTCATATGTGCTTATGTCACTTTGATATTTCTTGATAAGGGTTTCCCTGTCGCCGGTTACCTCCTGTTCAAGTATAAGCGAATATATCTGAGGCAAATCGTAATCTATGTACGACTGATATATCTCATAAAGGTCGCCAAAAGAATATCCCGTAGCCGCGCTGCGGTAATTAGGCTGGGTTTCCTTTTTTTGCCGCAAGATAATTTGATATATTCAGCGCCCACGCGTCAAGAATTTCAGCGCGCTCTATGTAATCATACTGACCGTCCGAGCCTTGAACGCTGTTATTCGGAAGTGTCTGCTGATTTATGTATCTTTCGCCGTAATAAGAGAAGTAATTTTTAATTATCGAATCAAGCACTGTACGCGCGAAATCCTGACCGTACTCACTTCCCACGGAGAACGATACCACATAGTCTGTCGGGAAAAATGTATATTCCTCGCCCTGCTCAAGCAGCGCCTCTTTCTTTATTTCCTCATCGGCGGGAGTTATTCCCTCAACGCGGCACTTTGAGCGTATCGCGTCCGCGCCGATATTCAAATTCAGATCCTCCAGCACGCTGGTTATTACTCTTGCCGAATATATTTCCGTAACGTCCAAATCATCGCCGCTCGGCGTTCTTCCCTCGCCCGCGTCCATATTCGTGTAGCTTATTATCGTGCTTGCGGTATATTCCTGATTGTACATCGCGTATTTATAAACAAGCAATGCTCCGAGAACGCAGACAATGAAAATCAAATATTTCCATTCGCTCAGGTACCTGAGAAGATTAAACCTATTCATGAACAGCGTCCTCCTTCTTTCTTATATAACCGTCCACAATATAATACAGCGCGCACAATATTACGAAGAATATCACCGTTGCGCCGAGAACGGTTTCAAGAATAAATATCTCATCGCCGGAGTTATCATAGCTGCTGAATGTAAGATAATCCTTTGTTGTATGCTTTATATACTCCTTATCTGTGGTATCGGCAATATTAGCTACATTTTTAAGCTCGGCGTCAACCGCGGCGATAAGCTCCTCAGCCTTTTGGTAATCCTCGTCGGTCGCGGTAGAATTGCTTACCTTTTCCATTATATCGTTGTTTTTTATAATATCCCTGTTTACGGAGCTGCCCTGCGAAAGGCTGTAATCCGCCTCCTTTGTGAGATAGTCGGTTCCTATATTCGTTCTGGACATATAGTATTCATTTTTTTCGCTAATCGCCGGAATCATTACCGTGCCTATCATCGCGGAATCATAATTTTGAACGCTGTCTTTTCTTACGTTGTAATCAATCATAAATTTCTGATACTTGATGTCAAGCATATCGTTTTTATAGCTGAGAGCTCTCAGATAATGATCCTTGTTTCTGGAAAGTCCCGTTTCGAGAGCGAACGCGTAATATTTCTTTATGCTGTAATTCTGCACGTTCTGAATCATTTTTCTTATGGTCTGAAAGCTCTGTCCCGTAATATCCGAACGGTATGTGGAATTTTCATCTATTCTCTGCTCGATATAGCGGAGCATCTGATCCGACTTATTGGTGAACAGCTTGGCTATTTCTATATATTCCTTATCCTCAATATCGCCCAAATCATATTGCAGAACGGATTTTGTTCCGGCGTATTCATCGTGGAACATATCATTATAAGCCTTGCATATGAGGTTCATCATATCCTCTGTGGATATGTTTTTAATCTGTCTGTTTTTCTTGTATGTAATGGTATAGCTTGTTGATATGTAGTAAGTATTTTCGTCCGCGGGATCTATTGTTTTGCCGCTGTTGTTTTCGGCAATGTCAATATTATCCGCAAGCTCCGTAGGCGTGACAACGCCCTGAAGTCCGGCATGCTCTATGGCGCGCTCCATAACCTCATCGGATTTAAGCTCGTAGACATTGTACCTTGTGTAATTGGGATTTTGCCCGTCGGACGCCTCCTCATAATTCAAAGACAACAGCAGCGTTTGCTTATCAAGACTGCCGGCATATACCATCGCAAAACAGACTACGATAAATACGCACACCAGCGTTATTATTGTTTTTATATTGCTCAATATAAGGAAAAATATCTTTTTAAAAACATTTGAATCGCTGAAGTCTACCTTCGTAAACTTATCCTCGGATTTTTTTACAAATTTCCGAAGATTTTTCCCTTCTTTTTTCATCGAAAACTCCTTTATTACATTAAACCACAGACAAAACCGACGCGGTTTTGTCCTATTGTGCATTTTTATCAATTAACTACTCTATCTTATCACAAAAATTATCATTTTTCAATAGTTTTTTACACTTAACGTAAAATTCTTTTAAAGTCTATGTCTTTTTTTGCACTTTGACCCACGGCCACAGGCGTATATCCTGCGCGTTCGGCTTATGAAACGCGTATGCCATAGGCATTAACCTCAGCACAAGACTTGTGTAAAAATAATACAGGGTATTATCCGTGGTGTAGGTTATAAAAATATACATCTCGCACATAAAAAACAGCATAGCGGTTTTTTCGCCCCAGTGGTTAAGCACCCAATTAAGCTGAAATACAAACGTGTATATTACCCACGCCCAAAATCCGACAAAGCCAAGCTCTATATAAACCGTAAGGATATTATTGTGCAGAGCCACAACTCCGATATTCGCCTCGGGATTATCGGCGGCAATCTGCTGCAAAATTACGGTCGTGTATTCAAATCCGTAACCCATAAAGCCAACGCTTATGTTATAATATTTTTTGATATAATTATAAATCTCATTTCTGCCCATCGTATCCAAGCCGAAATAATCGGTTATTTGTTCAAAAAGACCGACGCGCGTTATAACGATATACGTAAAGGACAGTATAACAACCGTCCACATTATGAATTTCATAAATGTTATTCTTGTTTTTGACTTCATTCTTCCGAGAATGAGTCCGAAAAACAAAGCTACCGGCAAAGCCGCCATCGCGATTCTCTTCCAGCCGAGCAGAAAATAGAACACTGCTGTAAAAATACATATACTGCGTTCCTTGTTATGCACGGCAAAGAATAAAAAGTATATTATAAAAAACCCGTAGGTAAATGTAATATCGTGAATTTCCATCGCACGCGTAAAGCCGGTCTGCTCGCCGCTGCCCGTTATCATAGCCACAACGGAGTTAAAGCTTTCCACCGGTCCGTATGTTCCCAGGTTTATAAGCAATATTATCGTATTCGCAAGCGCGATACCGTAAAACGTGGTGTAAACGGCTCGCTCGCCGAATAAATACGTTGCCGAGAATATAATCATCAAAACCAGGAATTGATACATAAATTTGGCGGTTCCTCTTAGTATAAAATCAACACTTTCAAGATTTACTATCCAGAGGAAAATAGACCACGCGATTATTCCTATAAGCACAAAAGCGTAAACCCCCGTAAATCTCGACGCGGTTCTTACCCTGTCCAAATTTCCTGAAATCAGCAATACTCCCGCGCCTATAATCACAATGAGTATGCTTATGGCTTTTACGGCTCGCGTAGTTGACGCGGCAAAGCCTCCCATATCGCCCATAGCCGACATAGCAAGTATGATTATATAGATAACCTCAAGCACTGTTCGCCTTTTTTCGGTTCCGGCAGTTTCAATCAACTTTTTCCACGTCCTCTCTGCTCATACTTTCTCTCATTCTGACGGTTTCCTCTCGCCGCTGAATTATCACGGCGCCGGGCGGATATACGCCCTTTATAACGCTGCCCGCGCCGACTACGCAGCCGTCACCCAGCGTTGTTCCGCGGAGAATTACGCAATTCGCGCCTATCCATACATTGCTGCCTATATGCACGGGCGAAGTGGCAAAGCCGCTGTCGTGTATGCTAAAGCTTGACTTTATATTATGGTCGTGGTCATACACAAAGGTATTCGGACCGAAAGAAGTGTAATTGCCGACAGTCACAAGCTCCTTTGAAACTACCATACAGCCGCTGTTAAAAAAGCTGCCTTCGCCCACTTCAATAACTCCGCCGTCGGCATCAAAAAGAACATTTCTGACTGTGTGTATATGCTTTTTTAGGAAAATTTTTCCTCCGCCGTTTACGGCAAACCTTGTGCCGCACGAAAAGTCCTGCACCGCCGCCGAGAAAAATCCTCTTATATTAAATAATTTTGCCGCCGCAATATGCAAAAGCGACAGTGCGCTCCTCGCATACAGCGAAATTCTCTTTCTCATTTAATCACCTTTTTTGTATAATTCCAGCGTTTTCGCGGTAATCTCGTCCCAACTGTAATTATCCCTTATATATTTAATCTGACCGCTCATATCCGGCTTTGGCTTTTGCAGGATTTCCTCGATTTTTGCCTTTAAATCCTCCGTATCACTCTTTTTAAAGGTATAGCCGTACTCTCCGATTACGTTCGTCATAGCCGGAATATCGCTTACAAGGCACTGCGCGCCGCAGCTCATCGCCTCAAGCAGGCTGAGCGGCATACCCTCGTGGTCGCTGGGCATAACGTACATCAGGCAGCCGAAATACAGCTCCCAAAGCTCGCGTCCCTCCACAAAGCCGGTAAATATTATGCGCTCGTCCGACGCCGCCATTTTCCTTAATTCCTCGGCATACTCGTCCGAATGGCTCACCCCGCCGGCTATCACAAGCTTTTTATCTGTGTCGATTTTCTTATACGCGTCTATAAGATAATGAATACCCTTTACGGGCACTATTCTGCCGAGCGACAGAATGTATTCGCCACGCTCAAGACCGTATTTTTCCTTTATAATATTCGGCTCCATGCAGTCGTACATTTCAACTCCGTTATGGAAAACCCTTGTTTCACGTCCGTAGTTGTCAAGGAAATACTGTCTTGTTTCCTCCGACAGCACTATAACCTCATCGGCGTACTTTGCCGCCGTTTTTTCGCCGAATTTCAGCACCTTAACCGCCAATCCCTGCCATTTTGCCTGCTGCCAGTCAAGCCCGTGTATGGACGCCACCGTGCGTATGCCGAAAAGATGCGGCAGCCAAAGCATTGAACAAGGTCCCTCGGCATGAAAATGAATTACATCGTAGCGTCCGAACAGTGCCGCGATTGCCGCCAAAACAGAGTAGACTATCGCGTTGAGCTTACTCGTTTCAAACGTGGGAACGGTTTTAATTCTCACGCCCTTATATTCCTTTGTCTTAACACTCTGCGCTCCCGATACGTGCTTGCCTCGGCGGTTATACGCGGTTACGTCGTGTCCCAGCGCCGCCATACGCGTCGCAAGCTGTTCCACAACGACCTCCACTCCGCCCTCGCGCGACGGAATACGCTTGTGACCAATCATAGCAATTTTCATTTTATCCTCCATTGCCGACGCTTATTTCTTAATTAATTCATTGTATATCTTTATCATCGTATCCGTATAGGTTGAAATCGTGTCATATGACAGCCGCGAGCAGCTCTGCTGCATACTGCGGCATAATTCTTTGTTCTTATATAAATACTCAATCTTCTCCGTAAGCTCGGCGGCATTGCCGCTTTCAAACAACATTCCGGTAACTCCCTCGTCTATAAGCTCCGGAATACCTCCGATGTCCGCGCCGATTACCGGCGTGCAAAGAGTCTGCGACTCCATAACCGTGAACGGGCAATTCTCCGCCCATTCCGATGCAAGCACCGAAAACGCCGCCTTTTCTATAATATCGCGCAGCTCTATGCCGCTTTTAAAGCCGAGATTTCGGATATTTTCCACATTGTTAATCTCATTTTCCATATCGCCGCCGCCCGCGAAAACGAATTGCAGCGCGGGCAGCGCCCGAGCCGCCTTTATAAGAGTGCGTATTCCCTTTTCCTCGCTGTAGCGTCCGAAGTAAAGCACATAATTTTCGCGTTCTATACCCGACGGCTTTATCTCGTCAATAAAATTGTGCAGCGTCATCGTTCTGCCGACAAGGTCGGGATTTTGCATAAGCTCTCTCTCCATAAATTCGGACGGACAGACAACGGCGTCAATAAGCCTATATGTACGCTTTTTTCTGTAAACCCAGGATTCCGCCGCGCCTATCACGCTGCGCGCCGTTGAGGAATGAACGCATCTGTTTTTGACGCAGTTATGAAATTTTCCGCCGCCGCACCTGCGGCACAAGCCGTCCGACACGCCGTTCTTCATTCTATGGTTCGGACAGACAAGCTGAGCGTCGTGCGCGGTATATACAATCGGAATATTATGCTTTTTTATTTCATATATTATTGACGGAGTAAGCTGGTAATTAAAATTATTCATATGAACAATATCGGGTTTAAAGTCCTCTATGACCGCGCGGATTTTTTCAGCCGCCTTTTTGGAATAAATTACAGTAAAAGGATAGGTGATATATTTCACGGAGGATTTATGAAAATCTATATTATCGGTATACGCTCCGACACTGTTTCCGACAATATTTTTTTCATCTTCCATACCGAAATACTGCACCTCGTGTCCGACAGAGCGCATATACTCGCCAAGCTTTAGCATATACGTTTCGGCTCCGCCGCGCTGATACAGGTATTTATTAACGAATAAAATCCTCATAGCTCTGTCCTCCGGGCATAGATATATATATTAATTATATCAAAAACTGTTCTTTATGTCAAATAAGCTCCCTTGACAATACGGTTACATACATTATATAATTAATACAAACAGTTTAGGGAGATGTTTCAAATGGAAAACAAACAGCGATTTGACCGTATTGATATTGCCAAGGGAATAGGAATAATCCTGGTGGTGTTCGCGCATACGATAGTGCCGCAGATACGCTCCGCAAGCGCGGCGGCAAAATTTATATGGATATTTATATATAATTTTCATATGCCGCTGTTTTTCTTTCTGTCCGGCTATCTTTTTGAAAAGGGACTTGAGCACTATACCGACAAGGGCAAATTCATACTCGGAAAGCTTAAATATCTTATGATTCCATATATTACATTTTCGGTGTTCGCCTACGCGCTCGTATTTTTCGCGATGAAATCGGACGCGCTCGCGGAAATTCTCAAAAACGGAGGATATGCCGCCGTGCCGATAAAGGACGCGGCATTTCAGATACTTACATACAGCAATCATACGGATCAGCATTTATGGTTTGTGTTTTCGCTGTTTATAGTATTTCTGTTGAACATACTTTTCCCTAAAATTATGAAATCAAAGCCGATGATTGTTTTGCTTGCCGCGCTTTACGTTTCAAAGGCGTACATAACCTACTTCGGCATACTGAACTACACCGCAAGCGATTTACTGTTTTTCTCGCTTGCAAGAGCGGTGTATTCAAAAAATCCGCCGCAGTCTTTGTCGCCCCTTAAATTTCTCGCGGTCGCAGTGATATTTATCACATCAAACTGCATATACAGTTATTTTTACGTTACCGCAATGCCGTCAGGCGCGGAAAAGGGAATTCTTTATCTGATAAGAATACTCGCGTCCGTAACCGGAATTGCGGTGGTATGCCAAATCGCAAGATTTGCAGAAAATAAAAAAGCCGCCGCGCCGCTCAAAACGTTGGGACTTTATTCCTATGACATATACCTTATGCACGCGCCGTTTCTTGTGTCAGGCTCAATGGGAATGATGCTTGCGTATACAAATATTCCCGCGCCGCTTTGCTGCGCCGCCGCGCTTATAATCGGAGTCGTTCTTCCCTATGCGGTTTCAAAATTTATTGTACGGAAAATACCCGCGCTTTCACTTCTTCTGCTCGGCAAAAATCACAAAAAATCAAATGCGCGATACTTTAATGTGTAAATCGTATTCTCCCGTACAAAATATTATCTGGTGATAATTTATGAAAGAATACGAAAATGTAAGTCAACTGATTTCAAACGACACCGACGCGATGCATTCAATAAGGGGCTTTGCCCCGTCATTCAACGTTTCTGCAAATCCTCGACAGAGGCAGCGGCTGCAATACGCTCGACAAGCTGAAAAGCTTTCAAGCGGCAGTGGAAAATAACGGTTTGAGATAAAATTTTGAGCTGTAGGTGAAACCGTTCGCTTTATCTACAGCATACTACGCGCAGCTTTGCCGCTGCGCTTTTTTATTGCGGCAATTTCAAATTTGTGTGCTTTACAATAGGCTGAATTTATGTTATACTATAAATGCTACATTTCCAAATGAATATTTATCTACACGAGGCATACGTTAGTTAAAAACGTACGCTTTGATTTTCATTGACTTGCTTTGTGTAGGTTCAATTTGGAATATGTAGCAGTATTTATCAAGGCGGCGTTTTATGCGCAGCTTTACCGCTGCGCTTTTTTATTTACAACAAAAAAGGAGGATTAAATATGAAATTGCTTGTCGTTGGCTCTCGCAGCATAACAAATATCGACATTGCGCCTTACATTCCGAAAGATACCGACACCATCATATCCGGCGGTGCGAACGGCATTGATACGCTCGCCGAACAATATGCGGACAAGCACAAGCTCTCAAAAATCATAATACGTCCTCGCTATGCGCTTTACCGCCGCGGCGCGCCGCTTATACGCAATAAAGAAATGGTTAATATTTGTGACAAAATCCTTGTGTTTTGGGACGGAAAATCGCGCGGCACAAAAAATACCATTGATTATGCCAAACAGCTTTCAAAGCCTATTGAAGTCATAGAAATTTAAAAAGCTATTGAAGTGGAAAACTTCAATAGCTTTTATGTTAATTACCAGAAAATTCGTCGCTGTGTCCCGCGAGATAATCTTCAAAATTCTTATATTCAGCCTTATGCTGCTGCGGCTTAAAATCCGCCTTATAGGTCGTTGTATAGCTTGAGCCTGTTTTTTCCGCAACAGGTTTATTGGACTTGCGCGGTCTTGAATTTCTCTTCTTATACTTTGAATTTTTAGGCGCTATAACAACCTTTCTGTACGGCTCCGAACCGACAGAATACGTGGTTACCGTTTCGCTGTCTTGAAGATTTGAGTGAATTACGCGTCTTTCATAAGGATTCATAGGCTCAAGAGTGAACTTCTTGCCCGTTCTTGTAACCTTGTCCGCAAGACGTGTTGACAGCGCCAACAGTGCCTCGGTACGCTTTTCTCTGTAGTTTTCGGTGTCGATGGAAACCTTTATATAATCCTCCGACCGCTGATTTACCACAAGCGACGTCAGATATTGCAGACTGTCAAGCGTGTCGCCTCTCTTACCTATAACAATACCCATATTATCGCCCGAAAGGTCGATTGATATGTTTTTCTGCTCGTCCGTCTTTACGTCAATATCAACGTCAAGATTCATCGCGCTGAATATATCGCTCAGGAAATTCTTCGCATCGTCCGCCGGTCCGCCGAGAGATTCCTTCTTGGGTCTTTCCGTTTTCTTAGGCTTTTCCGTCTTTTTTTCCGTTTTCTTAGGCTTTTCCGCCTGTTTTACGGGTGCCTTTTTCTCCTTGCGCTCCGGCTCAATTTCCGGAGCAAACTCCTTTTTAAGGGTAACTCTGACTCTCGCGTCCCTTACTCCGAGTCCGAGAAAGCCTCTTGAACCCTCGTCAAGAATTTCTATTTCAACCTCTTCGCGGGTGGCGTTAAGCTCGCTCAGTGCCGCCTCTATTGCCGCCTCTTTATTTTTTGCGCTTTTTTCCGTGCTTTTGTTTTTTTTCAGGAACTGTGACAACGACATCTTCCCCTTTCTTATCGAAATAATAATTTAGCGCCAGCTGCTGAATTATCTGAACCACCGAACTGATTATCCAGTAAAGTCCAAGACCTGCCGGCAATGTAATAGTGAAAAATCCTGTCATAACAGGCATCATCCACATCATAGTTTTTGACATTTGGTTTGCCTGATTGTTTGCGTTATTGTCCTTTTGACCGGACTGCGCCTGCGTAACCTTCATAGTTATCAGCTGCGCGACTACCGCAAGCAGCGGAATCGCAAGCAGCGCTATAATGCTCCAATTAGAGAAATCGAGCGCCATTATCCTTGAAAACGCCGCTGACGGAGCATTTGAAAGATCAAGTCCGAGGAAATTAAAATTAATAATCCACGGGTGCGTTCCGCCGGAAACGCCGTCAAGCAAACTGCCGTTCGCGCCTACAATCTCCGCCCATTTGGAAAGCTGTATCTGACCGGATTTTCTGATAACATCGACTGCCGCATCGGCATAATTTCCGAGGTTATATCCGAGATTAACCATCGCGTCGTGCAGACGGTATACCTCGTTTACAACCGAGTCAAGGCTCCAGTCAACGCCTATAAGATACGAAATCGGTCTTTGGATAACCTGATACAAACCTATAAGGATTGGCATTTGTATAAGCATCGGCAGACAGCCGCCGGACATACTTATATTATTCTCCTTATAAATCTTCATCATTTCGCGCTGAAGTTTTTCCTGGTCATTCGCGTACTTCTTCTGAAGTTCCGCGATAATCGGCTGTACTTTCTGCTGTTTTTTCATGGCCTTCTGCGAGCGAACATTAAGCGGAATCAATATCAGCTTTATGATAACCGTAAATATGATTATCGCAAGACCATAGTTTGCAACCAGCCCATAGATGTGCTCAACGATAAAGCCCATAGGCCGTGTGATAAGATACTCAAACATACGTCTTATTTTTCCTCTCCGCTGCCGCTGTGTTTTTTCGGCACAGGGTCGTAACCTCCCTCGTGGAACGGGTGGCACTTAAGCAGCCGTCTTACGGCAAGATACGTCCCGTGCAGCGCGCCGTACTCTTGCAAAGCCTCTCTTGCGTACTGTGAACAGGTGGGGACAAAGCGGCAGCACGCCCCTCCCTTGTACGGCGAAATATGGTGTCTGTAAAAATCAATCATAGCGATTAGTATTTTTGTCATTGTAATAAATTCAACTTCTTCATAGAATAAAGTATATCCTTTTGGATTTGTTCCTGTGTTTTTCCTCTTGCTCTGTTGCGCGCGACTATGATAATGTCGTATCCCTTTTTAACATTGTCCTCCGCAAGGCGATAGCTTTCGCGCATAAGACGCTTTATGCGGTTTCGCACCACCGCTTTGCCTATCGTTTTGCTCACCGTCAGTCCGAGACGGTTAAAGGAATACTTGTTTTTGCGCGCGTACACTACAGTATAGCCGCCAACGGCGTTATCGCTCCTGTATGCGCGTCTGAAATCACTGTTGAACTTTAGGCTTTGAGTATTTTTCATCTAAATACCTCATTTTTATGAAAAAAGGCAACAAGCAAAGAGTTCCTCCTCACTTCCTGCCTAAACCTTTCATATTATTATGCAGATAGTTTCTTTCTGCCTCTCTGTCTTCTGTTTGCCAGAATTTTTCTGCCTGACTTAGTAGACATTCTCTTTCTGAAACCGTGTTCCTTAGCTCTTTGACGCTTTTTTCGGCTGAAAAGTCATTTTCATTGTTACAGCACCTCCTCTGCTTATTTGCGGCCCCGATTAGCCGTCCTTATTCCTATTTTATAAATAGACACCTAAACTATTATATAGATTTTATCGCCTGTTGTCAAGCATTTTTTGCTAAATTTTATTTTTATATTTAAAATTGTTCCGTGCGGCTCCGCCGCATAGACGGACAGACCCCTTACAGGGGATGTGGCACGGCAAAGCCGTGACGGAGGGGTTTTATTCGAAATTTTCTGTTCGCGCAAAACCCCTCAGTCGCCTATGGCGACAGCTCCCCTATTAGGGGAGCCTTGCGGGTCGTCGAGGGCGCCGACCCCTACGAAATCAAAGCCAAATTTGCCGGTGCGGTTGTAGGGGCGGGCATTGCCCGCCCGTGGGCG
>MSHM01000027.1:139478-161928 GCA_001941225.1 Oscillospiraceae bacterium Zagget12
GGGCGACCGCAAGGGTCGCCCCTACGAGGTGAATTTGTCGGCTGTTCGCGAGCCTCCCTTGTTAAAGGTGAAGGCTTAGGGCTTGCGGCGAATATGGCAGCCTTCCCTTGGGGGAAGGTGGCACACGCCGTAGGCGGGTGACGAATGAGGGATACAAATGCGTGAAAAAAGCGGCAGTGGAAATCCGCTGCCGCTTTAATCACACAAGTCGACATTTCACAAAAATGTCTCTTGGAGGACACTATTTAATTATTCCAGGACACTAATACCATTGCAATATCCTTTGAGTCAATCTTACCGTCACGGTTAAGGTCATACTTCGTGAACTCAGATGCTACTGTTAATGATGCGTCATTCGTCTTACCGAAGTAGGATACTACCGCCGAGAGGTCGTAAAGGTTGATATTTTCATCAGCTACAATATCACCCGCAAGGAAAGTAATCTTTTCGGTATCGCCGCCCATAGCGTCGTCGTCTTCCGTAACAACAATCATTTCATTATCCATTACGTTGTTCCATATGGTTACCGTAGCGCTGTCGCTTGTAGGAACGACGGAGGTTCTGAATGTTCTGTAGCCCGCGCCCTCGAATACAAGGGTATACGCGTAGCCTTGATATGCAGTATCTACAGTGGCTGTGTAGCCGACAGCGTCTGCAAAGTCATTTGCGGAATCCACACCCGCTATTGTAACACTACTTGCGTTCAAGCTGCCCTGTGTGTCAGTACCGAAGTTAATTACCTCATCAGTCATATTCACGCCGTTTATTGTAACCTTCATATCGTTGTAAATATCGCTCTGAGCGGTTACGGAATTCGGGAACATTACGTTGATTGTAAGCGTTGCCTTTTCAAGGTCAACCACTACGCCGCTTAACAGCGGAGCTGTGTATTGAAGTGTTCCGGCAGTTGGATCAGAAGTGTCCGGTATATGCGTTACAACCAAGTTATTCGTTTCCGTTGTGGTATGAACCATATTGTCATAGCTTGTGTCAAGATATACGGAATATGTTCCCACGCCCACAAGCGAAAGCTTTGCAATCGTTACGGTTTCGCCCATTACGCCGCCGCGGTCCTCGTCATCGACATTGATAAGGTATACTCCGTCGCCCTCGTCGGTGACGTCAATATAGTCATACGCCTGACTTACAACTATTGCGCAGTCGCTGCCGGATTCAGTCACCGCATAGAACTTCAGCTGCGCCGATGTGAAACCGTTTATATACGAGTCATTATCAACAGCCGTCAATACAACATTGTACACGCCCGCTGTGCCTGTTTCTTCAAGGCTCAATTTTACATTGTTGGTTACATTGTTATTTACTACAGTACCCTGCACAATATACGCCGAGAATGACGGCGCGGTAAATGTAACTGTCTTCTTTTCGTCGTCCTGTGAGAAAGTAGTTACACTATCATCTATCTCTCCGTTGTCTTTTACGTGTGTAATCTTACTTACCTCCATTGCCACCGGAAGTGTTATGGTTACTGTTTGATTTATAATTTCAACATCTGTTACTGTCTCACCCGTCGATTTATCTGTTACCTCAACTGAAATATCAACCGCAAAAGACTCATTTCCGTCATCTATTGTTACATCACTATAATCCTCCGCGTCAACCTCTTCAGTTACAACGGTGTAGATGTATTCTTTCGTATTGTCTACATTTTCGTTATCCTCAAGTCTTGTAAGCTCAGCAGAATAATTTGCTTGCGAATCGGTTTTAGTAAATGTAGATGCCGATTTATTTACGGTATATGTCGTTGTTTCTTCCGTTTCTGATGAAACATAATAATTGTCGGCTGTATATTCCGATACATTAGTGTCAAACGTACCGCCGGTTATGGTGATTGTGCCGCTTGTTTCCGTAAGCGTGCCGTTGACTGTGCCGCCCTCGATTGTTACCGTGCCCTTATTTGCGGTACGCCGCCGTTGATTTCACCGTCGGTTACTGTCGCGCTGCCAGAGGCGTTATTTACACATACGCCGACTGTTCCGCCGGTAACTGTTGCGGATTCAACTGTTACGCTGCCCGCGCCGCTTACATATATGCCGTATTTGTTGTTACACGTAACGGTGGCGTCATCTGTTACAGTCACGGTGGCTGCGGCCGAAACCTGAATACCCGCTGCTTGGGTGCTTGTTGAGGTTGCAGTGTTTTTTACAGAACCGCCGCTTATAGTAGTGGTACCGGTTGTAACCTTAACGGTTGCCGATGAGCCGATAGATGTCATTTCGCAATCGGTTATCGTACATTCGTCGGATGAAACCACAACCGCGGAGCTTGATGTATTCGCCGTCAATGTACTATCTGATATGGTTGCGCTGGTACACGATGCAGTCAACGCCGCGCTGGTCTTATTACATGTAATTTCGCTCTCGCTGATTTTCAATGTTCCGCCTGAAACATAAACAGTGCTGGCAATTCCGCCTGAACTTATAGTAGAGTCTGATATACTCAGACTTACATTATTAAGCGCATATATAGCGGATGCGCCTGCGTCTGTTATAGTCACGCCTGATATTGTTATATTGCCATATCCTGCGGTGGCTGTCAGAGAGTCGACAGTTTTACCGCTGACGATAGCGTAACCGGTGGCATTGACAATACTGCCGCCTGTCATATTCAATGTAGCGCCCGTTTGTTCATCTTTATTACCATTCATAAAAATGCCGTAACCCGCATCTATTGTGACATCGGTAAGATTAAGCGTGCCCTCCAAAAATATTGCGTTTCCGGATTTTGTACTTGATAGATAGTTGTAGTCACCATTTGTTTTTATACTATAGTACCAGAATTTGCCGCTTTCAAGTGTACCGCCGGTGCCGCTGTCTATGATGTTCAATATTGCACCCTCATCAACCTTCAGCAAGCTCATGTCACCTTTGTATCTATATGTATCATAACTTTTCTCTGTGCCGGTATTACGCGAGAGCGTATAACTTGTCAAGTCAAGTGTAACCTCACCGCTTACTATTTCAAGCTGTCCTGACAGCTCAACATCAGCGGTCAAGCTTAATGTATCTGTGATTTCATCATATGAAAGACCCTCTACCGCGTCTGCAAGGTCGCCAAAGCTTGTATATCCGACAGCGGCTGTGTCATATCCCAACTTCGCAACATAGGTTTCTTCCTCTTCTCCATCGCCGTCCGTTTCGTCCGCGAATACTTCTACTTCCGCGTCTTCTGCTGTTTCTTCATCAACAACTTCTTCCGCGTCTTCGGTTTCTTCCTCGACCGTTTCAACGGTTTCGACTGTTTCCACGGCTTGAGCCGCGTCTTCAGTGTCGTCCGCGAGCACGGGTATTGCCGCGCTTGTAGCGAGCATCGCCGCCGCGATTAATAGTGCCAATGTTTTCTTTATGCTTTTCATTTGTCCTTCCCCTTTCTCTCACATTGCGCGAGAAATAAATTATTACCAACATTATAACCCCCCCCCCCGACTTTTGTCAATATCTTTTGATTAATTTTGGTAAAGCGATTAAAGTTTGTGCAAATTGCACATACAAAAAAACGGTACTCATCTGAATACCGTTTAGAAAATTCGCCGCGTCATTTGGCTTTTTCAAGCAGCTCCTCAAGCTCCTGTTTGCTAAAGCAATATTTATTATCGCAGAATTGGCACGTAAGCTCCGCCTCGCCCTGTTCCTCGATAAGTGAGGTAAGCTCCTCTCTGCCTATGGATATAAGCGCCTTTTCCATTCGCTCCTTTGTGCATTTGCACTCATACTTGGGCGTCACCGCGTTATTTTCGCATATCATCGAAAATCCGTCCGTCACGCGGAACAATATATCCTCGGCGCTCATTCCCTCGCTTATCATTGCGGTTACCGGAGGCAGCTCCTTTAGGATTTCCTCAAGCCTTACCGCCATATCCTCCGTCGCCTCGGGCATAAGCTGAATCATAAAGCCGCCCGCCGCGATAGCCGTGTTATCGGTGTCCACAAGCACTCCCAACGCGACCGAGGTGGGTATCTGCTCGCTTTTCGCGTAATAATAGGTAATATCCTCGGCAATCTCGCCCGAAACAAGCGGAATTTGCCCGATATACGGCTCCTTCATTCCCAAATCGCGTATCACGCTCAAATAGCCGCCGCCTATCGCTCCGCCGACGTCGAACTTGCCCTTTTTATTGAGCGGTCTGTCAACATACGGGTTCGACACGTACCCTCTCACGCGGCTGCGGCAATCCGTCACCGCAACAAGATTTTGAATTTCACCCTCGCCCTTTATCTGAACCGTCATACTGTCCGTTTCGTTTTTCAGTCCCGCCGCGCCCATAATCGCCGCCGCGGTGAGCAAGCGTCCCAATGCCGCCGTCGCAACCGGATAGGTGTGGTGTATTCTCTGCGCCTCGTTCACAAGGTCCGTCGTAACCGCCGCAAACACGCGGATTGCTCCGTCTGTACTGTTTCCTCTTACCAATTTATCTTTCATTATTATCTCCTATTCTATGGTCACATTTACCGTATATTCTCCGTCAAAGCCGACGTTCTCGCCCTCTGCTTTTACCGGAAGAGTGTATGTGCCGGCGGTAAGTCCCGAAACGTCAACCGCCGCTTTTACGCTGTCGGCGGAAAGCTGTCCCTCCTCGCCCCATACCTTGGCGGTGAGCGCGTCGAAAATATAGGCGGTTAAGCCCTCGCCGACGTTTTCCGCCTCAACGGTAAGTTCAAGCTCCTTAACGACCTTTTTGCCGACGTCCGCCTTTATCTTGACGGTTTTGCTCTCCTCCGGAATGTACATTCCGTTTGAGGTTTCAACCGTGTATTCCTCGGCGTCGTCACTGATGCGGTCAATGCGCGCGATAACCTTTTCGTCCGTATTGTCGGCGGTCACGCCCACCGTTATGCTCGACGGAGTCACCACGGTTTTATCGGTGTGCAGGATATAATCCTCCTCAAGCTCCGCCGTAAGCATCGGCTCAACCGGTAAGGTTTCGGCGTCGTATATGGTGTTGGTAACCTCCACAAAGGAACGCGCGGTTTCTATTGTTTCATTTTCGCTTATCAGCTCTCCGGCGGAATCGGTAAGCAGATAATTCACCCTTGCGTCGCCGTCATTTTCCAGCTCGGATATGTCTATAGGCGCGATTGCCCCGCCAACCGTATTGATTTCGTTTTCCGCTCCGGTGATTACCACGGCGGGAGTGTTTACAACGGATTTTACAATCTTGTTTTTCAGCGTTCCCGTCTGTTTTACGGTAACCTCCACTTCCTTTGTTACAAGCGGTTCCACCTTTATCGGAATGTCGGTGTAATCCTCCTTTTCCACCGTTATGCGCGTAGTGGGAATGGATATGGTGCCGGTCAGCTCATAATCGCCCGCCTCGTCTATGTCGCTCACGCTTACCTGCACATAAATATCGTCCATAAAATTCATAAGGTCGCTGCGCTTGCCCGTAACCGTGACCGAAAGATTCGGAATATTGTTTCTGCCCGTTAAAACAAGCTGCTTATCCCGCAATGACATTTCTCCAATGAATTTTACATCGAGATTCGATACCGTCGTGGTTATGTCGGGATCGTTTACGTATATTACCATAAACCATACTATTACCGCAAGCAGAACGGACAGCGCGACGGTCTGTACCTTTTTTTTGTGCGGCTTGCTTGGATTTCTCTTGTTCATTTTGACCTCCAAAACATAATTTTACCTATTTTTTCCTGCGTTTCGGGCTTTTGAGTAATTATCTTCTTCAGCGCCTTAGCCAAGGATTCCCGCGATAAATTTCTCGTAAGAGAGCCGTTGAGCGCTATGGATATTTTTCCCGTTTCCTCGCTGACCACTATAACGACCGCGTCCGTAACCTCGCTTAAGCCTATGGCGGCTCTGTGGCGCGTTCCCAAATCCCTCGACAGATTATTGTTCGCGGTAAGCGGCAGCAGACAGCCCGCCGTCACTATTTTATTGTTCCTGATTATAACCGCTCCGTCATGCAGAGGCGTATTCGGAACAAATATATTTTCCAAAAGTCCGCAGGAAACATTGGCGTCAAGCATTGTTCCCGTACTTATATATTCTCCGAGCCTTGTGGAGCGTTCGATTACTATAAGCGCGCCGGTTTTTGTTTCCGACATATTCGCCGCCGCCTGCGCGACGTCCTCTATAACGCGCGGCATTTCCTCGTCGGATATGTCCGCCGCGAAATCAATGATTTTGCCCACCTTAAAGCGTCCCATTCTTTCAAGCAAATTCCTCAGCTCCGGCTGGAATATTACAATTATCGCGAACGCGCCTATCTGCATCGCGCCGCCCAATATGTAATTAAGCGCATTCAGCTTAAACCATTGACTGGCAAAGAATACAATGAACAGGAAAATTATACCTTTCACAAGCTGCATCGCCTTTGTGTCGCGTATAAGATTTATAAGGTAATACAATATTACCGCAACTATAAGTATGTCGATAAAATCGCTTACGCGCAGCAGCTGTATATATTTAATTATATATTCAAAAAATGCGTTCATAGCGTTTTTCCTTTCCTGTTTTTCTTTAAATTGTACATATATGCATTATTATACTACATTTTTATTGCTATTGCTATACAAAAATCAAATTTTTTTGTTGTATCTTTCGACTTTTTATGTTATAATGTTTTCATTGCATTATAAAATGTTCCGTTTGGACGTTATAATGCTGTAATATTACCGGCAAACGGTATAAATCACGAAAGGAAGTATTTTTATGAAAAAGAAAATTTTGAGTATATCTCTTGCCGCGGCATTGGCGTTATCCTGCTCGGCGGCGGTTATGGCGGAGGACAATGCTCCTGCGGTATACGTAAACGGCAGCGAGATATACTTCGAGGATCAGTCGCCCGTAATTTTGGGCGAGGGTACAACTCTTGTTCCCGCAAGAGGCGTATTTGAGGCTATGGGCGCAAAGGTTGAATGGGACGGCGATAATCGTCTTGTTGAGGTTACAAGCTCCGACAGTATGACTGTTATCAGACTTACCATTGACGACAGCACAATGAAAACATACGATGTAAGCGGTATGTTCGGCACATTGTTCTCGGGTCAGGACTTCGTTGCTCCGGAAACCCAGGTGACGCTTGATGTGGCTCCGCAGATTATAAACGACAGAACAATGATTCCTTTAAGAGCAATCAGTGAGGCTCTTAACGCAAATGTTGTTTGGGACGGCGACGCGTATTCCATAGACATAACAACCGGCGCGACGGTTTCGGACAGCGCTCCCGCGCTTTCACTTTCGGCGGACACGCTTACGGCGGCTGAGGGCGAAACGGTAACTCTTTACATAGACGCGGCTAATATTCCCGAGGATACATTCCTCTCGGGCGTTACGGCGACCGTTAAATATGACAAGGAAAGCTTTGAGTTTGCAGAGGCTGTGCTTATGAACGGCGATACCGCGATAGACAATGCCATGGGCGTTGCAAACCCTGACTTTACCGATGGTTATGTAAAGGCTGTATTTGTCACCATAGATTCGGAGGCGGCAGCTAAGACCGACGGTCACGTTATGAAACTTACATTTAAGTCATTGACAGGCGGCGAGGGTTCATTCAGTCTTTCAAACGGATACCACTCACGTCTCGGATATAACACATCATTGCTTGCAGACAGCATTGACGAAACCACTTCAACAACCTTCGAGGGTGATGACCTTGCTGTTGACACAACCGAGCTTGTAATTAACTCCGCCGACGCTGTTGCGGACGACACAACAACCGACACCGACGCTGTTGCGGACGATACAACAACCGACACAGATACTGTTACAGACGATACAACGGTAACAGACACGGATACCGATGAGGATACCGAAACGGAATCCGATACGGAAACAGATGAGGATACAGATGAGGATACCGAGTCTGAGGACGATACAACAGATACCGATGCAGAGGACGCAACCGACGAATCGGCTGAATAATTTGATTTAAACTTTGAGCAGAGCCGTTCACAAAGAACGGCTCTGTTTTGTATAGGAGATGTAATTATGGAAAAAACACCTTTGGCATTCAGAACGCACGTATCTATTTTCGGCAACACCAACGCGGGCAAGTCCTCCCTTTTCAACAAGCTCATAGGTCAGGATATGATGATAGTATCCGCCGAAAAGGGCACCACCACCGACCCTGTCACAAAGGCAATGGAGCTGATTCCCTACGGACCTATCGCACTCACCGATACGGCGGGGCTAGGCGATATGACCGATATAGGCGCAAAGCGTATGGAAAAGACCGAAAAAATTCTTGAAAAAACCGATTTTGCCATATATGCCGCGCCCGTTGACGATTTTGACGAGGATTCGTATTCCGAGATTAAGAAACAGTTTGAAAAGAAACACCTCGCGCATATGCTCGTGTTTACAAAGGCTGATTTAGGAACGGACGGCTTAAAGGAAAAATATCCCGATGCAATGTTCGTGTCGGTATTCGATAATTCCTCCGTTGAAAACCTGCGCGCCGCGCTTGAAAAAAGGCTGTCCGAGCTAAAGCCCGAGGACGACACAATGATTGGAGGTCTTTTGCCTGCGGGCAGCACGATAATTATGGTTGTTCCGATAGACTCGGAGGCGCCGAAAGGACGTATTATATTGCCTCAGGTACAGTTTTTGCGCGACTGCCTTGACCACGGTATGAAAACCGTAGTTGTGCGCGACACGGAATTGGAGGAGGCTTTGAAAGAGCAAAACAAAGTGGATTTGGTAGTAACCGATTCTCAAGCGTTTAAATTTGTCGCGTCGGTTGTTCCGGAAAGCATTATGCTCACGTCCTTTTCTATGATGATGGCAAGTATGAAGGGTGATTTATCAAAGCTCATAGCCGGCGCAGACGCGATTAAAGGTCTTAAGGACGGCAGCAGAATACTTATGGCGGAGGCGTGCACGCACAACAGCTCTCACGAGGATATAGGAAGAGTGAAGATACCAAAGCTGCTGCAAAAATATACCGGTAAAAAGCTCGAATTTGATTACTATGTCCATCAGGATTTCCCGAAGGATTTATCCGAATATGATTTGGTGATACACTGCGGCGGCTGTATGATAAATTCAAGGTCGATGAACAACAGAATTGAATTTTGCCTTGAAAACAATGTGCCGATTACAAATTACGGCGTTGTGCTCGCATGCGTGAACGGTATATTGGAACGCAGCGCGAAAATTTTTAAAGGATAATTGCGGGGCGCAAGCTTAGAGCCTCAGCTTTTAAGGGGCGAATACCGCTCGATTGCAATCCAGAAAATAAGGGACTGCCGCAGCTCGGCAGTCCCTCTTTGTATGTGTGCCGCAACATCAAAGCTGTTTTTTTTTTGCGGCGCAATTAAAAAAGTGCGCCTGTCGAAACAAACGCACCAAAAACGCTTGCCCCGAATAGGTCGCCAAACATATTCGAATCAGTATCACTATATCTTAGATTGTGTGCTAAAAAGAGCTTGCGTTTTTAACAAAGTTAAAAACATACAACCTAAAATACAGAAAAATATTCAAATATGTTTGGCAATTTTAGTATAGCATATAAATCGAAATATTACAAGAAAAATTTTGTTATAAATCTAATATTTTAGGGCAAAAGCGGAACAACAGAGAGATGTTTTTTTTGTTTAAGGTAAAACCATATCACTTTGCAAGTTCCAAGCCCCGAAAATAAGGGACTGCCGCAGCTCGGCAGTCCCTCTTTGTATGTGTGCCGCAACATCAAAGCTGTTTTTTCGGCGCAATTAAAAAGTGCGCCGCAAGAGCAACGCACCAAAAACGCATTGCTCCTTTGCTGCAACACAAAATTCAATACACAATAAAAGTATACGAAAAACAGAGCATGCATTTTTATCATAAAAAATGTACACTTTTAATGTGTTTTATTAAATTTTGTGTTGCAAATGTATTTTATCATAATTTGATTTATTTGTAAAGATAAATTACGGCTCATCGCGAATTAATAAAAATAAAATTTGCGTCAGCTCCCCCCTATGAGATAATGCTTGATTGCAATTCAAATAACAAATGACCGCCGCAATACGGCAATCATTTTAAATTTTTCTTAATTCCTCATCTGTAAGCTCACGGATTTCTCCTTTTTCAAGGGTTTCGTCCAGCTCAAGTCCGCCTATTGCAACACGCTTTAAATATGTGACCGTTTTTCCGACGCGCTCGCACATTCGCTTTACCTGATGAAATTTTCCCTCGGCAATCTCGATATACACCTCGCGCGGATTTTCGGTAATTTCCAGCTTTGCGCTCTTGGCGGTGAAGTCCTTAAACTCCATTCCCTTTGCAAACGCCTCAATGTCGCTTTCCTCCATGGGCTTATCAAGCACGGCGAAATATCTTTTATACACATTCTTTTTCGGCGACGTCATTTCATGGGCGAACTGTCCGTCATTCGTCAAAATCAAAAGTCCCTCCGTGTCAATATCGAGTCTGCCGACGGGGTACACGCCGAAATGCCTGTATTCCTCGCCCACAAAATCGGTAACAACCGGATATTTTTTATCAAACACCGCGCTGACGCAGCCCGCGGGCTTATTCAGCATAAGGTACACAAATTCACGGTAGCAAAGCTTTTCTCCGTTCACTCTGACCTCGGCGTCCTCCGGCACGTCCGTATCCGGCTTTTTCGCGATTTCTCCGTCAACGGTCACCGCGCCCAGCCGCACAAGCTTTTTAACCTCCTTGCGGCTCGCGTAACCGCAGCCGGAAATATATTTATCCAATCTCATTTTTACGTCCTCCGCAAGATAAAAATGCCCAAAACAGCGCTGCTGTTTTGGGCGTTTTAAGCATTTAATTAGTTGTACTGTTCAGCCAAAGCGTCGATTTCGCCGTTTTCTTTCATTTCGGCAAGAACCGCGTTGATTGCGTCAAGCAATTCCGTGTTGCCCTTCTGAACCGCTATAGCATACTCCTCTGTATCGAATACAGTCGGGTCCTCAACAACCTTTAAATCGTTCTTTTCAGCCAATGCTTTACCCGTAGCCGAGTCAACAACAACAGCGTCAAGCTTGCCGTTCTTTACGTCCTGAACAATGTCAATAGCTCTGTTCGCTCTTGTAATCTTATCCTCCGCAACGCCCAATGTTGAAGTAACGATGGAGTCGCCCGTATATCCCAAAACAACGCCGACTGTCTTATCGTTCAAAAGGTCGGCAGCCGACAATATATCCTCGTTATCCTGCGCTACAAGAATTACCTGTGACGCAACAAAGTATGTATCCGAGAAGTCAACGCTCTGCGCTCTTTCCTCTGTAGCGGTCATACCTGCCACTGCCATATCAATCTTGCCCGTCTTAACAGACGCTATAAGTCCGTCAAACTCCATATCCTCGATTACAAGGGTTTTGTCCATACTCTCCGCGATTTTCAGCGCGATAGCAACGTCGATTCCGTCAAACTCGTCAACAAGTCCCTCGGACGTTGTGTACTCAAACGGCGGGAATGCCGCGTTTGTACCCATAACAAGCGTGTCATCGCTGCTGCCGCAGCCTGCGAGAGCCGCAACAGCCATTATCGCCGCAGCCGACAATGATACCAATTTTACCAATTTCTTTTTCATTTTAAAATCCTCCAAAAAATATTTTTTTATTTTAACACATACGTGTAAAATACATCACAAAACCTTGCTCAAAAACGATTTTGTTCTTTCGTTTTTGGGATTTGAGAATACCTCATCGGGCGTTCCCTCCTCCTGGACAATGCCCTCGTCCATAAACAAAACTCTGGAGCCTACCTCACGCGCGAAACCCATTTCGTGTGTGACAACCACCATCGTCATACCCGCGTCGGCAAGGTCCTTCATAACGGACAGCACCTCTCCTACCATTTCCGGATCGAGCGCGGACGTGGGTTCATCGAACAGCATAATATCCGGCTCCATCGCGAGAGCGCGCGCAATCGCTATTCTCTGCTGCTGACCTCCCGAAAGCTGCGCGGGATAGGCGTCCGCCTTATCCTCAAGTCCGACTCTTCGCAAAAGCTCACGCGCCAGCTTTTCAGCCTCTTCTCGGCTTTTTTTCTTAACCTTCATCGGCGCGAGCGTGATATTATCCAAAATGCTCAGGTGCGGAAACAGATTGAACTGCTGAAACACCATTCCCATTTTCTCGCGAATCTTATTTACATTTGTTTTCGGAGCGGTGATGCTCTCGCCCTCGATAAGTATTTCGCCCTCGGTCGGCACCTCAAGCAAGTTAAGGCATCTCAAAAATGTGGATTTACCGGAGCCGGAGGGTCCTATGACGACGACCTTCTCGCCCTTTTTTATATGCTGATTTATTCCCTTTAAAACCTCCAGCTCGCCGAAGGACTTTTTCAAACCCGCAACCTTAATCATTTCCCGTCACTCCTATCTTCTATCGGACTTTCTCAATCTCGCCTCAAGCTTATTGAGAATTGTGCTGAGTATCTTTATTACAACATAATAAATCACGGCAATGGATATAAGCGGGAACGCGAAATCATATGTAAGGCTCTGCACCTTTCTCGCCGCGCCGACAAGGTCAATGTTTGAAACCATACCTATAACGGCTGTTTCCTTGATAAGCACAATAAACTCATTTGCAAGCGCCGGAAGTATATTTTTGATTGCCTGCGGCATAATGATATTCTTCATTGTCTGCGCGGACGTAAGACCGAGCGAGCGTCCCGCCTCGGTTTGTCCGATATTTATGGAAAGTATGCCGCCGCGCACGATTTCCGCTATGTAAGCGCCGCTGTTTATGCCGAACGCGATAACGCCGACGAACCATTTGGCAATGGGTATATTCGCAAAAATTATGTAGTAGATTATCAAAAGCTGAACCATGGTCGGCGTGCCTCTGATAACGTCCACATATACTCCCGAAATCGCCTTTAGCACCTTGAATTTCGACAGCTTGCCCAAAGCCGCGAGTATTCCCAAAATCAATCCCAGCAAAACCGCGAAAAGCGATATAAGCAGCGTGTAACCCAAGCCGCTCACGAACCATTTCCATCGTCCCTCAAGAATAAATGTCGAGTTAAACGCGAAAATAAAACCGTTCCACAGTCCCGTAAGCCAAGCAGACATATTCTCAACTCCCCATAAATTTTAATAATACCATAATACCAAAAATTCGCGCAAATAGCAATACTTATTTTGAAATTTTCTTCAAAGTGATGTATAATAATTCACAAAGTGAATAAATCACTTTCCCACACAGAAATTATGGAATATTTCCGCGACAATATCATCCGAAACGGTTTCGCCGGTTATCTCGCCCAAAGCGTCTATCGCGATGTTTATGTCGATTGACGCGATGTCCTGCGGCATATTCATATCAAGCGCCTCCACGGTTCTTTCAAGCGCCTCGCCCGCTTTGATAAGCGCCGTTTTGTGGCGCATATTGGTTATCACGCTTACGTCAGATTTGGCGATTTCGCCGAGGTTGTATATCTTGCGTATTTCATCGGCAAGCTCTCTAAGACCTATTCCCGTTTTCGCGCTTATCTCAAGCACCGTGCTGCCCGCCGACTTAGCCCTTACCGCCTCGGCGTATTTGCTCTGTCCGAGGTCTGTTTTGTTTATAAGAACAATCCTCTTTTTATTTTTCGTCGCGCGAAGTATTTCCGTGTCCTCGTCGTCAAAAAAGCTGCTGCCGTCTATCACCACGATTACAAAATCGGCGTCCTCTATGGATTTCCTTGACCTCTCAACGCCTATCCTTTCGACAGCGTCGTCGGTTTTCCGTATACCCGCGGTATCAATGAGAATAAGCGGTATTCCGTCAAGATTTATATACTCCTCTATAGTGTCCCTCGTTGTTCCCGCGACGTCGGTAACAATGGCTCTTTCCTCGCGCGCAAGCGAGTTTAAGAGCGACGATTTGCCGACATTCGGCTTGCCGACTATAACCGTCCTTATGCCGTCGCGCAGTATTTTACCGCTGTCCGCGGTGCTTAAAAGCCTGTCAATCCTGTTTTTACATTCGGCGGATACGGCGCGTATATCGCTTACCGTTATATCCTCCAAATCCTCATCGGGATAATCTATGCTTACCTGCATTTGCGCCGCGAGATGTACCAGTTTCTTTCTCACTCCGTCTATTTCCTTGGAAAGCGAGCCTTCAAGCTGAGAAAGCGCGTTTCTCTGCGCCGCCTCGTTTGTTGAGTTGATAATGTCTATTACAGCCTCCGCCTGCGTCAAGTCTATCCTGCCGTTTAAGAACGCTCTTTTGGTAAACTCGCCGGCTTGAGCGGGATATGCTCCGGCGCGTATCAACGCGTCAAGAGCCGCCCTTGACACCGAATATCCGCCGTGGGTGCTGATTTCAACAACGTCCTCGCGCGTGAAGGTCTTTGGCGCCCTCATAAGCGTCGCAAGCACCTCGTCTATCTTTTCTCCGCGCTCGTTTTTTATAAATCCGTAATGCACGGTATGCGTTTCACATTCGGACAGTTTCCTCTTTCCGGAAAATACCTTGTCCGCTATTTCAACCGCGTCCGCGCCGCTTAAGCGTATAACCGCTATGCCGCCCACGCCCATAGGCGTCGATATTGCCGCTATGGTTCTTGACATCTATATCAAATCCTTTCCGCGTGTTTTATCCGATAATTCATTTCAATATAGGTTATTATACCAATTTTTCTTTCCCGTGTAAACCCTGCGAGCAGAAAAATATTGTATAATGAAATAATATCGCAAATTAAAATCGGTTATTAAAAAAATGTGTCCGCACCTTTTAATAAAAAAGACTTGATTTTTTACATAAAATCTGATAAAATATATGTGTTTTTCTGAATGAGCAGAAAAATAATGTAGTACGGTAGGAGGAAAAAACAATGGCACCACAAAAAGGAACATTATTGTCGTACAGACCCGATATTCAGGTTTTAGATGCGACGCTCCGCGACGGCGGACTTGTAAACAGCTTTTACTTCACAGACGAGTTTGTGAAAAAGCTTTACAAGGCAAACGTAGACGCAGGCGTAGATTATATGGAATTTGGCTACAAGGCATCAAAGGAGCTTTTTGATGTGAACAAATTCGGAAAATGGAAGTTCTGCGATGAGGAATCAATAAGAGGTATCGTCGGCGACAACGACACGGATATGAAGATTTCCGTTATGGCTGACGTGGGAAGAACGGATTTGGAGCATGATATTCTTGACCGCAAGGACAGCGTGATTGATTTGGTACGCGTCGCGACATATATCAACACCATTCCCGCGGCAATCGATATGGCTGAATACTGCAAGAGAAAGGGCTACGAAACCAGCATCAACATAATGGCTGTTTCCACATCGAACGACAAGGACGTTCAGCAGGCTCTCGAGCTTATCGGTCAGAGCAGCGTCGATATGATTTACATTGTTGACAGCTACGGTTCAATGTATCCCGAGCAGATACGCTCGCTTGCGGAGATGCATACCGAGGTCGGTCAAAAGTACAACAAGAAAATCGGTGTACACGCTCACAACAATCAGCAAATGGCATTCGCGAACACAATCGAGGCAACAGCGATGGGCGTAAGTATGCTTGACGCCACTATGAGCGGTATGGGCAGAGGCGCCGGCAACTGCGCTATGGAGGCGCTTATGGGATTTTTGAAAAACCCGAAGTACAAAATCACTCCCGTGCTTAGGTTTGTGCAGGAGGAAATGCTTAAGCTGAAAGCCGAAGGACTTGTTTGGGGATATGATATACCGTATCTTCTTACGGGCATACTTAATGTTCACCCGCGCTCGGCAATAGACTGCGTTAAGCAGGGCAACACGGACTATGTTGAATTTTACAAAGAGCTTTGGGATAAGGAATGTTAAACGCATAATTAAAGGGAATGTATATGCTCAAGAGCGATACATTCCCTTTTTGTTTATCTTATCAAAAGATACGCGGTATAAGCGATATATATGCCTATCATAACCACTCCGGCGGGGCGGTTTATTTTTTTATTGACAAGCGAGAATATGTACGTAACAAGGAATATTCCTATCAGCACACAGGTGTCTACAACCGCGTAGCCGTCGGTCGTTATCGTTCCTATCACGGAAGATATGCCCAAAATAAACAAAATATTAAAAACATTCGAGCCTATCACATTGCCCACCGCTATATCATTCTGCTTTTTGCGTGCGGCAACCACAGACGTCACAAGCTCCGGCAGGGACGTCCCTATCGCCACCACAGTGAGTCCTATTACCGTTTCGCTCAGTCCCGCCATACGCGCCAACGACTTCGCGCCGTTCACCGTAAGCTGTCCGCCCGCGATAACGCATACAAGTCCTATCAATATAAACAGTGCGCATTTAAGCCACGAAACGTCCTTTTTGTCTTCATTTGCGGCTCTTACTTCCTCTTTAGCCTCTCTTTTTCCGGCTATAACCGAGCTTATCATAAACGCGGCGAATACAATCAGAAGAATTATGCCGTCAAATCTTGTAAGAGCGACCTCGCCGCCGTTCATTGTCATCATCAGAACGAGCATCAAAACGGTTATTACAAGGCAAAACGGGAAGTCGCGTTTAAGAATATTCTTTTTCACCGCCACAGGCGCGAAGAGCGCGCTCGTTCCGAGAACCACAAGCGTGTTAAAGGTATTGGAGCCTATTACGTTTCCTATGGCTATCTCGTTGCTCCCCTGCAATGACGCGGTGATGCTCACCGCCGCCTCCGGCAGACTTGTGCCGAACGCAACCACCGTAAGTCCCACAATGTACGCCGGTATTCTCAGCTTTGCCGACAGGTCGCAAGCTCCGTCCACGAATATATCCGCGCCCTTTACCAAAAGCACAAATCCGGCAAGCAAAATTACAATCATCAAAAATACATTCATTATTTTTTCTCCCCTGTAAAGCATTTCTAAACATTAGCAATTATATGACAAATTATGACGCTTGTCAATTACATTTATGTGATTTTATTGTGACACGCTCAATTTGTGCCTTAATCCGTTGTTGAACAAAACAACGGCGTATTTCATATTATATAAAGCAACAAAAACCATATAAGGAGGCTACATTATGTTTGAAACAGTTTCCGTAATCGGCGGAGATTTAAGACAGCTTACCATTGCCGCTCTGCTGAAAGCAGAGGGTTATCATGTTTTTCTATACGGCTTTGACAAGGATATTCGGCTTGATACTCTTGAATCCGAACAGGATAAGGATTTCGTTATGAGCGCCGATATTATTATACTTCCCGTGCCCGTCACCTTCGACGGAGTTACGATAAATTCACCGTATTCCCTTTCGCCTATGACCGTTGAGGAATTTATATACGGCGTAAATCCGTCGGCAATAGTGTTCGGAGGACAAATACAGCCCAATCTGCAAAAAGCACTGGAGGATAACAGCATCGCTTACCGCGATTATCTGAAACGCGAGGAGCTTGCAATAAGAAACGCCATACCTACGGCGGAGGGAGCGATTGAAATAGCCATATCCGAAACGCCGATAACCATTCACCGAAGTAAGAGTCTTGTACTCGGCTACGGCAAAATAGGTAAAATTCTTTCAAGGGATTTATGCGGTATGGGCGCGCAGACGTATGTCGAGGCGCGTAAATACGCCGACCTCGCAATGATTGAGGGGCACGGCTACACGCCGCTGCCGCTTGGCGAGCTGAAAAATCATATAGATGAATTTGATATAATTTTCAACACCGTGCCGGTGCTGATACTTGACGATGAAATGCTTTCGAGGGTGAAAAAGGACGCTCTCATCATTGACCTTGCCTCAAAGCCCGGCGGAGTGGATTTTGAGGCGGCAAAGGCTTACGGCGTAAAGGTGATATGGGCGCTTTCATTGCCCGGCAAAACGGCTCCGTCCACTTCCGGAGCGATTATTAAAGATACCATTATGAATATTATAAATGAATTGGGGGTGTAAAAAATGGACTGGGAAAATAAAACGATAGGTTTTGCAATGTGCGGCTCCTTCTGCACCTTTCAAAAAGCGCTCGACGCGCTTAAAACACTGACGCAGACGGGCGCGAACGTAATTCCTATTATGAGCGAAATGTCCTACAACACGGATACGCGTTTCGGCAAAGCCGAGGACTTTCGCCGTCTTATAAAAAACATAACCGGAAACGATATAATATACACTATCAAAGATGCCGAGCCGATAGGTCCCAAAAATATGCTTGATTTGCTGGTGGTTCTTCCCTGCACGGGCAACTCGCTCGCCAAAATAGCAAACGGCATCGCCGACACGACTGTTACTCTCGCCGTCAAGGCTCATTTACGCAATCAAAAGCCCGTGCTTATCGCGGTATCCACCAATGACGGCTTGGGCAGCGCGGCTAAAAATATCGGCGCTCTTTTGAATTATAAAAATCTATATTTTCTGCCTTTCTCTCAGGACGACTACATAAAAAAGCCGAATTCGCTTGTAGCCGACTTTGAAAAGCTCCCCGATGCCGCTCTTGCGGCGTTGGAGGGCAGACAATTACAGCCTGTATTGGGCTTTTAATATAGATTCCGTAAGACAAAAATAAGGCTGTAGGCAGGTGGTATCTTTGCCTACAGCCCAAATAATTTTACACGCCGTAGCGCGAAACAAATTTATCCTTTTGCATATGCGTAAAACATACATCATCAATTTGTTTTAATTTTTAAATAGGACAAATAATATTACAGCATTTATTTTCGTTTTTGCAGTATCTTTCTGTCCATTTTTTGTGGCTGGCATTCAAAACATAATTTATTTTCTAATTGACAATATTCCTTTCATGCCATCACTTCGATTATGCTCCTTATATATTAGTTCAATTTCCTTCGACGTACATGCATAAAGAATCTTAATCTCCGAATCCCGCTTAATAAAATCAACTGAGCTAATAATACCGGTTACAATTTTATTATCACTGCTGCCAACCCATACATCAATTCCTGAGCCATCAGATGAGACCGTACCTTTAAGAAATCCATAATCCAGTGGGTAAATATAATCTGTATACTTTGGATGTGCAGATCCTTTTGGTCTGTCTATTTCAATATTGCAATTTGCAAATAGTTTATCTATTAACTCCCAAAACTCTTCATCAAATTCATGCATATCTTAATCCCCCTTGGCTTTAAAAAAAATAGTAGGTAAATATCCGTCATGTACAGAATTAAAATCTGTAACTGTTATTTTTAACGGATTCTTAGTCTTTTCACAAAAAATACCCGGACAATATGGATCTTTCTTATATAAGGTTCCGTACCAAAGATACCTTCTATCATACACTCCTCCGGCACATGTCTTCTCGTAAACACATCCTTTACATTCTTCCGGTATTATTTTATCTATTAACCCCGACAAAAGACCGCTTTCTTCAATCTTTTCTAAAACACAATGTTCTTTAATATTAGCGATTACAAAATTTTCATCAATCAAATATGTACTTGGTGTAATACTTCCATCTGCTAAAATTCTTATACTCCTATCTCCCGATGGATCTTCGACAGTTACGTTTGTCAAAAACGATGAAAACAATGCATCATTCATTGAAATAATACGATAATTATTTTCAATATATTTTAAAGCATCTACATACGTATCATAAGAAACAATGAACTCCTTTGAGAAATCATCTACACCTTCAGTAGGTCTATACATATTCATTCTTAGAATTGCACCATATTTTTTTGCAATTCTAAATAGACCATCAATATTTTCATGTGTCACATTCTTCGCGCTACCCAAAAACACTATTGTTGTTGATTTATTATATTTCTTACATAACTCAAGCGCCCTTATCGCCCACTCATATGCTTTTGGTTGCCCTCGAAACTCATTATGTTTTTTTCATCACAAAAATCTAATGATACATCCACCTCATCAACGGCATCTATGAAAATTTGCATATTTTTCGGATTTTTCACTGCTTCTGATAAATATCCATTCGTTGTTAATGCTTGTCTAATTCCCGGATAATTTTCCCTAATATAAGAAACCAATTTAAACCAATTATCTTCCAGAGTATTTTCCCCTGTTCCATAATTTATGGTATTAATCTTAGAATGATTTTCATCAATAAATTTAATCCAATCATCAAAAACCAAATCATTACTATATTTTCTTCTATGCTTACTATAGCAGAATTGACAATTCATGTTACAATGCGAAACTGCTCCCCAGCCAATATTCCATTTCCTCATCCTGCATTATTCCCTCATTTCTTCTATCATGTGATTAATCTCGCCATCTGCAATATCTTCCCATTTGCTATCGATTAATATTGCTTCCGCTACATTACGATGATGTATCCCTATTTTTTTATTATGTTGCATTTTCTTGTAATTTGCCCGTTTCTGAATATCTTTTACTTTTTCCGTATATGATGTAAATGCTTTATACAATCTCAATACTTCTTCATTTTTAAATTCATAATCATAATATAGATAATCTCCTCGAAGCAACCCTGCATCTTTAATCATTTTCACCATTGGCGTTCCTGTTAAGATATGAAGTTTTTTTGTCAACTTCCCCAAATCATAATGCCCCAATTCATCAAATAGAAATTTCAAATTTTTCTCCACTGTATCTTTTGTTGCAAAAGGATCAAATGTTATCAATCCCGGTAGTATGGGAATATTTCTATTTCGCACCTCTCTCGCAGCCAAATAATTATCCTCAAGAGATTGTTGTTTACCATATCTCCTTAACTGTTTTTCATCTGCCGATTCAAATCCAACACATAACTGTTCCAGTCCGGCATCTTGTAATAAGTCCAGTACAATTCCGTTTGTAGCGGCCTTTACGGAAATAGATGACGAAAATGTTATTTTGAACGGCAGATTAATAATAAGGTCATGAATTTTTCTTGCTCTTTCCTCTATATTTTCTAATGGTCCAAGTAAATCATCATCTGTAGTGGAAAATCTGGTTGCCCCATACTTATTATGTAATTCTGTGATTTGTCCTTTTACTATTTCTAACGGTAATGGAGTCCACTTATTATTGATGATATTTCCACATGACTGACTACAAAAGGTGCAAAAAGAATGTGGACACCCACGGCTTGTTTCTATACAATATGTATTTCTTCCTGCCGTTCTTGAAGATTCCACATATCGAGCAGGCCAATCATTATTCTGTCTGATCTCATTTATACTTATCTTATCATGCAGATTATAGTTGTTCTTTGTTGCAATACCAACTATGAATTTATCCGGATGGCAAATCCATTTATCCAACACCATCTCCGCATCGCAATAACAAACATAATCAACAGCCCATTCATGTATAAAAATTTCTCTCCATGCCATCTTTGCAAACCAACCACCGATGAATATCTTTCCATTCCACCCACTGTCCCTAAGTTCATTGACAAACCGGTAGGTTAATCGTGCTGAAGTCTGCATCACTGAAATCATTACAACATCAGGCATAACATCGTGCGTTGTAAATACCATTTCTTTAATTGAATTGGCTCTGTTAACTATGACTTCACATTCTGCTTTTTCGAGTATTTTCTGTACAATTCCCACTCCCAAATACTCATCCTCTATATACTCCCATTTCTCAGAGAATGTAGTATATTCCTCTTCAAAAAATGGCATATTTATCAAATAAACTATCATTATTCATTGCATAATTCCAATATATCACTCGCAGCTATACACATTGAAATATACTTATCTCCTTTCTTCTTCAGTTCATTTCTATTCGCAAATTGAATCAAGTTGCGTAAGATAAAAATATCTTCTTGTAATATTTTTCGATATATTGCATCATATGTTTCATTTCCCGGGATTCCTTTTGCCATAAGAATGTCAACATTCTCATAATACTCCTTCATATTATGATTACACCATTTATCAAACAGCTCCATTATTTGATAGACATTTTCATTTAAATACCTACATTCAACATACGGAAATCCCACTCTGTCGCATAGTTTATAATCAACCAATTTATTAACCAAAGGATCTGTCGAACGAATCCAAAGATGAGAATTAATTCTATGAAACACCGACGTAGCTTGATATTTGTCAACAAAATCAAGATTTTTCTCAAGTCCATTTAAATCGATTATCGGATTAAACATAATATAATTCACCAGACAAGTAATTCCATATTTGTTTAATATCTCAATAGCATTGTCACTTGCCTCAATACCTATTCCTTTATTAAAAAACTTCAGTGATTGTTCATCTGCACTTTCTGCTCCTATTCCTACAATAGTTACACCCATCTTCTTTAATAATCTCGCTCTGTTTTCTGTAATATCATTAGGTCTTGCAGACAACCTAATTGAAATATTCAAATCTTCAATTTGATTTGCTAAACTTTCAAGAAATGCATCTGAATTATCACGAAAAAAATTATCATCAACAATTTTTAGTGAATCAATATTATAATGTTTAACTAACAATCGTATTTCATTAGCGACAGAATCAGCACTTCTATATGTTTGCTTAATCTCTCCATTTAATTTATAAAAGCTGGATATGCTGCAAAATGAGCAATCCCCATAACAACCTCTGCTAGTTGTTATTGCCATTGGTTGTCCATTAAGTTGTTCTTTAGTTAA